>NZ_WYEW01000003.1:0-697135 GCF_015143665.1 Salegentibacter sp. BLCTC | reverse complement strand
AGCGGAAGTACGTTCTTAAAACTGGTAGGAAGTAAAGGTTCTATGGATATAGCCTGGGACAGCCTTACATTAAAGCGCAATGCCGGTGGAGGAAGTGATGATCCTTTCCTGGCAGAAAAGGCAAAAGAAAATTCTGGCAGGCCAGATCGTAAAAAGCTGGTTCCACCTTTAGAAACCGTTTACCGGGCAGAAGATGGCTACAAAGGAGCGCATTATGACCATTTTGCCAATTTCTTTATGGCAATTCGTGAAAATGGCTCGGTAGCCCAAGATCCTGCTTTTGGGTTCCGTGCAGCCGCACCGGCTTTATTATGTAATGAAAGCTATAAAAAGAATGAATTTATAAACTGGGATCCGGAAAAAATGAAATTAGGTTAAACCAATAACACTAATTAAACTGGAATAAAATAGAAACGGGTAGTAGAATCTTAAAAGTATTCCCTGCCCGATTTCAACTTAAAAAATACCAAATGAAAAAAATAATGATATGCATGCTGTTGGCGGCTTCAACCATAGCTTGTAAAAATTCAGATAAAAAACAGGAGCAATCCGAAACTAAGAGCCAGGAAAATACTGCTGAAGTTCAGCAAAAAGATGAAGATTGGCAGTATTTATTTGACGGTAGCAGCCTGGACGGCTGGAGAGGATATGGTGAAGAAGAAATGCCACCGGGTTGGGTAATAGAAGACAATGTATTAACCTATAAAACCAAATTGGGCAAAGAAGAAGACTACAAAGGAGGACGAGATATTATTTATGGTGCCGAAGAGTTTGATAATTTTGAACTTTACCTGGAGTGGAAAATTCCAGAAGGTGGTAATAGTGGTATTTTTTATCACGTAAAAGAAGGTTATGCAAATCCGGCAAAAGTAGCTCCGGAATACCAGCTTATAGACGACGAAAACTACGAAAACATACACGATCTTACCGGTTACAACAAGAGCCTGGGCCATACTGAAAATCTTTCAGAATTAAAACCGCTCAACAAAACAGCAGCCGATTATGCCATGTATGAACCTGATACAACTAAGAAACAATTAAACCCTGTAGGAGAGTGGAATACCAGTAAAATAGTATATACCCCAGAACGTGTAGAACACTGGCTAAACGGAGAAATGTTGCTTTCTTTTAATCCACAATCTGAAGAATGGCAGGAGAAAAGAGACTCCGGAAAATGGAAAGATAGTCCCGACTATGCAAAATTTAAATCTGGCTATATTGGGTTACAAGATCACGCCAGCCCAATTTGGTTTAAAAATATTAAAATTAAAAAATTATAACCTTACCCCTGCCATATACTAAATGGCTAATTAAGTATTAAAATAATAGAACATGAAAAAAATTAGTTTAGTTGCTATTTTACTAAGCATCGCACTTACAAGTTGTCAATCTGGAAAGGAACTTTTTAATGGAGAAAATCTGGATGGATGGAAAATACACGGTACCGAAAAATGGTATGTTGAAGATGGTTTATTGATTTCTGAAAGTGGTCCAGATAAAGAGTATGGATACCTTGCTACAGATAACAATTACAAAAATTTTGAACTAAACCTGGAGTTTAAACAAGAGGCCGATGGTAACAGCGGTGTTTTTATAAGGTCTGAAATTGAAGGTACAAAAATAGCCGGTTGGCAGGTAGAAGTAGCCCCACCTAACCTACACACAGGGGGGATTTATGAATCTTACGGTCGTGGTTGGCTTATTAAGCCAGATCAGGAAAAAGAAGATGCCCTTAAATACGGTGAATGGAACAAGTTAAAAATAAAAGTAAAAGGCGACCAGGTAACCAGCTGGCTAAACGGCGTGGAAATGGTTGATTTTTCTGATGAGAAAATTGGAGAGGCAAATGGAAAAATAGCCCTTCAAATACATGATGGTGGTGGTATTAAGGTTTACTGGAAAAATATTACAGTAAAAGAGCTTTAAACCTTTATTAATTTTGATAGAAACCTGCCCTGATTAGCTTATAGGGTAAAATTAAAGGCTGTCCAAAAAATTGGACAGCCTTTTTTAGTCTATCTATGTAATTCATTTTTATTGAAAACTACATATCTCGACCTATAAAAAATCTTCACCCCCCAGTTTAACAAGCACTTGCTTCTTTTAAGTTTTAGCTAGAAGGAATATTAGCATTGCTTAAATCATCATTTCTGCAAGCTATAATCCAGGCTATAAAAATCGTCTTTTTCATTTTTAATGTTTTCAATTAAAAATGAAACACAAAAACCGAAAAAACTGGAACTATGAAGAATAAGGTACCAGAGACTTTAAAAATCAAGGTGAAAATTATGCTTTTCTGTAAAGGAGTACCTTAGTTCAATTTGGTATTTTTCGGCAATGCTTTGTGCAATAGCCAATCCAATTCCATTAGAGTTTGCAGACTCAGAATTTTTCTGAAAACGTGAAAATAACCTTGATTCATCTAAAGCTTTCCGGTTGGAAACATTACTTATTCTAAAACTATTTTGAGAGATCTCAATAATAATTTCACTCCCTTCTTTACCGTGTATAATGGCATTTTTAAGTAAATTAGAGACTAAAATTCCTGCCAGATCTTTATTCATGGTATGCTTTAAGTATGAAGTCACTTCTATTTTAATCTCCATTTCCTTATGGCTGGCCAGGTCTTTATAATCTTTTTTAAGGTTGGTTACCAAATCTACAAAGTCTATCTCCTGTTCATCGGGAAATTGCCGGTTTTCTATCTTAGAAAGTAACAACAAAGATTTGTTCATTCGGGTTAATCCTTCCAAATTATTTAAAACCGAAGCCACTAACTTTATTTGCTGCTCATTAAGCTCTTCATTTTCTACCAGTAGCTCCAGTTTGTTAATACTTATGGCCAAAGGGGTTTGCAACTCGTGCGCTGCATTTTCAATAAATTGCTTTTGACTATTATAACTAGATATAGATTTTTCCAACATTTGTTCTATGCGCGTATTCAGTAAATTGAATTCTTCTATATTAGAGGAAATAGTAAGTATTTTTTGATCTTTTTCGAGTCTAAAATTTTTAAGTTGCTGTAAAAGATTATAAAAGGGGTTCCAAACTCTTTTAAGGATCCAATTGTTAAGTAAAACAATACTTAAAATTAGACCTATATAAAGTAATATAAGTGAAAATAAGAGGTCTTCTATCAGGTCGTCTTCTTCTACCATAGAAGTAAAAATTTGCAACTTATAGAACCCATCCCCTTCTTTAAACACAGTTTCTAACAACCTTACCGGCTCAAAATCTTCTTCGTTGTGCATATACATAAGCGTATCGCGATAAGAATCTTTAAACCTTAATGCCCGCTCCTTATTAATTGTTTTAATTTTATAACTAGCCTCTTTAAAATCTAATTGCTTTATAGTTTCGGGATCATTTTTTACGCGGTTTATAATTAGCATCTTCTGGTTATTTAAACCATCATCCAGGCTATCGTATATTTCATCTAGCATTTCTACATAAAATATCACAGCCCATATTCCCAAAAGAATTAGTAATACTGCTGAAAAATAACTGGTAGTATAATTTAATAATTTCACCCTTCTACCAATTTATAACCAATACCGTAAACCGCTTTAATCTCTATATTTGCTCCGGCGGCATTTAGTTTTTTACGTAAATTTTTAATTTGGGAATAGATAAACTCAAAATTATTAGCCTGGTCTATATGGTCGCCCCATACATGCTCTGCCAGTGCCGATTTGTTAACAAGCCTATTTTTATTGGATGCAAAAAATAACAAAATTTCAAATTCCTTTCTATTCAAAGCCAGTACCTCTTCATCTATATCTACTTGATGCTCGTCTATATCTATACAAAGATTTCCAAGCTTAATTATGTTATTACCCCTAAAATGGCTCCTTCTTAGTACTGCCTTTACCCTCGCGTTTAATTCGGACATATGGAAGGGTTTCGCCAGATAATCATCGGCTCCCAGGTTAAGTCCTTGAAGTTTATCGTCCAGGGAATTTCTTGCAGAAACAATAATTACCCCATCCTCTATTTTCTTTTTTTTGAGATCTTCTAAAAGGCTAAAACCACTTCCATCCTTTAAGTTTATATCAAGCAAAATACAATCGTAAGCATATACCCCAATTTTATTTTGTGCTTCAAAAACACTACTGGCAGCTTCTACAACAAAATTCTCTTTTTCCAGAAAATCTTTCATATTCTGCAGCATATCCAATTCGTCTTCTATAATTAAAATTTTCATGAGATAAAGTCAATTTTAATGAGGTTTCAACATAAAAGAATACGAGCTGCTTGCCCTATAAATAATACTAAAGGCTATAAAAGGCATAAATTTACAGGTGCAAATCTACCTGCAACCTATATACCACCTGGTTCATTCCCGGATCTGGATTATCGTTAAAACTTATATCTGTTTGTACTTTAAGCTTGTGTTTTGATATATACTTAGAAACACCCAATGTATATTGATTTAAATTTGGAAAACGAGCCCCGGCAATAGTCTCATGAACATTGGTAAACCTTCCTACAAACTCAATATTATTATCCAATAAATAGCCTCCCTGGAGGTTAAAGGAATTACCAACATTTACAACGGCACCGGTAGGCGTGCCATCTTCTTCTATTGCAATTGGATTATCGGCATCCCTATGCGCAAACTCCCCAAGTACTGAAATAGCTTTATACTTAAACATAAAATCTGCAAAAAAGGTAGTAATATTGGTACGATGCAGGCCATTCTCGGTAAACATATATTCTCCCATATTAGAACGAGTCTTCACGGCTTTATTATTATAATCGTAGGTAACTCCCATTGCTAGTTTAGGGGTTTCGTACCTTTCCAACGAGGCTTCGCTATAGTCCTTAAATTCTCCAAATGGCAAAACCTCTAAACGGCCGGTGTATTGATAACCGCCCAAATTTCCTGTAACCACATTTCTTCCTTCCCCCTGTGAAAGAGCAAAAGCCTCTTTTATCACTATCTGGTTACCAAGGTCTATTTTATGGTGCAATTGTAAACCAAGGTCCCGGTCTATATTAAACTGGCCATTTAACAAAGATCTATCTACAAACTGAAGGTTCCCAGACGAAACCACCCTTTCGCGGTTTCCCGGTAGTTTTGCCTGTCCTGCCCAGAGCACAAAATTTTCGTAGAAATTCCACTTTAAAACAGCGTCAAGCACATACCTTGGGGCATCACTTGTAAATTTAGAAGCTCCTGAAATATCCCTATTAGATAAACCTAATTCGATCTTATATTCTAACTTTGGAGAATAAGCAAATCCATTAAATTTTAAACGGGCACGACGAATAAGAAAATTCGAACTTTCCGATTTAAAACCTTCCAATTCAGAATTTTTCCAATTGCTTATATATAATGACTGGAAACGTGCTCCAAATTTAATACTGAAGGAACTATCTTTTGCCACTGAATTAATTATTCCATTCCCAAAACTATTTGAAGTTGTTTCCTGAGCACTAAGATAAAAACCAGAAATTAGGAATATGCAAGTAAAAACTAAATTTTTAAGCTTCATTCTTCTGTTTGACATTTTAAAGATATAAGACATATAAAAAGGCGATATAAATTAAAAAATTCAAAATTGCATCTTTTTTTGCAATTCTCCATAGAATGCAAATATGAAGAACAAAACTGAAAAGAAATGGGAAACATTATTTTTTTGCCCTATTTTAATCTTTTTCTAAAATAAATTATCTCCAGAAAGCCAACAAGGCATTAATAAATGGAAGGTTTTTTATCTTAAGGCAGGTCTCTATTTCTCAATAATTATAGGTGGCAAACCTCTATTATCGAGTTACAAATTTTGAGAAAATTTTAAGATTACACCTCCGGTCGTTCCTAATTCTTTCCAGTTTTCAACCTTTACTTCGCATAGAATTTAAAAAACAATTATTATGAAAAAAGTAATTTTATCAGGATTTTTCTCACTCTGTTCTTTTGGAATGTTTGCACAGGCAGACGCCAAAAATTTACCTTCAAAAGCTAAGAGTTTTATTGAACAACACTTTTCATCAAATACGGTGGAAATAAAAGAAAATAGTAACTGGCAAATATGGGAGGACGAAAAATATGAAGTAAAACTCGCAAACGGGGTTGAACTGGATTTTGATGAAGATGGAAATATTATTGAAATAGAAAGTCAGGATAACACCGTTATACCAATTGAAGCGCTACCTTCAAAAATCATTTCTTATTTAGAAAAAAATTATGCTGATGTACAGGTAATTGGATGGGAAAAACAGAAAAAAGAGCAGGAAATTGAATTAGCCAATGGTATTGAACTGGAGTTTGATGGACAGGGAAATTTTAGAAAGATAGATTAAAATGTATTCTATACTTCTAAAAGTGAATTAATTATAGAGGCTGGCCAAAAATAAATAATGGCCAGCCTTATCTTTTTAATTAAAACTAAAACTAGTTTAAGGCAAAGGAATTGCCAACAACGGAATCCTAAGATCGTCTATAAGGTCTTTCTTCTTATTGGCTGTAAATAATGAGTAAAGCAAGTTCCTCTTTTTATGACCAGCCAAAACCAGGTCTATATTACGCTCTGCAACAATCTTCTTTATAGATTTTACTACCTCCCCCTGAATCAAGAAACCTTCTATATCTATACTATATTTTTCTTTTACCTTTTCAACCCAACTTTCAATCTGTAATTGGGAGTCTTTACGCTCTTTTGCCATTTTCTCGTAAACATATTGCGGCCCCGCTTCCCTAGCTAAAAAATCATCAGGTTCTCCCTCCATTACATGGATAATCCAAATTTTTGCGTCTGTGAGTTTTGCGATTTTTATAGCATGTCCAATTAATTGTTCCGCGTCTTTACGTCGGTCTATAGCCACAAGTAAGTTCTTCATAAGATTGAGGTTTTTATAAAATTACACAAAAGCTAAGCATTTATCAATCAAAGGCTCACTTTTGTTATTCATTAATTTTTAATAAATAAATTTGTATTATTCTATTTAATTTGAAAAATCGAAAATAAAAATTCCTAAACTTAACAGCCTATACTTTTAAAGAATTCTTAGCTTTTTTTCAATTTAAAATAACAATATCATTCTTTTAATCCTCCAGAAACCCCAAAAGGCAATTATTTAAATACAATTTAAAGCTTAAAAGCAAATAAAAACGAGATAGTAAATAAACAAATAAGCGCCTGTTTTATAAGCATAAAAGCAGCTTTAGGCACTAAATGTTTACTTGTGCAATTTGCCATTTTGCAATATCTTTAGACACAATTTTAAAAAAATAAAATCTAACATGAAAAGATCTATTACGTTTGTTTTATTCTTTGTTTTTCAGGGACTATTCGCTCAGCAAAGTGGGCTTAGTCCAGAAGATGTAGCAAACATCAGTCAAATTTCAAATGCAGTAATTTCTGCCGACGGAGAACATATAGCCTACCAACTTTTGGTGCCGGCAAATCCAAAAAAAGAAAATGTACCTGCATCTACCCAACTATACGTTTATAATACGGAAACCAAAACAACTACACCATTTATAACCGAATATAGCGTTTCTAATCTACAATGGAGACCGGGACATAATAGTATTAGTTTTACCACTAAAAAAGAAAACGATAAGGCTACGGCCTTATATGAAATTAGCCTTCAGGGAGGTGAAGCGCAAAAAGTTTATGAATTTGAAGGAAATATTTCTTCTTATAGCTGGCAGGCCAACGGAAATAAGCTTGCTTTCGTATCTGCAGTTAAAAAAGACGAGGACAATATGCTTCCCTATCAACCCGAGATCTACGAAACCAATTTAAAGCAGGCATCTGGATATATTGTAGATCTTACTAATAAGAATGCTAACAAGTTAGAAGTAGAAGGCCATGTAACTTCGGTACAATGGAGCCCGGAAGCTTCTAATCTTATGGTAACCGCTGCACCTTCTTCTTTGGTTGACGATTTTTATACAAGCCAGAAGATTTATTTTGTAGACGCCAATACTTTAAAAGTTACTGCCCAGGTTGAGCATAAAGGTAAACTAGGAGCCATAGATTGGAGTCCCAATGGTAAAAGAATAGCTTTTATTGCCGGTGAAGATAAGCACGATCCTATTGATGGTCGTATTTTTATAGCTGAGACCTCAGGTGGTACTCCGCAGATGCTTCAGGAAGATTTTGCGGGGCAATTTCACTCGCTTAGCTGGAAAGATAATAAAAACCTTACTTTACTTGGAAGTGAAGGAGTTTATAGTAGCTTATTCAACCTGAATATCAATGATAAAATTAGCAAGGTTTTCACATCTCAAAACCTAAATATCACCGGGTTTTCTGCGGCTACAAATAAGCATATAGCTTTTACTGCAAATGCAGCCGAACATCCGAGAGAGCTTTTTGTTTTAAATACCAAAAACTCGTCAATTAATAAAATTACAGACTCTAATCCCTGGTTAAAAGACAGGAAGTTAGGAAAACAAGAAGTGATTACTTACAAGGCTAAAGATGGTCTTGAATTACAGGGAATTTTAATTCATCCTTTAGAAAAATCGGGAAAGACTCCCCTTATTACTGTAGTACACGGAGGTCCTGAAGCTCATTATGACAATGGTTGGCTTACAGCATACAGTATGCCCGGACAGGTGGGTGCGGCAAATGGATATGCAGTTTTCTATCCTAACTACCGAGGAAGTACAGGTAGAGGTGCCGAGTTCGCTAAATCCAGTCAGGGTGATCCTGCCGGAAAAGAGTTTGATGATATTATAGACGGTATAGACTATCTTATTGAAAATTATAATATTGATAAAAATAAAGTAGGAGTCACCGGTGGTTCTTATGGAGGTTATGCCACTGCCTGGATGTCTACCCGACATACAAAAAGATTTGCTGCCGGGGTAATGTCGGTAGGTATTAGCAACAATATTTCAAAATGGGGCACCAGTGATATTCCTGAAGAAATGTTTCTTGTACATAGTCGTCAGCGAATTTGGGAGGATTATAAGTTCTACCTTGAACGTAGCCCTATTTTTTATGCAGATCAGGGTGAAACCCCACTTCTTATACTACACGGTAAAGAAGACACTCGTGTAGATCCCGGACAATCTTTTGAGTTGTACCGCCATCTTAAAACCAGAACAGAAACACCTGTTAGACTGGTACTTTACCCCGGCGAAGGCCACGGAAACAGAAAAGCTACCGCCAGGTACGACTTTATGCTTAGAATGATGCGTTGGTTTGACAGCTACCTTAAAGAAGGTGTAAGTGAAATTCCGGCAACACAACTGGAACTTCAAGAAAAATAATACAAACTATTAGGTAACTAAAAGCCGGTTTACACAAAATGTAAACCGGCTTTTTTATTAGCATTCAATTTATAGAGCTATTCTAGAACTTAAATTAACCTACTGGCTGGACTCCGGCGAAAAACTTTTATAAATTTTTACTGCTATATTTATAAGTAGTAGCACTATAAAACCAACAAACAGGCCGGTTAAAAATTCTACAATAATTCCGGGAAAGGGTATATTTTCAATTAAATCGTGATAAAAATGAATATTATGTACAAAAATACCTCCCGAAACTAAAAGTAAGGCTATAGTCCCAATAATAGATAAGCCTTTAATTACCTTGGGCAATGCACTAACCAAAAAGCGTCCAAATTTATCTGAAAAGCTGTTATCTTCCTCATTCAGGTTTATAAGTTTAGTACCAAATTCATCCATTCTTACAATTAAAGCTACAATTCCATAAACACCTACTGTAGCTACAATGGCTATCACACTAACTACCAACACTTTTGTTAATAAGGGTTCATTTCCCACAGCTCCAAGAGCAATGATAATTATCTCTACCGAAAGTATAAAATCGGTTAAAATAGCCGATTTAATTTTATCTTTTTCCTGGCTTAATGCTTCTTCTTTGCTTAGTTTTTCCAGCTTTGGCTTCTCTTTTTTATGAGCATGTGGAAAGAAATATTCGTAAATTTTCTCGGCACCTTCATAAGCCAGGTAAAGACCTCCAATAACCAGTATAATAGTTATAGCTGAAGGTAGAAATGCACTAAGCAAGAAAGCCAGTGGTAAGATAATAAGTTTATTTAAAAAAGAGCCTTTTGTTATAGCCCACAACACAGGTAGTTCTCTAGAAGACACAAAACCTGAAGCTTTTTCGGCATTAACGGCTAAATCATCCCCCAATAAACCAGCTGTTTTTTTTCCTACCACTTTACTCAGCACCGCAACATCGTCCATTAAAGTTGCAATATCATCTAAAAGGGCAAATATTCCTGAAGCCATAGTTTTTTGTTTAAAGGGCCAAGATAAGTGTAATTAACAAACTGAAATTAAAATAATTTCGTAAAATTTTCAGGAAATTAAGACCTATACCATCTGCAACATTTACAAAACTCTAACGTCATTCTATAAACTACTATCCATATTTCTGCTAAAGAACTATTCTATTAAAGCAAAACAAACTTATGCGAAAACTTACTATTTTCTTAGGCCTAATAATAGTTACCACGCTTTCTTATCTCTTCAATTCTTTTGAATTTATTTTAATAGTAGTCATTTTAGTAATTGCTATTTTTTTAATCCTGCTTAGACTTCTTCAGCTTTTTAAAAAGATAAAACCGTACTATTTTAGAAACTCTTTATTGCTTATGCTGATTTGTATTTCTGGAGTGTGCATTTCGCTTATTAGACCTTATGATAAAGCTGTAATTCACCAGGGAAGCCTAAGTGAGAAATTAAAATTTGCTTACGAAAGCGACCAAAAAGATAGAATGCAACTTAGGTCTTTTCTGAGTTATTTTAGCAAGTTAGAACAAAGAGACTTAAAAAGGTTGAACCAGGTAAAAAATATTAGAAAAATAAATACCATAAAAAAGCCACGAGATAAATTCTATGCAGCCTTCATTTATCATCATGGTAAGGATAGTATAGATTATAAAACAGCTTCAAAACTAGCGACAGAAGCTGCCCTCCACAGCTCTCTAAAAAATGATTATAAAGTACAATGGTTAAGAAAAGCTGCCTGTGATCGTTATTTATTAGCTATAGGAAAGCAGGAAAAGTATAATACCCAAAACAATTTCAGCTTTGATATAGAATAAGCCACTTTGTCCTAAAATGAATAAGAAAAAGCAAACATCTTTAATTATTTTTCCCAATCCAAATTACCGGACATACGCCTTTAAATAAACGATTAGGTTTAGTATATTGATATGTATTTAATACTGGAATAAATTTCAGTACGATGGTCTACTATAGTTTTCGCTTAACCACTATAGTTATTTAATATAGAAATAAAATAACCATAAGTAAAAATTATAGTATTTTTAAAATATTAAACATTAAATCTTTTCAATTATGGAGAAAAATCAATCAAAAAATCCTGATAATCATAAAGTTTGGGACGTAAATGAATCCAGTAAATGCCCATTTATGGGAGGGGCAGTAGAAAAAACCGCGGGCATGGGCACTACTAACAGAGATTGGTGGCCAAATGCTTTAAACCTGAATATACTAAGGCAACATTCCAATCTATCCAGTCCTATGGATAAAGATTTTAATTATGCCGAAGCTTTTAAAAGTCTTGATTTGGCAGCAGTTAAAAAAGATCTAACCAATCTTATGACTGACAGCCAGGAATGGTGGCCAGCAGATTATGGCCATTATGGACCGTTCTTTATTCGTATGGCCTGGCATAGTGCTGGTACCTACCGTATTGGCGATGGCCGTGGTGGAGCAAGCTCTGGTTCGCAAAGATTTGCTCCTTTAAATTCCTGGCCAGATAATGCCAACCTGGACAAAGCCAGACTTTTACTATGGCCAATTAAACAAAAATATGGCAATAAAATTTCCTGGGCCGATTTAATGATCCTTGCCGGTAACGTGGCCCTTGAGTCTATGGGACTTAAAACCTTTGGTTTTGCCGGTGGGCGTGAAGATATTTGGGAACCTGAAGAAGATATCTATTGGGGGTCTGAAGGTGAATGGTTGGGAAACAAAGAGCGATACCAGAATGGGGATGACCTGGAGAATCCATTAGGGGCTTCCCACATGGGGCTAATTTACGTAAACCCGGAGGGACCCAACGGAAAGCCAGATCCTATTGGAGCGGCTAAAGATATTAGAGAGACTTTTGGCCGAATGGCGATGAACGATTATGAAACAGTAGCATTAATTGCCGGCGGGCATACCTTTGGAAAAACCCACGGTGCTGCAGATGCCAATGAATATGTGGCTGCTGAACCTGCAGGAGCCGGTATAGAAGAAATGGGACTTGGTTGGAAAAACAGTTTTGGTACCGGAAATGCAGAGAATACAATAACCAGTGGAATTGAAGGGGCCTGGACGCAAACCCCCACAAAATGGAGCAATAGTTTTTTTGATAATCTTTTTAAATACGATTGGGAATGTCACAAAGGACCAGGCGGTGCTTACCAGTGGAAACCAAAAGATGGTGCAGGTGCCGGAACTATTCCAGACGCGCACGATGCCAATAAAAAACACGCACCTTTTATGCTAACCACCGACCTTTCTTTAAAAGAAGATCCCGCATATTTAAAAATATCTAAACATTTTCATGAAAATCCCGATGAATTTGCCGAAGCTTTTTCAAAAGCCTGGTACAAACTTACACATCGTGATATGGGACCAACCTCGCGCTACCTGGGACCGGAAGTACCTACCGAAGAACTTATTTGGCAAGACCCAATACCTGCTGTAGACCATGATTTAATAAACGATAAAGACGTAGATGAGCTTCATAAAATGATTCTAAACTCAGGCTTATCTGTATCTCAATTAGTATCAACTGCCTGGGCTTCTGCTTCAACGTTTCGAGGCTCGGATAAACGTGGCGGTGCTAATGGCGCACGTATTCGCTTAGAACCACAAAGAAATTGGGAAGTCAATAATCCTCCGCAGCTACAAGAGGTATTAACAAAACTTGAAGGTATTCAACAGGAATTCAATAGTGCTCAATCTGGAAATAAAAAAGTTTCCCTTGCCGATCTTATTGTACTTGGAGGCTGTGTTGCGATTAAAAAAGCCGCTAAGGAAGCGGGTCACAATGTAGATGTGCCTTTTATTCCGGGGAGAACTGATGCTACAGCAGAGCAAACCGATATTGAAGCTTTTGAACCTCTGGAGCCAAATGCTGATGGATTCCGTAACTATTTTAAGAAGAAAGATAAAATCTCTACCTCAGCTGAAGAAATGCTGGTGGATAGAGCTCAATTGCTAACTTTAACTGCTCCCGAAATGACAGTTTTAGTAGGTGGCCTACGTTCCTTGAATGCAAACTTTGATCAATCTAAGCATGGTATTTTCACAGAGAGACCGGGACAGCTTACCAACGATTTCTTTAAGAATATCCTTGATATGAAAACCACCTGGAAAGCAACTTCAGATTCTCAAACCGTTTTTGAAGGCCGCGATCGTGCTACTAATAAGGTTAAGTGGACTGGTACCCGTGCCGACCTTATTTTTGGATCAAATTCGGAGCTTAGAGCTTTGGCTGAAGTATACGCAACTATAGATTCAGAAGAGAAATTCATAAAAGACTTTGTAAAAGCCTGGGATAAAGTAATGAACCTGGACAGGTTTGATTTAGAGTAAACTATTAAACTATATGAAAAGGGAGAGGATGTTTGAAGAATTTTGGAAATTAGTATCTCCATATTGAAACTGAAGCTTCAATAAATTAATAAGTATTGAAATGAACTCTGCTTACTCTATATGATAAAAAATATTTCGTCTTTAGTGAGCTGTGAGATTTTCTAATAACATTTTTTTCAAACAACCTCTTTTTTTATACAATACAAGACCTTACGGGTTTTTTAAAATAAGTTTATTTACTAAAAAATAGACTTACTTTTCTATAAATAATTTGGGAAATTATCATTAAATTTTACAAAAAAGCTTAATCTTGCACATTTTTTTCATATATTAAACCACTATAAAACAGATTTGTACCTATGCGAAACAACTCTTATCTGGTTAATGAGCCCGCTCCCAACTCATATTCATTTAAGGATCTAAATTCGGTTTTAGAAAATAAAAAAGAAGAAGAGCTCAAAAAGCCACACGAAAACAATAACAGTAAAAAATCAAACTTGTTTAGCGTTTTGATTTCTTTCTGGAATCTCCTGGTAGCTACACCCAAAAACTTTCCTCAAGCTGCCCATACAGAGATAACTAGCATTCTAAAAACTGAAAAAAATATTGTAGCTGATAAAAAGATAAAACTCGTACTATCAAAAATATTAGACTTGCCCGTAGACTCAGAAAACCTATTAAAAGCTGTAGCAAACTCTAAGAAAATTTTTCATGAAGATTATCCCTTTGATTTTATATTGGAATATGAAAACAAAAGATTGGGGATGATGCTATTAGATGTATGCTATAACGAAAAGAATCAGGAAGAAATAGACTATAATTTTAATCCCGAATTAAAGAGCTTTAAAGGATTATTTTAATTGGTTAACAAAGTACATATAGTGCCTGCTAAGAAAGAAATTGGTTAATTTAGTCCATTCCATCTCAGGTTAATCCTTCAGCTCAATTACCGAATCTATTTTTGTTTAATTCCAACACAAGGCTTCAGACGTTAATTTCAAATAAATTTTTATTTTCTAGCCTACTTTCTCTCAACATTTTTTCGGCTATTGTCGATACATAATTTTTTTTCTGTGGAAAATACTCACACTAAAGTCAAAAACTCTACACAATAATTATCCCTTTCGGCATTAAACACAAAACTTAGTAAATAAAATTATCCGCGTTATGCTTCTAAATTCAGCGGGTTTATTTCGCAATTATTAAGCTAAAATTTCCTGGCATAATATTGACTATATCTTTACATACCGATGTATAAGTATTCTCTTACATATTTCATAAAAAATTGATTTATAGAGGTTAACATCATTTTTAAATGATTAAATCACTTGTTTTATCGGTTTTAATAATTAGTTTCGCGCAAAATTTTTCGCAAAAAAAATATAGTAAAATGTCCCTATCCCTACAAGTTTATGAAATGCTCAATTACCGTACTTTTTGTACCAATTTCTTATTGTGTAAAAATCAAATAGCACAAATCAAATAATCCAAAAATTAAAAACATACACAGTTATTAACATCATGGATGATAATTTTCAGTGCATAGTAGAAAATGATACCATTGTTCTATTAGCCAATTATTCGTCTATTGATAAAGCAATACCTGTGTAAGATTAGAAACTATTAGTAATATTTAAATTATTTATAATGAAAAAACTTTTTTATGTCTTGTTACTTGCCATAGCTGCCTGTTCACCAGATAATGAAACCTTAGAAGAAACTACTACTGCAGAAGACTCTCTGGAGTCTATAGATTTAGAATCGGAACCACCTTTATATCAAGACTCTGGCAATTTAATTTATATAGAAAATTTTGAAAACCCCGATTTAAACAAGAATCCACAATCGGGTGATTTTTACCTTGAACACGCCGAAGACCATAGTTTTCAGCTAGAGGAAAATATTGTAAGAGAAGGTGCTAATTCAGGTAGATTTGAAATCAAAAAAAGTGATACTCAAATTTGGGGTGGTAACCGAACTGAGATGTCCCAGGCACAAAGTACTACACAAAGTGAAGGTTGGTATGGCTTTTCACAGTTTTTCCCAACTAATTATACTTCTGATGCCTCTGGAGAAGTAATTGGACAATGGCATGTACAGGCAGATAAAGGGGAAGCTACCAACAGAAGCCCTTCCAATGCATTAATCGCTTCAGAAGGTAAATTAAAATGGATGTTAAGATGGGATGCCGATCGTATTATGGAAGATGGTTACTCAGACGGACTAATCTATATAGATCTTGGAGCCATACCTAAAGGCAAATGGATTGATTGGGTTGTACACATTAAATATTCACATACCAATACCGGTATATTGGAAGTATGGAAAGATGGCCAGAAAGTAATTGATAGGCAAAACATGCCAAATACTTATAATGATGAAAAATATCCTTATTTTAAATTTGGTGTCTATAAATGGTCTTGGGGAAATCTTTCAACACAAAGAACCATCTACTACGATGAGGTTAAAATAGGTAATAGATATAGTAGTTACGATGAGGTTGCAACTCGTACAATAGACAATGGAATTAACATGATGGTAAACAGTTATACCGTTAATTGTGTGGGAGAAATGGAAGGCACCTGCTTACTTGTTCAGGAAGGTAATATGATTGGTACCGAAAACTGGGAGAATTTTTACTTTGTTGATGGTATTGAAGGTTTTAACTATGAGCCCGGTTTTGTATATGGTCTTAAAGTGAAAAAAACAGAAATAAAAAACCCTCCGGCAGGTGGTTCTTCTATTAGATACGAGCTAGTGGAAATCGTTTCTAAAGAAGCAAAATAGGTATTTCTAAATAACACATTTGGTAACTAAGAACCGGTACTGTTCACGTGCCGGTTCCTACCAATTTAAATTCCCACATAAGCTTTCTAAATAGCAAACCAACAATAACATAAGTTTAGTTATTTCTTCCCTAAATTTTACTCGCTTCAACGAATCACAAAGCACTGACTATCAGTTAATTCATTTATTTTTTAGTATCTTACTTATAGATTTGAAATTATATAATTGATTATAGACAGCTTTAGCCTCAAAGCTCAAAATTTTCTATAACTGATTAAAAACCGGTAATGTAGATGCAGTCAGAATAGGCTAATACCTATTTCATAGCAGAAAAACTCTATTTATTATACGCTTCTCATTAGAAAAATGTTAGCAAGCCAACGAGCGGTATTAAATGATTTCATTTCGATTTTGAGATAAGTCTGTGTGTATTATCACGATTATCGAGTACTATCTATGTTGTCATGAAATACATTTGCTATTTATTACTTTTTTCGGCCTTTATTTTTTTACAGGGATGTCAGTTTAGCATTGGTAAAAAGCAAACACTTAGCTTTTTCCCTCCCCTACCTATAGATCAAATTTCCTCAAATTTAATTTTAGAGGAAAGTTTTGAAAATATTGCCCTGGAAACAAATCCACAGGCGGGAAATTTTTACCTGGAATATGCCAAAAACCATAGTTTTCAGCTTGAAAAAGATATTGTAAGGAAAGGTGCTACTGCCGGTAGATTTGAAATCAGAAAAAATGATCCTCAAATTTGGGGTGGTCATAGATCAGAAATGTCCCAGGCTCAAAGTACAACAAAGAAAGAGGGCTGGTATGGTTTTTCACAATTTTTCCCAACTAGCTATACTACTGATGCTACCGGGGAAATTATTGCACAATGGCATGTTCAAGCCGATGAAGGAGAAGCTACCAACAGAAGCCCTTCCAATGCATTAATCGCTTCCGAAGGTAAATTAAAATGGATGTTAAGATGGGATACCGATCGTATTATGGAGAATGGACATTCAGACGGACTTATCTATATAGATCTGGGAACTATACCTAAAGATAAATGGGTTGATTGGGTAGTGCATATTAAATACTCCCATACCAATACCGGAGTATTGGAGGTGTGGAAAGATGGTAAAAAAGTAATTGATAGACAAAATATGCCGAATACTTATAACGATGAAAAATACCCTTATTTTAAATTTGGTATTTATAAATGGGAATGGACACCAACCTCTTCCCAAAAGGTAATCTATTATGATGAGGTGCGTATAGGAAATGAAAATAGCAGCTACGATGAAGTAAAGCCAGGTGCCAATTAATTGGCAAGGGTTATGCCCTTGTTCTACTAACTTTCTTATCTAAAAACTTACTTTCTGGCTGTCAAAATGATGAATTGTAGCTACCGTATTTTCAATATTTGTTTTGGAAGATGCTCCAAAAAGAATGGCCTCAATATTAGGTAATTTACAAACATACTCTATGGCTTCTTTGGGTGGGATTGCCCCACCACCTAAGACTTGCATGGCAATGGCCCTAAATTTTCGAGTTTTAAGTGTTTCTTCGTATAAACCTTTTCCTCCACTCATTCTAAAATTAAGCTTATTTATGGAAAAACAAATAATAGGATTTGCTATTCCGGCGGTTTCAAGCATAGTTAACAACCTGGGCATATTCATAGTGATAAATCCGGGCTCTGCATCGTATTTATTTTTTATATAATCGTAAAAACCTTTCAACACCTCAACCATTCCCAACCCTAAGAGTAGATCGGTGATTACGTTTTGCAGAAAAATAACCGGGGTATTAATTCCTTTAAACATTTTCATTTCAGCATCGATAAGCAGTTCCATAATCTTTAGAAAATCTTTTGAGACAAATGCCATTCCTCCTTTAAATAGGGTACCAAAGAAATTTCCGGGAACATATTGCTTAATAGTTCCCTGAATCCCCAATTCGGTTACGGCATTGGCATATTTATGGGCATAAGGCATACAAGGATAAATTTTAAAGTTTTCATATTTCCCGGGATTAGCCCTAATTATATCACAAATATTGGCTATTCTATCATGAGTTGTACACATAAAGGTATTGAGACCCGATGCCCTGGCAGCATCTATCATATTTATAATAGCTTCATCGGTTTTAAATTTTATAGATTGCGCCATAGATTTGGCATCAGAAATATGGTTTACCGCAAAAAACTGATTGTCTCCGTATAATATTCTATCCATCCTATTTTAGTTTTGATTCCTTATTATTGAAATAGCCCTATCGGTAAGCCAGGCACTTTGAAAGTTATTTACATTATTAGGAACCGTTCCCTTTACGGCTTTTATAAAATAATCGACCTGTGCTGAATATTCTTCTCCTCTGAGGTAAAAATTTACCGGCTCGGTTAAATCGGTTACATATTTTACATTCCAACCTTTAGAGTAGCCTGTAGGGCATTGATTTTCTTTAAAATAGACTTTTAGTTCGTTGGCATCAGATATTATTTTTCCTTTATTGCCATTTATGGTAATTGAAGTAGACATTTTTCTGTAAGTTTCGTCGCTCCAGTTTACAGAAAGTACTCCGGTGGTTTTATTGGAAAGCTCCAATATAGCATAGACGGCATCCTCTACTTTTTTGGAGTAAACAGATTTTAGAATACTTCCTTTACAGGCTGTTACAGGCGATAGAATATCGTTAATTAGGTCTATTACGTGAGAGGCATAATCCATTAGGCAGCCTCCGCCTTCGGTTGGGTTAGAACGCCAGGTTCCTTCTTTCTTCTTTGTTACCACCGGCCCATAGGCCTCACCCAGAAAATGGTTAATTTCTCCTATGGCACCATTTTCTACCAATTTCTTGACTTCTTTAAAAGTGCCTATAAATTTATTGTGATAACCTACCTGGTTTACTACATTTTTCTTCGATGCCAGGCTAGCTAGCTCCAGTCCTTGTTCCGAACTTAAGCAGAAAGGTTTTTCAACAAAAACATGAATGTTTCTGGCTAAAAGTTCCTTCACAAAGTCAAAATGAAATTTGGTAGGTGTAGCTACAAAAACTGCATCGGGTTTTTCCTCTTCCAGCATTAGTTGATAGTCTGTATAACAGCTGAAGCTACTATATTTCTCCAGTGCACTAAGCACAAGTTTAGAAGTTTCACATACCCCAACCACCTCTACATCTGGATGAGCACCTAAAATTGATAAATGAGAGATGCCCATTTTTCCCGCACCTATTAAGCCGACTTTTATCATAAGGTTCTAATTATTTAAGGTTATAAATCTTTACAAAGAATCGATATATTCTTCTAAATGATCTATTATATTTTGCTTCGTGGAAACGTAGGTTGTTGGCTCAAAAGCATCTACTTTGGGCAGTATGTCCTCCAAAGCCATATCTTCGGTCCAGGGTAAGATATAATTCTGTTTAGCAAACTCTTGTAGTATCTCTTCCTGATGGTTATCTACCACTTCTTTATATTTTGCCAGTCTGGGAATAGCAATTATCTTTTTTTGCAGCTTCATTCCTTTAATTAAAGATCCTGTACCGGCCTGTGTAATTACAAGTCGGGCTTGTTTATAGAGTCCGGTCAACTCATCGGGGGCAATAAAAGGTCGCATGTCTAAATAGTTCGAATCAAACCGGGTATGCCCGCTTTGTACAATTACCTTTTCGTTTATAATGCCATCTCTACAAAGCCTGTCTATTTCAACAAGTGGCCGTTTAAAAGCAGTTGGAAAAGTGCCCAATAGTACAAGTATCATAGTAAAAATGTTAGTCTGAATAATTAATATATCCCTCCAAGATAGATGGCTTTCTTATAAAATTTCTGTACTCCCGGCCATTGAACTATAAATTTATTGGCTATCGGATAAACTATATCTGCCGAAAAAGCCCTTGAATTTATTCTGGCGTAGCTAAGAATCCAGATAATCTTAGCTCCTACCAATTTCCCTAAAAAACACATGGGAATGGCTGTATGACTTCCGGTTGTAATAATAACTTTAGGATAATGCTGCATTAAAATTTTTAGGGAGAGAAAAGTATTTACAATTAAACTAAAAATAAAAGATAGATTTCTTTTCTGCCCTTTAGACCTACCTTTTAAGTATTTAATATTATACTTTTCTTTTAATGGAATTGTAGCCGGAGACTTTTCTGTAACAATTAGGTAATTGTAATTTAGGAACATATCTCTTAACTCTAAAATTTGAGCAAGGTGCCCCCCATCAGAACAAATAAGTATAATTTTTTTCCTTTTATCTCTCATAAGTTCAAATTTTTAATGGAAAAATCGTTTTAAAAAGCCCTGATTTGCCGCAAGCTGATTTATTGAACCAAAAGGCTTTGGTAGACATCATAAATATTAGAACAAACTTTTTCTTGGTTCAAAGCCAACTGTGTTATCTTTTCACTACCATTAGTAAACCTGTCTTTGGGAGCTAATTTTAGTATTTCACATACTTTTTCTGCCAGTAGGCAAGCATCAAAAGAATCTACTACGGCACAGTTTTTTACTCCATTTAATAAATTTGCTACATCCCCTACCCTGGTGGTAACAATGGGTACACCACAAACCATAGCTTCTTTAACAATTTGGGGAGAGCCTTCACTAAAGGAGGTCATTAAGAGACAGTCTAATCGGCTTAAATTTTGAGCCATTTCTATTCTACTGAAATTGGCAAATTCTAAAGTTTCTATTTGAAATCTTTTTTCAAGCAAAATATTGACCACTGCTTTAAACAAAGGGTAATTTTTCACTTCCCTGTTTCTATCTGAAGGGAATCCAATTACTAGTTTTCTGTTCTTTAAGTTATTACGTGCTACTTTAAATATTTCTGTATTTATCCCGCAGGGAATTTTAACCGATTTATTTTGATATTTCCCGAGTTTAGAGGCCATTTTATCATTTAGAATAATAATCTTATCGGCCCTGGCAGCAACCATGTGGCTAATTTTCTGCATTAATCCCTCCTTTTTTTTAAATGAAATTATATCGCTACCATGAAAGGTTACAATTACAGGTACTTTAATTAAAGGATTTAGTAGTAAGAAAATCCCGGCCAGGCCAAAATGTATATGAATAAGATCGAAATTACCTTTAGAAATAACATTCTTAATTTTAAAAATACTGCTTAAATAATTTAAATATTTGTGCCGGGAACGATCAATAACAAATAGTTTATAGTTGATACCATATACTTTATGACAATACTCAACCTGTTCTTTGATGAACACTCCTTCAAAAGGTGTAGCTTCTGAAGGATACATATTGGTTACATATAGAACATTCATAAACTTCTACAGAATGGTATTTTATAATTATTAATCTTTAAAAAACCGCTGCCATACCCCCATCATTCGGCAAATAGCTTCAGCTTCAGATATTCCTTCATAAATGCAGAATCGCGGTAGTTCATAAATTTTCTGAAGCTTTTCTTTAGTAAGGTATTCAGGCTTTGTAGTATACGCTGAAGAAAAATTCAACTTTTTTAAATAATTGATTTCCCTTTCGGAATAATCTCCATTAGGATAGGCGAAAGAAACAACCTGCCTGTTTAACCATTTTTCAATTTGAAACTTAGAATTCTTAATCTCCCTGAAAGACTCCCCATCTTCACAATTTATAAGAATAGGATGGTGAACCGTGTGGGCACCTATATTTATATACCCGGCTTGTGATGCCTTTTTTAGTTGCGATAAATCTAAAGCCTGCCTTTCTAAACTAATTTTCCTTTTTACTTTGGCTACTAATCTTTCTCGTTCCTTATTTGAAACTTGCTTTAACTTTTTGACGGAAGGAAAATCCATTCCTAAATCCTGGGCTTTTGTAATATATGGCCACCAATAATTCCCATGTTCAATAGCATCTGTAGCTACAAAAATTGTAATGGGCACCTGGTGTTTTTGGGCTATTTCAATAACATTTTTTTCATTGCTTAACCAGCCATCATCTACAGTTATAACCACTGCGCCCTTTGGAAAGGGTTTCTTGTTATTTGCAATTGCCACAATATCTTTTTCAGATAGAAAAATAAATTTGTTTTTTTTTAACCATTTAATGCAAAACTCAAAGAGAGAGGCATCTGGTGCATGAAAGTAAATCGAAATTATAAATTCCCCACGAAGCGCCTTGTTTTTAAGCCTTTTTGAAAGCCCAAAAAGAATAAGCAACCTGGAAATAATTGAGGCGTAAAAATTTTTAATATTATTTCTCAAAAGGGCTATAATTATCTATTACTTCCTTCTAAAGGAGGCTAATTAGCAAGCTTTTTTACCAAAGGAATAAAATGATTTTTCACGGCATTCTCCCAGGTATTGTTGGAATATGCCTTTATAATTCTTTCACTACAAAACTCCTTTTTTTTCTCCTGCAGCTTTATAATTCCTTCACAAAACGAATTAGGGTTATCCTTAACAATAACACCAGACCAGGGTCTAATAATTTTCTTATTTTCAAAAGTCGCGGTTGCGATTACGGGCAAACCGGAAATTAAATATTCAAAAGTTTTGGTAGGGGTTTGATATTCGTAATATGGCAATATGGGCACATAAGACACACCTATATTTGCATTCTCAAAATAAGGTTTTAAATCTTTTTGAGGTATATACCCCAGTATACTTATATAAGGTGAAAGCTTGTAAGATTCTACATAAGCCTTTAGTTCTTCTAATTCGTTATTTGGCCCGTCCCCAATAATTTCAAACTTAATACTATCATTCTTATAACCTGTTATCTCCAGGAATTTGTGGAAACCTTTCACGCAGTCTATCATATTTCTATTATCAAAAGTGCCCACGTATATTAATTTTAGGCTATCAAAAGACTTATGATTTGTATTGAAGACTGCCCCACCCAGCGGGAGTATCTCATACTTGTTTCTATTTAAGCGTTTGCCGAGCCCACTATTAATAACTGCTAGATTTTTAAAGAAAGAGGTTTCAAATTTTAGCATAAAGTCATAGACATATCTTTTGCTGGCATTTGGCATCACGCCAAAAGTATCTACATACATTAAAAAGTTAGCTCCCGGATTTAGAAGTTTCACCAAAGAAATTCCTCTTACATAAGTTGTTAGCACAAGGTTATATCCCAGCGAAATCTCTTTATAAAAAGCCTTTAAAAGTTTAAAATTTCTTTTTAACAGGTTGCCCTTTCTGCTTACATATTTCACTTTAACAAGAGATAATTCTATTTTTGGTAATTTGTAATCCCAACCTACATAGGTTATATCAAAATCATGCCTAGCATATTCACAATATTTATAGGTTGTTGTAGAATAACCAAACTGCGCAGACCCCAGTATAAGTATTTTTTTCTTTTCCTTTTTCAAATTAAAAGTGCCTTAGTATTAGCCGAAATTCACCAACCGTATCTATTTCTAACATGTTTAATTCAATGTTCAGGTATCTATATAATTATACAAAAACCTTAAATAAGGAAATCATATCTTATTATTAATCAGAGAAATAATTTGAGATAGCCCCCTTTTTTTTATAAATTTAAATAGCTTACCAAAGCGCCTACTTAAGTGAAAAGAAGTAATTAAATAATAAAACCTATTGCCTTTAGAGTAATCCCCATGAACATAAGCTACCTAATTCTCGCTCACAAAAATCCATCTCAGTTTCATAGAATGGTAAAAAAACTAGATGCAGAAAATGTTTATTTTTTTGTTCATATAGACAAAACTGCAGATGATGTTCCCTTTAAACAGGCATTTATAAATTATAAAAATGTTTTCTTCATTGAAGAAGAAAAGAGAATGATAACGCCCTGGTCCAGTATTGGGATCTGTAAAGTCACACTTCTTCTTCTTAATAAGGTAATTAAAAAATTCACTTCCAATACTTATTGTGTGCTTCTATCTGGGCAGGATTATCCACTTAATAATAATGGACACATCTATAATTTTTATCAATCAAATTATGGAAATAATTACATTGTAGCGGAAGAGATTAAAGATATTTGGCCGGAATGGGCAAATAGATTTGAAAGATATAATTTCCACCTTCCCAATAAACGTTTAAACAGAGGCATCTTTCCTATTTTCGACTCCAGGTTCTTAACACTTCGCAATTTTAAACACATATTTTATCTACTAAGAAACCTTGGTTTTACAACTACAGTTAATACAGTATTTAAGCCTAAAAGAATTCATCCAAATTACCTGGAACCTAAAGGCGGTGACACCTGGTGGGCCCTCCCCGTGGAAACAGCTATTGAAATAATTAATTATTTAAAGAAAAACCCAGACCTTTTAGAGTACCATGCTTATACTCATGTTCCCGATGAAACTTTATTTGCGAGTATTGTGAATAAACTAAAAGAAAAAGAGCAAATAAAAACTACAAATACCTATACTAACTGGCTTAGAAATGATGTTGAATTACCGGTAACTTTTAAAGAAAATGATTTTGAAGAATTAAAACAAGCCAGTAAAAATTATCTATTTGCAAGAAAATTTGATGTTGCACAAGATAGTGCCATTCTCAACAAACTAGATCATTATATTAATCATCAAAAAACTAATATTTCCTCTTAAATGAAACTTTCCATAAGCTTTTCATGTTAATTTAAATTCAAATTTATCATATTTCAAAACACATCTAAAGGCTAGCTTAGAACAGGCTATTGGTTTTATAGACCAGCGATTTTTTAATGATTTTTTAATGAAGAAGGATAAGGTCTTTAAACCAAAACCAGAAGCTTTTTTAGACAAAAAGAAAAATTGCTCGGCCACAATATCATTAAATATCTGAGTATCATATACCATTTTTTGATGGTTTGCAAGTTGTAAGTTTTCTAACCACAAACAACATTCCTGAAAATGAGAAACCTTAGAGAACATTTTTCTTGAACAAATAGCATGATGTAAACGCAATTCATTTTCGGAAGCACGAATATCCAAATTTGCCAAAGCCTTCTTATAAACTGTTTTTAAAATATGAAAAGTTTGTTCTTCTCTATCTTCAAAGGATTTCATAATACTGGTTTCAGAATCGCGATAATGATATAGAACTTCCTGGATATTAGAAAACTTTAAATATTGAGAGCAATTAAAAATAAAATCGTAATCCTCACTTATTTGAAGCCCCTCATCATATTTTAAATTGTACTTTTTTATTTCCGATAACCTAAGCATTGCGGTTGCATTTGGAACACTGGCCGGTTTAAATAGAAGTGATGCTTTTATCTTTTCAGAACTTTTAAAAGCCTTTGTTACATAATACGTTTTAGAGTCTTTAAACCTGGAAAGCCAGGTACCACAGCCGCCAAAATCTAAGTTATTTTGTAGAAAATTCAGTTGTTTTTCAAATCGGATAGGTTCGTTAAGATCATCACTATCTGTCCAGGCAATAAATTCGCCCCTGGCCTCCTGCAAAGCAAGATTTCTACAGTGGGCTACCCCTCTATTTTCTTCAAGATTAATCAATCTAATACGTGCGTCTTTATATAAAGAAACTACGCTATGGGTATCATCTAAAGAGCCATCATTAATTATTAGCAATTCAAAATCCCTGAATGTTTGATTAAGCACACTTTCTATAGCTTCACCAATATACCTTTCGGCATTATAGGTTGGCATTGCTACTGTTAAAACCGGATTTTTCATTTAGAAATCATCATTTCACGATCTATCTCTTTGGCTGGTTCTGGCTCTTGTGTTTTACCGTTTCCCTGCCCTATATAAACGGCCTGGTACATATATAGCACGTAAACCGTAATTATTAAATAGTGATAGTGGTAAGTAGTATACCAGGTTAAACTGGTTAAAAGCATAAACCACAAATAGTATTTTAAGTATTGAAAATTTCCCGGAAGCGGAATTATAAAACTTTTTATAAAAATAAGTAAGTATGCTATAATGGCGAGTACACCAAACATAACATAGACTGCTATAATACCTACATCAGATAAAAAATATTCCTGTGTTACCCCTAAACTATCTACATACAGGCCAAAATTTGAAACTCCAAAATACGGCACCCCATTTCCCAAAATTTGAGTGCTTAAATTCGGAGAGAAATCGGTTAAAAAAAATTCTCCCGCCAAAACACGAATATAATTTGAACCTAAATTAGCATCATTACGGGTAGAGTCTATTAATCCATCAATAATTGGATGGTTTACATATTGTAGAAAAATTATAATGCTAACCAAAGAAGCAAATACCACTAATTTCTTCCAAATTCTAATACTTCTTATTACGTGATATAGATAAATTAAAAGTATTCCCACTATAAATTGCCGTGTTACCTGCATTACCGGGATAACAATTCCGGCAATTGCTAAAAGTAGCCAAAACCACCTGTTTTTATCCTGGGAAGTTAATTTATTAATCGCAATAAAACTGGTTAAAACAAACACACCGCCTCCCGGAAATATAATTCTTGTAATTCCGCGAGAAACTAAAAATTCATCTCCCCACAGCGGTTTTCCAAAATAAACGGTGCCACTGGTTATAAACTCGAATACGTATAAAAGGATGTACAGTGAACCATAAAATACAATTATTTTTTCTAGAATATTTACAGGAAATTGAATATGCCATAAATAAAAAAAAATAAATACAATTAAATATGGTGCTACTGCTATTAGACTATCCAACAAGCTTTGATCCCAATATAAGCCCGCCATTATTATAGAAATAAACATAGCTATAAGCAATAACTGCACAGGAAAAACAAATCCTTTGTTAGTCGGTAATACATAGGGAACAGAAATAAAAACTGTAACTATAAGGGTTAAAAACAATAAATAATTAAGAAGACTATTATCTAAAAACCGTGCATCAAAAAATTTTAATGAAATAATAATCAGCAGAAAAACAAAAGCTATTTCAAAATGTCTTTTCATTTAACAAATAAAGGCTTATAGATTTTAAAAGAATATGGAAGCAATAAGCTTAAAATAGTAAAGCATATTATTAATTTATAGAATAAAGATATCCCTGAAGCTAGATAGTATGATATTACAAATAAGCTTATAGCGAGTAACCAAATTCTAAGGTCGTACTTAATCTTTATATTTAAAGATTTTTTAAATGTGAGCCATACATAAATTAAACAGGCACCGTAAGAAACTACATAGCCATAAGAAATTCCAAGCGCACCATATTTACTACTAAAAAAGAGCACGGGAGTACATACTAGAAAGTAAACAATACTAAATCTTAAAATAAGCTTTTCTTTATTTGCTGCTCCCAGTACTACGCCTACCATACTATCTACCGATGTAAAAAATAAATACCACACCTGCATTTGGCAGACTTTAATTGCGGGTAAGTATCCATCAGGAAATAATAATATCACTATTTCTTTAGAGAAAAGGGTAAATATGAAGCAAATAAGCATAGAGGCAATCATATACACCCCAAAACCAATAGATAAATACTTATAGAATCTAGACCTGTTATTACTCCACATGGCCGATAAATTTGGAAATATAGCACTTAGAGACATTCCCACTACCAGTGATATAGGGCCTAACAATCTTTCAGATAAATTAAAATATCCAATTTCGTTGTTGGTAGAATTTATATCTAAAAAATTGTTGGCAAGACTGGTTAAAGGCAATAGAATAAGAATCATCGCAAAATACGGCCAACTTTCCTTAATTATTTGCTTAGCAGAAACCCTAAAGTTCTGAACCTTGCCTTTAAATAACTTATAATATTTAATAAAAGCTAAGTAAAGAATAGCCTTTACCAGTGTTATTGAAATATAAAGCAAAAAAATAAAGCTAATACTTATGCCTTCGTCGAGAATAAAAAATACAATTACAAACCAAATAAGGCTATAGGTTAGATTAATAACCGCAGAAGGCAGCATTTTTTGATTTCCGTGAAAGATTAATTCAAATAAATTTGCAAAGCAACCAAACAGCGAGAAAACAAAAATTAAAAACAGGTTATTAAACGATAAACTTCCGAAGTAATAATTATAAATGTAGTAAATAAACGATAGAGCCATTATGGCCAGTACCCTTAGAATTGCCCCATTAACCAATAAATCATTAGTATGTGATGAATCTCTGGCAATGGTTCTTATTACAATATTTCTATTTCCTAAATCCCCAATTCTTAATAACAGCATTCCCTGGGCTATAAGAAAAGTAAACAGGCCATAATCATCAGGATTTAAAATACTGGTAATTTTAAGTACCGTAACCAAACTTATAAGTTGAGCTATAATAGTACCTATGGTTAAATAGGAGAAATTTTTAAATACTATATTACCCAGGATTTTTTTTATCATACGAGAAACCAAAATCAAAATTCTGGCTATTATTCTTTATAGTTCTTGTTAATTAGAAGTATCCATAGAATCGTATTGCTTTCGCTATTGTTTAGCATAAGAAGCCATTCTATGTTTTAAATCATAACCATAGCCATAATCGGTTTCAATCATTCCTCTATTTTTTAGACCATTAAAAACTATAGAAACATTTTTAAGGGCCTGTATGCCTGCAGATTCGTCCAGCCTTTTAAGAGATTCTTTTGAAGTATAGCCGTGCCTTATAACCAATAAGGTTTTTTCGCAAAACTCTGCTATAAGGTTTACTTCGGCCAAAATATTTACAGGAGCAGTATCTATAATAACATATTCGAAATCATTAGACAGTGTATCCATTAAAGAAGCCAGGTTTCCGTTTAGGAGAATTTCAGTATAATCATCTGCTTTGGCTCCGGTACCAATTACAAAAAGGTTGGGGTTAACCTTAGAGGGATGAATAATATTTTTATAAGTTTCTTCACCTTTTAAGTAACCAATAATTCCGCTAGAATTAGATACATCAAATAATTCTGATGTATGATGTTTTCTGAAATCCATATCAACAAGCGCTACCCGCCTTCCGGTTTGGGCCAGGCTAAAAGCCAAATTAGAACTCACAAAACTCTTCCCTTCCCCAGAAATTCCAGAGGTTACCAATATTCTCTTATCATGGATATCCTGACGGTATAAGCCCAGCCGCGCACCCAACTGCCTAAACTGTTCTATTAGCACAAACTCCTTTGGTTTTGTAAATTTCTTCGCCTTTGAATTTTTAGCGTAAAACAGTTCTGCAATCACCGGTATTTTGGTGTGATCCTCAATATCTGATCTATACAAAACTTTGCCGCTAAGAATTTCTTTTCCAACCACATACCCACTACCAGCTCCCACAGCAAGAAACATCGCAATTAAATAGGCGAAAAGTGGCTTAGGGCTTACCGGTTTTATAGAAGCCTCAGCTTTATCAATCATCGCACTATTTTCATTTGTTGGCACATTGGCCAGGGCTGCTTCTTCTCTCTTTTGCAGAAGATAAGAGAACAAATTATTCTTAATTGTTTTTCGTCTGTTTATTTCCAAAAGGGTTCTTTCCTTTCCCGGAATATTCCTCAAAGTAGAGTTAAACCTTATATTGTTAGAATTTAAACTACTTAGCCTTGACTCTAAATTCTGTCTTTGACTTTTTACGTTTTCTAATATACTGGGCCTTATTTTAGATATTTGATTAGAAATAGAAATTAAAATCGGATTATTCTCCCCAGTTGTTTTCTTTAATCTTTCATATTCTACTTCAAGGTCATACAGCTTCTCGATAAGCTGCGATAATATGGGATCGCTAATTCCAAGTGTAGAAGGAACCATTCCCCCGGCGCTACCTTTTGAGATTACATAGTTTTCAACATTATTTAAGACCGCCAGCTGAAGCTCGAGTTCAGAAATTTGCTTATCGTTCTCACCAACATCTTCAAGGTATAACCTACCTTGCTCACTCAAATCTATTACCCCCTGGTTCGATTTATATTCCTGTATTTTATACTCAAGCTCGGCTAAATCTTCTTCTACATTTTCTATTCGTTCATCTATAAAAGTCATTGTATTTAACGCAAGTTCATTCTGGTCCTGAACAATCTTTTGATTATACTGCCAAATTAATTGGTTAAGAATATCTTCGGCTTTTTCTGGTACCTGATCCTTTATGCTTAAATTAACTACCGATGAAAGCTTATTGGAAGTACTTATATCTAATTCATCAATTAAACCTGCAGTAATTATTTTAGGATTCAATAAATAAAAAAACAAAGGGTCTTGTGCTGTTTTATTGACGTTTTCATTCCTGGTAAACATAATGCTATGCCCACCAGAAATATTTAACCACGTATTCAAACTATACTCCTTTCCTAAATAATTAACCTTTTCTTTCTTAAAGTTATATTCAAAAAAATGCTTTTCAGGTTCTTTATCTGCAAAACCTATCTTCCCAGGGTTTTCAACAATCACTTTAATTGGGCTGGAAGTGTAAGCCGATTTCGTTTTAATTCCGGCATCTTCATAAATAGGCGCATAAAGCCCCAGGTTTTTCACTACGCCTTTCATTAAATCCCTGGACTTTAAAACTTCAATTTCATTCTCAACAATCTTTTTGGAATCAAAAGGATTTATACTTTCCATTATTTTAGAATCATCTACCCCCTTCTTTTCGTCCTTAATCATAATGGAGGCAGATGCCTCATAAACCGGAGTGGTATATTTTAAATACCCCCAGGCTGCGGCAACACAAACCACAATAAGCACCAGGAATAAAGGCCAAAAAGGAAAAAATGTTTTTATGATGTACCTGAAAAGATTATCCTCTTTTCCGGTTTTAGAATTGTATTTCATGGCTTTGCTATTTAATTATAGGAACCTGTCAAAAGCAATGACAGCGAGGGAGAGGGTACTAATGATAATAGGTAACCATTGATTGATTCTACTTGTAGAAGCGACCTTAGATTTGTTAGCTTCCACATAAATAATATCATTAGATTTAAGGTGATAATATGGCGATGTAAATATTTCTTCCGAAGTTAAGTCAAGCCGGACTAACTTTTTTACATTTCCTTCTTCCCGTATTAGCAAAATATTGTCGCGTTTTGCATAAACGGTAAGATCTCCGGCAAGTCCCAATGCTTCTAGTAAGGTTACTTTTTCGCTAGGAATAGTAACTACCGAAGGATTCTTTACTTCTCCCAATACTGAAACCCGGTAATTTAGGTACCTAACGTCTACTATTGGTTCTAATAAAAGTTTTCGGTCTATTAATTCTTCTGTTATTTCTTCCCGTAATTGCTGTTTTGTTTTTCCTGCTGCTTTTAGGCTACCCAAAATTGGAAACCTAATAAATCCCTCGTGGTCTACCAGGTAACCTGAAGCCTGAGTAGTAGTTCCTGTAGCTGTTGAAGTTTGCGTTACCGAAACATTAGATGCATTAAAAACTTCGGTAGCTTCAGGGTTTAAACTACTAACCGAGATACTAAGCAAATCGTTTTCCTGAATTACAGGTTCCATATTTTCAAATCTAGACCTGAATTCGGTATCGGGAATATCATTAAAATAGGTGGCTTTCTTAACATTCACGCAAGAGCTTAGTGAAATTATGGAGATAAAGATTAATATCTTCAATTGAAAGCTTTTTTTAGGGACAAGCGCTAAGGGTGGAGTTGAATTTTTCATAGGAGGTGACTAATTTTATAAAAAGGATTGCTAACATTTAATAAGCTTTTTCTTCGCCGTAAAAACAATTATAAATAGTTTGGTAAATAATTTTCAGGTCTAATAATGCCGTCCATTTTTCCAGATAAAAAATATCCATTCGGGTTCTATTAATAATATCTGATTTTCTTATAATTTCGCCCCTATATCCCCTTACCTGGGCTAAGCCGGTTATACCGGGTTTTGCAAAATGCCTTACCAGGTATTTATCTACATTATGCTCGTACTCTATGGTATGAAGCTCCATATGGGGCCTGGGACCAACCACACTCATATCGCCAAGAAACACGTTTATAAATTGTGGTAATTCGTCTATGCTGGTCTTTCTCAGAAATTTTCCAATTTTAGTTACTCTTAAATCATTACGTGTACACATTTTACTATTGGCCTCGGTATTTACGGCCATAGACCTAAACTTATAGCACCAAAAAATCTTTTTGTCTTTCCCGTGACGTAATTGCTTAAAGATAACCGGCCCTTTAGACTCAAAAAGGTTTAGTATAAAAAGCAGTGGTATTAACCATGAAAGAATACATATAATTACAAAAGATGAAAAGACTATATCAAAAATGCGCTTACCATATTTTGCATAGTTTTTTTCAAGTGGGGATTTTCTTAAATTAAGAATGGGCAAGTTTTCAAAAATTTCAAATTCCATAGAACTTGAATAAACCCCTTTATTATCTGGAATTAATTTTAATTTAGCTAAGTGATTGTCTGAAAACGCTCTAATTCTAAGCAATTCTTCTTTAGAAAATCGGCTAACTGAACAATAAATCTCATCTACCTCCTGATTTATTATAAAACGAAAACAATCTTCAAAACGACCAAGATAATTACCTACAGCCCGCTTTTCTTTTTTATTGTGGAAATACCCCAGGTATCTATACCCATAATCCGGATCATTAAAAATATTCTCAAGCCGAGTTAGATTCGAGTCATTTCCTAAAATTATCACTTTCAATGAGTTACCACCACCCTGACGATAGAATTTTCTAATCTCAAAAAAGAACCACCTGTAAAACAACAGGAAAAACAACAACGACAATAAAACTAAAATTTGTTTTTTCGGATCAAAGTCAATCTTTAGGAAAGCTAATACACTAAAGTAAGAAAGCACAAAAACAAAAAAGTGCCGTAAAAACTTGTGAAATTTATGTCTAAATTTCTCTTTTCTATCAATGCTGTAAAAATTTAGCCCAACACCTATTAACAGCCAGGAAATATTGATACTTATAGCCAAGGTTTCGGTATAAGTTTCGGGTGTTAGAAAATACAAACTCAGATTGATAATCATTAAATGAATAACAACTGATAATGGAATAATAAAATAAGACCCCTTCACAATTTTAATATTAGATTAATAGTGTAATTGTTTAGATGAAGAACATTTTGTAAAATGCTCAAAATTCATCTATTGCGGGGGGTGGTAAGAGTATTTTAAATCTTCAAAATTTATCATGACTTCGTCACAGTGAGTCCCATTTATAATGATACCGGGGGTTCACTTTAATTCTGAAATAATAAGTTCAATTTTAGATAAAATAGAAAATGGGGACTTCTATATTTTATACGTTAGCATAGCTTTATTGCTATTCTATTGGGATAGTAAATTTTAATTTTTTAAAATTAAGGGTAGCTGGGGGGAAAATAGGAATAGAAGGTGGAGGCATCTTATTCCTACATAAATTTACATATAATTAGCATCCACTTGATGTTTTTTCGATATAATACCTAAAACATTGTTAATCAGCATTATCATTCAAAATAAAAATAAGCACTCCCTAAAAAAGCATACTTAAAAACGAAACGTTTTATTGATAAAAATCAATCTTTATCCAAAAAAAGAAAGCATTTTAATTAAAGAAAAACAAAAGAAAAAAAATTAAAAAACTTGACAATTTTGAAAATTTTAAAGAAAATTCCTACAATTTACTCTAATAAAAACGCCTAATTTAATTCAAACTTCTGTTTAGGACGGCGAAGCAGTTCTTCTAAACCAAGAAGTCGCAGGATAAAAATGCCAATTAGAATGGTTAAAGCAATTTTAAAATAGTTTAGGAGTGTATGCATACCTGAGTTAGATTTGTAGTGAGCCAAAAGTTCTTCTCCTACCTCTGGCTGAATGCGCGCCATATTATGCAAATCTAAATCCAATATTTTAAAATACTCGTTGGTATTCTTTTTAATAAGATAACGCGCCGTATTATAATCGTTCTCCTGTAGATTTTTGAGTATGGTATTTTCCAGTATTAGATATTCCTGGTAATGTTTATTAAACTCTTCAAAATAAATAGCTTCCCTATCTACTAAATAAGTGTTCCCATATTCTTCTAATAGCTGATTAATCCGGGCATTATAAGCTTCAATTTCCTCTAAGTTTAATTTGGCCACAAAATCACCACCATCTTCAATATTTTCAAAAAACATTCTTTTTTCGTGGAGTATCCTGGAAAGTTCATACATTTGGGAGGCAGGTAAAAGCCTATCTTGATAAAGGGAAGAAAAATCCTGGTCTATACTTTTTAAACTCTGTTTTTCTATAAATTCTGTAATTAATAAAAGAGCAAAGAATATACTTAATATTAAAATAAGGCGTTTCCGCTTTTTTGGCTTTATGGAATACAAATCTTTCATTTTAATAAATTAAGCATGTAAATACACCTATCAATTTAATAATTTTAAGCGTTATATTTATAAAAAACACCAACAAAAAAAGCCTTAATTGAAAAATTAACAATTAAGGCTTTTTTTATTTTAAAACATGTTATTTAAAAATAACAACCTCTTCCTCTCCTTCGGCCTGTATTAGATTCGCTGTCGCCAATCTTAAAACTAAGGCTTAATAGAAATTGGTTTACCCTTAAATCATCATATTCGGTCAAATTAATACCATACTGTCCATTATTAAAGTCAAGGCCTTGTGATTCCTGACTTGCCAAAGACCTATCGTATCTCACGCCCAATTCAAACCTTCCTATGCTAGCTTTAATTCCGGCCTGCACAGCAAGAGGGGTGTTTTGCACAATTATAGTTTGGTTCACCGGCTCGGTACCTTCAATGGTGGCATTCATAATGTTTTGATAAGCAGGCCCCGCATAAACATCTATAGGCCCCCAAACATTATATCCAAATAAGAGGGGAATACTTAACTTTTCTACCGCGTATATTGAATTTTGCGCGGGAAATTCGAATTCCATCTCCATAGAATTGAATATCACCTCAGGACGCACAAAAAACTTCCCAAAATTCAATTCAAAAAATACCCCTGCATGGAAACCAACTTTGGGTTGCCCTTCAACAACTCCATCAAAAAAACCTGCACCTCCCGAGGAACTACCGTCAATTTCGCCGGTCATAGAGTAATTGGCACCTCCTTTTATTCCAAAACTATATTCCTGTGCCTGAGAGACAGAGACACAAAAAATGCTAATAAAAATTAGTACAACATATTTGTTCATAAAAATAGATTTAGTAGGTCTGTTCTTGTGGGTAAATATATCATATTATATAAAATAATTATAGAGTTCCCGGTTTCTTTTTAACGAATAAAAATACAATTGCGTATATCTTTACCCCATAAATCCCTTTTCCGGCTTTGATTAAAGCATTTTTAAATACGTAAAATACCCGCATAAAAAAAACGTCCGCTAAGGGACGTTTTTTTAACTAACTAAATCAACTATTAAAATTACGAAATATCAATCATTCGTTTAGGTTGCACTTTAGCTTCCTCTCGTTTTGGAAGTTCTATCGCCAAAACCCCATCTTCATAAGAAGCTGATATTTTTTCGCTATTCACAGAATCTGGTAAGCCAAATGCTCTTTTAAAAGTACTGTAACTAAACTCCTTTCTGGTGTATCTTCCATTTTTTTCTGAAGTTTCACTTTCTTTTTTCTCTTCAGAAGAAATGGTTAAAACATCATTATCTAATTCAATGTTGAAATCTTCCTTGGTTTTACCAGGTGCGGCAACCTCTACTTTAAAATGGTCGTCGGTTTCCTGAATATTTACAGCAGGAATGCTGGTTCCAATACTGTTCACATTTGTAGTTCCTCCTAACCAATCGGTTTTAAACATATCGTCAAAAACAGATGGCAGCCAGTTGGCCTCATTTCTTTTAATTAAACTCATAGCTTTATAATTTTTGTTAAACTTTATTTTTTTACTTCTTCTGATAATCTAATAGCAAATTAAATTCCAATTCAAATAACATGTCTTTTTGACACTTACACAGTAAAAATAAATGCCATTTTGGCAAAATGAATAAAGAAACCTATCTTCAAGCATATTTAAGTACCTTTCCAAAAAATTCTATGAAGCATTTTTTTAATCGCATTTATATCATCCTTTTTAACCTGCAAAGCAAAATTGCATTTTACCCCAGTGTATTTGCTATTCTAGGTTTTTTATTCGCTTTTATACTCATCTATATCGAAAATAAAGGCATTTCAAAATACCTGATAGAACATATCCCAATGCTGGTAGTAAATAATGGAAATACAGCATTAAGCATATTAACCGCTTGTATTACCGGACTTATTTCTATGATGGTTTTTAGCTTTTCTATGGTAATGGTTTTACTAAACCAGGCCTCCAGTAATTATTCGCCCAGACTACTACCCGGACTTATCTCTGATAAAAATCATCAAATTATACTGGGGATCTACCTGGCTACAATACTCTATTGTATTTTTGTGGCCGTTTCAATTCAACCCGAAGGAGATTCACATCAAATACCAGGTTTTTCAGTATTGGTAGGAATTATTCTTACTGTTATTTGTATAGGATCTTTTATCTATTTTATTCACAATATTTCGCAAAGTATTCAAATTAACAACATCCTGGATCGCATTTTTCGTCAGGCTAAGAGCCGATTAAATTTGTTAGTGAAGAATGAAAAAAAAGAAGTTCAGGATTTTCCGGAAACCAAGAACTGGTACGAGTATCATTCACAGGAAAGCGGATATTTTCAAAATTTATCTTCAAAAAACCTCCTGGATATTTGCAAGGAAAAAGAAACTCAAATTGAAATCTTACCCGTAAAAGGAATTTTTATTTTAAACGGAATCCCCCTTTTTAAATCAAAAAAAGAGTTAGACGAAGAAACAGTAAAAAAAGTACTGTATAATTTTAGCCTTGCACGCGGCGAGTTGGTTAGTACAAACTACGTTTTAGCATTTAAACAAATTACCGAAGTTATAGTAAAAGCTATGTCGCCGGGCATTAACGATCCCGGAACCGCCTTAAATGCCATAGACTATTTAACCGAGCTACTTGCGTTAAGGATGCAAAAGAAAGACTCCGAATTTTTAAAAACTGAAGACCAGGTGCTAATAAAGATGCGAAGTGTGGATTTCAAAGAATTATTATACCAGGTTCTGGCTCCCATAAGAGCGTATTGCAAACATGATATTATTATCGTACAAAAAGTGGGGATGCTCTTTTATTACCTGAAAAATCAAAAAGCTATTCATGAAGACTATTATAAAATAATTGATAATGAGGCTAAAAATTTTCTTACAGACGCCAAATCAACAATAGAAAACAAAGCCGATGTAGCTAAAATTACTGCTATTGAAAACCAATTAAACCTGAAAAACTAAAAACCAAACCCGGGAAAAAACTATTTTTGCACTATGGGATTAACAAACAACGATATTTTTAAAAAATTACGGGTCGCTCACAAATTAAGAGACGACGATATTGTAAAAATTTGTGCTTTGGTAGATTTTAAAGTTACCAAAAGTGAATTGGGTGCTATTTTTAGAGCCGAAGACCACCCAAAATATGTAGAATGTGGCGATCAATTTCTTCGGAATTTCCTTAACGGACTCATAATTCACCTTCGTGGTCCAATGCCTCCAAAGAAGAAAAAGAAACCAGAGAAAGAATAGTATAAAAAAGCCTCACAGATTTAAAAAACTGTGAGGCTTTTATTTATAAATCAAATTAACGTCATTCTGAACTTGTTTCAGGATTAAAGTTATTGTTAATAACCATTTTAAACCTTAAAATAAACTCAGGGTGAAATTGGCTTATCTCACCAATTTCTTATATTTAATACGTTTCGGCATAATATCGCCACCTAAACGTTTTTTCTTATTCTCCTCATAATCAGAGAAACTTCCTTCAAAGAAATAAACCTGAGAGTCTCCTTCAAAGGCTAAAATATGTGTACAAATTCTATCCAGGAACCAACGGTCGTGAGATATAACTACTGCACATCCGGCAAAATTCTCTAAACCTTCTTCCAGTGCCCTAAGGGTATTCACATCTAAATCGTTGGTAGGCTCATCAAGCAGTAACACGTTACCTTCTTCTTTAAGCGTCATCGCTAAATGAAGTCGGTTACGTTCTCCACCAGAAAGCATATTTACTTTCTTATTTTGTTCGCTTCCGCTAAAGTTAAATCGGCTCAAATAAGCTCTTGAGTTTACCTGGCGGCCACCCATCATAACTAATTCCTGCTCGTCGCTAAAGTTTTGCCAAATAGTTTTTTCAGGATCAATGTTAGAATGTGCCTGGTCTACATAAGCGATTTTTGCAGTCTCACCAACTTCAAAACTTCCTTTATCTGGCTGCTCTTCTCCCATAATCATTTTAAAAATTGTGGTTTTACCGGCACCGTTTGGACCGATAACCCCTACAATTCCAGCCTGCGGAAGTTTAAAATTTAAATCTTCATATAGCAATTTATCACCAAAAGCTTTACTCACGCCATTGGCTTCAATCACATTGGTACCCAGTCTTGGACCATTTGGAATATAAATTTCCAGCTGTTCATCCATTTGCTTTTGATCCTGGCTCAATAGCTTATCGTAATTTTTAAGCCTGGCTTTTTGCTTGCTTTGGCGACCTTTAGGGTTCATTTTTGCCCACTCCAATTCACGTTCAAGCGTTTTTTGACGTTTGCTGGCTTGCTTTTGTTCCTGTGCCATTCGTTTAGACTTCTGGTCTAGCCAGGAAGAGTAATTTCCTTTCCACGGAATACCTTCTCCCCTATCTAACTCTAAAATCCAACCGGCAACGTTATCAAGGAAATAACGGTCGTGCGTTACAGCAATCACGGTTCCTTTGTACTGGGCTAAATGATGTTCTAACCAATGTACAGATTCGGCATCAAGGTGGTTTGTAGGCTCATCAAGCAGTAAAATATCCGGTTCCTGCAGCAATAACCTACACAGGGCTACACGTCTTCTTTCTCCCCCAGAAAGCACCGCAATTTTTTTATCGGCCTCGGGTGTGCGAAGTGCATCCATCGCAATTTCCAGCTTAGTATCTAGCTCCCAGGCATTAGAAGAATCAATTTTATCCTGAAGTGCCGCCTGCTTATCCATAAGTTTCTGCATTTTTTCAGCATCCTCATATACTTCAGGCAAACCAAACTGGTCGTTTATTTTATTATATTCATCCAGAATAGCAACCGTTTCGGCCACACCTTCTTTTACTACTTCAAGAACTGTTTTATCTTCATCTAATTTTGGTTCCTGTTCCAGGTAACCAACAGAATATCCGGGAGAAAAAACCACATCGCCCTGGTAATTTTTATCCTCGCCTGCTATAATTCTAAGCAAAGTAGATTTACCGGAACCGTTTAAACCTAAAATTCCAATTTTTGCACCATAGAAAAAACTAAGGTATATATTTTTCAAAACAGGGGTATTCGCATTTTTAAAAGTTTTGGTTACCCCAGACATTGAAAAAATCACTTTTTTATCATCTGCCATATACTATTTTTTTAATCTGTTTAAGTTTGCAAATATCTAAAATAAAACTCACACCACCCCACTATTTATAAAGTCCCAGTAGACGTAAAATAATGAGCATTTGGCCCGTGTGATAGGCCGTATGTTCTATAACCAGAAGCACCTCCCGAAACAAGCTATGCTCTTCAGAATTAATAACCGGATTATTAAGCTCGTTTTTGGGATCTAGCAGGAATTTTTCCAGCAACACCCTATTATCAAAATATTCCTTCTTGAGGTTATCCCAGGCTTCCATGCTTTCAGGCGCCAACCGTTCAGGCCAATAATCATCGGGCCAATTAGGAGCTTTGTACTCACTTGAAATAGCATAATCTACGATGTCTTTTTGGGCAAAAACCACATGGTAAAAAAGTTCATAGAATGAATATGGTAATTGATAGGGACGCTCCCCCAGTTTCTCAAAAGGAATTTTATCTATAAAACTCTCTAAAGAAGCAAAAGCTTCTCCACCTTTTAAATGCTTAAGTAGTTGATCTTTTGCAGCACTCATAGCTTATAATTTCAATTTAAATCCTGCCTTTTAGAGCATTAAAAGCCCAGGAAATTGCAAAAAAACCAATTCCCACCACCGAGAATCCAATAGCATAATCCCTATATTTAAGTACGCCTAATAAAATAATTGCGGCTCCAATTAAAAACAAAGCAAAAGATGCCCAGGCGAAGATGGTATTTTTATTCATTCCCATAATAAAAGGTTTTGTACAAATATCGAACATTTTAGCCTCAAAATCCACTTTAAGAATAAAGCCTATTTTGTATTTTAGCCAAAAGAGAACGAAGTTTTCGCTTTTTACTGAAAAATTGATAAAAATTTTAGCAGTATTCAAGTTTATTTAATAACAATAAAGCTCGAAACTTACAATATATGAATATGAAATTCAATAAGAATGAAGATCATAACAAACTTTTGGTTTCTTCATTAAATCATAAATTTAAACGCGTAAAGCTGGGAGGAGGTGAAAAACGTATTGAAAAACACCACGCCAAGGGGAAAATGACAGCCCGTGAACGTATTGATTTTTTACTGGACGATAAATCGAAGGCTATAGAAATTGGTGCATTTGCCGGTGAAGGTATGTACAAAGAACACGGTGGCTGTCCTTCAGGAGGCGTAGTGGTAAAGATTGGCTATGTATCGGGGAAGCAATGTATTGTAGTCGCTAATGATGCTACTGTAAAAGCAGGTGCCTGGTTCCCTATTACCGGAAAGAAAAACCTGAGAGCCCAGGAAATAGCCATTGAAAATAAACTCCCCATCATTTACCTGGTAGATAGCGCCGGGGTTTACCTTCCCATGCAAGACGAAATTTTCCCTGATAAGGAACACTTCGGAAGGATTTTTAGAAATAATGCAGTAATGAGCAGTATGGGAGTCACTCAAATTGCAGCCGTAATGGGAAGTTGTGTTGCCGGAGGTGCTTACCTTCCTATTATGAGCGATGAAGCCCTTATTGTAGAAAAAACCGGAAGTATTTTCCTTGCCGGAAGTTACCTTGTAAAAGCTGCCATTGGAGAATCTATAGACAATGAAACCCTGGGAGGAGCCACGACACATAGTGAAATTAGCGGCGTTACAGATTATAAAGCTACAGACGATAAGGATGCCCTTACCCGCATAAAAAACATCATGGATAAAATGGGCGATTTTGATAAAGCCGGATTTAACCATAAAAAAGCCGTAGCACCGAAAGAGAAGCAAGAAGACATCTATGGAATTCTACCTAAAAAGCGAAGCGATCAATACGATGTTAGGGAAATTATCTCCCGACTGGTAGACGGTTCTGAATTTGAGGAATATAAAGAAGGATATGGGCAAACTATTATTACCGGTTACGCCCGTATAGATGGTTGGGCCGTTGGTATAGTCGCCAATCAGCGCAAAATTGTAAAGACCAAAAAAGGAGAAATGCAGTTTGGTGGAGTGATTTATTCCGATTCTGCCGATAAGGCCACCCGTTTTATCGCAAACTGCAACCAGAAAAAAATTCCTTTGGTTTTTCTTCAGGATGTAACCGGTTTTATGGTAGGCAGTAAAAGTGAGCACGGCGGCATTATTAAAGATGGGGCCAAAATGGTAAATGCGGTTAGTAATTCGGTAGTACCAAAATTCACTATTATTATGGGCAATTCTTACGGTGCAGGAAATTATGCGATGTGCGGAAAAGCTTACGATCCTAGACTTATCGTAGCCTGGCCCAGTGCCGAGCTTGCTGTAATGGGCGGCACACAGGCAGCAAAGGTTTTAGCACAAATTGAAACCGCTGCCATGGAGAAAAAAGGCGAAAAAGTTGATGAGGAAAAGGAAAAAGAAGTTTTTGATGCGATAAAATCACGTTACGACGAACAAACTTCTCCCTATTATGCGGCCGCAAGACTATGGACAGACGCTGTAATAGATCCTTTAGACACCAGAAAATGGATCTCTATGGGAATTGAAGCCGCCAACCATGCGCCTATTGAAAAGGATTTTAACTTAGGAGTGATACAAACATGAAATTACAAGCCCCCTGCCCTCCCGAAGTGAATTCAGGACAGGCTCCAAAGGGGGAATATATTTCTGGAATGCTTCTGAAAAGTAAGAGATAAAAAACTTCTAATTATTGAAGGGTTAAAGAGGAATTCAAATTTTAATCATTCAAAAATCAGATTTCGAATTTACACAGATTAGTTCCTTTTTTTATTTCAAATCATAATAAACAAATAATGAAACCAAGCCTATTAACTTTTATACTTTTAATACTTACACTCAATTTAAGTGCCCAGGTTTTAAGCAACAAAGACGGTAAATATACCGAAGCCGATTCCTTAAGGGGCTCTTTAAGGCCTGAACGCGCTTTTGATGTTCAGAAATACCATTTAAAGCTTAAAGTAGAACCCGAAAAACAATTTATTTCGGGCTCAAACACCATTAGCTTTATTGCTGAAGAAAATCTTTCTAGCATTCAAATAGATCTTTTTGAGAACATGGACGTAGATTCTATTCTTCAAAACAATAAAGCCTTAGATTTTAAACGTAAACATAATGCGGTTTTTATCGAATTAGATGAATTGGTAGAAGCAGATGAACAGGGCGAAATTCAGTTCTATTATTCCGGAAAGCCTATTGTGGCAAAAAATGCACCCTGGGATGGTGGTTTTGTATGGGACAAAGATAAAAATGGCAATCCCTGGATTGGCGTAGCCGTGCAGGGAACCGGGGCAAGCCTTTGGTATCCAAATAAAGATCATCAAAGTGACGAACCAGAGGAAGTGCAACTGGATATAGCCGTTCCAAACGGACTAATGAATGTTTCTAACGGTCAATTTTTAGGCGAAAAAGATTTGGGTAACGGCTTTACCGAATGGAGCTGGAAAACCGTAAACCCTATTAATAACTACAACGTGATGATTAACATCGCAAATTACGAGCATTTTTCAGATTCCTACGGAGATCTAGATTTAGACTATTATGTGTTACCCTACAACCTGGAAAAAGCTAAAAAGCAATTTAAAGAGGTAAAACCCATGATGGATTGCTTCTACGAAAAATTTGGTGAATATCCTTTTGTGGAAGATGGTTTTAAGCTAATAGAAACCCCTTACCTGGGTATGGAACACCAAAGTGCTGTGGCCTACGGAAATGAATATAAAATGGGCTACAAAGGCAATGATCTTTCGGGGACCGGGATTGGTCTAAAATGGGATTTTATTATTATTCACGAATCGGGTCACGAATGGTATGGCAACAGTATTACCGCTAGAGATATTGCCGATATGTGGATTCATGAAGGCTTCACTTCTTATTCTGAAGCAGTGTATATAGAGTGCCGTTGGGGTAAAAAAGAAGCGCAGGAATACCTTAAAGGCACCCGTAGCGGACTTGGGAATACCTCAAAAATTATTGGCGATTACGGCGTAAATAGCGAAGGCTCCGGAGACATGTATTTTAAAGGAGCTAATTTGTTAAATACCATTCGTAGTATTTATGATAACGATGAATTATGGTGGAAGACCTTAAAGGATTATACTGAAACCTATAAGCATCAAATTATTGATACCCGAACTACCGAAAATTTCTTTAATGAAGCAACTGAAGTAGATTTACAACCAATATTTGACCAATATCTAAGACATGCTGCCCTACCTAATTTGCAGTTCAGAAAAGAGAATGGAAAAACACAGGTTAAATGGGTGACAGATGTTGAAGATTTCAAAATGCCTGTCGATATTTTTATAGATGGAAAAGAAATAAGGATTAATCCTACTAACCAATGGCAAAACTTAAAGCAGAATGTTGCGATAGATAAAATAAAAGTAAACGAACTGGAATTTTATATTCAAACCAGTTTTAAAAAATAGAGAAGCTAGAGCCTTATAATATGGCTGTTTAGGAAGTAATTAAATTCAAAAATTGATACTAATTCCTTCTTAATCAGCCATTTTTTTGTGCCTAAAAATAAAATAATAACAAATAATTATCACAACAAATGATTAATTTTAAGTAACTTAAGTCAATATAACTTTAAAGCTAGAGATATGACAAGCGTAAAATCCCTCAATAAGTGGGCAAATGCGCACACTTATTATTTCATTGATATTTTAAGAATTGCCCTGGGAGTTTTTCTTTTTATAAAAGGAATCAACTTTATTTCTCAAACAGAAACCCTTATAGCCCTTATAAAGCCTCTTGAAGGTTACGGAGGCACTATGTTTACGGTGCATTATGTAGCTTTTGCCCATTTAATTGGCGGTGTACTTATAGCGGTTGGCCTACTTACACGTTGGGCCATTATCGTTCAATTACCTATTATTCTTGGTGCCATTGCCATAAACTTTATAGGTGTTATGCAGCCCGGCAGATTGTTGGAAGCTAGCATCGTACTAATTTTAAGCCTGTTTTTTCTATTTTATGGCTCTGGTAAGCATTCTATGGACTATTCAATGAAAATGCAGCAATAAGAAGATTTTGTTTGGTATTAAATTAAGATACTTAATTCATCTTACTTTTAAACGTATTTTCTCTATGTATTTTCCCGGTGTGAGTTTCTTCAAATTTTTCGATAAGATAAATCTTTTTTGGTCGTTCATATTTCTCCAGGCTTTTTAAAGCTTTAATCTCTTGCTGTAATTGAGCCAAAAGAGCTTCAGAAAATTCGTTTTCAACAAATAACACCAATTTTTCTCCCAAAGAATCATCGGGCATCCCAATTACAAATAAGCGCTGATCTATAATTTTTGAAAGCTTTTTCTCTATTTGCTCAGGGTGCAGTTTTATTCCTCCCGAGTTAATTACATTGTCTAACCTGCCTTGCCATCTAAACTTTTTATAGGTAAGAATATCAACTACATCATTTGTAACAATAATATCATCTGAAAGTTTAGGAGCTTTAATTACCAGGCAACCCCTATCGTCTTTAGAAATATTAATATTAGGTAAAACCTTAAATACGCGTGACTTTTTCTTGTTTTTTGACGGATTTAATCTTTTGGCGGCAATATGGGTAACCGTCTCTGTCATTCCATAAGTTTCGTATACTTTAGTATCTACATCTTTTACCATTTTTTGCAATCTTGGGGAAACTGCCCCACCTCCCACAATTAATTTTTTTATAAGATGTAAACGCCCCACCGAATTATCTAATTGAAACGGGGTCATGGCACAAAAGTCATATCGCTTAAAAACCTGATCTAAGGGGTTGGAGGAAGGCGGTACCATATCTAAATGCCAGCCTAATACCATTGCCCTCACCAGCATCATCTTTCCGGCAATATAGCTAGCGGGTAAACACAATAAAGCAGTTGTTTTTTCGGGTAGGTCGAAGAACCGGGAAGTAGCTATGGCCGAATTAATCATAAACTCCTTTTTAATTCTTATCACTTTTGGAGTTCCGGTAGAACCCGATGTTTTTACTTCTACATACTTAGAAGGCTTGATCCAATCTAACAGGAAACTTCCTACTTTTTCTTCAAAAGCTTCTCCTTCCTTTATAAAACTATAAGCAATAGAATGTAATTCGGCATTGGTAAAATGTCGCTTATTCAGCCTAAAATCTGGATGCGTTTCCGGTAATTTATAATTATCTGCCATATTTAAAACCAAATATGTTACATTCCTCTATACTGAAAGTTAATAAATTGTAATGATAAATTTAAACTTCTTCAACAGGTTTTATTATTTCAGGCTTTTCTACGCGACCAAAAAGTTTATTTTTCCAATCGCTCCAACCGTATTTTTTGGCCATGATATAAAGGAAAAGAGGGTATATTATAAATACCGGCACCAACACGTCAAGACCGGCAGTTGGATCGGAAATATCCTTAAAAATAGATTCGGTTTGGAATGCAGTCCAATCGGCCGTAATTAATAAGGCTGCGGTAAGGTTGTTTCCGGCATGAAAGCCTAAAGCCAATTCCATACCTTCATCCATTAATGTCATAATTCCCAGTAAAAACCCTGTACCTATGTAATAAACCATGATTAAGTTTCCCATTTGGGTTACTTCAGGATTAAAAAAATGTAAGCCTCCAAAGCAAACTGAAGTTACCAGTAAAGGTACCCAACGATTTTTGACCAATACCCCCAGGCCCTGCATAAAATATCCCCGGAATAAATATTCTTCAAAGCTGGTTTGTAACGGAATCATTACAAAAGCAACTGCCACAAGAATAGCAAAAGGAACCGGTTTAAAATTCACCAAAAAGTCTTCAGGGCTTAGCATATACTCTATCAAAGTAACACTAATTGTAAAAGCAGCTACAAGCCCAAAACCAAACCAAACGCGTCCCCAGTCAACTTTTTTACGGCTGGTGGTAAGCGACTTTAAGGTTTGGTTATGCAATAACTTTACTACCAAAACCAGGACTCCCAATCCTGCAGCAAAAGTTAATAGGATTAGAAATAATGTAAAGTTAGAATCTAAAACCCGCATAAGTTCTCCCTCAGTCATCGATGCTATTTCCATTCCCCGCTCCAGAAAAATAGCTACACCTAAAGGTATTTGGCCTATAAGAACTCCACCAACAACCAATATTGTTCCAATGATGTATCGCCAAAATTCGTGGCGATATTTAAAAGCTTCAGCTATATACATGGTTTAAAAATTAAAATCCCAATTTTTTGTTGGGTTATATTGAATACTTCCTTCAGTGACCTCTAACGGACATGCTATATTATTAGTATACAAACTCCCCGTTCCCAGGCCCTGCGGCATTTTATTATTTTTGGTAAAGGTAAATTGAGAAATTGCATTTAACCCCAGATTGCTTTCCAGGGCACTGGTAATCCACCAGCCAATATCTTGCTTTCCGGCAAGATCAATCCACTCTTGAGCACCTTTAAAACCTCCAATTAAGCTAGGTTTTAAAATAATATACTGCGGTTTTATTGTTTGTAACAATTCTTTCTTCTTCGTTACATCAAAAACACCAATTAATTCTTCGTCTAAAGCTATAGGAAGCGGAGTCTCTTCGCATAATTGAGCCATTTCTTCCGCTTGCCCCTGTTTAATGGGCTGTTCTATACTGTGTAACTGGAATTCACTTAAGCGTTTTAGCTTCTCCAAAGCTTCGGTAGGTTTAAAAGCTCCATTAGCATCTACGCGTAACTCTATTTCTTCAGGAGAAAATTCGGTTCTTATATATTTTAAAAGTTCCAATTCGGCCTCAAAATCTATGGCGCCAATCTTCATTTTAATACAATCAAAACCGGCTTCAATTTTTTCCTGAATTTGCGACTTCATAAAGGGCTTTTCGCCCATCCATATCAATCCGTTAATTGGTATTGCCGATTTCCCACGGGTAAATTCAGAAGGGTATATCTCAAAAGGATTGGCTGAATGTAAAGACCTAAAAGCCATTTCTACCCCAATTTGAATGCTGGGAAATTCTTTTAATTCTTCCCAAAGCATAGTTTCGCCTAAATTAATATTGTTACAAACCCATTGTAGTTTCTCTTCATAATCTGGCCTGTCGTCTACGCTAAGGCTTCTAAGAATTCCACATTCTCCATATCCGGTTTTACCGGCATCGGTAATTTTTAGGAACCAGGTTTCTTTAGTAGTAAGAACGCCCCGCGAAGTTCCGCTGGGGCGTTTAAATTTTAAGACATACTTCTTGTATTCTGCCTGCATATATTTTTATTGTTTAGCTAAGTTGTAACTAAAGCTCCAAACTTTCTCCAATTTCCAGCAGCATTAGGTCTTTACCTTCATCAAAAAACTTTCTTTTAGCTTCTTCGTGGTTAATCTCAATGTAGCCAAAAGTATCGTAATGACAACCCAAAACTTTATCACATTCAACAAAATCACTGGCAATAATAGCATCTTCTACTCCCATGGTAAAATTGTCTCCAATAGGAAGAATTGCTAAGTCCAGGGTGGTATGTTGGGGTATTAATTGCATATCCATGGTTAGTGCCGTATCTCCGGCAATATAGATATTTTTATGCTCTCCTTCTATCACAAAACCTCCGGGCTGGCCACCATATTTCCCATCTGGAAAAGAACTGGTATGTACGGCATTTACATACTTCACTTTTCCAAATTCAAATTCCCAATTACCTCCGTGATTCATAGGGTGAACTTCTATACCTTTTTCTTCATAATGATTAGCAATTTCAAAATTACTTACAATTACAGCTCCGGTATTTTTTGCAATTTCCTCTGCATCTAAGGTGTGGTCCTGATGAGCGTGCGTTAATAAGATATAATCGGCCTTTATATTCTTGATATTAATTTTATCCTTTGCCAACTCATTACCGGTTATAAACGGATCTACCAATACATGGATATCCCCAATTTTAATTCCCAAACAACTCTGTCCGTAAAAAGTGATTTTCATAACTTAGTTTTTATGGTTTTTTCTAATTTAAGCATTCAATAAAAATTACTTCAAATCACCAAATATATAATTTTGTTAAACTTGCTACCAAACCTGTCCAAGTCCAAAAAGTATGGAAGTGGCAAAAGTAGAAAGTGCCAAAACTTTTAATTCGGGATCCAGGAGTATTGCATTTTCATTCTCCACCACTCTTTTAAGATGAAGGATTAATGGAACGAGAGCCGGGATATAAAGAAAATCGTTTATACTTTCTAACCTAAGCACGGTAAATAAAATTAGGCAAAAGATAGCAGCCAGGATAAGCGAATAGTGATAAGTCTTGGCTTTTTTAGCTCCTAATTTTACAACTAGTGTAATCTTCCCCGCCTTTTCATCTGATACGCGATCGCGCATATTATTAAGGTTTAAAACCCCCACGCTTAAAAGCCCTATGCTAAAAGCAGGTAACAATACCAACCAGCTCCAATGGTGTGCATATAAAAAATAAGAGCCATACACGGCCACAACTCCAAAGAAAAGAAAAACAAAAACATCGCCCAATCCACGATATCCGTATGCCGATTTACCAACGGTGTACTTAATAGCGGCAGCTATTGCAGCTATTCCCAAAAAGAAAAAAAACAAAGCATAGCCTAAATTTTCCTTTCCAAAAGCGGCATAGATAAGTAGTATAGCAAAAAGCAGGGTAACAATAGTGGTGATAATAATTCCCTGCAACATTTCTTTTTGAGTAATTAAGCCACTTTGTAAAGCACGTTGTGGCCCCACCCTATCCTCATTATCGGTTCCTTTAACACCGTCTCCATAATCGTTTGCAAAATTGGAAAGCACCTGCAAACCCAGTGTTGTTGCCAGTGCAAGACTAAAAACGACAAGGTTAAAAACACCTTCACTAACTGCTATAGTGGTTCCCACAATAATCCCTGATATAGAAAGTGGCAATGTTCTTAACCTGGCAGCACTAATCCACGTATTTATTTTACTCATATTAGTTTAAGATCTTTACCATTAATTCCTTGAGCAAATCTCCGTGAGAAATATTCACCGCTCCCACACCTTTTCCCTTCACATCGCTTTCGTGCAAAAGTCCAATTACCTGGCTTACTTTTTTCATAGGATAATTTTTTGCCGCAGCTATATAATCGCCTACAAAATAAGGGTGTACTTTAAGCTGCCTGGCCACATTCGCTTTAGATTTATCGGGGAGCCCATGATACTGCATAATTTGAGAAAAATAGGAAAATAACAAGGAAATGGTTACCACCATTGGATTGTCTTTAGGATTCTGTGCAAAATAATTTACAATGCGATGTGCCTTTAAAGAATCTCGCATTCCAATAGCTTTTCGCAATTCAAAATTATTAAAGTCTTTGCTTATTCCTATATTCTGCTCTATAAGCTCTGGAGTTATTTGGGTACCTTCAGGGGTAATAAGTTGAAGTTTATTAAGTTCATTATCAATTTTCCCAAGATCAATTCCTAAAAACTCTACCAGCATTTGCGCGGCTTTGGGCGAAATAGTATAATTTCTTGACTTTAAAGTCTTCATAATCCAATCGGCCACCTGGTTTTCGTAAAGACGTTTACTCTCAAATAAAACTGCATTTTTCTTTAAAACCTTAGAAAGCTTTTTACGCTTATCAAGGCTTTTGTATTTATAACAAAAAACCAACGTAGTGGTAGCCTGCGGGTTTTCAGCGTAATCTACCAGTTTTTCTATGCTTCTCGATAGGTCTTGCGCTTCCTTTACAATAATTACCTGTCTTTCGGCCATCATGGGATAGCGCTTGGCATTACTTACAATTTCATCTATGTTGGTATCTCGACCATACATAATAATTTGATTAAAACCCTTTTCTTCCTCCGCCAGTAAATTTTGTGCTATAAAATCTGAGATCTTATCTATATAGTAGGGTTCTTCGCCCATTAAAAAATAAAGCGGAGATACAGTTCCTTTTTGAATATTATTTACAATCTCTTTTGCTTCTTCCATGTAGGTGAAGGATTTTTTAATTTTAAATTATACTGAAGCTTGCGGCGCTGTGGTTTTCTTTTTTACTTTTGGCCTATGTTAGCGCTTAATTTTCCCAAATATTCGTTTCGGTTCAAAAATAGTGAAAATAAAGTAGCCGTTTTTGATGAACTCAGGAAAAAATTTGTGATTCTAACCCCTGAAGAATGGGTGAGACAACACGTGGTAAGATTCCTTATTTTAGAAAAGAAATATCCTAAAAACCATATTAATGTTGAAAAGCAGCTTAAACTGGGAAAGCTAAGCAAACGTTATGATGCCGTAGTTTTTTATCCTAACGGAAAAATAAAAGTAGTGGTAGAGTGCAAAGCTCCACATATAAAAATTACACAGGAAGTTTTTGACCAAATTGCCCGGTACAATTTAAGTTTAAAAGCAGACTATTTAATGCTTACCAACGGCCTGCAACATTATTTTTGCAAACTGGACTACGAAGAAGAAAAGTATCAATTTCTGCCCGAAATCCCAGATTATTTTACAGCTGAAAAAGATAAAAAACAATGACAATAGCGGTAGTGGTTTTAAATTGGAATGGACGCGCTTTGCTAGAACAATTCCTGCCTTCGGTAATTCGCTTTTCAGAAGAAGCCAATACATACGTGGCCGATAATGCTTCTACAGATGACTCTATAGAACTTTTAAAGGAAAAATTTCCTAGGGTAAAAATTATTCAGAACAAAGAAAATGGCGGATTTGCCAAAGGTTATAACGAGGCACTTTCTAAATTAAATGAAGATATTTTTGTATTGCTAAACAGCGATGTAGAAGTTACCGAAAACTGGCTAAAACCTATTATAGAAATTTTTAAAAATCAGCCTAAAACCGCGGCTGTTCAACCTAAAATCCTGGATTTTAAAAGAAAAAATTATTTTGAATATGCCGGGGCTGCGGGAGGATATATAGATAAATACGGCTATCCCTTTTGCAGGGGCAGGATCTTTGACAGTTTGGAAAAAGACCATGGGCAATACAATGACGATGCATCTATTTTTTGGGCCAGTGGTGCCTGCCTGGTAATACGTAAAAATGTTTATTGGGAAGTCGGTGCACTAGATGAGGATTTTTTTGCGCATCAGGAAGAAATTGATTTATGCTGGCGTATTCATAATTTAGGCTATCAAATAAAATCTTGTGGCAATTCTGCCGTTTACCATGTGGGTGGTGCAACCTTAGACAGCATGAATCCAAAAAAAACCTTTTTCAATTTTAGAAATAGCCTGTATATGCTTTTAAAAAACATACCGACACCAAATGTGTATGGTATATTGTTTATTAGAATGGTTCTTGATGGAGTAGCAGGAATCAAATTTATTGCAGAAGGTAAGTTCTCTCATTTTTACGCTATCCTTAAGGCCCATGCAGGATTCTATTCAAACTTTAATAAAATTCGATCAAAACGAAAGAACCTTATAAAAAACAAGCATTATTTCCTTACAAAATCCATTATTTGGTCTTATTTTTGCTTACGTAGAAAAGAATTTTTAAAATTAAAATAAAAGGAATCAAACTTATGCTAAAGCTTCTTTTTCTGCTTTACTTTTTTTGATACTTTTGAAACATCTAACATTAATTACAATTACAAGATTATGAAACGAATTATGCTTTTATCGGCTACTGCCGTTCTTTTGTTCTCCTCTTGCGTATCTAACAAGAAATATGCAGAGCTTGAAGAAAAACAAAAACAAACTCAAGATGAGTTAAACACTGCTACTATTAAGTTAAATGCATGTTTAGAGGACAAACAAGACCTTAACCAACAAATTTCAAGACTTAATAACACCAATGCGGCACTGCTTAATAACGTGGGCGATCTGGCAACTCTTTCTAAGAAAGAAGCAGAAAACCTTGAACGTTCTTTAGAAAGCATTAAAGAAAAAGATTTGGCTATCCAATCTATGCGTGATGCCATTAGCAAAAAAGATTCTGTAACATTAGCTTTAGTAACCAGCTTAAAAGGTGCTTTAGGTAATATGGCCGATGAAGACATTGAAATTAATGTTGAAAAAGGTGTAGTTTATGTTTCTATTTCAGATAAGCTTTTATTTGATAGTGGTAGATACAATGTTACCAGCCGTGCCAAAGAAGTACTTGGTAAAGTTGCTACTGTAGTTAAAAACAAGCCAGACATCGAGTTTATGGTAGAAGGCCATACAGACGATAAATCTATTAAAACTGCAATGTTTGAAGATAACTGGGATCTTAGTGTAAAAAGAGCTACCTCTGTAGTTAGGATTCTTCAGGACGAATTTGGTGTAGAGCCAGCAAGAATGACTGCCGCTGGTAGAAGTTACTATGTTCCTGTTGCTACAAATGAAACTGCTGAAGGTCGTGCTAAAAACAGAAGAACAAGAATTGTAGTTCTTCCTAAATTAGACCAATTCTACGGAATGATCGAAGAAGGAATGAAGTCTGCTAAATAAGACCTAATTTCTAATAAATATAGAAAGGCCCTCTAAAAAATTTAGAGGGCCTTTTTTTTATACTTACTAAAAAATATATTTAAACTATAAGTTTTCGGCACTACCTTTTCCCTCTCTTATCACTTCAGGTTGGGAAGAAGTTAAATCTACCACTGTAGAAGGAATATTATCTCCATAACCACCATCTATAACAAGATCTACTAAATGGTTCCATTTTTCTTTTATCAATTCGGGATCTGTGGTATACTCAAGTACCTCATCTTCGTCGTAGATTGAAGTAGAGACAATAGGATTTCCCAAAGTAGAGACAATACTTTTACAAATAGCATTATCGGGAACTCTAATTCCCACGGTTTTCTTCTTTTTAAAAACATTTGGCAGGTTACTGTTTCCAGGCAGAATAAAGGTAAAAGGACCGGGAAGGTTTCTTTTAAGCACTTTAAAAGTGGCAGAGTCTATTTGCTTCACATAATCTGAAAGGTTGCTAAGATCTTCACATACAAACGAGAAATTAGCTTTTTCCAGCTTTACGCCCTTAATTTGTGCAATTTTTTCCAATGCCGAGGTGTTGGTAATATCGCACCCCAAACCATATACGGTATCTGTAGGGTAAATTATTAGTCCGCCGTTTCTTAAAGTCTCCACAACTTTATTAATATGTTTCTGACTTGGATTTTCATTATAAATTCTAAGTAATTCAGCCATAGTTATAAATTTTAATGCTCGAAAATTTACAAATTTTCGAGCAGATATTTCTAAAATTGGTTTTAATTAATCTTCTTGAGAAACTTCAGTTTCAAGTTTCAGTACTTTACTACCATCTTCCTGTTCAATAAAAAGGGCTTTGTTCCCAGGCTCACCTTTACGTGTAATTTCACTCCCATCTATGGTTTTGGTAGTTTCTTCTGTATAGGTTTTAATCACTTTTCCGCTTGCTTTTCCATTTCCCCATTTCCACTGAACCTTACTACCTTTTCTAATCATAGTTTTATTTTGAAGATAAAAAGAAAGCCGCTTGGAGCGACTTGAAATAACAGAAGTTTAACGAGTATATTAGCTCCCTACCAAACCTTGAGTATAACTAATCGTGAAATCAATTTAGTTAGAACAGTCTGGCAAAAAAAGGATAATATTTACTACGCATGCGCCCGTAGAATTTGTTGAAGCAGCCTTCCTTCAGCTAAAAATTATAAAAGATTTAATCTTTAAAAGAAACCGCTATTCTATTCACGTAAGATATAACAGCACCAAAAGAGGCGATCCCACAAAATATTAGCAAGGAGGCCAAAAGTTTACCACTATTGGTTACAGGATAATAATCTCCATAGCCAACGGTAGTAATGGTTACAAAGCTCCACCAGAGTGCGTCTTCGGCAGTTTTTATATTTCCTACATCCTGCTCTAAATATAAAACCGAAGTTGTAGTAAGCACTAAGGTAGTAAAGGCAGTAAAAACAATAAATCCATATAGGGAGGTTGCTTTATTTCTCCTAATAAAAGCAATAAGCAAGCGGGTAGATTTTATAATTCTAAGCACTCTAAACACCCTAAAAACCCTAATAAACCTAAATTCATTCACTACCGGGATAGAAGAAAGCAAATCTAACCAACCTATGGTATAGAAATATTTCCATTTATTTTCTGCCCTAGAGAGTTGTGTGAAAAAATCTATTAAAAAGATAAAGCACAGAATAAAATCGAAATAACTTATTAATTGATAAATCTCAGATTCGTGGGAAATAAAAAAAGTAAGCGTTAACAAAAAAATGCTAAAAATTGAAAGCAGGCTTATTATAATATTGGAAACACTCATAAGTTAACTAAGCATTTTTAATTTCGCAAACCTTAATAGTAACTTTTTAATCCCCCCATTTTCAAAATCAATTTCGGCTTTTTTATCCTGTCCAACACCACTTATAGCCAGTACTTTTCCTTTTCCAAACCTCATATGTTCCACAACATTACCAACTTCCAGTTTAATTTCATTTCTGGCTTTTTCAGGCTCGGGACTGGCGGGTTTCAACTTTCGAAGTTTTCTTAATTGAGATTCACTGGGCTTATGGGCCGGTGGCGGGGTTCCCTTTTTAGGTTTAGTTTGTCTTAATTTACTTTTATCAACCTCATCGCCAAAAATATCGGTATCAATAAGCGGTTTGTATTTATAATCATCTTGCGGAATCATATAATCTACGTACTGCTCATCTACCTCTTCTATAAACCTACTGGGTTCTGCATCTATTAATTTTCCCCAACGATAGCGTGATTGCGTATAGGTTAAATAGGCCTGTTTTTCGGCGCGGGTAAGTGCCACATAGAACAATCTTCTTTCTTCTTCCAGTTCACTTCGGGTATTCATACTCATCCCTGACGGAAAAAGATCTTCCTCCAGCCCAACAATATAAACATACGGGAACTCCAGGCCTTTTGCCAGGTGAATGGTCATTAAAGCAACCCGATCGTCATCACCGGTATCCTTATCCATATCGGTAGCAAGTGCTACATCTTCCAGAAATTCTGCTAAAGACCCATTGGCATCTGCCAATTCTTTTTGTCCCTCTACAAAATCTTTAATCCCGTTTAATAATTCTTCAATATTTTCAATCCTGGCAATCCCCTCTGGGGTACCATCTTTCTTTAGTTCCTGAACCAAGCCGGTTTTTTTGGTCACGGTATCGGCCACAGTAAAAGCATCGGCATTTTCAGCAAGAATCGTGAAACTCTTAATCATATTCACGAAATTATCAAGCTTGGCACGAGTACTTTTAGTGATCTTTAGATCAAGATGATCTATATTTTCAATGATTTCAAATATCGATTTTCCATATTGATTCCCGGCAATACTTAATTTATCCATGGTGGTTTGTCCAATTCCGCGGGCAGGATAATTTATTACCCGTTTTAGCGCTTCTTCATCTTTAGGATTTATAAGTAAACGTAAATAGGCCAACACATCCTTAATCTCCTTTCGCTGGTAGAATGAAAGCCCGCCATAAATTCTATACGGAATTTCCTTTTTCCGAAGCGCATCTTCTATAGCCCTACTTTGGGCATTGGTTCGATAAAGAATAGCAAAATCGCCATTATTCAATTGATTTTGCATTTTATTTTCAAAGATAGAACCGGCAACAAAACGGCCTTCTTCCCCATCGGTAAGCAACCTGTTCACTACAATTTTAGGTCCTTCATCATTCGCCGTCCAAACTACTTTTTCCAGCTTGGTTTTATTCTTTTCAATAATAGAGTTGGCGGCATTCACAATATTTTTGGTAGACCGGTAATTTTGTTCCAGCCTATACATTTGCACATTATCGTAATCTTTCTGAAAATTCAGGATATTGTTAATGTTTGCTCCGCGGAAGGCATAAATACTTTGAGCATCGTCTCCCACCACACATATATTCTGAAACTTATCGGAAAGGGCCTTTACAATAAGGTATTGTGAGTGGTTGGTATCCTGGTACTCATCTACCAAAATGTATCTAAACCTGTTTTGGTATTTCTGAAGTACTTCGGGAAACCTATTTAAAAGTTCGTTTGTTTTCAGCAATAAATCATCAAAATCCATAGCGCCGGCTTTAAAACAACGCTCTACATATTCCTGGTAGATTTCACCCAAACGTGGCTTTTTAGCCATCGCATCTGCTTCCTTTAGTTCGGGGTTTTGAAAATAAGCCTTTACGGTAATTAAGCTGTTTTTATAGGAAGAAATTCTGCTATAAACCTGCTTATATTTATATACGTCTTTATCTAGGCGCATATCTTTTATAATAGACCTAATTACACTTTGTGAATCCTGGGTATCGTAAATCGTAAAGTTTGAAGGATAACCTAATTTATCGGCTTCAAAACGCAAGATTTTAGCAAAAATGGAGTGAAAAGTTCCCATCCAAAGATTTTTTGCTTCACTGTTTCCAACAATTTTAGCAATACGGGTTTTCATTTCCCGAGCTGCTTTATTGGTAAAGGTTAAAGACAAAATATTAAATGCATCTACACCCTGGCTCATTAGGTAAGCAATACGGTATGTAAGTACCCTAGTTTTTCCAGACCCTGCTCCTGCAATCACAATCATGGCACCATCCTTTTGTAATACAGGTGCGCGTTGTGCATCATTTAATTCGGCTATATAAGATTCCAATCTCTTTAATTTTTTAAATGCGTGAAATTAACCAAAATGAGACAAATTATAAACCCGATTTCTACTTTGTTTTAAACAACAAGATTTAGAAGAGTGATTATCTAAGTTTTTAATATCTTTAAATTCCTGCAATCCCCCTTTGAATACAAACCAAAGCTTATGGAAAAGAAATAGAAGAACAAACAATCGAGTATCTAAAGGGTTTTTATTGTTTTACTAATGAAAAAACTTTAGCTTGGGCCAATTCAATTTAAACTGAAGTGCCTGCTTTCTTCCTAAATAAATATTAGGAAAACCAAGTTGAAGAAGTAGCTCTAAATCGGTATCGGATTATTTAAATAAATTATATGGAAGATATTTTAAGTTCAATTCCCTGGTGGGGATGGGTTTTAATTTTTTTTGCCTTCATAGCGATTAAAGATATATTCTTTAACCGCAAACATACTATTAAACACAACTTCCCAATTATTGGTCACTTTAGGTATATTCTTGAAGGGATTGGACCCGAATTACGGCAATATATCGTAGCAAGTAATCGCGAAGAACTCCCTTTTAATCGTAGCGAACGCGGTTGGATCTATGCTTCGGCAAAAAATGAAAACAACTATGAAGGCTTTGGCACCGACCAGGATATTTTTTCTACCCACTACATATTCATCAACAATGCCATGCTTCCTTTAAAGCTTAAAGAAGATCATCCCAATAACCTGGACCCGGGCTTTATTGCTTGCGCAAAAGTTATGGGCGAATTTAATAATAGGAAAAGACCGTTTAGGCCGGCCTCAATTATTAATGTTTCGGCCATGAGTTTTGGATCGCTATCGGCCAGGGCCATTGCTGCTTTAAATGAAGGCTGTAAAGAAGCCGGCGCCTATCATAACACAGGCGAAGGAGGGCTCTCACCCTATCATCAAAAAGGAGCTGATGTGGTTTTTCATTTTGGAACAGGTTACTTTGGAGTTAGAGATAATGAAGGTAATTTCTCTATGGAGAAACTAGTAAAAATGGTAAATGAAAACAAAGAGATTCGTGCCATTGAAATTAAATTATCCCAGGGAGCCAAACCAGGAAAGGGTGGCGTTTTACCCGCTTCAAAAATTACTAAAGAAATAGCAGCAATAAGAAATATTCCTATTGGTAAGGACGTATTGTCTCCACCAAGTCATTCTGCTTTTAGCAATACCCAGGAGCTGGTAGATTTTATTGAAGAAATAGCAGAGGCAACAGGCCTTCCCGTAGGGATTAAATCGGCTGTTGGAAAATTGGACCAATGGAAAGAGTTAGCTTCTATTATGTCTAAAACAAAAAAAGGTCCAGACTTTATTACCATTGATGGTGGTGAAGGCGGAACCGGAGCTGCACCACCCAGTTTTGCAGATCACGTGTCCCTACCATGGATTTATGCTTTTACCGATGTATATCAAATTTTCCTAAATGAGGGTATAGCTAATAGAATTGTATTTATTGGGAGCGGAAAATTAGGCTTTCCTGCCAATGCCGCCATGGCATTTGCCCTGGGTGTCGATTGTATTAACGTAGCCCGAGAAGCTATGATGAGCATTGGCTGCATACAGGCACAATCCTGCCATACCAATACCTGCCCCACCGGCGTTGCTACACAAAACAAATGGTTGCAGGCGGGTATCAATATAAAAGATAAAGCCCGGCGTGTTAATTTTTATTTTACAAAATTTAGAAAGGAACTGCTGGAAATGACCCATGCTTGTGGTTATGAACATCCCTGCCAATTTACCATGGATGACGTGGAAATAAACCTTAGCGACCAAAACCTGGCAAAAAGCCTTGCAGGTACTTTTTCGTATCATAAAGAAAAAGTACCTTTCGAGGGTGTTCATGTTCACAAGAAAGATCCCAATTTGGGCGCTATTTATAAAAGAAAAGAAGTAATTACTAAAGAGGCCGAAACCAAAGAAACTTCGCCCCATAATAAAAACCAATGAATCAAATAGAACTTTCGCAAATCCTATTAGCCATTCTTCCAGCCCTAATTGTTGGAATAGTAGCCTTTTATTTTTTTAGCTCTTACAATAAAAATGAACAAAACAGAAGGAATTTCTTATTACACCGGGAAACCCAAAAAACGGCACTACCCCTAAAATTACAAGCCTACGAAAGAATGACACTCTTTTTAGAAAGGATTTCGCCCGGCAAAATACTATTTAGAATAAAGCCAAACTCTAATGATAAAGAAGCCTACGAGCGCTTATTAATTCATACTATTGAGCAGGAGTTTGAGCATAACCTAGCACAACAAATCTATCTTTCTACTGAAACCTGGGACTATATAAAAACAGCTAAAAACGCAACTATAGGCATTATTAGAAAAGCCAATCAACAAGAAAGCGTCACCGATGCCGATAAATTAAGGGAAGTAATACTTAAAAACCTGATAGAAAAGCAATCCCCAACCGAAGCTGCACTTGCTTATTTAAAAAATGAAGTAAAACGCTTTATTTAAAATAAACCAAAAAAGCCTTTTCTTTTAGTGGCCAAAAATTGTAAATGTTTTTCTTTGGCGTGATCGTAACCTTGTTGCCACCACTCACCCATCAATTTTTTATTAAAAACAAGGGAGTTTTCCGTTAGTTTTGTAGGGGTATAATAGGTGTTTAGCTTTACTTTTTTATTTAAAGCGGCAAGTTTTCCTTCTACGATATCGTGATATTCTACCTGATCCAGGAGAAAACCAAAAAGATTGATCATTAAAGAAAACGGATTTTTCCCAAGCACTTTATTATACTCCATATTTTCTGCTTCCAGGATTATAGCATCAACTTCTGTTGCCCCGCGTTTAATGGCTTCACGAATGGGCACTACGCATCCCAATCCACCATCGGCATATTCAAATCCGTCTTTTTTCGCCAAACTCATAAAAGGGATATAATTACAACTTATCCAAATCCAATCGCAAAAATCCTCATAAGTAAAATCGTGGATAGATTTATACTCTACGCGATTTTTAGACAAATTAGAGACCGTTACTACTACATCTCCCACCTGGCTTTTAAGCTGGCTAAAGTTTTCTTCAGAAAAATTACGCTTAATATGTTTTCTAAGATTCTGGCTTTCCCCAAAGGTTCTTTTCTTCCTAATAAATTGCCAGAACATATTAAAATAATTAATTGTTACATACTCCCTACCTTCCTTTCGCTTCACCACAAAAGGATTTATGCTAAAAATTTTACGCTGGTTTACATTGGTGTAGATATCGTAAACCTTATCAATGTTCCCCATGGCAAGATGCGGAATTAATAAGCTTCCGGTAGAAGTGCCCAAAAATAAATCGTATTTCTTGCCTTCTTCCTGAATTAAATATTGAGCAACGCCGCCAGCAAAAGCGCCTTTACTTCCCCCACCCGATATGACCAGTGCACGCATTAAGGTTCAATTTGGTTTATTTCCTCGCTTTTTTCCCTGGCATAAGTATAGCCGGTTTTCCACCAGGTTTTCATTTGTTTCTCATCAAAAATAAGGGAATTGGTAGTTAATACCGTAGGGGTAAAGTAAAAATTTATGGTCGCATTTTTATTTGCTGCTGCAAATTTCCCAATTTGAATGTTTTGCTTTTCTATTCTATCTAACATAAACCTAAATAAATTAGTGATGAGACCAAACACATTTTTGGAAGGCATTCTATTATAAAAAGTGGCTTCGGTTTGTAATATAACTGCATCTATATGTGTTGCTCCTCTCTTAATAGCTTCTTCGATAGGCACCATAGTTCCCAGGCCCCCATCGGCATATTCACAACCATCTTTTTGTACCAGGCTCATAAAAGGCGTATAGTTACAGGAAATCCAAATCCATTCACAAAATTCTTCGTATTCAAAATCTTTAATAGATTTATATTCTACCGTATTAAGTGAAATATTAGAAACCGTAACCACAATATCTTTTTTACTAAATTTTAATTTCAAAAACTCGTCTTTGGTCAGGGTTTCAGCTATAAGCTTTCTTAGGTTTTTACTTTCTCCAAATGTTTTTTTGCCTTTAATAAAGTTACGAATTACGCTAAAGTGGTTAATACTAATTTGGTCGTAACCGTAACGTTTTTTTATAAGAAAAGGACGGTTACTAAAAATACTATCCTGGTTTACCGAAGTATAAATTCTTTTAATCTTTTCGCACTTATTTAAAGCCAAATGAGAAATTAATAAGCTCCCGGTAGAAGTTCCCAGGTAAAGATCGTAATCCCGTTTTAATTCTTCTATCAAATATTGGCCAACACCGCCGGCAAAAGCGCCTTTACTCCCTCCACCAGATATCACCAATGCCCGCATTGATTAAAGTTTAGTTTGCAAATAATCCCTCTCTTTTTGAGAAAGAAGTTCATCTAAAGCTAAGAATTTTTGGCGATATTCTTCTTTCTTTAATAAAGCCGTAAGCAATTGCCTGCTATAGTCCCTAAATCTATATGCATGATGCTGGGTTCCTTGCAATAAATCTAATAAGTTCTGGGTGGTAAAACTATTTATTTGATACAAATACCCAAAAGCATTTTCTCTTACTTCCAGGGGGTAATGTACTGCAGTATATCCTGAAAGTTCACGATAATTTTCCTGCTGTTTCCCGGGTTCATAACCCGGACTTATAAGATTTAAAGTTAACCAGAGCATACGTACATTTTTATTACTAAAGCCGTTTACATCCCTAGTTTTATCTAAGTAAGCAGCAATTTCTTTGGGAAAATTCATCCATAACTTTAATAAGGACATCTCTTTGGTTAGGTATGATTCGTCGTCTAACAAAGATTCAAAATCACTTTTTAGTTCTTTCGGAATTCTTTCCATGCTACTGGCAATAGCCTGCCTAACATACACATTATTGGTGGCAAATGCTTTTTTATAAAGCTTGATAGCTGTTGCTGAAGTTTGCCCCTCTAGTTGAAAAACCACTTCCTGCCCGGTATAATCGCTTACCGGAAAATCTAAGGCCCTACTCAGTTTTGCCTCCTTTTTGTCCAGGGGCGTTTCCTGCAATGCCAGAATTTCTAAATGCTTCTTTATAAATTCAGAGTTTTTTAAAGAGTTTAAGGCCACAAAACCCTGAAAAGCAGTCTGATTTAACCATTTTGACATAAAATCAGATAAATCAATATTGGCCGCTGCCTCCACTTCAGCAATAAAATTACTGGTAGTGGCGCTTTTAAATTTATATTTAACAAGGAAATTCTTTACGGCCGTATTAAAAGCTTCCCTGCCCACCTTTTCGCGCAAAATATGCAAAGCCCAGGCACCTTTTTGGTAGTAAGTAAGTGAGCTTGCTTTAGCCTTAGTGATTGCTTCACCCTTACCCTTATCGCTCAACTCCTTTAATTTTTCGGCAGATAGGTAGAGTTTCCAGTAATAATAATCGTCTCCAAAAATTTCCCGCTCTGCCAGCAAAGCATAAAAAGTAGCAAAGCCTTCATGCAACCAATGATCGTTGGCTGTTTGGGCCGTCACTAAATTTCCAAACCACTGGTGGGCCAATTCGTGCGCATTTACACCTACATAATTTTTATCTTTAAAAGCTATAGAATCGGTAATAAAAGCATTATCAAAAATAGTTGCAGTAGTATTTTCCATTCCCGAATAAAGAAAATCCAATACCGGTGCCTGTTTATAATTCTGCCAGGGGTAAGCCACACCAATTTCACTTTCCAGAAAATCAAAAATTTGTTTGGTATAACGGTAAGTCGGCTCTAGCCTTTCCTTTTGGCTAACCGGCATATAAAATTGCAAAGGAACGCCCGAAGCAGATTTTGTTTCTTCTTTTATATAATCGCCTGCTGCAAAAGCCAGTAAATAACTACTCATAGGCCGCTGCATATCAAAGGCCCACTTTTTTAAAGAATCGTTTATAGAAATAGCTACAAGCGTTCCATTGGCCATTACTTCCAGGCTTTCAGGAAACCGGTACGAAATGTCAAACTCTATTTTCTCTCGCTGATCATCAAAGGAAGGCAGCCAATTAGAGGTATATCTCCCCTGCCCCTGCGTCCAGATTTGTTTGGGTGCATTTATTACTTCGGGAATGTCCCAATTTATAAAATAAACGGCCTCCTTTGGCTGCGCCGAGAATTTTAAGGACAAAGTGTTTTTTTCAGAAACTGCTAGATTATTTTTTATCCAAATACGTTTTCCGTTATTTCTTGATGTTGCGGGCTCGTCATTAAGCAATACCTCATCTACAATCATACTCCTGGCATCTATATAAAAGGAATCTAGCGGTTTTAAAATTTCAAAATTATACTTTACTATTCCTGAAATTCTTTTTTCCTTCGGAATAACAAGGATTTCAGCTTCTGCTTTTTGAAAATTTATACTGTTTATTTGGTCTAGCGAATCTGCTATGGGCGACTGGCTATATGTGCACCAAGAAAAACAAAATAGCCAACTAAAAAGGAAGTATTTCATAATAAAAATCTACCCTTGCAAATTACAAAAACTATAGAAAAGTATGGCTTCAGAAAAATTCAGATTTATTTTTAAAAGAAATTCAACCTAAAAAACCTGATTTTAATATCTTCGTTTTCATGAACGCTAATATACTGCAAACACCCATAGATTACTTAAAAGGAGTTGGCCCAAACCGAGCCGATTTACTGCGAAAAGAACTTGGCATTCATACCTATCAGGATTTAATAAATTTCTTCCCAAATCGTTATCTGGACAAAACCCGGTTCTATAAAATAAACGAATTACAACGCAACTCGGCCGAAGTGCAGGTTGTGGGGAAAATCACGCATATAAAATCGGTAGAACAAAAACGTGGCAAACGCCTGGTAGCCGACTTTGTGGATGAAACCGGTAAAATGGAATTGGTTTGGTTTCGGGGACAAAAATGGATTCGGGAGAATTTAAAGATAAATACACCTTATGTTATTTTTGGAAAAACCAATTGGTTTAACGGGCTTTTTAGCATGCCCCATCCCGAAATGGAACTGGTAGAGGAATACAAAAAGCAGCTTCGCACTGCAATGCAGCCTATTTATCCCTCTACCGAAAAACTTGCAAAAGCTGGAATTAGCAACCGGGTGGTTCATAAAATAATGCAGCAGCTTTTTATTGAAACCAAAGGTAAATTCTATGATACGCTTTCAGAAGAACTTACTTCTGAATTAAAATTGATCCCAAAAGCACAAGCAGTATTTAATGTGCATTTTCCACAAAACCAGGAATTATTGGCGAAAGCCCAATTCCGTCTAAAATTTGAGGAACTGTTTTATATCCAGCTGCAATTGCTCATTAAAAATATGTTGCAAAAACAGAAAATAAAAGGTTATGTTTTTGAAGCGATTGGGGAAAATTTTAGTGAATTCTATAACAACCACCTGCCATTTGAGCTAACTGGTGCCCAAAAAAGGGTAATAAAAGAAATTAGGGCCGATTTAGGAAGCGGGGCGCAAATGAACCGATTGCTGCAGGGCGATGTAGGTTCAGGGAAAACCATTGTAGCACTCATGTCTATGTTTATTGCTTTAGATAATGGTTTCCAGGCTTGCTTAATGGCTCCTACCGAAATCCTAGCCATTCAGCATTACAACGGACTTGTAGAACTCTGTAAAAATCTGGATACCAGTATTTACTTACTTACCGGTTCAACTAAAACGAAAGACAGACGCGAAATTCACGAGAAATTAGAAAATGGCGAAATAGATATCCTAATTGGTACGCACGCCTTACTGGAAGATAAGGTGAAATTTAAAAATTTAGGCCTCGCGGTTATAGACGAGCAACACCGATTTGGAGTTGCACAACGTGCAAAATTATGGCGAAAAAACCAAGTGCCGCCGCATATTTTGGTCATGACGGCCACCCCTATTCCCAGAACCCTGGCCATGAGCCTTTATGGCGATTTAGATATCTCGGTAATTGATGAGCTGCCCCCCGGAAGAAAGCCCATTAAAACCGTGCACCGTTACGACAGTAACCGGCTTAAGGTATTTGCATTTATTAAAGATGAAATACAAAAAGGCCGGCAAATCTATATAGTTTACCCATTGATTCAGGAATCTGAAAAAATGGATTATAAAGACCTTATGGATGGTTACGAAAGTATAGCCCGTGAATTCCCGAATGAGCAAATTTCTATAGTGCATGGCCAAATGAAATCTGATGCCAAAGATTATGAAATGGATAGGTTTGTACGCGGCGAAACCCAAATTATGGTGGCCACCACCGTTATTGAAGTGGGTGTAAATGTGCCAAATGCCAGCGTTATGATAATTGAAAGTGCCGAACGATTTGGCCTATCGCAACTGCACCAACTTAGGGGACGTGTAGGCCGTGGTGCCGAACAAAGCTTTTGTATTTTAATGACCGGCCATAAATTATCTAAGGATAGCAAAACCAGGTTGGAAACCATGACCGCCACTAATGATGGTTTTGAAATAGCCGAAGTTGATTTAAAATTACGAGGGCCTGGTGATATTATGGGCACCCAACAAAGCGGGGTTTTAAATCTAAAAATTGCGGATATTGTAAAAGATAATGATGTTCTAAAACTAGCACGGCATCACGCAATGCAAATCCTAAAAGAAGATCCCAGTCTTTCACTGGAAAAGAACAAAGTGATTCGTTTTACCTACGCACAATTGGCAAAACATAAAAATATCTGGAATTATATTAGCTAAAAATCAACTTTACTTCAGAAAAAATACTACTGAATTTCCCTTAATTCCTGCCAAATTTAAAAATAGTTCTCCCTAACCTCCCATAGGCCTTCATCTTACTAAAACTAAGGCTTCCCAACTATAAAATTAAAATTAGACCTCTAATTAACAGCTATTTACTGCATTTATCAAAAATTATTTAAAGCCATTATTGCGTAAATTTAAGTGTAAACCAAAACACACGTCATTATGAAAAAAGAAATAATTTTTAGAAGGTTGATAAGTCTGGTCATTATTTTATGTGGCGGATTAGTATTTGCCCAGGAAGAAAACAAAACAAGCCTGGACGAAAAATTGTATCAGGAAATTAAAAGTAATGGACTTGAGGAAGCCATGAAAATGTATGAAAAGCATAAAACAGCGGCCTATGAAGGTTTGCAGGAACCTTTAAATTTATTGGGCTACAAGTTAATGATGGAAGATAAAGACCTTGAAACGGCAGAAATAGTTTTTAAGGCGCAAATAGAAGAATATCCTGAACAGGCCAATCCTTACGATTCTTATGGCGATTTATTGTTGGAAAAAGGAGAAAAGGAAAAAGCCAAAAAACATTTCAAAAAATCAGCAGAGTTAGCTGAAAATATACAGGATGAAGCTGAAAGAAATGAAATGAAACAGGCTTCACTTTCAAAATTAGCACGTCTGGAAAACAAGCATCGAAAATTAGACTTTCTTACGGGCGACTGGGAAATAACACAAACGGGCTACAGAGATGGCCAACCTGTAGATATCCCAAAAAGTACGCAGAGTATATCTTATTTACCGGGCGAGTCAGTTTTAAGAGTCACACATACCAAAGAAGGTAATACTGCCTGTTGCGAAAGAATCGTGGCTTATGATGCGCTAGATGACACTTACGAGATGGCCTACATTAGTGCTGTGAACCCAAACGGAATTCAAGTATCTGATATTCACATAAAAGAAAAGGGCAACGGGGAATATGAGTTTATAGAAGACTATACCCAAAATGGCGAACAAAAACAAGCTAAACATATAATCTCAAAAAAAGACCAAGATCACATAGAATGGCAAGTTCTTATTCCAAAAGAAGGTTCACAGAACTGGGAACTCGTAAATAAAATGGAGTTTAAAAGAAAAGCTTAATTATTAGTTTAAGTTTAATTAGCGTTAAAAGGAGCAACCTGGAAGCTCCTTTTTTCATTTAAAAAATTACGAAATAAGTCATAAAATTAAAATTTGAAATTATGTCAAAACTATTCGTAATACTATCTTTGCCAACTGAAAATATTGAGACATGAAAATTTCATATAACTGGCTTAAGCAATTCATTAAACTTTCTGAAACTCCGGAAGCAACCGGGGAGTTACTTACCGATCTTGGTCTTGAGGTAGAAGGCCTAAATAGTTTTCAAAGTATTAAAGGCGGTCTTGAAGGAATTGTGGTTGGGCACGTGTTAGAATGTAAAAGTCATCCTAATGCCGATAAATTACAAATTACAACTGTAGATCTTGGTAATGGAGAACAGGTACAAATTGTTTGCGGCGCACCCAATATTGCCGCGGGACAAAAAGTTCCGGTTGCCACTATTGGCACTGTGCTGTATGATGAAAAAGGAGATGCCTGGCCTATTAAAAATGGGAAAATTAGAGGCGAAGCCAGTTTTGGAATGATTTGTTCAGAAAAAGAACTTGGTCTTGGACAAAGTCACGAAGGAATTATGGTTATGAAAGAAGATCTTATTCCAGGTACTCCCGTAGCCGAAATTTTTGAAGTGGAAAACGATCAGGTTTTTGAGATTGGCCTAACACCAAACCGTGCAGACGCTATGAGCCACTGGGGCGTTGCCAGAGACCTTAAGGCCGGTTATACGCAACAAGGTAAAAACCTGGAACTTATTACTCCATCAGTTAGTAGTTTTCATGTAGATAGTAGAAGCCTTAAAATTCAAATTCAGGTTGAAGATTCTGCACTTGCACCAAGGTATTGTGGAGTAACAATTTCTGGCCTAAAAGTAGAAGAATCTCCAAAATGGCTTCAAAACAGGTTAAAAGCTATTGGGCTAAGCCCGAAAAATAATGTGGTAGATGCTACCAACTATGTTATGCACGAGCTGGGCCAGCCTCTGCATGCCTTTGATGCCGGAAAAATTGCCGGAAATGAAATTAACGTAAAAACATTAGAAAAAGGGACTAAATTTATCACCTTAGATGATGTAGAACGAGAACTTCACGAAGAAGACCTTATGATTTGTGATGCCGAAAAGCCACTTTGTATTGCCGGCGTATTTGGCGGGGCATCTAGCGGGGTAACCGATGTTACCACACAAATATTTTTAGAAAGTGCTTATTTTAACCCGGTTAGTGTTAGAAAAACAGCAAAAAGGCACGGCCTTAATACCGATGCTTCTTTTAGATTTGAAAGAGGTATTGACCCTAATATCACCGAGTATGCTTTAAAACGTGCTGCTCTTTTAATTAAGGAAATTGCGGGCGGTGAAATTACCAGTGATATAGATGATTTATACCCCAAGAAAATTGAAGATTTCCAGGTTTTTCTAACCTTCGATAAGGTAAACAAGCTTATTGGGGAAAACCTGCAACAAGAAACAATTAAATCTATACTGGCATCTCTGGAAATTCGGGTAAACAATGTTACCGAAACAGGAATGGGACTTACCATCCCATCTTATCGTGTAGATGTACAGAGAGAAGCCGATGTGATTGAGGAAATCTTAAGGGTTTATGGCTATAACAATATTAAGTTTGGTGACAAATTAAATGCTTCGGTTGCCAATTCTTCTAAATTTGAAGATTACCGGGTTCAAAATTTAATTGCCAACCAACTGGTAGGACAGGGTTTTTACGAAACTATGGCCAATTCTTTAACTTCCCCAACCTACTCGGAGTTAAGCGAACAATTAAACACCTCTCACAATGTAGAAATGTTAAATCCATTAAGTCAGGATTTATCAGTGCTACGCCAGTCTATGCTATACTCGGGCCTGGAGTCTGTAAGCTATAATATAAACAGAAAACGCAGCAACCTAAAACTATTTGAATTCGGTAAAACTTACCACGATTTTAATGGTAGCCGAGTAGAAAACAAACATCTTTCTATTTTTATTAGCGGAGACCGAAGTGCGGAACGTTGGAACTCTAATCTAGGTAAAACCGATTTCTTCTTATTAAAAGGTGTTATTCAGTCTATTTTCCAGAGATTGGGAATTGATAGTTTAAAGTCTTCGGCAGTAAAATCTGATGTATTTTCTGAAGGGCTTGTTTACTCATCGGCTAAGAATAATTTGGTTGCCTTTGGGGTAATTCGGAAAAAAGTATTAAAGCATTTTGATATTGACCAGGAGGTATTGTATGCCGATTTTAATTGGGATGCCCTGTTGGAAGTAACAAAGAATAGAAAGACCAGCTTTAAGGCCATTCCAAAATATCCTGAGGTAAGACGTGATTTTGCCCTTCTATTAAATAATAATATTTCCTATAATGAAATTGAAGAGATCGCTCTAAAAACAGAGAAGAAACTTCTTAAAGAAGTAGATCTTTTTGATGTTTACCAGGGGAACAACCTTCCTGATGGGAAGAAAAGTTATGCGGTAAGTTTCAAGTTTAGAGATGAAAACAAAACCCTTACCGACAAACAGGTAGATAAAATGATGAAAAAACTTCAGCATAGATTTGAAGAAGAACTTCAGGCTGAATTGAGATAATTATATATAAAATTGGCTGTTTAAGTCTCGATCTTACGTCAACCTGAATTTATTTCAGGTTCTAATTTGAATCAAGTGCCATTTACTTAGATTCTGCAACAAGTTTAGAATGACGTTCGGATTATTTAAACAGCCAATTTTCATTCTGGATTAAAGAAAATTAAGGAAATTCTTTAAAAATTTCATCTATATAATTTCTTATATCCCTTTCCCATCTTTTTGAGCCAATTTCTTCATTGGCAGTTCCACGCCATAAAATTTGATTGGTTTTTCTGTCTATAAAATCTATAACAATAGATTTCTCTTTGTAAGGTATTTGTTTAATCTCCCCACCTGCTGTAATTCGTTGTATGGTAAAGTAATTATCGTAGGTATAATCTGTATAATAATCACCTATGTAAAGTCCCGGGCGGTAATAGGAAAAATTTGTATATACAGGATCGGCATTAACATCGGCTACTCGTTCATCAAACATTGGATGAATATACACCAACACATCTGGCCTACTATTATCTATGGCATAGTTTTCGGCAGACATGTTATTGTTAATTGTAGAAATAATAAGCTCGTGAATGCGATGGTTATTATACGATCTATCTTTAATTGTATCTTTGTTGGGCAAAAAAGAATAGGTATTATAATCTTTTAATTTTCTGGCAGCATCTTTAGAAATGTTGCTTCCAGAGCCACAAGATATCATAAAGGCTCCCGCCAAAATTAAGGTAATAAATAGTTGTATTTTCTTCATAAATTTCAATTTTGCGAGCAAATTACATCTTCCCCGAGAACTATAAAAAGCTTCTAGCTCCTTTGATATTTTATTAACAAAAAAGAGCTGTCTAAAAAGTCCATTTCGATCAAGCTTAACATTTTTCAGCTTCTAAATTACTTATTGATTGTAAGCAAATTAGATATTGAAATAAAATTAAGATGGCGATTTTAAGATCTTTTCAGGCAGCCCTAATTTTTCTTTTTCAAAAACAATCTATTTCCCGGGCAAAATTACAGTATCAATTACATGAACAACTCCGTTTGATTGATTAACATCTGCCTGTGTCACAGTAGCTACGTTTCCTGAGGCATCTTTAAGTTTTACTTTACCGTTTTCCATCATTGCATAAAGTTTTCCACCCTGTACAGTTTCAAAAGTAGCTTTACCATCGGCATTTTTAATAGCTGCTACCACATCTTTAGCCTTAAAATCGCCGGCAATAACGTGGTACGTAAGTACAGCCTGTAATTTTTCTTTATTTTCTGGCTTCAACAATGTTTCTACAGTTCCGGCAGGTAATTTTTCGAATGCGGTGTTGGTAGGGGCAAATACGGTAAAAGGACCTTCACTTTGTAATGTTTCAACTAAACCTGCAGCCTTCACTGCCGCCACCAGGGTAGTATGATCTTTAGACTGCGAGGCATTCTCTACAACATTCTTGCTGGGATACATCTCTGCACCACCCACCATAGTAGTTCCGTTTTGGGCCATTAAAGTCCCGCCAATAAATAGAAAACAAAAAAATCCTAATAATTTTAAATTTTTCATAATAAAGTTTTTAAATGGTTTATGATATAAACGAGATAAAAAATGCTTCGGTTTTTTTGAATGTACGATTTAGCATTTCTTTAAGAACCCGCTTGTTTTAATATTTGTCTAATTTATTTTTATTTAGGTTAAACATTTTTAAAAAACATCTAATTGTGATAGGTTTAACACGAAAGACTATAGAATGAAAATAGGATTGCAGAAATCATCTTAATTACTTAATTTAGTGACAGATGCTAAAGAAAAAGAAAATGAAGTTGAAAGTAAATCTGCCACGTACCAATCTTGAAGTACAATTGCACAAGTCTCGTGAAAAAAGAATCTCTACTGAAAATATATTACAACAAGTACAGGATATTTTTGAAAAAGAAGCAAAGAAAGACGACAAGATTCTAAATGAAATCTATACAGGTAATGATGAAATAAATAACCTCAACCTCGATTTATTGGAGAGTCATAGAATATTTCATCTTTCAGATATTGAAAGATTATGTATAGATTATCGCCTGCGCTTTTTAGACAGTAGTTATTTTAAAGGGGAAATTCCTTACGAGGTACTTTCTAAAATCAAGGCTTTAGAAAAAGAACAGCAAATTGCTTTAAAAGGTTTTAAAATTGTAGCTCCTTCTAAGCTCTTTAAACTGGAAAATGCCGACGACCCCTTACTTTTCGTTCCCATGGGAAACGATTATTTCTACCTGGTACATAAATGGGGCAATGATCTTCATCCTTTTAGAAAGTTAATCATGTGGCCTTTTAGGCATCTTGAAAATTTTACACTTGTCTTGCTTGGTTTTAGCTTGTTACTTGCGTTGCTCATCCCCGACGGACTTTTCTCTCCCCAGCAAACCACCACACAATTCTTTATTATATTTTTCTTTGTATTTAAATGGGTAGCGGGTTTGTCTATTTTTTACGGTATTAAAAAAGGAAAGAATTTTAGCTCAGCTATTTGGCAAAGTAAGTATTATAATGCCTAGAACGTTAAACTCTATTTAAAATAAGCTTTGAGCTATATTTTAGTTTGTACTTTAGATAGGACTAAAAACTAGAAATTATGAGTTCAAAAGAATCTTACGAACGCGTGTATACAGGTTCTGAAACCAATGTCCAATACTTGCAGGAAATTTTTGATAAAGCCGGAATTTCTTCCCGGGTTAGAAATGATTTTGATTCGGGCTTGCGCGCCGGATTTGGTGGCGGTTTACCGGGGCAGGTACAGCTGTTTGTAGTAAAAAATCATTTTGACGAAGCTTTAAAAATAGCAAAAACAACCTTCCCAAAAGATTATAAAGATGAGTAACCTCAAAGGAGGAAAACGCAACAAGTGGTACTTAATATTGGGAATTATTTTTCTTGTATACGGTACTTATAGGCTCTACACCCACTTAACAGCCGCAGAAACCGATAATTTTGGATCTATTCTGGCAGTTGGCTTTATTGTTTTTGGGATTTACGACCTTTTTAGATACTTTAAAAAAGTATAACTAAAAATGTATACCAATAAAAAATGCTGTCTTTAAATAAACAGGCTTAAAGACAGCATTTTTTTATTTATTAAGATCAACAACATTAGCTTTACCAGCTTATAACCGCACTTGCCCAGGTAAATCCGCTACCAAAAGCAGCAAGCACTACTACATCCTCATCTTTAACTTTTCCTTTCTCCCAGGCTTCGCATAACGCAATAGGAATAGATGCCGCAGTGGTATTTCCGTATTTCTGAATATTGTTATAAACCTGATCATCGCTTAATTTAAATTTCTGTTGAATATATTGGGAAATACGCAAATTTGCCTGATGTGGTATTAGCATATCAATATCCTTAACTTCCAGGCCATTGGCGTTTAATCCTTCCATAATCACTTCAGAAAATCGCTGAATCGCATTTTTAAAAACAAATTGACCATTCATATAAGGATAATAAGGAATATCGTCTCCCTGCGGATTTTCAGCTATAATCTCAGGAACCCAATGCTCTGTACTTGGTCCTTTTAAAGAAAGTTCCAGGGCGTGTTTTCCTTCAGAATGCAAATGGGTAGAGAGAATTCCCTCACCGTTATGATCACTTCTGGTTAAGACCACTGCTCCCGCTCCATCTCCAAAAATTACAGAAACCGAGCGACCACGCGTAGTAAAATCAAGTCCACCACTATGGTTCTCGCTACCAATAACCAGTACATTCTTATACATTCCGGTTTTTATAAATTGATCGGCCGTTGAAAGCGCATATATAAAACCACTACATTGGTTTCTTACATCTAAAGCCGGGCAGGTATTAATATCTAGCATTTCCTGTACCTGAACGCCACAACCTGGAAAATAATAATCGGGGCTTAGGGTAGCAAATACAATAAGGTCTATATCATCCTTATCAATTTTAGCACGCTCAATAGCAATTTTAGCAGCTTTTACACCCATGATAGCGGTAGAATTACCATCGCCCTTTTTAATATGACGCCGTTCTTTAATTCCGGTCCTTTCCTGGATCCACTCATCGTTGGTGTCCATAACTTTCGCCAAATCATCGTTAGTAACAACATTTTCTGGCACATAACTCCCAACTCCGGCTATTTTAGATTGATACATATTCTATTGTTTAGTATATTTAGACTTAAGTCGAATTAAATGTAATAAAAATGAAGAATATAATATAGTAAATAACCCGCGCTAATAAGACATTTAAACCTTTATTATCGGGTTAATATTAGTAGTATTATGTTTTATACATTTTTATTCCATTTTAAAAACCACACATTTATGAAAAAAACTATCTTAAGTATTTTAAGCTTTATGCTATGCTTTCCTGCACTCATTGCCCAGGAAGACTTAACTTACCAAAAACCACCCAAAGAGATTCTTGAACTGGTAGATGTACCCCTGGCCCCTTCAACTATTTTAGATAGTGACGGTGAAATAATGGTATTTCTATATCGCGATCAATATAAGTCTATCGCCGAGCTTAGCGAAGAAGAATTAAGACTTGGCGGATTACGAATTAATCCCGTTACCAATATAAATAGCCGGGCAAGATATTATAAGAACTTAAAGGTGAAGCCTATTGATGCAAAAAGTGCCACCCAGGTAAAAGGTTTACCAGAAAATGCTCGTTTAGCTAATTTTAGTTGGTCTCCAGATGAATCGAAAATAGCTTTCACCCATACTGGCAATAAAGGAGTAGAACTTTGGGTATTACACCTTAAAGATGCCAGGGCGCAAAAATTAACCGAAGCAAAGCTTAATGCTAATATGCGGGATGTAACAAACTGGTTTAAAGATAATTCTTCAATTTTGGTGAAAATGCTTCCTGAAGATCGTAAAGATTTAATAGATACTGAAACTGCGGTTCCCACGGGTCCCACTATTTCTGTAAGCGATGGAGAAAAAGCGCAAAATCGCACGTACCAGGATTTACTTAAAAACCCAAACGACGAATATAATTTTGAGCAATTGGCACTTTCAGAATTGGTAAAAGTAAACCTGGACGGTACTTCAGAAAAATGGATGGATGCTAAAATGTATAGTAGCATTTCGTTTTCTCCCAATGGGGAATATATAATGGTGAACCATATTAAAAAGCCATTTTCTTATTTGGTTCCTTATTACAGGTTCCCTTCAGAAACAAACATTTTTACTGCAAACGGAGAACTGGTAAACAAAGTTAACGAAGAGCCCTTATTGGAAGATCTTCCCAAAGGCTTTATGGCTACCCAAACCGGAAGAAGAAATTTGCAATGGCGTAGCGATAAACCGGCAAGCCTGATTTATGTAAAAGCCTTAGACGAAGGAGATCCTGAGGTTGAAGTAGAATTTAGGGATGAAGTTTTTGTTTTAGAAGCGCCCTTTAGCGGTGAAGGAAATTCAATCCTTAAAACCAAAGATCGTTTTTCAGGGATTACCTGGGGCAATGATGAAATTGCCATAGCAAACGATTATTGGTGGAATACCCGTAATACCAGGACTTACGTCTTTAATCCCTCTGAACCATCAGAAACACCAGAAATAATTTTTGATAGAAACTATCAGGATCGTTACAGCGACCCGGGAAGATTTGTGACTACCAAAAACGAATTCGGGCAAAGTATTTTAAAACTGGATGATGAAGATGCTTTCTTGCTAGGCGCAGGTTATAGCGAGGAAGGTCAATTCCCTTTTGCCGATAAAATAGATTTGGAAAATGGCAAAACCGAACGTTTATACCAATCTGAATATAACGATAAAAAAGAAACCCTTGTAGAAGCTTTAGATATTGAAAAAGGGGAAATCCTGGTAAGAATCGAATCGGCCACCGAATATCCCAATTATTATATTAGGGATATTGACAAAAAGGATGATATCACCCAAATTACTTCTTTCGAAAATCCTTTTAAAAGCCTTGAAAATGTAAGCAAAGAAGTAATTACTTACGAACGCGAAGATGGATTAGAATTAAACGGAACACTTTATCTTCCTGCCGGATTTGACAAAGAAAATCCCGAAGAACATCCTATGATCGTTTGGGCTTACCCAAGAGAATACAAGGATAAAAATTCGGCTTCACAGAATACTTCAAATGCAAACGACTTCACGTACCCTTATTATGGTTCGCCAATTTATTGGGTGAATCGTGGTTATGTGGTGTTAGATGATGCGGCTTTTCCTATTATTGGAGAAGGTGAGGAGGAACCCAACGATAGTTTTAGAGAGCAGTTGGTAGCAAACGGAAAAGCGGCTATAGATGCGGTTGCCGAAATGGGTTACGTAGATAGGGATCGTGTTGCCGTAGGTGGCCATAGTTATGGTGCATTTATGACTGCCAACTTATTATCACATTCTAATTTATTTGCTGCAGGCATTGCCAGAAGTGGTGCCTATAACAGAACCCTTACTCCGTTTGGATTTCAAAGTGAAGAAAGAAGTTATTGGGAAGCCCCCGAGGTCTATTACAATATGTCTCCTTTTATGCACGCCGATAAGATGAAAACACCTCTTTTATTGATTCACGGGGAAGCCGATAATAACTCAGGTACCTACCCTATGCAAAGTGAACGTTATTTTAACGCTTTAAAGGGGCTGGGTGCTACTGCACGTTTAGTTATGTTGCCAAAGGAAAGCCATGGGTATAGCGCAAAAGAATCTGTTTTGCATGTGCTTTGGGAGCAGGACGAATGGTTGGAAAAATATGTGAAAAATAAAAAAGAAGCCGGAAATATTGAAGCTTCAGAGGAAATGAAAGATTAAAATTTTAGGCTCTATAGCTTAATTAGGCTGTTTGGGACGCTTTTTTCCGTCAAGTTGAACTTGTTTCAGCTTCTAATCTGAGTATAGTAATCGACTTGTTAGATCCTGAAATAAATTTAGGATGACGTTTTTAAAAGCTTTCCAGACAGCCTTTTTTATTTCACAAATCAGTTAGGTTTAGAAATAGGAAAAGAGCTATTACCATGTAGGGATGGTAACAACGCTCTTCCACAACCTAACCAATAAGTAAACTACCTCGGGGTATTACACCCTTTGGTGGTGCCAATAAAGCCAACAACTATAACATATAATTGCGAAACTTATTAACCTCTATCTTCGCCTGGAGATCGTGCAATAAATTGTATAAACCAAAAAAGGTGCGGTTTATATACAAAAAGTGCTTACTTCCCCTATTTCCATTCATTTTTCGCAATTCGGTGTCCTTGCTATATTTTTCGCTAAGAGTTGTAATTGAATTCCAAAAACTTTCGTCTGCAAAATCAAAATTCTCTTCATGAAATGGACTTGTAAATAAGCTGAGCATTTCATAAAACAACTTTGAAAAATATTTGATCTCTCGCTCTGAATCGTCTTCCCTTAATATTTCCAGTTCAAATAACTTTGCATTAAAAAATTCCGAATTATTAATATTTTCTTTATTTGCCAATTCAAAATAAGGCACATAAAAATCTTCGGGCACTTTTTTAATACAGCCAAAATCTATAGCAATTAGATTAGCCTCTTTATCAATAAGGAAGTTTCCGGGATGCGGGTCGGCGTGTACTTCTTTTAAACCGTGCATCTGGTACATATAAAAATCCCAAAGAGCCTGCCCTACCTTATTCGCTTTGTTTTGGTCGGTATTTTTCTTTGCAAATTCACTTAAATGTTTTCCGTTCATCCAGTCCATCGTAATAATTCGCTCACTGGACAACTCTTCATAATATTTCGGAAATTTAAGATTAGGAATATGCGCGCAGGCTTCAGAAATTTCTTTACTCTGTTTTACCTCCAGGATATAATCGGTTTCTTCCAATAATTTCCCTTCAACCTCCTTAAAGTACTTTGCGGAATCTTTACCCTGAAGATTAAACATTCTGGTAGCAATAGGTTTTACCATTGCCAAATCTGAACTTATACTATCTGCGACGCCGGGATATTGAATTTTCACAGCAAGTTTTTTCCCATCTTTTTCGGCTTTATGAACCTGACCAATACTGGCAGCATTTACAGATTCACTCGCAAATTTATCGTATAAATCTTCAGGGTAAGCCCCATTATATTTTTTAAAAGTTTTTCTAACCAAAGGTGCAGAAAGCGGCGGCACACTAAATTGAGCCAAACTAAATTTTTCTACGTAGGCATTGGGTAAAAGGCTTTTTTCCATAGAAAGCATTTGCGCTACTTTAAGCGCGCTTCCTTTTAAGCTTTTAAGACTATCATAAATATCATCGGCATTGCTTTGGTCTAACTCATCTCTTGTATAATCGGGATTAAAAGCTTTTTTACTGTAATATTTAAGATAATTGCCCCCTAGCTTCACCCCTGTTTGCATCAGTTTTGAAGTACGGCCAATTTTACCTGTTGGTATTTTATCTATTGTTTTCATAGTTATTAGATGTAGGCTTTATTATGCCATTTTCTCTTTCCAGAGAAACTTCCCCAAATCTATTACCCTTTCTAACGGGGTATTATCAAATACATCAAAAACCGTATTCACTGACTTTTCTATAGCGACATCGGTGCTCTCAAATTGGGCAGAATTATCATCCATCCAAAATTTCATTAAAAACATAAGTTGTACCCAGGCCGCTTCCGAAAATATCTTTTCTGGTTGTTGCAATGCCTGAATGTTTTTCTCTGCATTGGCATCCTCTATTAACTCGGCCGCAAAAGATTTTACATTTTTCCTTAAACCTTTCAATTGCTGCAGGTTTTTAAGTTGGTTCTCGTGCTCCTTTAAAGAAAATAAAACATAGCTTCTGTTGGCGGTTAGCATTTCAAAAAATGTGTAGAAAAAGGTGAGCATTTTTTCGCGGTTAGAAAAAGTTTCAAACTCAGGGCTTTTCTGAAGTACATTAATAGTATGCTCGTAAAAACGTTCCCAAATTCCTTTTTGCAAACCTTCTAAGCTTCCGTAGAAATTGTAAAATTCCTCCTCCTTCATCTTATTCTCCTTACAAAATTTATAAACCGTTTTTGGACGCTTCTCTTCCTCCAGCACGTAATCCATATATAGGGAAATAAGCTTATCTTTATCTAAGGTTTTTTTTGTTGTTGATTTCTTTGCTGTAGCCATAATTAATTTTCTTTCTTCAAAGATATAATTTTGTTCAATCTTTATTTCATAATATTAAACAAAATGTTTGTTAAAAATCTTATTGGTTAATTTGTAGTTCAGGAGTTTAGACGCTTTCATCAATTTCACATTACAACTTATGCCAGTTTGTCAGCGTAGTTTTAATGGTATTTTTTTTGACTATAAAAAGAGAACATTAAAATTTATTAAAACAAACATATATGGCAACCGGAAAAATCAATGTTTCTGTAGAGAACATTTTTCCACTGATAAAGAAATTTCTTTACAGTGATCACGAGATCTTTTTAAGGGAGTTAATCTCTAATGCGACTGACGCTACCTTAAAATTAAAACACCTCACCGATATTGGCGAGACCGATGTAGCATACGGTAACCCGGTTATTGAGGTAAAAGTAGATAAGGAAGGCAAGAAACTTCACGTTATAGACCAGGGAATTGGAATGACTAAAGATGAAGTTGAAAAATATATTAACGAAGTAGCTTTCTCTGGAGCTGAAGAGTTTCTTGAAAAGTATAAAGATACGGCCAAAGACAGCGGAATTATTGGCCATTTCGGTCTTGGTTTTTACTCTGCTTTTATGGTGGCCAACAAAGTAGAAATTATCACCAAGTCTTATAAAGACGAACAGGCTGCACATTGGGTATGTGAAGGAACAACCGATTTCACCCTTGAAGATGCCGACAAAAAAGAGCGGGGAACAGAAATTATTCTTCATATAAACGAAGAAGATGAAGAGTTTCTGGAAGAAAACAGAATTCAGGAATTATTGGTAAAGTATAATAAGTTTATGCCTGTTCCAATTAAACTTGGTACTAAGGAAGAAACTTTGCCCCTTCCCGAAGATGCGCCTGAAGATGCAAAACCAGAGACCAAAACGGTAGACAATATTATCAATAATCCTGCACCGGCCTGGACAAAACAGCCCACCGATTTAGAGGATGAAGATTATAAAAATTTCTACCGCGAATTGTATCCTATGCAATTTGAAGATCCTTTGTTCCATATTCACCTAAACGTAGATTACCCGTTTAATCTTACCGGAATTCTCTACTTCCCTAAGATGACGCAGGATATGAATATACAGAAGGATAAAATTCAGCTATTTCAAAACCAGGTTTTTGTAACCGATAATGTTGAAGGAATTGTTCCTGAATTTTTAACTATGCTTCGTGGAGTTATAGATTCTCCAGACATTCCTTTAAATGTTTCACGTTCTTACCTGCAAGCCGATGGTGCTGTTAAAAAGATTTCCAGCTATATTACCCGTAAGGTAGCCGATAAACTAAAATCTCTTTTCAATAACAATCGTGAAGATTTTGAGCAAAAATGGAACGATATTAAAATTGTTATTGAATACGGAATGCTTTCTGAGGATAAATTTTATGAAAAAGCCCAGAAGTTTGCCCTTTATCCAAGTGTAGACAATGCTTATTATACATTTGAAGAATTGCAGGAGAAAATAAAAGATAACCAAACCGATAAGGATGGAAATCTTGTAGTATTATACGCTTCAAACCAGGATGAACAACACAGTTATATCGATGCGGCCAAAGCCAAAGGATATGAAGTATTATTATTAGATTCTCCAATTATATCTCACCTGCTTCAAAAAATGGAAGGTGAAAAAGAGAAAATTTCTTTTGTTCGTGTAGACTCAGATCAGGTAGATAACCTCATCAAAAAAGATGAAGAAAAAGTGTCTAAACTTTCTGATGAAGAAAAGGAAAAACTAAAAGGAGATTTTGAAAGGGTTATTCCGAAGGAAAAATATACCATACAAATGGAAGCCATGGATAGTGATGCCGCTCCATTACTAATTACCCAGCCGGAATTTATGCGCCGAATGAAGGAAATGCAGCAAACCGGTGGTGGGGGTATGTTTGGTATGGGCAATATGCCTGAAATGTACAATTTAGTGGTAAATACCAATCACCCCTTGATTTCTGAGATTCTAAATACTAAAACCGAGAAGAAACAGGATCGCTTAATTAAGCATTCTTTAGATCTTGCCAGGTTATCCCAAAACTTACTTAAAGGAGAAGAACTTACCAATTTCGTAAAACGCAGTTTTGAAATGGTAAAATAACTTCTTTTAAGAAAGAAACTCTATAAAAGGCCTGGAAAGTCTTGTAATCGTCAAGCTGAACTCGTTTCAGCTTCTAACATCTTAGATCCTGAAACGGGTTCAGGATGACGAAAGAAACAGTTTTCCAGGCCTTTTTATTTTACAGAAATTTGAGAAGATATATGGAGAATAAAAAGCTTAGTTCTTAGAAATAGCTTCAATATTAGTGCTCAAATTTCGGTTAACAATTTGGTAGAAACGTTCTATATCATAAGGTTTCACAATAATATCGTTCATCCCCGAAGCATAAATCTCATTTCTAACCTCTTCTATTTCTACAGCGGTTAACGCAACAATTGGCACCAACATATTAAATTCCCTTATACGCTTGGTAGTTTCCATTCCATTAATTCCCGGCATATTTAGATCCATTAATATTAGATCAAAATTTTCAGCAAAGGCCTTTTCAATAGCTTCCACCCCATTTGAAGCTACAATACATTCAAAATTTTGCTTTTCAAGAATCCTTCTTGTAACTACCTGGTTTATTTTATTGTCATCTACAACAAGAATTTTTTGTACTCGTTTTAGGTTATCGAGATAAACTTCATGGGCAAAACCCGCTTCTTTAGAAGGAGCCTTATCTTCTTTAAGACTAAGACTAAAGCAAAAAAGTGCGCCTTCACCTTCCTTACTTTTTAAATGAATTTGAGAGTTAAACAATTCCAGTAAACGTTTAACAATAGGCAAGCCCAGCCCAGTGCCCTGATAATTATAATTTGCTGCCCTAAGTTGTGAAAACTCCTCGAAAATTAATTTTTGTTTACTTTTTGGTATACCAATTCCATTATCCTTAACCTCAAAATATATAACAGCCCTATCATCTACCCTGGCCTGCAATTTTATACTAATATAAATATCTCCATTCTCGGTAAATTTCACCGCATTACCAACAAGGTTCATAAGTATCTGGGACAAACGCACAGGATCACCAATTAAATTTTCCGGTATATCTTCATCTATATAGTAATGTACTTTATTATTATTTTGAAGGCGGGTAAACTCAAAAGTATTCACAATACTGAGTACTAATTCCTTTAAATTAAATGGAATATTCTCCAGTTTTACCTGTTTAGACTCCATTTTATTCATTTGTAACACATCGTTAATAAGGGCGAGCAGATAATCGGCTGAAAATTTCAAAGACTTTAAATCACTTTCATGTTTTTTCAGGCTTTTATCGTCTAATAATAAAGAGGCTAATCCCACCACGCCATACAATGGTGTACGCAACTCATGGCTAACTGTAGAGAAAAACTCGGTTTTCAATTTAGAGAGACGTTCTGCATTATCGCGGGCGTCTACCAGTTGGTTATTCTTTTCTTTTAATTGATGGATAAGCTTCTTTCTATCCTGATTAATCTTATTTAAGATGAGTAGGGTTATGATAAGTATTAGGGAAGCTACCACCATTATTAGGATCTTCTCGGTAGATCTACTTATTAATTCATCCTGGTAGGCTTGTTCTTTTTTGGAAATTTCAAGATTACGGCGGTACTCATTTACATCAAAACGCGCATTAGCTGCTTCAATTTGTGCCAGCTTATCTTTTTCAAATAACTGTGCCTTATAATTATCATATTTTTCCAGGCTTTTATAAGCTGCTTCAAACTCACCTTTCTCAAACAACATAGCCGCAAAATCTTTACAAATTAAAGATGCCGGTAATATTAAAGAATCTTCTTCTGCTAGTTGTAGTCCCTGGGTAAAATAATAGCTCGCAGAGTCTAGTTTATTTGTTTTATGATGATACCTTCCTAACAACATATACAGTTGAGAACGAGTATTATTATTTTTAACGTCCCCTAACAGCCTTAGAGATTCATTAAGATAGGGATAAGCTTGTGAGTATTTACCATCATCTATAAAAGTCCAGGCAATATTTACGGTAGGTGCTAATTTCTGCTCTGGAACTTTCAAACTATCGGCCAATTTAATTACCTTGTTGTAGTAAGCAATTCCTTTCTCCTTATTTCCTTTTTCCTCTGAATAAATATTCCCAAGGTTGTTATAGATATAAATTAATAAGGTATCGTTTTTAAGCTGTCGGGCAATCCCCAGGGCTTTCAAATAATTGGATTTTGCCCGTCGGTTATCTTTTAATTCGCTGTATGCAACACCTAAATAATTATGAGCGTGAAATTTATAGTAATCAGCATCTAAACTTTCGGCGTTTTCAAGTAGAAGATAAGCATTCTCTATACCATCTTTATAATTATATTTAAGTAAATTTTCTTTGGCAACCTCAACTAAACCCTCGAGGCTATCTTTAGAAATAGTCCCGGTATTCTGCGCAAAAAGCAAATTAACACTTAGTAAACAAAAAAGGATTAAGAGGTAATTATGTTTCAATATTTCAGCAAGTTTGTAGATAGAAGAATCCATAAATTTACTGTAATTTTAGGAAATATGCAATATTTTCAGTATAAGATAGATAATATTACAAACACCCACAATCCTTTCAGATATATTTATATCTTTAAAATATGCAATATCCCTGGCACCTCTATCTTATGGGCACGATGTATATCGTAGCCGGAATAATTCACTTTATTAAACCAAAAATGTATATGCGCATTATGCCGCGCTATTTACCTGCACACAAAGCATTGGTTTTATTAAGCGGCCTGGCCGAAATATTTCTTGGTTTTTCATTATTTTTTCCGGTTACCAAAGATCTTGCGATATATGGAATAATAGTAATGCTGCTAGTGTTCCTACTGGTTCATTTCTACATGCTTTCTTCTAAAAAAGCAGGAGCAGGAATCCCTAAATGGGCTTTAATTCTAAGAATCCCACTACAATTTTTTCTTATATATTGGGCCTGGTTCTATTTACAATTTTAAGAAATGAAGTCTGAAGTTTTTAGTTTGCCAAATGCCGAGCTGGAGTATTTCCCCAATTTTGTTAATAAAGAGAAAGCTGATTTATTGTTCCAAAAATTAGTAAACGAAATTCGCTGGCAGCAGCAAAATATTAAATTATTTGGAAAAGAAATCCCCCAACCCCGCTTAACTGCATTTTATGCTGAAAAAGGAATTTCCTATACCTACTCCGGGTTACAATTAAACCCCACAAATTTTTCAGCTGAATTATGGGAATTAAAACAAAAAACCGAAATGCTTTCAGGATTTAGCTTCAACACCTGCCTTGCCAATCTTTACCGCGACGGGAGCGATAGTATGGGGTGGCATGCCGACGATGAGAAAGTTTTAGGCAAAAATCCTGTAATCGCTTCAATTAGTTTTGGAGGCATTAGAAGATTTCAACTTAAACATAAAACCAATAAAGACTTAAAAGAAAGTATTGATCTTAACCACGGAAGCCTGTTAATTATGAAGGGTAGGATGCAGCATTTTTGGAAACACCAACTTCCAAAAACTAAAAAAGAAGTACTACCAAGAATTAACCTTACATTCAGAAAAATAAACTAAAAAGCCATTGTAAACAAGGTTATACAATGGCCTTTTAATAGTTATATTGTAATCTAACCGTATATATCGTTTAAAATTTTCGCCAAACGTATGCCTCCTTTTTGTAATTGCTGTAGCACTTCTGGCATATAGTTATACATATATTTATAGCCTAGTTTCTCTCCTATTTCGACAGAATCATATAGTTCATTTGCCATTTCTCTAGACTCATAAACCCAATCTATAATTTCGCCTTTTTCAATTTCTTTTATTTGTGCCCTACTAAGTTTACGACTATTCGCAGCAAGCTCTGTATAGCTCATTTGGTACGAATCAATCATCTGGCTATCCCAAACCCTATGAATATTAGAGCCCTTATTGTACCAGCGCACCTGAATATCGTTCCCGCCTTTATCGGCTCCTCTTCCTACATGAAAAGGTTGATGTAAATCCCCTACAAAATGCACCAGCATTTTTAAGTAGAATTGTTTCTCTTCTTTGGTTGCATCTTTGCTTTTTAAAACCTCTTTACATTTTAAAATAGCCTGATATAGATCTCCTTTAGGGTTTGCAGTTTTCTCGTTATATTTTTCCTCATCCGGAGCCAGGTTTACATAATGCCAGGGACCATATTTTCTAAAATCAGGATCACTTTTAATGTCATCGGCATAATTAGCTACAAAGGCCAAACCCTGTCCGTTTAAAATTTTACTTATCGCCTTTTTGGCCTTTTTGTTTAAAAAGTTTTCAGCTATTTCACCGGTAGCACGATGACCTGTTTTTCCCCAGTCGGCTTCATTGGCAAAATTCACATTAATACTAAATAACACAAAAACAAACAATACTATTTTTTTCATCTGTAGAATTTTTACAAATATAATGAAGCCATATTTTTTATGTGTTAAAACTTTTTTTAGTTTAAAATTAAAACAATACTTTTATGATATCATTTTAATATCAACCAATTTTAAAACATCATGACTCAGGAAAAAGAACTCAAGGCATCAAACGGTTATATAATGCTGTTTGTTTTTTTACTATTATTCTTTGGAAGCATTATAAGTTTTGCTATGACCACTAACCCCTGGTTCATTGCGGGAATTATTGTTGCATTATTTATTCTTCCCGGTTTAATTCTGGTAAACCCAAATGAATCCAGGGTACTGCTACTATTTGGAGATTATAAGGGAACGGTAAAACAAAACGGTCTTTTTTGGGTAAATCCTTTTTACACCAAGAAAAAGATTTCGCTTAGGGCCAGAAATTTTGATAGTGAACGCTTAAAGGTGAACGACAAACTGGGAAATCCGGTAATGATTAGCACTATTCTGGTATGGAGGGTTCTCGATACCTACAAAGCCTCTTTCGATGTAAACGACTTTGAAAATTTTGTGGTAGTACAAACTGATGCTGCGGTTAGAAAACTTGCCAGCCTTTATCCTTATGATAATTTTGCAGATGAAGGTTTAGATGAAGATATTACCTTGCGGTCTAGCGTAAATGAAGTAAGCGATGCCCTGGAAAAAGAACTGGAAGAACGTCTAGAAATTGCCGGAATAGAAGTTCTGGAAGCTAGAATTGGGTACCTGGCCTACGCCAATGAAATTGCCAGCGCTATGCTAAAGCGTCAACAAGCTACGGCTATTGTAGCTGCTCGACATAAAATTGTACAGGGCGCTGTGGGAATGGTTGAAATGGCTCTGCACGAATTAAGTGCAAAAGAACTGGTAGATCTTGATGCCGAACGTCGCGCCGCAATGGTGAGTAATTTAATGGTGGTACTTTGTGGTGATAAAGATGCTACCCCGGTGGTAAATGCCGGAACACTAAATCACTAAGCAAATTACCACGTGGCAAACGCACGAGGTCTTGAATACAAATTTTTTTTATTTCGAGTCCAGCCTCGGAGCATTCGATTATTCAGAAAAAATGAAAAACTTAAAACTCAGCATTTTCCTAATTTTTCTCGTAAACTCTATAGCTCTCACCCAGGAAACAAACTTTTATGAAGAAGAGATTTCTATAGACAAGTTTACCGATGGAACTCTCACGCTGCCTTCTGATGTTGAAAATCCTTCATTGATGATTTTTATTCAAGGCTCGGGCTTAACAAATCGTGACGGTAACCAAAGCGGGATGCAAAGTGATTTTGCTAAAAAAATGGCACATCAATTAGCTGGATACGAAATAGCAAGTTTTAGATTCGATAAACGAAGCCTTAAAGCTCAGGAATTAAGCTTAGAATCAATTATCTTTGCCGACTTTATAACCGATGTAGAAAATATTCTGAGGTATTTCAAAAAAGAAAACAAGTTCAGGAATTATATTATCGCTGGGCATAGCCAGGGTTCTTTAATTGGAATGATAGCTGCAAAAGAGCATGCTGATGCATTTATTTCTTTAGCCGGGGCCGGCGAAAGTATAGACCGTATTTTGGTAGAACAACTTACTAAACAATTGCCCCAATTTAAAGCTGAACTGCAAAGGAGTTTTGATGAAATGAAGGAGATAGGCAGCACTAAAGAATACCCGGAAATATTCAGTAATATGTTTAATCCTTCTGCACAAAAGTTTTTGGCCTCCTGGATAAAATATAATCCCAGTGCCGAAATTGCTAAACTTGAAATTCCTGTCTTAATTATAAATGGAACAAGAGATCTTCAGGTAAACGAAAAACAGGCTGAAATGCTACATAAGGCAGCTAAAAATTCTGAATTTGTTTTACTTGAGGATATGAACCATGTTTTCAGGGAAATTAAAGCAGAAGAAAAAGATTTAAATTTCGCCAGTTACAACAATGCTGAAAAGCCGCTACATCCCGAATTGATTCCGGTTTTAAACGATTTTATTAAAAATCTGGAAAGAAAAGAGAAATGAGTAATAAAAAAGCATTCGCACTTAGAGTTGATGAAAAGATGCTAAAAGCCATTGAAAAATGGGCTGCTGATGAATTTAGGAGCACCAATGGGCAAATTGAGTGGATGCTAAATAAAGCACTAAAAGAAGCAAATAGACATCCAAAAAATAAAAAAGAAGAATAATGCAATATAAAATAGTCTTTTCTGACATTGACGGAACTTTACTAAACCACGATAGAGTTTTATCTCCTACTACCATTTCAACCATAAAAAGCTTAAAAAACGAACTGCCGTTTGTACTTATTTCAGCCCGAATGCCGGCGGCTATGAGACACCTTCAGGAAGATCTAGATATAAACGAGCAACCCATAATTTGCTATAACGGCGGCTTGATATTAGTAAATGGAGAAGCGGTAACATCTACTGAAATTCCAATTAACACATTAGATAAGCTTTGTGATTTTAACAAAAACATCAATTGCCATTTAAGCCTATATCATAAAGATGAATGGTATGTTCCCGAATACGACCAATGGGCTGCACGCGAAGAAAACAACACCAAAGTAAAACCTGTGATAAAAGCCAATAACGATGTTCTTGCTTCATGGAGAAATGAAAACAAAGGAGCACACAAAATTATGGCCATGGGTGATGAAGCACACATAGATAAAATTAAAGACTTTTTATCCCAAAACTTCCCCGACCAGTTACATTTATACCGTTCTAAATCTACCTATCTTGAAATTGCGAACAAAGAGGTATCAAAACTTACGGCAATTCAGTTTTTACTGAAAAATCATTTTAACTTGAGCATTGAAGAAAGTGTTGCTTTTGGTGATAATTACAATGATGTAGAAATGATAAATGGCGTGGGTATGGGAGTAGCAGTTGGAAATGCCCGAAAAGAAGTTCTGGAAGTTGCTAATATTGTAACCCATAGCGGCAAAGAAGACGGGGTTGCTAAAAGCCTACAAGAACTATTTAAATCCTATCTACAGGATTAACGATAATCCCTAAAAAGAGTTTAAGAAAAATTGTATTTTGCCGCCGTTTAAAACCTTTTATTAATGGAAGATACTCCTATTTTCACCAATGATGCTATAGTATTCGGACTTTTAATGCTCGCCCTGGGTTTTGTGTTTATCACTTCATCCAAAAAAGAGGGTTTTTGGAAAAAATTCTATGCTATTGTTCCCGCACTTTTAATGTGCTATTTAATTCCTGCAATCTTTAATTCGTTAGGATTAATAGACGACAGCACCTCCCAGCTTTATTTTGTTGCCAGCCGTTATCTTTTACCTGCTTCCCTGGTTTTAATGACCCTTAGTATAGATTTAAAAGCAATTTTTAATCTTGGGCCAAAAGCTCTTATCATGTTTTTTGCAGGTACCGTGGGAATTATTGTTGGTGGCCCACTTGCTATTTTAATCGTCTCAGCCATTTCTCCTGAAACTGTTGGCGGTGTTGGCCCCGATGCTATTTGGCGTGGCCTATCTACCATTGCAGGAAGTTGGATTGGCGGGGGAGCCAACCAGGCTGCGATGCTGGAAATTTACGAATACAACCCTGAACTCTACGGTGGTATGGTACTGGTAGATATAGTAGTTGCCAATTTGCTTATGGCAGGTTTACTAATGGGGATTGGAAAAAGTGAAAAAATTGATACCTGGCTAAAAGCTGATAATTCAGCAATAACCGAACTTAAAAACAAAGTCTCCACTTACGCTGAAAGTGTAACCCGCAACCCCAGCTTGGCAGATTACATGGTGATGTTAGCCCTTGCTTTTGTTGCTGTTGGAATTGCCCATTGGGGTGCCGATGAAATATCGGTATACTTATCCTCTAATTTTGAAATTTTTCAGGATAGCAAAAGCGCACTTTCTTCCTTTTCTTCTACATTTTTCTGGATGATCACCATCGCTACAGCTATTGGAATTGGCCTTTCCTTTACAAAACTAAAAACCTATGAAGGTGCAGGAGCCAGTAAAATAGGAAGTATTTTTATTTATATACTTGTAGCTACCATTGGTATGAAGATGGACCTCGGAATGGTTTTCGATAATCCTGGGCTAATAGGTATTGGCTTAATATGGATGTCTATTCACGTTATTTTTCTATTTACAACTGCAAAACTTATTAAAGCTCCGTACTTTTTCCTTGCAGTTGGAAGCCAGGCAAATGTTGGGGGCGCAGCCTCTGCACCCGTGGTTGCAGCAGCATTTCACCCTTCACTTGCCACAGTAGGTGTATTGCTGGCTGTTTTTGGATATGTAGTAGGAACTTATGGTGCAATTCTAACTACTATTTTAATGCAAATCGCAGCCGGGAGTTAGTTTTAAATAGAAATTTATAAGATATTTGCCGCCCAAAGCTGAGCTGAGTTAGCTACCTGGCGACAAACATTTAAGCATAAACCTCTATTATTGAGTAAATATCAGCTTACAACAAGCACTGGATAGAAGAAAGAAAATTATAAAAAAGATGAAAAAAATAAGCATTCTTTTAATAGCTGTTATAGCCCTTATTTCCTGTAACAATAAAAAAAGTAATCTTACTGTAAATGCCAATATTGAAGGCCTTAAAAAAGGAACCGTTTATCTTCAAAAAATAGAAGATACACTAATGCTGGATGTGGACTCTGTAGTAGTTAACGGCAATGCCAATATAAAACTTGAAACTTTTATTGAAAGCCCACAGGTGATGTACCTTTACCTTAAGAAGATAGACAACTCGCAATACGACGATCGCATAGATTTCTTTGCTGAAGAAGGCCAGGTAACAATTAATACCAACCTGGAGAATTTTGTAACCGATGCAGAGATAAGCGGCGCAAAGAATCAGGAAAAGTTGGAAGAGTATCGTAAAATGATGAGTCGCTTTAACGATAAAAACCTGGAGTTAATAAAAGAGAATTTTGAAGCACAACAATCAGAAAATGAGGAAAAATTGATTGAGTTAAACAAGCAGTACGAAAGCCTTCTTAAAAGAAAATATCTCTACACCGTTAATTTCGCCATTAATAATAATAACCTTGAAGTAGCTCCATATTTAGCATTGTCTGAAGTTTTTGATGCCAATATCAAATACCTTGATACTATTTATAATTCTTTACAGCCAAAGGTTAAAAAATCTATGTACGGAAAAGAATTAAAAAATTTCTTAGAAGAGCGAAAAACTGAACAAAAAGAGATTGAAAATATAAAGTCGGAAGAAACCAGCAAAGATGAAGAGACAGTGAGCTAATTCAGTCTACATCTAATCATTTTAAAAGTCCGTAGTTTATTAATTACGGGCTTTTTTTATTATTAATTTTCAACAACGAGCGTATTTCATATAGATTTTCACAATAAAAACTTATACTTGTTATCGTATTACATACAAAACAATCATTTTATTAAAAACATCATCTATAAATGGACACTACTAAGAAAAATCGTTGGTTAATTGCAGCTTCAGCAGTTTCTATTCACATTTCTATTGGCGCCGCCTATGCCTACAGCGTCTATACACAACCACTTGTAGATATTAAAGGATGGTCTATGGCTTCGGTTACCACTGCTTTTACAATTATGATGGTTTTGGGCGGAGGTTCAGCAGCCTTATTCGGAAAATTTGTAGAAAGAAGTGGGCCAAGAAAATCAGCTATGCTTGCCGCTGTTCTATTTAGCTTAGGCCAGGCAGGTTCCGGTTTAGCTATCTCTATGAATTCATTAACAGGTTTTCTGTTATCATATGGTTTATTAAGTGGCCTGGGACTGGGCATTGGTTATATAGCACCGGTTTCTACCCTGGTAAAATGGTTTCCAGACAAACGTGGTTTGGCAACAGGAATGGCAGTGCTTGGTTTTGGTACCGGTGCCTTAGCAACCGCCCCAATAGCAGCAAATCTAATAGAGTCTATAGGGATTAGTTATACTTTCTATGTATTGGGAGCTTCCTATTTTGCACTAATGATGCTTGGCGCATCCTATATTGCTCCCCCACCCAAAAACTGGATGCCTGCCCGAATGAAGGAGCTTATAAAAGATGGAACTAAAAAGATTAAAAAAGATTTAACCCAGGCCACCTCAGGAGAGGCGGTTAAAACCAAACATTTTTGGATGTTATGGACTATGATGCTTATCAATACCAGCGCAGGTATTATGATGATCTCGGTAGCTTCTCCCATGGCACAAAGTATTGCAGGCCTCTCAACCGCCTCGGCTGCCACTATGGTTGGCCTTATGGGAATATTTAATGGCGGAGGTAGATTAGGCTGGGCTGCGGCTTCAGATTATATTTCCAGGCCAAAAGTTTTTATTGTCTTCTTTATAATTCAGCTAATTGCTTTTACCACCCTCCCGGTTATTACTTCGGCATTTATATTCCAAATTTTTATCTTTTTGGTGGTAAGTTGCTACGGCGGTGGTTTTTCTAATCTGCCTGCCTTTATAGGCGATCTCTTTGGAACCAAAGAACTGGGTGCCATTCACGGTTATTTATTGACCACCTGGTCTTTAGGCGGACTTATTGGTCCTACCCTGGTATCGCAAATTTACACAAGAACAGGAAGCTATATTCCGGTGTTTTATGTTTTCACCGGGTTAATAATTATAGCGCTGGGCATCAGTATTTTATTAAATAGAAGTATTAAAAAAGCAAAAGGACAACAGGAAAAATTACAATATGAGACTTCTGTCTCAGAATAGTATGACTGGGGCTGCGCAAAAACCTGCCATATTTTTGATTCGGGATTAAAGATATGAATGATTTGGAGGCTAAAACAATCTGGACTGAACAAGTGAGCAAATTCAGTTTAATCCAAACAAGCGTTCAATTTAAGAACGAAGAACTCCACCTCTCGCGCCCAGAAAAAACTGAATAAAAAAACCTCCCCAAAAAAAGGGAGGCTTTTTATTAAGAGCCGATGGAGGGACTCGAACCCACGACCTGCTGATTACAAATCAGCTGCTCTAGCCAGCTGAGCTACATCGGCCGGTTAATTCTATAACGCATTAATCTTTGCAATAAGGGCTTCAGCTTTCACTTCCAGCTCCTTTTCTATTGCCTTAAAATGCTGTTTTTTATTCTCAACATCTTTTTGATTGATCTTAACGATCAATTCGTCAAAATTAGAGATAGCTTCATCTACAATCGCTTCCGTCTTAGATGCGTCGTCAGGGTTAGCCATTTGATGTATGTATGCAGCATCAATAATGTCTCCCATTACATAATTCACATCTCTTTTCAATAATCTTTTACTTGCCATATCACTTAAATTTCGGCTGCGAATTTAGTATATTTTTCGATACAAATAACCAGGGAATCAAAAATTATTTTCCCTGAATTTTCTTTAGAGAGTTAAGTGCTTCGGGAATGTGCTGTGAAGCCCCCATGCTATTAAACCTATGAATTAACTTTTTCTCTTTATCAAATACAAAAGTTTCACGCCCCGGGAGTAAACCAAGTAAACCCGGTTTTACACCAAAAGCCTTTCTTGCCCTTTTTTCCTTGTCTGAAAGCAAAACAAAAGGAAGCTTATATTTTGAAGCAAATTTTTTATGGGAGTTTTCATTATCGGTACTTATACCTACAACCTCAGCCCCCAAATCCTGAAATTCCTGATAATGGTCTCTAAAACTACATGCTTCTTTAGTACAGCCCGGAGTAAAATCTTTGGGATAAAAAAATACAACCAGTGCCGTATTTTCCAATCTCGAAAAATGATAGTTCTCTCCTTCCTGATCTTTTAAAGTTAATCGGGGTAATTTATCGCCAAGTTTTAGTGCCATTTATTCTCCTTTATAGGTTACATAATTTCTGGGGGTTTCGTAAAGCGTTATTTCCAGATCTAGCTCAGGCTTCAATCGTTTTCTGATCTTGTTCCAAATTATCACGGCTATATTTTCAGCTGTAGGGTTTAGTTCATCAAACGGCTTAACTTCTTTATTTAAGTTCTTATGGTCAAAAGGCACTTCCACCTCTTCGTAAATAAGATCTTTAAGTCGTTTTAAATCCATTACAAAACCCGTTTCCTTATCTATTTCACCGGTAACCTTTACAATTAAATCGTAATTATGCCCGTGATAATGAGGATTGCTGCATTTCCCAAAAACTTTCAGGTTTTTCTCATCGCTCCAATCTTTTCGATAAAGCCTATGTGCCGCATTAAAGTGAGCTTTTCTATGTACACTTAACCTCATTATTTAATACTTGAATAATATTTGTCGAAAATAATCTTAAACCATTCGGTATAAAGTTCCGGATTTGTCTTCATATCAGATTTTATTTCATCGAGACTCATCCATTTCCAGCTAGCTACTTCATCTGGATTGGGTTTAGGATCATTTTCATAGTTTCCAATCAGGATATAATCGAATTCATGTTCTGTAAGCCCATTATCAAAAGGAGCTTTATAAATAAAGTTCATAACCTCCTTCAACTCGGTACTAAAGCCCATTTCTTCCTGAAGTCTTCTTTTTCCGGCAGCTACATTACTTTCTCCCTCGCGTTGGTGACTACAGCAGGTATTGGTCCATAAACCCGGAGAATGATATTTATCCAGGGCGCGCTGTTGAATCATCAACTCACCTTTTTTGTTAAAAATGAAAACCGAAAATGCCAGGTGCAACAAGGCTTTTTCGTGTGCTTCAATCTTTTCCATCAAGCCAATTTGCTCGCCTTTCTCGTTAACTAATACTACGTTATCTGTTCCCATGTTTTTCTTTGAATGCCAAATGTACGAAATGAAGTTTGGCTTTTACAAGTCCACATTTCCTAAAATTATGTTGCAATTTTAATTCTCAAATAGGATTATAAAAAACCACTAAAATCCTTTTCGGGAATATACATCACAATTTATACTTAGAATGAATTCTGACCTTCTATTTTTTCTGTGCTCCGCTTCATTACATTCGGTATTATTCCCACAGTGATTAAGCAATGCCGTTTCGCCATAGCCTCTTCCCGAAATACGTGAACCCGAGATGCCTTTTTCAATTAAATATTGAATAGTAGCCTTCACCCTTTTTTCCGAAAGTTGGAGGTTATAAACATCATTCGCCCGGCTATCGGTATGGGATCTTATATCTAACAAAAGTGCCGGATGATCCTTCATGAAATCAGCAATACTATCCAGGGCCGGTTTATCAGCAAGCCTAATTTCAGCTTTATCCAAATCAAAATGAATGGGGTTTAGCTTTAATGCTGTAATAAGATCGTCACCAACCTTAGTATCCAATATTGGCACACCTTTACTATTTTTAAATTCCAAGGCGTTTTCCCTTCTTTTCACCTCTGCTGCATAAAAACTCCAATTAAAAAAGGCTCGTATAGCAGCAATATTTTCGGGATTTTCACCATATATACTATGCCCGGCCTGATACATTACCAATCCATTTTTAGGGTTCCCATATGCGTGTCCGTAGGCAGTAATTACCGCTGTATCTTCAGAAATCTCAGGAATATCAGGAGCATCGGCATCTATTACAATTTTCTTTGTTTCTTTACGCCATCTGTTTATTTTTTTGGGCAAAAAGATTCTTTCTGAACCATTTAGATGTGCTTTATCGGGACTACCCATATATTGTGCCACCGGGTCTGCTGGGAATAAGTTTTGAAAGGGTGGAGTTCCATGGCTATGCTTCCTATATGGAATCAACCCGGCACTTTGAGCTCCGGGAAAACCGGCGCTTAAAAAGTTCAGCTGAATAAATGCTGTACTGTCATTATCTTCTGTTTTTATATTGCCCGTAAGATTTTCCAGGATACTTACAGCGTGGCACCCAGCCCAAATTGCGCCTTTATATTTTCTGTTCCAAACATAAAGATTCTTATGAGAATGAAATCGCGGATCAGCGTGGGGCATCACAAAAATATCATCACAAACACCCAGGTCTTTCGGTGTTTTCCAATTTCGGCTATCATTCCCACCATAAGCTTGTTCAGGAATATTGGCAGCCTTAAAGAAAGGTACAGCAATATAACCGTTTTCCCTATCTAAAGTCCATTGTGGGGCCATAGATAAACTGGTAAAAACCGGAGCCTGAATGTCCTCTTCCAAATATATGCCAATACCCCCTTTCTCTTCCCAGGCAGTAATTAATTTCTTTACATCTTTTGTTATATAGGAGACCGGAATAATAAATGTACCTCCTTTAAAGCTTTCATCCCTATAGTTAAAGTCTACACCGTCTTTTAACTTGCCTGGACTAATAACCCATTTTACTTCAAGTTTTTGATTTTTCAACAAAGTATAGAGTAACCCATAGGCTTGCAAAGAGTTTTCGGCAGTTTGTGGGATAACTCCCATATTAATAACATAGCTCCCCTTTGCTAATTGCTGCCTGGTAGATTGCCCATAAAAATTCAAACTCACTAAAAAAATGACCAAAAAAACCATTATTATTTTCAAAAAATGCCCCATAATGTAAAATTAATGAATGTTTTCAAAGCCGGAAGCTTTTAATGTTTTTTTGATGCCCATCCGGAAATATTTTATAAAACCACCATTTAAATTATCCCTACTTTTCCTTAAAATAATAGTACTTTTGCGGCGCTTAAGTATTTGGAGGCAAATTACCCCGAGGCAGGTCTCGGAGCATTAAATTTCAATGATCGCGTAAACTCCGGTAATTAACAATTATCACAGCGGCTTCTTCATTTTTACCTTGTAGTAGAAGGAGAATCCATTAATATTTTTACAGATGAAGAGTTTTCAAAAAGAATTAAATCGAAGAAGAACCTTTGGAATTATTTCCCACCCCGATGCCGGTAAAACCACGCTTACCGAGAAGTTACTCCTTTTTGGAGGTGCTATACAGGAGGCCGGGGCGGTAAAATCTAATAAGATAAAAAAAGGTGCTACCAGTGACTTTATGGAAATTGAACGCCAGAGAGGTATCTCGGTTGCGACTTCGGTTTTAGCTTTTGAATATAGAGATATAAAAATCAATATCCTGGATACCCCGGGACACAAAGATTTTGCTGAAGACACCTTTAGAACTTTAACAGCTGTAGATAGCGTGATTGTGGTTATAGATGTTGCCAAAGGTGTGGAGGAACAAACTGAAAAATTAGTGGAAGTTTGTAGAATGCGAAGCATCCCCATGATTGTTTTTATCAATAAATTGGATAGAGAAGGAAAAGATGCTTTTGAATTACTTGATGAAATTGAACAAAAATTAAATCTTACCGTTACACCTTTAAGCTACCCTATTGGAATGGGGTACGACTTTAAAGGAATCTATAATATTTGGGAGAAAAATGTAAACCTTTTTACCGGAGATCCTAAAAAGGATATTGAAGATACTATTGAAATTTCTGATTTAAATTCTGGCGAATTGGATGACCTAATTGGAAATAGCGCGGCAAACAATTTAAGGGATGAACTTGAACTTGCCCAGGGTGTATATCCTGAATTTAATAAAGATGCATACCTGGAAGGCCGCCTACAACCCGTATTTTTTGGTTCGGCATTAAACAATTTTGGAGTTAGGGAATTACTGGATTGCTTTATTAATATTGCCCCTACCCCAAGATCTAAAGAAAGTGAAGAGCGCCTGGTAAAACCCGATGAAGATAAATTTACCGGTTTTGTATTTAAAATTCACGCCAACATGGATCCCAAACACCGCGATAGATTAGCGTTTATAAAAATTGTTTCGGGTAAATTTGAGCGAAATAAAGCCTATTTACATGTTCGACAAAATAAAAATCTAAAATTCTCCAGTCCAAATGCCTTTTTCGCAGAAAAGAAAGAAATTGTTGATGTTTCTTATCCCGGCGATATTGTTGGACTACACGACACGGGAAACTTTAAAATTGGAGATACACTTACTGAAGGAGAAAAGCTTAATTATAGAGGAATCCCCAGCTTCTCACCAGAACATTTTAGGTATATAAACAATGCCGATCCTATGAAGTCTAAACAGCTGGCTAAAGGGATTGACCAGTTGATGGATGAAGGGGTTGCGCAGCTTTTTACGCTTGAGTTAAACGGAAGAAAAATTATAGGAACCGTAGGAGCCCTTCAGTTTGAAGTTATTCAATATAGGTTAGAACACGAATATGGCGCCAAATGTACCTACGAAAACCTAAACGTTTATAAAGCAACCTGGATAGAAGCCGAAGATGAAAAAAGCGACGAATTTAAAGATTTTAAAAGGCTAAAATCAAAATTTCTGGCAAAAGATAAGAAGGGACAATTAGTGTTTTTGGCAGATTCTCAATTTTCGCTGCAAATGACTCGCGATAAATATCCGTCTATTAAATTTCATTTCACCTCTGAATTTTAAATAACTGATTTACAAAAACTAACACAAAACTCTCAAGAAACATTTTAAAGGGCTGTGTTAGATAGGACTTAATTTCATATATTTTGGCCGTAATCAAGCTTTATGGATGCATTAGACGAACTCATCTCCCAATTCGCAGCGGCAGTTTGGGGACTTCCCCTGGTAATTTTATTAATTGGCGGCGGATTTTACTTGCTTATTTTATCTAATTTTCTTCCGTTTAGATATTTAGGGCATTCATTAGATCTACTTAGAGGAAAATATAACAACCCTAATGATCCTGGGGAAATAAATCATTTTCAATCACTTTCTACCGCTCTCTCCTCTACCGTGGGAATGGGAAATATTGCCGGTGTGGCTGTAGCAATAGCTCTTGGAGGACCCGGTGCAATTTTTTGGCTATGGGTAAGCGCAGTAGTTGGTATGGCTACCAAATTTTTCACCAATACCCTGGCGGTTATGTACCGAGGCAAAGACACCCAAGGAAATATACAAGGTGGGGTTATGTATTTTATTGAAGAAGGCCTCGGTAAAAAGTGGAAGTTTTTGGCCATCTTTTTTAGTGTAGCAGGACTTATTGGGGCACTCCCGGTCTTTAATGTAAACCAACTTACCGAAGCTATAAATTACATTCTTTTAGAACCCAATAATATCCCTACGGGTTTTAAAACAAACCTTATAATAGGTTTTATCCTGGTTATTCTTACTTCGGTAGTTATTCTTGGCGGGTTGCAACGAATAAGTAAAACCGTTTCCAAATTGGTTCCGTCTATGGTGGCACTTTATTTTATTTCGGTAATTATTATTTTGATTGTGAACTATGATGTAGTCCCCTATTATTTTTCATCCATATTTACAGATGCTTTTGCTGCCGAAAATTATAGAGGAGAACCTATGTTAGGTGGTATGCTGGGTGGTTTGATTATTTTAGGAATAAGAAGAGGTGCTTTTTCTAATGAAGCCGGAATAGGAACCGCAACAATGGCACACGGAGCAAGTAAAACTTCTGAACCTGTTAGAGAAGGATTGGTAGCTATGTTGGGGCCTGCCATAGATACTCTAGTAGTATGTACCTTAACCGCGCTTTGCATTCTGGTAACAGGTATATGGCAAACCTCAGATGAGAATGGAGTGAGCCTAACAGCAGCGGCTTTTGAAGACTCTATCCCTTATGTTGGAGATTATCTTTTATTGCTTTGTATCTCGGCATTTAGTATTTCGTCTCTATTTTCTTTTTCTTACTACGGAACAAAATGTCTCTCCTATTTGGCCGGTGCCGAAAACAAACATTATTACAACTATTTCTACATTGCCAGTATTCTTGTTGGGGCCACTACTTCTTTAAGTATGATGATTAACCTAATTGATAGCTTTTTTGCCTTTATGGCCATTCCAACCATGATTTCCACCTTAATTCTTGCACCGCGTGTGATGAAGGCAGCCAGGATTTATTTTAAAAAATATAAAGACTAATTTATTTTCAATCTTCCAAAACCTGAAAAATCTTAAGTTTCTTACCGGTAAGTTTCTCCAGCAAGCTGCCCTTTCTTAAAGCACCCCATATTTCAAGTTCGGGGTCGCTATGGGTAGTAATTAAAAGCTCTATAGTTTCTTTTTTATTATTTATTTCAAGCTTGTGTACATTTTGATAATGGCTACGATCTAAACCATCGGCAAGCCTTAAAATTGCCGAAAGCTTTTTAACCCTTTTTCGTAGCTTTTTACTTAATTGTTTATATGGCTTATGCCGCTTATGTGGCGTAGACTTTCTATGATACCTGCTCACATTGGCCATAATATTAATCTCATCTTCTTTAAAACCCAGTAAGTCTGAATATTTAATGAGATATAAAGCGTGTTTATGGTGCTTTCTATAGGAAATATAATAACCAATATCATGCATTAAACTGGCATATTCCAGTAATTCCCTATCAGATTCCTTTAACTCCAATTCTTCCTTAAAAACATCAAACAGTTGTAATGAGAAATTAGCAACATGCCGGGAATGTGCTTCAATCCAGTTGGTTTTTCTAAGTAATTCGTAAACACTTCTACGTCTTGGATCTTTAAAATTGGCGACAAGATCCAGGTTAAGTTGGTCTTTTTTGGTTTCAATAAAATTTAAGATCATTCCTTCACGAAGTGCAGCTTCAGAAATTTTAATATTTTCAACCCCTAATTTTTCAATAAGAAATTGCACCAAAATCATCCCGGCATTAATAATATCTATCCTCTTTTCTTCAAGGCCATTTTCTTTTTTACGCTGTTTTCTATCAAGTTTTATAAAATCTGAATACAATTCCTGAAAGTTCTTTGCCGTAAATTCAAGTTCGTTTAGACTCCTCTCGGCAGTTAAAGATGACCTGCCGGCAACCATTTGACCAATATTTTCCATAGTTCCTGAAGAGCCTATAATAGTTTTCACTTTATGCTTTTTGGCCAACTTCAATATTTCAGGTAGCTCTTTTTTATAATGATCCTGAAGCTTTTTAATATCATATTCTTCAATAGGATCTGATTCTATAAACTCGGCAGTCATCCTGGCAACCCCCAATTTTAAACTATTGTAATAATTAAATTCGTTATGGTTCCCAATAATAAATTCTACACTTCCACCGCCTATATCTATCATAAGCACCGGCTCTTTAGTTAAAGCAATACTGTGTTTTATGGCCAGACCAATCATTTCAGCTTCCATTTTTCCAGAAATGGCCCGTACCCTAATTCCAATTTGCTCTCCTACTTCTTTAATAAAATCACCTCCATTTTCGGCCTCCCGAATAGCACTGGTAGCATAGGCAAGAATATTTTCTACTTTATAGCTATCACATAAGAATTTAATTCGTTTAAGAGCCTCCAATCCTCTGTTTACGGCTTCGTCACTCAATCTATCTTCCAGACCTTTTTCGGCCAGGCTAACCATCTCTTTAAGCTTATTAACCGTTCGAAAACTTCCATCGGGATAGATATCTACCAAAACTGCGTGAAAAGAGTTGGTGCCAAGGTCTATGGCGGCTATTCGTTTAGTGGGCTGGGAAGTGAAAGCTTTTTTCTCCATTTTTAAGGAATATATAAGCTTAAATTTATAAAATATATTAAACTTTTAAACAGTTGGATTTTAAGGGGAGGTTACAGAGGTCTACGAGCGAATAATAGCCAAGGGAAAGAGCAAGAAACTGGCATTGATTGCAGTCTGTAATAAACTTCTTAAACAAGCTTTTGCGATCGCGAAATCAAGCCTGCCTTATAATGAAAATTTTGTAGCAAAAATGGGATAGTTTACTTGGAAGTTAGCTCAGTTCTTTGTTGCACCCAGTTTTATTATGACAATTTTAGTAAAAAAACGACAGAATTTCTTAACTGCCAGGTGTAAAAAATGACATTATGACATTTTATTTGCAGTTTTAACAGAAATTATTCGATAGATGATAATGGCATTGTTTTTCCAAAAAGCTTTCGGGACAAGTTACAAGATCTTGTTCATGTAGTTTCGCAATTCCGTTTAAAAGTCCACTAACGGTTTTGAGTTTAATAATTAGTGGACATTTAAGTATTATGGGAGAACAAATACAAGTTGATTTTTTACCGGTGGAAAGCGGAGAAAAGAGTGGAGATGCTATCGCTTTACGTTATGGAAACTTTTCAGACCGTTCGTTGTTTAAGGTGGTCGTTATTGATGGTGGAACCATGGATTCTGGATCGAGATTAGTTGAACACATTAAGGAATATTATAAAACAGAACATGTTGATTTAGTAATATGTACACATCCAGATGCTGATCACGCATCAGGTCTGAGAGAGGTTATGAATAATTGTACTGTTGGTGAGTTATGGATTCATAAACCATGGGAACATTCTGAAGCTATCCGTGAATTATTTCACGATGGAAGAATTACTACCAATAGTTTGAGCGATCGTCTCAAAGAAGCATATAATTATGCTCATCAATTGGTGGAAATCGCTGAAGAAAAAGGTATAGATATTCGCGAACCATTTGCTGAAAGGGAGTCTGAAGATGGCGTCTTAACAGTTTTAGGCCCAAGTACTGATTATTATCGAGAATTGTTACCTGAATTTGCTAGAAGTCCACAGGCGAAAACTATACAGGAACGATTATATAGTAATCGAATTGAAAAGGCTATTAATTGGATCGATGAGAACTTACAAATTGAAACATTGAGCGAAGATGGAGTGACCTCGGCTGAGAATCGCTCTAGCGCAGTAGTTTTATTTGAATTTGGAGGCAAAAAAATTCTTTTTACTGGAGACGCCGGAATTGATTCGATGAAAAATGTACTAGATTTTTCCAAAGAAAATTTTATAGATATATCGAGGGTAGATGTTTTTCAAATTCCACATCATGGTAGTAAAAGAAATATATCACCATCTGTTTTAGACGCGATAAAATGTGAATACGCATATGCCTCTGCCTCCAAAGAAGCTCGTAAACATCCAGCTAAAAAAGTAACAAATGCCTTGAAGAGAAGAGATGCAAAAGTTTATACGACCGAAGGCGTCTGTTTAGGATATCATAATAATGCTCCGCGAGACGGGTGGTTTCCTGCCGCAGAAGTTCCTTTTTATAATCAAGTAGAAGAATAAATATGGATAGATATAATATTACTGCCCGAGTTTACCCAATGATTCTTTTCTATCTTCCACTGAGTGTACTCATTATTTTTTTGGCTTGGGATTTCGAGAAGTATTATCAGTTTGGGATCCCAGCAGGATTGATAGGTTTGCTTACTTATTTAACTGCACAACTCGGACGTGACTCCGGGAAGAAAAAAGAGCCAGCACTTTGGTCCGGTTGGGGCGGAGCTCCAACTACGCAATTGTTTAGGTGGCGGAATAATGTAATCGACAAGCATACTAAAAAGCGTAATCACGAGAAAATGCAAAATCTGTGTCCTGTTGAATTTGAGTTGAATCAGAACTTTGAAAGAGATAACCCAAAAGAAGCTGATGAAGTTTATACATCTTGGAGTAAATTCTTGATTGGCAATACCAGGGATACAAAAAAGTTTTCTTTATTATTTAAGGAGAATATAGCTTATGGTTTTAGAAGAAACTTATGGGGGCTTAAGCTATACGCTGTTATTTTAATAATACTTCTAATGATAGCCTGCTATTTTTATTTTGTATTTCTATCGGGAAAGTATAACATTCTGCATTTTCCAGGTGTATTTTGGGTAGCCGAATCTTTCCTATCATTTTTTCTTTTGTTTTGGTTGATTATAGTAAGGAAATCGTGGGTTTCGGTTGCGGCCTATTCATATGCTGAGAGATTGCACGAAGCTTTAAATAGATTATGAAAAATTGCTCCGGTAGAGATATCGGAGTGATTACATTTATAGCTCGATTTTCGTATAAAATTGTGTACAACTCTTTATATCCTTCACAATATACTGATATAACTAAAAAATAAATGGAGATTAACCGGGGTTTTACTTTTCTTTTTTCATGAATACTTTTAAAAATCACCAAAGTGATGTTTGTCCTGAAGTCAATAAAAAAGAGGTTGTCTGACAAGGTTTTAAAACCGTCATCTTGAATTTATTTCAAAGCCTGCCCCGATTCTTTATCGGGGATCTAACTGTTGCTAATTAAAAACATGTTAGAAGCTGAAACAAGTTCAGCTTGACGAGAATAGACTTTTTAGACAGCCTCTTTTAGTAAATTGAATTTTTTAAGCCTGGCCGGTAGGACCAAAATTTAAAGGCATTGGTGCCTTTTCACAATCTCTAATTTCGCCGTGAGCTTTTTCAAAGCGATGTACATTATCGCCTAGAGCTTTTAATAAGCGCTTTGCATGCTGTGGCGTTAAAATAATTCTTGATTTCACCTTACTTTTAGGCTTCCCGGGCATAATGTTTACAAAATCTACCACAAACTCTGAAACTGAATGATTGATGATTGCTAAATTAGAATAAGTTCCTTCTGCTACTGTTTCATCCAATTCTATATTTATTTGACCTTTTTTAGGTTTCTTACTTTCTTCACTCATAGTATTAATTTGAATTTTATTTAAAAGGTTCCGGCGAAAACACCGGAGCACTTGCTTTATCGCATATATAAAAATACAAAAAATCCCGACTTTAGATCGGGATTCCTCATCTTATAAAAAGAAAAGAGCCGCAATTGCGGCTCTTTTACTGGTATTAGTTATAGTTAACTTCTTGCTTGTGTTCCATCATTTCGTCAAATTCTTCTTTAGAACCAACGATAATGCTATCGTACTTACGCATACCTGTACCTGCAGGGATTCTATGTCCTACAATTACATTTTCTTTTAATCCTTCAAGTTTATCGATCTTACCGCTTACAGCTGCTTCGTTCAATACTTTGGTAGTTTCCTGGAAGGAAGCCGCCGAGATAAACGATTTTGTTTGTAGCGATGCTCGAGTAATACCCTGAAGAACCGGTGTAGCGGTTGCAGCAGTTACATCTCTAGCAGTGGCCAGGTTTTTATCTTCGCGTCGTAACAAAGAGTTCTCATCTCTAAGCTCTCTTGGTGAAACGATTTGACCCGGTTTTAAGTTTTCTGAATCCCCGGCGTCTTCTACCACTTTCATTCCGAATACTTTATCGTTCTCCTCGATGAAATCTGATTTATGAACAAGCTGGTTTTCAAGGAAAATAGTATCTCCCGGATCCTGAATTCTAACCTTACGCATCATCTGTCTAACAACAACCTCAAAGTGCTTATCGTTAATTTTCACACCCTGTAGTCGGTAAACTTCCTGAACTTCGTTTACAAGATATTGCTGTACTGCATTTGGCCCTTTGATATTAAGAATATCTTCTGGAGTAACAGAACCATCAGAAAGTGGCATACCTGCACGAACATAATCGTTTTCCTGAACAAGGATCTGGTTAGATAACTTCACCAAGTATTTCTTAACCTCTCCAAGTTTAGATTCAACGATAATTTCACGGTTACCTCTCTTAATTTTTCCGAAGGAAACAACACCATCAATCTCACTTACTACAGCAGGGTTAGATGGGTTACGAGCTTCAAACAACTCGGTTACCCTTGGAAGACCACCGGTAATATCACCTGCTTTAGATGATTTACGAGGAATCTTAACCAAAATCTTACCAACGCCAATTTTCTCTTCGTTGTCTACCATAAGGTGAGCCCCTACAGGAAGGTTATAAGAACGAATTACTTCGTCTTTTTTACCTAAAATATGTAAAGTTGGAATAAGTTTTTTGTTACGGGATTCAGAAATTACTTTCTCCTGGAATCCTGTTTGCTCATCAATTTCAACCTGGTAGGTAACACCCTGCTCAACGTTTTCATATTTAATTTTACCGGCGAATTCTGAAATAATAACACCGTTATATGGATCCCATTGGCAAATCACATCACCTTTAGATACTTTAGCACGGTTATCAATAAAGATTTGAGAACCGTATGGAATGTTATTGTTGCTCAATACCACTCCGGTTTTTTCATCCTTAATTTTAAGTTCGGCAGTTCTTGAAATCACAATCTCAGCCTGGCTTCCGTCGGGAGCTTCTCCTTTTACAACTTTAAGGTCTTCAATTTCGGCAATACCGGCAAATTTAGCCTCAAGTTTATTATCTTCTGAAATGTTACCGGCAATACCTCCCACGTGGAAAGTACGTAGGGTTAACTGTGTACCGGGCTCTCCAATAGATTGCGCAGCAACCACACCTACAGCTTCTCCTCTTTGTACCAATTTGTTGGTAGAAAGGTTTCGTCCGTAACAATTTACACAAATTCCTTTTTTAGCCTCACAGGTTAATGGAGATCTTACCTCTACACTCTCAATTGGTGCATCTTCAATCTTACTAACAATTTCAGAAGTAATTTCTTCACCTGAAGCGACTAAAAGTTCGTTATTTGAAGGGTTTATAACATCGTGAAGAGAAATACGTCCTAAAATACGTTCTCCAAGCGATTCTACAATTTCTTCATTTTTCTTAAGTGGCTTAACTTCTACTCCTCTTAAAGTTCCACAGTCTTCCTCATTTACAATAACATCTTGCGAAACGTCTACCAGCCTACGGGTTAGATAACCTGCATCGGCAGTTTTAAGTGCGGTATCGGCAAGACCTTTACGTGCACCGTGAGTAGAGATAAAGTATTCAAGAATTGAAAGACCTTCTTTAAAGTTAGAAAGAATTGGGTTTTCAATAATTTCACCACCACCAGAGTTAGATTTCTTAGGCTTGGCCATAAGACCACGCATACCGGTAAGCTGACGAATCTGTTCTTTAGATCCACGAGCACCAGAGTCAAGCATCATAAACACAGAGTTGAAACCTTGCTTATCTTCACGAATACGTTTCATAGCCAACTCGGTTAGACCGGCATTGGTAGATGTCCAGATATCAATTACCTGGTTATAACGCTCGTTATTGGTGATAAGACCCATATTATAGTTTCCTACAATACCTTCAACCTGTTCATTGGCTTCATCAATCATGGTTTGTTTCTCAGCAGGGATAATAATATCACCTAAACTAAAGGAAAGTCCACCACGGAAAGCGTATCCATATCCCATTTCCTTAATTGCATCAAGGAATTCTCCGGTTTCAGGAACACTTGTTTTAGCCAATACTTCACCAATTATATCCCTAAGGTTTTTCTTGGTAAGTACAGTATTTACAAAGCCTACCTTTTCTGGCACCGCCTGGTTAAACAGTACTCTACCAACGGTAGTTTCTATAATTTGGTAAGTTAATTCACCTACTTCGTTAAAATCTTTCGCACGAATTTTAATTTCGGCATTAAGATCTACTCTTTTCTGATTGTAAGCAATTACTACTTCTTCATCAGAATAAAAAGTAAGACCTTCACCCTTCACCTTAACCTCGTCTGTAGATTTTCTAGACTTGGTCATATAATAAAGACCAAGAATCATATCCTGAGACGGTACTGTAATTGGCGAACCATTTGCCGGGTTAAGAATATTGTTAGAAGCAAGCATTAATAACTGAGCTTCTAGAATAGCCTCAGGCCCTAACGGTAAATGCACCGCCATCTGGTCACCATCAAAATCGGCATTAAATGCCGTACAGGCTAATGGGTGTAATTGTATCGCTTTACCTTCAATAAGTTTTGGCTGGAAAGCCTGAATACCTAAACGGTGTAGCGTAGGAGCACGGTTAAGTAATACTGGGTGTCCTTTAAGAACGTTCTCAAGGATATCCCAAACTACCGGCTCTTTTTTATCTATAATTTTCTTGGCAGATTTTACTGTTTTTACAATTCCTCTTTCAATTAGTTTTCTAATTACAAAAGGTTTGTAAAGCTCGGCCGCCATATTTTTTGGAAGACCACATTCGTGCATTTTCAACTCAGGTCCAACAACAATTACCGAACGTGCAGAGTAATCTACACGCTTACCAAGTAAGTTTTGACGGAAACGTCCCTGTTTACCTTTAAGCGAATCTGAAAGCGATTTTAACGGACGGTTAGAGTCTGTTTTTACCGCTGAAGATTTTCTGGTATTGTCGAACAATGAATCTACAGATTCCTGAAGCATACGTTTTTCGTTACGTAAAATCACTTCAGGAGCTTTGATCTCCATTAATCTTTTTAGACGGTTGTTACGAATAATCACCCTTCTATAAAGATCATTTAAATCTGAAGTCGCGAAACGTCCACCATCAAGAGGTACAAGAGGTCGTAATTCTGGTGGAATTACAGGAACCACTTTCATAATCATCCATTCCGGAAGGTTCTCGCGATTGTTATTGGCATCACGGAAAGCTTCTACAACCTGAAGACGCTTAAGCGCTTCGGTTTTACGTTGCTTTGAAGTTTCGTTATTAGCCTTGTGTCTTAACTCGTAAGAAAGTTCGTTAAGATCTATTCTTCTTAATATTTCAATAAGACATTCGGCCCCCATTTTAGCGATAAACTTATTGGGGTCGTTATCTTCTAAATACATATTTTCCTGCGGAAGGCTATCCAAAACATTTAGATACTCTTCTTCAGTAAGGAAATCCATTTTCTTTAATGCTTCTCCTTCTTCATTCTTAGCGATACCCGGTTGAATTACTACATAACGTTCGTAGTAAATAATCATATCTAATTTCTTAGACGGAAGACCAAGCAAGTATCCAATTTTATTTGGTAAAGAACGGAAATACCAGATATGTGCTACAGGAACTACCAAATTAATGTGCCCAACACGGTCTCTACGTACTTGTTTTTCGGTTACCTCTACCCCACAACGGTCACAAACAATTCCTTTGTAACGTATTCTTTTATATTTACCGCAGGCACATTCGTAATCCTTTACAGGACCAAAAATACGCTCACAAAACAAACCATCACGTTCAGGTTTGTGCGTACGATAATTGATAGTTTCCGGTTTAAGAACTTCACCACGAGATTCTGCGAGGATAGATTCCGGGGAAGCCAAACCGATAGAGATTTTATCAAATCTCTTTACTGTATTCTTATCATTATTTCTAGCCATAATAACTGCTGCTATAATTATTGTGAAAAATCTGTTTGACGGGGCGCCTAAACGCCCCTTTATAAACAGTATTTTATTCTTCTAATTTAATATCCAAACCAAGACCTTTTAATTCGTGCATAAGTACGTTAAAAGATTCCGGTAGGCCGGGTTCTGGCATAGGCTCTCCCTTCACGATAGACTCGTAAGTTTTGGCCCTTCCTATCACGTCATCTGACTTCACTGTTAAGATTTCACGCAGGGTGCTGGATGCTCCATAAGCCTCAAGTGCCCAAACCTCCATCTCACCAAAACGCTGTCCACCAAATTGTGCTTTACCACCAAGTGGTTGCTGTGTAATAAGCGAGTATGGTCCAATAGATCTGGCGTGCATCTTGTCTTCAATCATATGTCCTAATTTCAACATATAGATTACCCCTACCGTTGCAGGTTGGTCAAAACGATCTCCTGTTCCACCATCATAAAGATAAGTATGCCCGTATCTTGGGATTCCGGCTTCGTCTGTAAGCTCATTAATCTGGTCTATGGTAGCCCCATCAAAAATTGGGGTAGCATATTTCTTACCAAGCTTTTGACCTGCCCATCCAAGTACAGTTTCGTAGATCTGACCAATGTTCATACGTGAAGGTACCCCAAGTGGGTTCAACACGATATCAACCGGTGTACCATCATCAAGGAATGGCATATCTTCCTGGCGAACTATTCTGGCAACAATACCTTTGTTACCGTGACGTCCCGCCATTTTATCACCTACTTTTAGTTTACGCTTTTTAGCAATGTAAACTTTAGCTAGTTTAAGAATACCAGAAGGAAGTTCATCTCCTACAGAAATAGTAAACTTCTCTCTTCTAAGGTTACCCTGAAGGTCGTTTTCCTTAATCTTATAATTATGGATAAGATCTGCTACCAATGAATTTAAGTGATCGTCTGTGGTCCAGGTACCATGTGTTAAATGCGTATAATCATCTACCGAGTTGAGCATTTTCAAGGTATATTTCTTACCTTTTGGCATTACCTCTTCCCCAAGATCGTTTTGAACTCCCTGAGCAGTTTTTCCACCTATAATAGCAAATAACTTATCTACAAGTTCAGCTTTTAAATTGGCAAATTTAGCATCGTACTTCTTCTCAAGCGCTGCAACATCTTCCTTATCCTGAGCTCTCTTACGCTTATCTTTAATTGCGCGGGCAAAGAGTTTTTTCTCTATTACCACCCCGTTTAAAGATGGAGAAGCTTTAAGCGATGCGTCTTTAACATCACCTGCTTTATCTCCAAAAATCGCACGAAGTAATTTTTCCTCCGGTGTTGGGTCACTTTCTCCTTTTGGAGTAATCTTACCAATAAGAATATCACCGGGTTTAACCTCTGCACCAATTCTAATCATCCCGTGTTCATCAAGATCTTTTGTAGCCTCTTCTGAAACGTTAGGAATATCGTTAGTTAATTCTTCGTTCCCTAATTTGGTATCACGAACTTCAAGTGAATATTCATCTACGTGGATAGAAGTAAAGATATCTTCTCTTACCACTTTTTCTGAAATCACAATCGCATCCTCAAAGTTGTAACCCTTCCAGGGCATAAAGGCAACCTTCATATTTCTACCCAATGCAAGTTCCCCTGCTTCGGTAGCATAACCCTGACATAAAACCTGGCCTTTGGTTACTCTATCTCCAACCCTAACAATTGGTTTAAGGTTAATAGAAGAACCCTGGTTAGTTTTACGGAATTTTATAAGATCGTAACTCTTTGAATCACTATCAAAGCTCACCATTCTATCTTCTTCCGTTCTATCATACTTAATGATAATCTTTCTTGCATCTACATATTCTACTTCCCCTTCTCCTTCAGCATTAATCAATACTCGAGAATCTGTAGCTACCTGGCGCTCTAGTCCTGTTCCCACAATTGGAGAATCGGCTTGAAGCAATGGAAGTGCCTGACGCATCATGTTAGATCCCATCAAGGCACGGTTTGCATCATCGTGTTCAAGGAAAGGAATTAAGGATGCAGAAATTGACGAAATTTGGTTTGGTGCCACATCGGTATAATGTATTTCCTTGGGATCTACCACAGGGAAATCTCCTTCCATTCGTGCAATTACCCTGTCTGTATTTATAGTACCGTCTTCCTTAAGCGGAATGTTAGCCTGTGCAATTTTCTTGTCTTCTTCCTCTTCAGCACTTAAATAAATGGCTTCTTCTGAAAGATTTAATTTTCCATTTTCAACCTTACGGTATGGTGTTTCAATGAAGCCCATTCCGTTTACTTTAGCGTAAACTGAAAGTGAAGAAATAAGTCCAATGTTTGGACCTTCAGGAGTTTCAATTGGGCAAAGCCTTCCGTAGTGAGTATAGTGAACATCACGTACCTCAAATCCTGCTCTTTCTCTTGATAAACCACCTGGCCCAAGTGCTGAAAGTCTACGCTTATGCGTGATCTCTGCAAGCGGGTTCGTTTGGTCCATGAACTGAGACAACTGGTTGGTACCAAAGAAAGAGTTGATTACAGAAGATAGTGTCTTCGCATTAATCAAATCTATCGGGGTAAATACCTCGTTGTCACGAACGTTCATTCTTTCACGAATGGTACGTGCCATACGAGCAAGACCAACTCCAAACTGTTGAGATAATTGCTCACCTACAGTTCTAACACGACGGTTAGATAAGTGGTCAATATCATCAATCTCTGCTTTAGAATTAATAAGCTCGATTAAGTATTTAATTATGGTAATAATGTCTTCTTTGGTAAGCACTTGCTTATCCATGGCCACATCAAGACCTAATTTTTTATTCATTCTATATCGACCTACTTCTCCAAGGCTGTAACGCTGATCTGAGAAGAATAATTTATCGATAATACCACGTGCAGTTTCCTCATCTGGCGGTTCTGCATTACGCAGTTGACGATAAATATGTTCTACCGCTTCCTTTTCAGAGTTGGTAGGGTCTTTTTGCAATGTATTATGAATAATAGCATAATCACCGGTTTGGTTATCTTCTTTATGAAGAAGAATAGTTTTACTTCCGGTTTCAAGAATTTCTTCTATATGCTCTTTTTCAAGTTCTGTATCACGATCTAAAACGATCTCATTACGTTCTATTGAAACTACCTCTCCCGTATCTTCATCAACAAAATCTTCATACCAGGTGTTCAATACACGGGCCGCTAGCTTACGACCTAATACTTTTTTAAGTCCTGTTTTTGAAACTTTAACCTCCTCAGCAAGATCGAAGATTTCTAAAATATCTTTATCGCGCTCAAAACCAATAGCACGGAAAAGTGTAGTAACAGGTAATTTTTTCTTTCTATCGATATAAGCATACATTACGCTGTTAATATCGGTAGCAAATTCTATCCAGGAACCTTTAAAAGGAATTACACGGGCAGAATAAAGTTTTGTTCCATTTGCGTGGAAGGATTGTCCAAAGAAAACTCCGGGGGAACGGTGCAGCTGAGAAACTACAACACGTTCTGCTCCATTGATACAAAAGGTACCACTAGGGGTCATGTAAGGAATAGTTCCCAAATATACGTCCTGTACGATGGTTTCAAAATCTTCGTGTTCAGGGTCGGTACAGTATAGTTTTAATCTAGCCTTAAGCGGCACACTATATGTTAAACCACGCTCAATACACTCCTGTATGGAATATCTTGGCGGGTCCACAAAATAATCTAAAAATTCTAGTACAAATTGATTACGGGTATCCGTAATTGGGAAGTTTTCCAGGAAGGTATTATAGAGACCTTCATTTCCCCGCTCTTCTGATTTGGTTTCTAATTGAAAGAAGTCCTGAAAAGACTTTATCTGGATATCCAGAAAGTCCGGGTAATCAGGTCTGTTCTTTACAGAAGAGAAACTTACTCTTTCAGTTTGCTTTGCTAACATCAATGGACGGATTATAATTTATAAAAAAACGGGCGCGCTATAGGGAATCCCCTATATACGCAAAAGGGTTTAGACCTTCAGGAGCGAATCCTGAGGTCTAAACCTAAATAATATTGCTTTCGTCAAGCTTATTTAAGCTCAACCTCGGCTCCTGCTTCTTCTAACTGTGATTTAAGCGCTTCTGCCTCGTCTTTAGCAACTCCTTCTTTTACTGGAGCTGGAGCACCATCTACTAATGCTTTAGCGTCTTTAAGACCAAGACCGGTAAGCTCTTTTACAAGCTTCACAACAGCTAGTTTAGATCCACCTGGAGCTTTAAGGATTACATCAAACTCAGTTTGCTCCTCAGCTTCTTCACCACCACCAGCAGCACCGCCACCAGCAACAGCTACTGCAGCAGCAGCAGGCTCAATACCGTATTCTTCTTTTAATATATCAGCTAACTCATTTACTTCTTTTACGGTTAAGTTAACCAATTGTTCTGCGAAATCTTTTAAATCTGCCATTTTCTATCGTTTTTAAAAAGTTCTTTAATTTATAATTGTTAAAAAGTGCGTACTAATTTATCCTTCCTTTTCAGAAAGTGTCTTAAGGATTCCAGATAATTTACCACCACCAGACTTAAGTGCTGAGATAACATTCTTAGCAGGCGATTGTAATAAGCCAACGATATCCCCAATAACTTCTTCCTTAGATTTGATATTCACCAGGGTGTCAAGGTAGTCATCTCCTACATAAATTCCTTCGTCTACAAAAGCACCTTTAAGAAGTGGTTTTTCGTTTTTCTTTCTGAATTCTTTGATTACTTTGGCTGGTGCATTACCAGTCTCAGAAAACATTATGGATGTATTGCCTTTTAAAACTGAAGGAAGTTCTCCAAATTCTTTCCCTGAAGCTTCCATAGCCTTAGCAAGCAATGTATTTTTAACTACAGCCAGCTTTACGTTAGCTTTAAAACAAGCTCTACGCAAGTTTGAAGTTGTTCCGGCATCAAGGCCAGATATATCTGCTAAATAAACAACAGAATTATCTGTTAACTGGGCAGTTAAATCTTCAATTACTATTGATTTTTCTTCTCTTGTCATAATCTATACTATTATTGCTCAGTGAACCTTTTAGTATCAACCTGAACGCTCGGGCTCATTGTAGAAGACATGTGGATACTTTTAATATACACACCCTTAGCTGCCTGAGGTTTCAACTTCACTAAAGTAGTTAATAATTCTCTTGCGTTACCAGCAAGTTTTTCGGCGTCAAATGATGCCTTACCAATTCCAGCGTGAACAATACCGGTTTTATCAACCTTAAAGTCGATTTTACCAGCCTTAACATCAGATACTGCTTTAGCAACATCCATTGTTACTGTTCCTGTTTTTGGGTTAGGCATAAGCCCTCTAGGTCCAAGTACACGTCCTAAAGGTCCTAATTTACCCATTACACTAGGCATTGTAATAATAACATCTACGTCTGTCCATCCACCTTTTATCTTATCTAAATACTCATCTAGACCTACATAATCGGCTCCGGCTTCTTTCGCCTCCTCTTCTTTATCTGGAGTAACTAACGCAAGTACTTTTACATCTTTACCAGTACCATGCGGGAGGGTTACAACACCTCTCACCATTTGGTTAGCTTTTCTAGGATCAACGTTCAATCGAACCGCTAAATCCACAGATGCATCAAAGTTTTCGTTAGCAACGTCTTTAATTAAAGCAGAAGCTTCCGCAACCGAGTAAGCTTTATTGCTCTCGATCTTAGACTGGGCTTCTTTTTGCTTTTTAGTCAATTTTGCCATTTTTAATTTCTTTTTGGATTAAAACGGTGCATCACCTTTTACAGTTATTCCCATTGAACGAGCTGTTCCAGCAACCATTTTCATTGCAGATTCTACGGTAAAGGCATTCAAATCCTGCATCTTATCTTCTGCAATAGTTCTAACCTGATCCCAAGAAACACTTGCTATTTTCTTTCTATTTGGTTCTCCTGAACCCTTTTTGTTTTTAGATGCTTCCAACAATTGTACTGCAGCTGGAGGAGTTTTAATCACAAAGTCAAAAGACTTATCTGAATAAACCGTAATCGCAACAGGCAATACTTTACCTTGTTTATCCTGGGTTCTACCATTGAATTGCTTACAGAATTCCATGATATTTACCCCGGCAGCACCTAAAGCAGGTCCAACTGGTGGTGATGGGTTAGCAGCACCTCCGCGAACTTGTAGTTTTACAACTTTACTTACTTCTTTTGCCATTTTATAAATTTTTAAGGTGATAGTTTGTTAGAGTGGAAGCTTTAAAAAACCATCAAAAAATATGTAACTAAAATCTTTATACTTTCTCTACTTGCATATAACTTAATTCCAATGGTGTTTTTCTTCCAAAGATTTTCACCATCACCTCAAGCTTACGCTTTTCTTCATTAACCTTTTCAACTGTACCGTTAAATCCGTTAAACGGACCATCAATAACCTTTATGGTTTCTCCTACAGTAAAAGGAATAGCAACATTATCAGTTTTCACAGAAAGCTCATCTACTTTGCCAAGCATTCTATTTACCTCAGACTTTCTAAGCGGAACAGGATCTCCTCCCTTTGTTTCACCCAAAAAACCGATAACGCCATTTATATTTTTAATTACGTGAGGCATCTCACCATCAAGATTAGCCTGTATCATTACATAGCCAGGAAAGTAAACACGTTCTTTATTTACTTTCTTACCATTTCTAATTTGAATAACTTTTTCGGTGGGAACTAAAACCTGATCAAGATAGTCTTCCATCCCAAGATGGTTTACCTCTTTCTCAATATAGTCTTTAACCTTATTTTCCTGACCACTAACAGCACGAACTACATACCATTTTTTTTCTTTTCCTTCTGCCATGCTAATATTTTTTAAGATTTAATCCATTCAAAATATTGCTCGATAGCCGAACTAAAAACGGTGTCTATACCCCAAATAGCCAGGGAAAAGATTATAGAAAATACCGCAACCAATATCGTTAACCTTTGAGCTTCAGACCAGCTTGTCCAGGTAACGTGGTTTGTTAATTCGTTGTAAGATTCTGATATATAATTGCCAATTCCTGCCATGTGATTCTTAAGGTATTTTGCACGGGTTGAGAGGCTCGAACTCCCGACACCTGGTTTTGGAGACCAGTGCTCTACCAACTGAGCTAAACCCGTATGTATAAAGGAAGGTTTCCCGCCCCTGGCGGGAAACCTATTTATTATAAACTATAATTAGTCTAAAATTTCAGTAACCTGTCCAGCACCTACTGTTCTACCACCTTCACGGATAGCGAAACGTAGACCCACATTCATAGCGATTGTCTGAAGAAGCTCAACAGTAATAGTAAGGTTATCACCAGGCATTACCATTTCAACACCATCAGGAAGACTAATTGTTCCTGTTACGTCAGTTGTACGTACGTAGAACTGAGGACGGTAGTTATTATGGAATGGAGTATGACGTCCACCTTCTTCTTTTTTAAGGATATAAACCTCTGCTTTAAACTTAGCGTGAGGAGTTACAGATCCAGGTTTAGTAATTACCATACCTCTAGAAATCTGAGTTTTCTCAATACCTCTTAATAAGATACCTACGTTATCTCCAGCTTCACCTCTATCAAGAATCTTACGGAACATCTCAACCCCAGTAATAGTAGAAGTAAGTTTTTCAGCTCCCATACCAATAATCTCTACAGGATCTCCAGTGTTAGCTACACCAGTCTCAATACGACCAGTTGCTACAGTACCACGTCCAGTAATAGAGAATACATCTTCAATAGGCATTAAGAAATCCTTATCAACATCACGCTGAGGAAGCTCAATCCAATTATCTACAGCCTCCATAAGCTCAAGAACAGTCTTAGACCATTTATCATCACCTTCAAGAGCACCAAGTGCAGATCCAGAAATTACAGGACCATTATCACCATCATACTCATAGAAAGAAAGAAGATCTCTAACTTCCATTTCAACTAATTCTAAAAGCTCCTCATCATCTACAAGATCCACTTTGTTCAAGAACACAACAATTCTTGGAATACCAACCTGACGTCCAAGAAGGATGTGCTCACGAGTTTGTGGCATAGGACCATCAGTTGCAGCAACCACAAGAATAGCACCGTCCATTTGAGCAGCACCAGTAACCATGTTCTTCACATAATCGGCGTGACCAGGACAGTCAACGTGAGCGTAGTGACGATTAGCAGTTTGATACTCTACGTGAGAAGAGTTAATTGTAATACCTCTTTCTTTTTCTTCAGGAGCATTATCAATTTGATCAAAAGCACTAGCTTCTGAATATCCAGCATCAGCCATTACTTTAGTAATCGCTGCTGTTAAAGTAGTTTTTCCGTGATCTACGTGTCCAATTGTACCTATATTAAGGTGCGGTTTGGAACGATCATAAGTTTCCTTTGCCATAATTAATACTTATTTAATCTTAGTTATATATTAGTGTTCAATTTAATACAATCTAGAGCCAACGACGAGAATTGAACTCGTGACCTCTTCCTTACCAAGGAAACGCTCTACCCCTGAGCTACGTCGGCAAGCCGAAAGTTACACCTTCAAAGTTCACCGGTTCAAACAAGAAAAACCATAAACCAAAACTGGCTTACGGATATCTAAATTACTCTCAAACCGGAAAAATAAATTAAAACAGGATCAAAACCCTATATTCAATTAAGAGCGGGAGACCGGGTTCGAACCGGCGACATTCAGCTTGGAAGGCTGACGCTCTACCAACTGAGCTACTCCCGCATTGAGTTCAAGATCTAAAATTCTAAAATTCAAAGCTAACATTGAATCAAGAATTCGGAATTTTGAATTGATAAGTGGGGAGAGCAGGATTCGAACCTGCGAAGTCGAAAGACAGCAGATTTACAGTCTGCCCTCGTTGGCCGCTTGAGTATCTCCCCAATTTATTTTTCCACTATTTCATAGAACCGTAGCTGCTATCACAGCTAAGCTTTATGATGGCTTGTTGTTTTAACGGCTGCAAATAAACGTAATTTAACAGCACCATCCAAAGCATTTTTAAAATTTTTTCTATAAAATTTTCAGCAACTTAATTTTCAACAAATTAAGTTTTAAAAACTACTTATTTCAAAATTTCAAGAGCCGATGGAGGGACTCGAACCCACGACCTGCTGATTACAAATCAGCTGCTCTAGCCAGCTGAGCTACATCGGCTTTTACACTACTTTTTTAGCATAAAAAAGTCCGCTATTTCTAACGGACTGCAAATGTATATAAATTATTTCTTTCACAAAACAATTTTTAAAAAAAATATCTAAACGTGCGCACTTAATTTCTCCTTACGCTTAATTAATTGCCTCTGCAAGGATGAAACACATTCATCTACACACTCCTCAAACTTTTTACATGTTTTTTTCACCATAATATCATCTCCAGGAACACTCAACAAAATCTCAGTAACCTTATTATCCTTCGCACTAGTATTTTGCACTTTCAAAAAGACATCTGCATAGATAACTTTGTCATAATAATTTTCTAGCCTATCCAGCTTACGCTGAATAAAATCAATTAATTTTTGATCGGCGTTGAAGTTTACAGATTGCACATTTACTTTCATATTCTGTATAATTTAATTAAACAATTATTTTAATTGGCTTTTTTATTTCTTGGGTGCGCCATTTGATGCACCCTACTAAGCTCTGAAATACTATTATGGGTATAAACTTGCGTTGCAGCAAGACTGGAATGCCCAAGCAATTCTTTTACAGCATTAAGATTAGCACCCTGGTTCAACAAATGTGTTGCGAAAGAGTGTCGCAGAATATGCGGACTCTTTTTTATCTTACCAGATACCCTACTAAAATAATTATTTATAATCCTATAAACAAGACTTTCGTATAATTTAATACCTTTTTGGGAAACAAAAAGGGAAGATTCCTGCCGGCCAGCCATTATACCAGCACGCACATCTAAATACCTCTCCAGATTCGCAATTACACCCGGCAAGAGCGGAACAATCCTCTCTTTTTGTCGCTTACCCAATATTTTTAATTGTTTCCCTGCCAAATCAAGATCCTGAAGCTTTATTTCAATAAGTTCTATACGCCGCATCCCTGTAGTATAAAAAAGCTCTACAATCAACCTATCTCTTAATCCATCAAAACCAGAGGTGTCAATTTGATCAAGGACATTCTTAATTTCAAGTTCAGAGAAAGGTACCTGAATTTTAGAAGCGGTTTTTAAGGCCTTATGTTTTGCTAGCGGTGAAAATTCTATATCCCCTGTTTTCTGCAGAAAGCGATAATAAGACTTTAAAGAAGAAATTTTACGATTTATACTGCGGTTAGACACTCCTTGCTCTACCAAACAAATAATCCAATTTCTTATTTGTGAATAATGTAATTTACTTAAATCCTCTTCATCAAATTCATAAAAAATAAACTCAGAAAAAGATTCTAAATCTGCCTTATAAGCTGTTAGCGTATTGAGAGAATAATTTTTCTCTACCTGAAGATAATCTAAAAATTGGGAAAAAGACATAAAAAAAACTGTTGACAAACAAAGTTAGCAAACTTTAATCTATCAACAGTTAATTTTATATTTTCTGAAAAAAATCAGAAAATTCGATCAAATCCTTTTCACTAGATATCTTCCTGATCTCTCAAATGCTGGATGTACTCGGCTTTTTGATGCTGAGCTCTCTTCGCAACAGAAGGCTTCGTGAAATGCTGGCGGCTTCTTAGCTGGCGCATTGTTCCGGTCTTGTCGAATTTTCGCTTAAAACGCTTTAGCGCTCTATCTATATTTTCTCCGTCTTTTACTGGTATTATTAACATAGTGTCATCACCTCCTTTCTTTAGAAATAGGCTGCAAAGATAATCTAAATCTAAGAACCCACAACCAATTTTTAATTTATTTCGCTACCGGCTTATACTCATTTTTGTCGATCACCATTTTAGCGATAAAAGTGGAATTTTCGCAAAAATGTCAATCTAAAAAGATTACTTCGCCGCCGGCTTGTATTCTTTTTTGTCGATCACCATTTTAGCGATAAAAGTGGAATTTTCGCAAAAATGTCAATCTAAAAAAATTACTTCGCTGCAGGCTTGTATTCTTTTTTATCGATCACCATTTTAGCGATAATCTCTCTAAGAATTTCTGAAGTTCCTCCGCCTATTGGGCCTAAGCGACTATCTCTAAACATTCTGGCCAAAGGATAATCTTCCATATAGCCATACCCCCCTAATAATTGAAGACAGTCATAAATAACCCTATCGGCCATTTTGGTAGAAAGCAGTTTAGACATACTGGCCTCCTTTACCACATATTGTCCATCATTAAGGCGCTTGGCAATAGAATAGTTAAACTCCCTATTCACCTCTATTTCACTAGCCATATCGGCAACCGAATGTCTTAAAGCCTGAAACTTATCTATGGATTTACCAAAAGCCTCCCGCTCAGCCATATAACCCAGCGTATAATCTAAGGCAAATTGAGCACGAGCATGGGCATTTATCCCCATAATAAGTCTTTCTAAAGCAAAATGCTGCATAATATAAGAGAAGCCTTTCCCCTCTTCACCCATAAGATTTTCAGCCGGGATTTCAACATTATCAAAAGCAAGCTCGGCGGTATCTGAAGCTCTCCACCCCAATTTATCTAACTTTGAAGCTGAAATACCGGGGGTATCCCTATCTACAATAAAAATACTCATTCCTTTATTCCCTTTATCAGGATCGGTTTTAGCAGCAACTACCAGATAATCTGAATAAACACCGTTTGTAATAAAGGTTTTAGATCCGTTTAAGACATATTTATCTCCCTTTTTTATTGCAGTGCTGCGCATTCCTGCCACATCAGATCCTCCAAAAGGCTCAGTAATACAAAGACAACCTATTTTTTCACCATCTATACTAGGGCTTAGATATTTCTTTTTAATCTGGTCATCACCCTCTTTGTTTACATGCGTCATTGCTAAATATGCATGGGCCCAAATTGCAGCAGCAAAACCGCCACTGTTTATTTTTTGCAGTTCTTCCAGGAAAATAACGGTGTAGAAAATATCGAGGTTCATTCCACCATATTCTTCCGGTTGGTTAAGGCCAAAATATCCCATCTCTCCAAATTTCTTCCAGATAAACCGGTCTATGGTTCCAGATTTTTCCCATTTATCAATATGTGGTACCACTTCTTTTTGTAAAAAGTCCTGAAAACTCTTCCTAAAAAGCTCATGTTCCTCGGTAAAATACAATGAATTCATACTAAATTATTTTTTTCTTTTTCTTCATAGCAAAGCTATCGCCCTACAAATCAAACAATATCATTTTTTTTTCAACAATTCGGTATGTTAAACCTATAGATAATCAATAGTACCGAATATTCAATTTAAGCTCAAATATAATTGAATTCTATCGATTTTATCTGAAGGAAAACTTTCTATTTTCGATAGCTCGGCAAAAGACTCAATCCCTTCATGAAGCTGGCGATAATCTATTATTTCCCTTGCCAATTCATATTTAATATAAGGAACGCTTACCAGATCTAAAACTTTCGCCTTATTAATATTAATCAAATTGAAATTTACATTTTTAGAAACGCGAAATTGTTTTTGAAGTTTCTCGCGAGTCTCATAGTTTAAACCATAAATATCCTTAAGCTGAATTTCACTTCTAAATCCGCCAATTTTTGTTCTGTAATTAACTATTCGGTTAGCCAACACCTCTCCTACCCCGCTTACTTTTTGCAATTCATTTACATCAGCTTCATTTAAATCTGAAATAGGTATGACAGGTAATATTCTTGTGTTGTTTTTTTGCTTTTGGGCATCAACCACCCAGTCGGGGAATTTAAAATAGGGAGAAATCAAAGCGAGCAAAGAATCTGAAACGCCGGTTACTTTTTGAAAATCTTCTGCAGAATTAATCCATTTATCTTTATTTCTAAACCGGTGCAGCCTATCGATTTCTGTAATACTCATCCCCAGCGTATAACCCTTAAAGTCTGTGATATAATTTGGATTAAAAGGAAAAATTTTCACTTCATTCGCATCGGCCTGAAGCTGTTTTAATGAATCTATTTGAGCCTGGAAATCCTGTATTTCTTCCGTGGTTAATTCTTCAGTTGAACCATCAGATCTAAAGTTTAAAAAATAATAGACCCCCTGAAGAATAATTATAATACATAACAAAAGAAAAATCCCATTTTGTTGGCTCCTGCTGAACACAAAATGGGATTTTATCGGTTTCATATTATTGCATAAGATTAGCTGGCTTTAGCCTCCCGTTGTCTTTTAAACAATTCTCCTGCTTTAAGCTTTCTGGAATATTCATTAAGATCTCTTCTAACCTCGGTAGACATAATGTAAAGCCCTATAATATTAGGGAAAGACATTGCCAATATCATCATATCAGAGAAATCCAGCACGGCTCCCAAACTAATAGAAGCACCTACTACAACAAAAATAAGGAACAATATTTTATACGCCAGTTCTGTTTTTTTACTCTTTCCAAATAAATAAGTCCAAGAACGCATTCCGTAATAAGACCAGGAAATCATGGTAGAGAAAGCGAATAAGAAAACTGCCATGGCCAACACATACGGGAACCAGGACACCACACTTGCAAAAGCATCTGAAGTTAATTGAACCCCACCTACTCCTTCTACTTCGTGCATTCCGGTAAAAATTAACACTAAAGCAGTTAGGGTACAAACTACCACCGTATCAATAAAAGGTTCTAATAAAGCCACAAAACCTTCAGATGGTGGATGATTTGTTTTTGCTGCCGAGTGCGCAATCGCTGCCGAACCAACACCGGCTTCATTAGAGAAAGCCGCACGTTGAAACCCAACAATCAACACCCCTATTATACCACCTTTCATTGCAGTAGCGTTAAAAGCACCATCGTATATGGCTCCAAATGCCGGAACTATATTTTCTATATTTATAAAGATTACCGTTAAAGCACCAAGCACATATACCGCAGCCATAAAGGGCACTACCTTACCTGTTACTTTAGCAATACTTTGAATACCACCAATAATTACAATCCCTACAAGGATTGCTACAGCTATTCCAAACCAAAAACCATTTCCTATAAGGAATGAAAATTGACCTGAAAGAATTTCAAAAGATTGATTGGCCTGAAACATATTTCCACCACCAAAAGAAGCACCAATACCCAAAATTGCAAAAAAGGCAGCCAGGAATTTACCTAAACCACGCATGTTTCTTTTTTCCAATCCGTAGCGTAAATAATTCATAGGACCACCAAAAATTCTACCTTCAGAATTTATAAAACGATATTTCACCCCAAGGGTACATTCTACAAATTTTGATGCCATGCCCAATAAACCGGCAATAATCATCCAAAAAGTGGCTCCTGCCCCTCCAAGGGAAATGGCAACGGCAACCCCGGCGATATTACCAAGGCCAACAGTTGCCGAAACAGCTGTAGCCAACGCCTGAAAGTGCGTAATACTACCCGGTGCGTTAGGCTCGTCATACTTTCCTCGCGCCAGATCTATAGAGTGTTTAAATCCTTTAAAATTAATGAAGCCCATCTTTACTGTAAAGAATGCTGCTCCAAAAATCAACCAAACCACAATAAAAGGAATATTATGGGTTTGTGGTGTCCCGTTGGGGTTGGTTAAAATCTGCGGCTCATCGTATTGAATTTGCGCCAACATATGCGCGTTGGTTTCAATAAGATCTGAACTGTTTTGATAATCCCAAATGGTTTTACCTTCCTCTACTAAATACTTTACTGTTCCGTTAGCATTAGCTGTAACTTGTAATTCACCGCTATTTTCAGAACTAACTATTGCGATAAGATCTCCTTCATCTACATGAGCGCCTTCTTCTACCAACCATTCTTTTAAAGTAAATTTATCTTCAACATCGGCACTCCACTCAGGAGTAGGCACATTACTTAATTCGGCATACACTTTAGGGTCATAAACACCAATTGCGGTAAATGGATCCCAAAAAAGCACTGCAGTCATCGCTTCTACAATAGGAACAAAGGTTCCGTTAAAATGCTCGGTAATAGCCTTAGCTTCTATTTCAAAAGTTTTGGTAACAGAGTTATTTTGGCTATCGGTTACGGTAACCTCGTAAGGGACGCCTTCGGTTAGGTCTTCGGCCCGGGAAGATTGGAGAGAAGTTTCAGGGTTTGACCATTTGTACTGGTAAGGAGGCTCTCCTCCCGTCACCTCAAGGTCTATAAATCCATCATTAATAATATTTGACGGATTGCCTACTTTGGCTTTTACATCCAGTTCTTGTGCATTACCTGCAAAAATCGAAAACAAAAAGAACATTGAAAGTAGATACTTTCTCATATAGTATATTGGTTGTTTAATTTCGAATTAATTTTTTCCGCGAAGCAAGATGCTAAAAAATTAGGCTTTTTCAAATTTTTGGGAGTTAAATTGTAAAGAAATTGTTAAATAATAATTTCATTAATTTTACTTAATACCTGTTTTATTAAAAAAAATTCTTCCAAAAACAACTTAAAGGTCAAAAACTGAAGTTCTTTTAGTATATACAAGATCCTTGAGCTTTAGCCAAAAAGCCAGAATTAAATAAACTACAAACCAGGAACCAAGGGTGAAAAAAGATGCATAAATAAAAAACAAACGCACACTTTTAGCACGCATTCCTAATTTATCGGCCACTCGTGACGACACGTAGAAGCCATGTTTTTCTAAATAATATCGAATATTATGTACCATTCTTGTCATCCCTACAAATATAATACTTTAAGCCTTTCGCTGTAATAATTTTATACCAATAGCACAATCAAGGCATTTATTGAATTCACAATAGCGTTGTTTTAACTGTACCATTGCCTGAGAGTGCAGGGAATTTTCTACACAGTCTTTTTTAAGCTCGTTATAATTTTGAATAATTTTATTATTCTCGGGAGGTAGTTGTTCCATTAAAGATATCAGCTCTTCCACTTTACCATTTCCCACCGCTTTAGAATAACAAAATTGTAGTGGGATAATCGTATTAATAAGCAATAGATTTTTATAAGCCAGGCTTAAAGATTTTCTTCTTTCTTTATGTTTCTTTTGAAATGTAAAATGTGTCTTCCAAAAATTAGAAGTTTCTATCTCCAGAATTTGGTAAACCACTTCCAAGGATTTTGAAACAATTAATTCTGAAAATAATTTTCTATGTTTATGGTAAAGCGAAGCCAGTTGAGACAATCTTATGTTTGGAAAGTTATCTGGTCTAAGCCTGAAAAATTTAGGTCTTATCACACCTAAATTTGATAGTTTATATTTATGGCTCAAATAAATATATTCCTTTTTAAGCTCTAGAAAATAGGGAATATTAAGTTGTTTTTCCAGCAAACCACACTGCCCAAAAAGCAAAGCTTCCATCTGTAAATTATTTTGCGAAGCTTTTTGTAAAACCGAAAAATTGAAGCTTTGTGCCATACTTAAAAATGCATCTCCATTCAGGTTTAGCCCAAAATTTTTAGCCAACATCTGAAACAAAACCACTTCCCAGTTATTTCCAGATTTTTTTAATAGGTCCTGAATAAGCACCGACTTTTCTTCCAGGCGTTCTATATAAAGGCGATCCTGCCAGTGCCTTAAGGTGAAACTACTGGTATTCTTGAAGCTTTTTCCGCAATTAATCCAGTTTTGAGAGGAAACAAAAAGTTTTTGATACCCGGAAATTAAGCTCCTATCTACTAAATTTTTAAGACTTAAAGCCGGAATTGCACTCTTATTACGCCTTTGCACCTCAACATCATCTTCCCAAACCACGTGCAAAATTACATTATCGTAATTGCGATCGTTTTCGTGTTGATGAAAATACCAATCGGAAGCTTTTATATGTAACTCTACATTACCAGCCCAAATTTGATCTCCAATTTTAACCCGGGCATTAAAAAAATCGGGACCTGAATTATAGTTATGAGTTCCGGTATCTATTAGAAGCACCTTCTCTCCCTGCGTAGTAACAGCATTGGTAAAATCGAATTTCTTATATTTCCAGAGATAATGTAAAAAGTCTTCCCGCATCTTTTAAAATTAAAAAAATACGGTTCAAAATGTAGTGTTTAGACTACCGTGGCAACATTTGGGGGATATCATCTATAATTTCATCCACCCAATAACGATACATCAATTCACTTGGATGTAGACCATCGGGTGCAATAAGTGCATCATCCCTGGAGGCTTCTCTGGATATTGGAGTTATGTTATAAAAGTCAACTTCAAATTCTCCCGCCACCTTTTTAAATACAGCATTAAATTGATCTATTTCCGTGGCAATAGTTTCAGCGTTTTCCTGCCCAAAAGGGGTTACCCCATAGTCTGGGATACTCACTGCAAAAACACCCTTTTCCCGTTGTTTTGAATGATTAAGGGCTAACTTAAATATTTCACGTAACTCTTTCTCATAAGCTTCAATACTTTTTCCCTGATATTGATTATTAACACCTATTAGTATAGAAACAAGGTCAAATTTCCTGGTATAATTTAGCTCAGACCGCATAACGCTTAAAAGATTTCCGGTAGTCCAGCCTGTTTTTGCTATAATTTTAGGTGGGGCAACTTTATATCCTCGCTCTCTTAACCTCACTGCAAGTTGTACCGGCCAGCGTGCACTTTCTGGCACACTCTCGCCTATTGTGTAAGAATCACCAAGCGCCAAATAACTATAATCCATAGCATAGGAATTCCCGGTTTCTGAATCTTCAGAAATAACATTTGAAGTGCCACAGCCAATTATAATAAAGCTTAAAAATATGATGTAAAATTTGTTCATGGTAAAACTTTTAAAAAGCGTATTTTGCAGCAATTTAAAACATTTACAGCATTTGTGACATGAAATTAAAGTTCATTTTTCTTCTATTAAGTGTTTCATTATTTGCCCAGGAAAATCCCGCAGCAAGCTTTTGGAAGCAACTTCAACAACATTGCGGAAATACTTATGAGGGTGTTATTACAAAAGATTTGGGGAATGATGATTTTGCCAATAAAAAGCTACTGATGCATGTAAGGTCTTGTAATGAAAGTGAAATTAAAATTCCATTTTTTGTAGGGGAAAATAAGTCCCGAACATGGATTTTAAGATTTAAGAATAATAGAATTCAACTAAAACACGATCATCGAAAACCTGATGGAAGTGAAGAAGAAATCACACAATATGGTGGTATTTCTACCAATACCGGCTTATCAAATGTTCAGATTTTTCCTGCAGATACGGAAACCGCTACACTACTTCCTGCCGCAGCAACCAATGTATGGTGGATAACCTTGGATGAAGAATCTTTCACTTACAACCTTAAAAGAATAGGAAGAGAAGGTCATTTCACAGTAAAATTTGATCTTTCAAATCCGGTAGCCAGTCCTGTAGCCCCGTGGGGTTGGGAAACAAATTAACCTTAATCAACTTTATCTGGAACCCCAAACAATGCTTATTATTTAGGCGAAGTTCTCAAATCTTAAAAAACTCATTTACCATCACTTATAAAAAGTGAATTACAGAACAGACATGAAACCAACCCAGAAAAACACTACAAACACCCCTTCTTCAACTTCTGAAAAGAATAAACCTAAGAGTTCATTTTCAAAATTCTTTTCAAAATTGGGTTATTCCATCTGGATGATTGTTATGGTAGTTGGCGGGGTACTTGCATTTTTAGTTTCCCTCTTTTTACTATGAAAAGCTTAAAAACAGTATTTGTTTTATATTGTATTGTTTTTACTATACTTCAACTTTTCTATTTTTTAGATCAACCTATCCCTGGTTTTATAAGAAATTACCTGGCAGATTTTCTTTGTATGCCTATTGTTTTAAGCATTTGTCTTTTTGTGGTACAGCTAGTTAAAAAAGATAAAAGCATTCGCTTAAACATAAGTACGATATCATCGGTTTTTTTAATGTACAGTATTTATTTTGAAATGATACTTCCTCCTATTCATTGGCGATATACTGCCGATTATAGAGATGTTTTACTCTATTTAGCAGGAAGTATCATTTTCTATTTTCTACAAAAAGCACCTTAAAAAACAGGTCAAAGATCAGGATGGTTCATCAAAACCATCCTGATTTTTAGTTTTGCGAACTAGGCTTCAGCTTTTCTAAACTTTTCACTGATATATAAACTTCCCGCTTGAAGTCGGTCCCAATAAACCGCCATATCATTTCGCACTTCAGAAGACATAATATAGAGCCCTATAATATTTGGAAAAGACATAGCCAGAATCATCATATCTGAAAAACTAAGCACAGCACCTAAACTGGTTGAAGCTCCCAATACCACAAATAGTAAAAACATAATTTTATAGACCATTTCTGACTTTACGCTTTTTCCGAAAAGGTAGGTCCAGGACCTCATTCCGTAATAAGACCAGGAAACCATGGTAGAAAAAGCAAATAAAAATACGGCGAAGGCAAGCACAGCCGGAAACCAGGAGATTACGCTACCAAAAGCATCAGAGGTAAGTTCTACCCCACCAAGTCCGTTTACTTCGTGCATTCCCGTAAAGATAAGAACCAGGGCGGTCATAGTACACACCAACATAGTATCGATAAAAGGTTCAACCAGCGAGGTAAAACCATCGGCAATAGGGTTATTGGTTTTAGAAGCACTATGGGCAATTGCAGCAGAACCTACTCCTGCTTCACTGGAGAAAGCGGCACGCTGTAAACCAATAATCAAAACTCCTATAAATCCACCTTTCATGGCATCAGCCGAAAGTGCACCATTATAGATCGCAGAAAAAGCTCCGCCAATGTTTTCGATGTGTGTACCAATTACAATAGAGCAACCAATAATATAGACCATGGCCATAAAAGGAACTACTTTACCGGTAACCCGGGCAATACTATTAATTCCTCCAATAATAACCACTCCAACCAGAATAGCGAAGAAAACACCAAACCAAAAACCATGACCTTCCAGAAAAGGCATTTGTTCTGATACAATTTTAAACGCCTGGTTAGATTGAAGCATATTTCCGCCTCCAAACGAAGCTCCAACTCCCAATACTGCAAAAAGACTGGCTAGGAACTTCCCCAGGGTCTTCATATTTCTTTTTTCTAAACCATAGCGTAAATAATTCATGGGGCCACCAAAAATTCGGCCTTCACTATTTATAAATCGGTATTTCACCCCCAGAGTACACTCTACAAACTTTAAGGACATAGCAAAAAAACCGGCTAAAAACATCCAAAAGGTTGCGCCTGCACCCCCTAAAGAAATAGCTACGGCTACCCCGGCAATATTTCCAAGCCCAACTGTGGCCGAAACCGCAGTTGCCATAGCTTGAAAGTGCGTAATTGTTCCTGGTGCGTTTGGATCGTCATATTTTCCTCTGGCTAAATCTATAGAATGTCCAAATCCGCGAATATTTATAAAACCTAACCTAAAAGTGAAAAATATACTTCCAATAATTAACCACATTACAATGAACGGAATGGAGTTTTTCTTTTTATCGCCATTTGGGTGTAATAGTGGTTGTGGTTCGGCATAGATTATTTCTGCAAGCATATGGGCATCCTGCTCTATAACATCACTGGTACTATTAGGGTCAAAAATAATTTGCCCTTCTTCTACCAAATAATTGAGTTTCCCTTCAACCGGAGATAAAACAGTAATCTCTTCTCCTGCATCGCTTTCAATAATCGCAATTTCATCACCCTCTTTAACCTCACTTTCCTTTTCTAGCAACCATTTTTTTAGGGTATAGGCTTTTTCATTTGTGGCGTCCCATTGTGGGATGGGAACCTGTTTGCTGGGTGTGTAAACTATGGGATCAAAAAGACCCAAAGACGCAAATGGGTCCCAAAAAAGAATTCCGCCAAGAAAATCTACCGCAGGCTGAACATTACTATTGAATATTTCGGTTATAGATTTTGCAGGAATTGTAAAAGAAGTAGTAAGGCTATTGTTATTGGCATCGGTCACTTTAACGGTATGCTCCATACCCTCTATAAGACCTGTAGATTTTTTGGCATCTAATGCGGTAGATTGATTAGTCCATTTGTATTGGTATGGTGCTTTACCTCCGGTAACTTTAACTTCGGCGATGCCATTATTGATTTCACGGGACGGATTTTCTAAAATCACCTCTATTTCAAATCCCGAATTATTTTTTTTGTTTTCCTGTGCGCTGGTAATGGCTGTTAGCATTAAAAATATACTTGTAAAAAGCCATAAATTCCTCATAAAATAAATCTGTTATATTAGTATTTAATTTTAAAATATTCTTCCTAATCAAGCCTTCTGATAAATAGTTATTTAAAATCAGTTAGCTCCAATAGGTTAATCTAAAAAGCCTTGTTTTCTCATCCAATCGTCGTTAAAAATTTTACCTACATAGCGGCTACCATGGTCATGAAACAAAACTACCACCACATCGTCTTTGGTGAAATGTTCTTTTAACTGAAGTAAACCTTTTGCTGCCGCTCCTGCCGAGTTTCCTAAAAAGAAACCTTCATCTTCGGCAAGCTTTCTGGTATAAATAGCAGCATCTTTATCGGTTACTTTGGTAAAACCGTCAATTACACTAAAATCTACATTTTTGGGCAAAATATCCTCCCCAATCCCTTCAGTTACGTAGGGATAGATTTCATTTTCATCAAACTCACCGGTTTCGTGGTATTTCTTAAAAACCGAACCGTAGGTATCAATACCCCATACTTTAATATTGGGATTTTTTTCTTTTAAATATTTACCAACCCCCGAGATAGTTCCTCCGGTACCAACTCCTACCACAAAATGCGTCACTTTCCCATCGGTTTGTTCCCAAATTTCGGGGCCGGTACTTTCGTAATGCGCTTTGGTATTTGCCAGGTTGTCGTATTGATTCACATACCACGAATTTGGTATTTCTTCGGCCATTCTTTTTGAAGTCGAATAATAAGACCTGGGATCGTCTGGTGCTACTTCGGTAGGGCAAACTACTACCTGGCAGCCTACCGCTTTTAAAATATCAATTTTCTCTTTGCTCTGTTTATCAGAAAGCACGCAAATCATTTTATAACCTTTCACTATGGCAGCAAGTGCGAGCCCCATTCCGGTATTCCCCGAGGTACCTTCAATAATAGTTCCTCCTGGTTTCAATTTCCCGGTAGCTTCAGCTTCTTCTACCATTTTTACAGCCATACGATCTTTCACCGAATTCCCCGGATTAAAAGTTTCGTATTTAGCCAAAACAAGGGCATCAATCTCTTTAGTAATCTTATTCATCTTCACCATAGGGGTATTCCCAATGGTTCCCAATATATTATCTACATAGTCCATGTCTCTATTTTTGAATTTGCAAAGGTAAAAAATTGAATCTACTTCAACAGAAATAGCAAAATCTCTTGATTTTTTAAACTTTATTCAAATTTTATGGCTCTGGACGGAGAAATTTTTGAAATTATTACTGAAGGAATAATCAGCATTAGCATACACAAAACCAGCGTACCTAAATTTACGGCAAAAATATAGTCCCAGTTTAGATATACTGGAACCTCAGTAACATAATAGGTTGCCGGGTTTAATGGAATTAGTTTAAAATATTTCTGAATTAACAACAGCCCCAGCCCTATTAAATTCCCCCAAAAAAGTCCCTTTACAATAAGATAACCCGCATTGTAAAGAAAAATTTTTCTAATACTCCAGTCGTTTCCACCCAGTGCTTTTAAAATACCAATCATTTGGGTACGTTCCAAAATTAAAACCAATAAAGCCGTAATCATATTTATTCCCGCCACCAAAATCATAATTCCTATAATTAGCGCAATATTAAAATCGAAAAGTGCGAGCCATTCAAAGATGGAATAATAATTTTGGGTAATGGTTTGGGTGTCTAAAAACGAGCCTGTGTTTTCATAAACCTCCTGGCCTTTTATATCAATTTCATTAAAATCATCCAGGAAAATCTCAAAATTCCCTACCTGATTAGCTTCCCAACGATTAAGGCGTTGTATATGGCGAATATCTGCCAATACATACAGCTTATCAAACTCCATAAAACCCGAATCATAAATTCCGGTAATCACAAAGCCACGGGTTAAAGGGCGTTCACTTCCATCCCTTAAAAAGTAGGTGGGTACTTTATCGCCTACACTTAGTTGAAGTCTATTAGCCAGATAAGAAGAGATAATAACCTCATCATTTAATTTATCTTCAACATTGGGCAGCTCTCCTTCAACCAAAAAGTCTTTAAAATAGCTCCAGTTATAATCGGTTCCTACCCCTTTTACCACCACCCCTTCAAAGTCGGTTTCAGTTCTAATAATCCCAAACTTGGTAGCTACCGCCTGTACATGGGCAATGCCGTCTATGGAATTGAATTCAGGGTAAAATTCCTGGTTTTTATCTACCGGTGTAAGGGTAACCTGCGAACTATTATTATCGTAATTAGAGATATTGATATGCCCGTTGAACGCGGCAATTTTATCCCTTATTTTTTCCTGCAAACCAAGGCCTGTGGCAAAAGAAACCAACATCATCACCACTCCAATAGCAATTGCTGCAATTGCTATTTTTATAATAGGTGCAGAAATACTACTTTTATGATCTTTACCGCCAATTAGGCGTTTAACAACAAAAAATTCAAAATTCAATCTATCACAATGCTTAAAAGGTTATTCAAAAGTACGTTTTTATTCGCTTTTATAGGTATTCTTTCCTGCGGAAACCAAAATAAGAAAGAGCAAAACTCAAAAGATATTGCAATTACTAATAAAGAAGTTGAAGATAAGGAAATAATACTGGCAGCCAACCGTACCCAAGCCTATCTTCCACTCCTGGAAGGAAAAAAAGTAGGGTTTGTAGGAAACCAAACTTCTATTATGAAGAATAAAGAAGGAGGATTTACGCACGTGGTAGATTCGTTACTTGCCCTGGAGGTTAACCTGGTAAAAGGTTTTGCTCCCGAGCACGGTTTTCGCGGCACTGCTGATGCGGGAGAAGCAGTAGAAGACGGTAAAGATGCACAAACCGGTCTTCCGGTAATTTCACTTTATGGCGATAACAAAAAGCCAAACGCCGAACAATTAAAAGATCTTGATGTTTTAATTTTTGACCTGCAAGATGTAGGCACAAGATTTTACACCTATATTTCGTCTTTACATTATGTAATGGAAGCCTGTGCTGAAAATGATGTGGAGCTTATTGTTTTTGATCGCCCTAACCCAAACGGCCATTATATAGATGGACCAATACTGGAAACCGAATTCAAAAGTTTTGTGGGGATGCACCCTATTCCTACAGTTCATGGATTAACTATGGGGGAATACGCAAAAATGATAAATGGCGAAAAATGGTTAAAAGAAGGTATTCAATGTAAGCTAAAGGTAATAGAAATGGAAAATTACGACCACTCCAAAGCTTACGATCTTCCGGTAAAACCTTCTCCAAATTTACCCAATGCCCAGGCAATAAACCTATACCCGAGTTTATGTTTCTTTGAAGGCACAAATGTAAACGCCGGTCGTGGAACCGATAAGCAGTTCCAGGTATTTGGCTCCCCTTATTTAGCTGAAGATTATTTTGATTTCACCTACACGCCAACATCTAAAGCCGGGGCAAAAAACCCAAAACACTTAGAAAAAAAATGTTATGGAAGAGATCTTAGCGAAATACAACCTATAGATAATATAAATTTAGAATGGCTCATTGAAGCTTATCAAAATACCGAAAATAAAGACACATTCTTTAACGCCTTTTTTACCAAACTGGCCGGAACTAAACAATTGCAGACTCAAATAGAAAAAGGATTATCTGCAGGGAAAATAAGGGAATCCTGGCAAGAAGGATTAGCAAAATTTTCAGAAAAACGAGAAAAATATTTACTATATTAAGGTAAGTTACCTCGTGGTAAATCAACGAGGCATTAAATAGAAAGATTTATTATTTCGAGGTAAGCCTCGGAGTCCCGATAATTATCGGGATAAATCTTGATTATCGGGTAAATATTTCATTGTGATCAATTTAGATACTTCTGGCTTTTGGGCTTCGGCTTTTATGCTAGCCGTCCTAATGATGGCAGTCTTAGCTATTGTAAGTTTATTAAGGAAAAACTTAAAAGGAAGGCATCAACTAATTTGGCTACTAATAATTATCTTCTTGCCATTGTTTGGACCAATCTTGTATTTTTTAATGATAAAAAGGTACCGAAAAGTAAACCTAGTAAAGAGAAGAGTAGGTTATTTCAAGCAAAAACATTAGACTTTTAGCCTTCTCTTCATCTCTTCAACAATATTAAAAGCAGCAGGACATATTGCGGTATTTTTTAAGGTAAGATTAGATATTTTATGAAAATCTTTTCGATCTGTATGAGGGAATTCCCGGCAGGCTTTTGGTCGCACCTCATAGATTAAACAATAATTATCTGCTGCTAAAAATGTACAGGGCACCTGCTGTAACACATAATCTTTATCTTCATCTATACGCAAATATTGTTCAATAAATTGCTGAGGCTTTAGTTTTAAATGCTTGCTAATGCGTTCTATATCTTTATTGGTAAAAAGAGGGCCGGTAGTTTTACAACAATTAGCACAATCCAGGCAATTGGTTCGGGAAAATTCCTCTTCGTGCATTTTCTGCATTTGCCTATCCAGGTTTTTAGGCGGCTTTTTTCTAAGCTTTGCAAAAAACTTTTTATTTTCCTTATGCTTATCTTTGGCCTTTTCAGGGAGATTTTTCAGGATTTCTTCCATAGAGCAAAGATATAAAACCAGGCAATACCGAATTCATGAATCAGGAAACTTCAATAAAAGATATTTTTGGAAAAGCTATCTCGGCTTTTTATCACAAAAAAGATACGACCGACATTACGGTACATTCACCAGATTTTGATGATGATGTGATTCCGGTTCCTTATTTGTTCAGGGAGTATGCCGAAATGCCTCCTTTAGAGCAAAAAGCCTTACAACTTTGTACCGGCAATGTTTTAGATGTAGGTTGTGGAGCAGGAAGCCATTCGATTTATCTTCAGCAAGAAAAAAAATTAAAAGTTACGGCTATCGACACTTCTGCAGGTGCGGTTGAAGTTTGCCGTCTTCGCGGAATTAAAGATGCACGAAATATTGATTTTTTTGAATTAAAAGATGAAAAATTCGATACCATATTATTACTTATGAATGGTAGCGGAATTATTGGAAAGTTAAAAAACTTAGATAGATTCTTTAAAAAAGCAAAGCAACTACTTCATACCGGTGGTAAAATACTGCTGGACTCTTCAGATCTCAGTTATTTATTTGACCGCGATGAAGATGGTGGAATTTGGGTAGATTCCGAAGCGGCTTATTATGGTGAGTTACAATTTAAAGTTTCCTATAAAGGAGAAAGCTCAAATTACTTTGACTGGCTTTATATAGATTTCCAGACGCTTAACTTTGCCGCAGAAACTAATAATTTTAGTTGCAAGCTTATAAAAAAAGGAAAGCACTTCGATTATTTAGCTGAATTACAGCCTTTAAATCAATAAATTTCTATTTTTACAAAAAATGCTTTTTAATGTTTAAATATAAATACACACTTCTATTAATTTTTATTTCTCTGTTAAGTGTTTCATGCTCTTCAGACAATGCCGAAGATGATGTAACACCGGGAATAGATAAAACCGCAAACTTACAAGGTCTTGGTGATTCTGCTTCGCAGCTTTTAAGCGACGCTGAATTTACTTCTATGAATATAGAAATTGTATATGTAAACGGATTTGCCCCCAGCCAGGCCGCCCTTGCCAATTTTAAAAAATTCCTGGAAGAACGTACTTTTAAACCCGATGGAATTAAAATTAACCTGAGAGCAGTTTCATCTTCCGGAAAAGCACCGTTCACTATAGAGGAAATTGTAGATATTGAAGAAGAAACCCGCACTGCCTATAATTCAGGAGATGAAATTGCCGTGTATATCTATATAGCTGATGGAAAAAGTGAAAAAGATGAAGAAAACAAACTAACACTTGGCTCGGCATTTAGAAATACATCCATGGTTTTATATGGTGCCACTATAGACGATTTTGCTTCCAGGCCAAATGCCCCTGTTAAAAGCGATATTGAATCTGCAGTATTAAATCACGAATTTGGCCATTTATTTGGGCTGGTTGATATTGGTACAGAGCCACAATCTGACCATAAAGACGATGATAACGAAGGACATTGCAATGTAGAAGATTGCCTGATGCGTGCTTCTATTGAATTTGGAAGCGGTATTCTAGATGAGATTGAAGGCGGCCGAATTCCTGAATTAGGCCCCGAATGTATTAGAGATCTTCAAGCCGCCGGTGGTAGATAATTTTACCTTCCCTTCAAGCTGAACTTGTTTCAAGCTTTTAAAATGTTTAAAACTACAAGTTTCTTAGACACTGAAACAAGTTCAGGGTGAAGATTCTAAAAATAAATAGAACGCTTCTGCTCCTTCAACCTCTAGTTTGCCACTTCACTAATAAATTTAATTCGGTATAAACGAAGTTCTTCATCGTCATAATCGCCATCAAACTCCTCAATAGCTTCATCAATTTTATCGGTTTCAGCTTCTAAAAAGTATTCATGGATTTCTTCCTGCTGGTCTTCATCTAAAATATCATCTATCCAATAGTTAATATTCAATTTGGTGCCACTATAAACAATAGCTTCCATTTCCTTAATAAACTCGGGCATCTCCATTCCTTTAGCCGAAGCAATATCATCTAAAGGCAGCTTTCTATCTACATTTTGAATAATATAAAGTTTTAAAGCCGAATTTGCCCCGGTAGATTTGACTACCAAATCATCTGGCCTAATAATTTCATTTTCTTCAACATAACGCTGAATTAAAGCCACGAATTCTTTTCCAAACTTTTTCGCCTTATTCTCACCTACCCCATAAATATTGATTAGTTCTTCTATAGAGATAGGATATTTAATGGCCATATCTTCCAGGGAAGGGTCCTGAAACACAACAAACGGAGGAACCTCATTTTTTACGGCAACTTTTTTTCGTAAATCCTTAAGCATTTTTACCAGCGTTTTATCTACGCCTCCACCGGCTTGATTTGCTGCCGGAACGGCTTCGGTAGTACTGTCAAAAATATGATCATCTGTCATCATAAAAGACCCCGGATTATCTAAAAACTCTTGCCCCCTGGGTGTAAGTTTTATCACACCATAAGTTTCAATATCTTTCTTTAGATATCCCGCGACCAAAACCTGTCTAATTAAGGCCATCCAATATTTTCCGTCCCTATTCTTTCCTTTTCCAAATAAAGGATGTGAATCGGTTTTATGTGATAAAATCACAGCATTAGATTTTCCAATTAGTGTTTTTACCACTTCTTTAGATTTATATAGCTGTTTGGTTTCTTTCACAGTTTTTAGAAGAAGCTCCACTTCTTCCCCGGCTTCATGTTGTTTCTTGGGGTTTCTAACATTGTCATCCATGGAAGCCCCTTCACCGTTCTCTGAGTCAAATTCTTCTCCAAAATAATGTAGAATAAACTTTCTTCGGGAGATTGAAGTTTCGGCATAAGCTACTACTTCCTGTAAGAGGGCGTGACCAATTTCCTGTTCGGCCACAGGTTTGCCACTCATAAACTTCTCAAGCTTTTCTATGTCTTTATAAGAATAAAAAGCAAGGCAATGCCCCTCTCCGCCATCTCTACCGGCACGACCGGTTTCCTGGTAATAACTTTCTATACTTTTGGGAATATCATGATGAATAACAAAACGAACATCAGGTTTATCTATCCCCATACCAAATGCAATAGTAGCCACAACTACATCAATATCTTCCATAAGAAACTGATCCTGGTGCTTACTTCGTTTTTTTGCATCCAGCCCGGCATGATATGGCACAGCATTTATTCCATTTACCTGTAAGGTTTGAGCAAGCTCTTCTACCTTCTTCCTGCTTAAGCAATAGATAATTCCCGATTTTCCGCTATTCTGTTTAATAAACCGAATTATATCTGCATCTACGTTTTTTGTTTTGGGTCTTACCTCGTAGTATAAATTTGGACGGTTAAAGCTGGCTTTAAATGTTCTGGCATCAGGAATCCCCAGGTTCTTTAGAATATCCTCCTGGACTTTTGGTGTTGCGGTAGCCGTTAGCGCTATAATAGGAATGTTATCCCCAATACGTTTAATAATACTTCGCAAATTACGATATTCAGGTCTAAAATCGTGCCCCCATTCACTAATACAATGAGCCTCATCTATGGCCAAAAAAGATATCTTTTGTTGCTTTAAAAACTCAACATGGTCTTCCTTGGTAAGCGATTCAGGAGCTACATAGAGCAACTTACAAACACCGTTTTCGATATCGGCTTTCACCTGCTTCACTTCAGTTTTATTGAGGGACGAATTAAGTACATGGGCTACGCCATGTGCTTCAGAAACACTACGAATAGCATCTACCTGGTTTTTCATTAAAGCAATAAGGGGCGAGACCACAATGGCTGTTCCTTCTTCAATCAACGCAGGGAGTTGGTAACATAGGGATTTTCCCCCTCCGGTGGGCATTACCACAAAAGTATTATTTCCTTTTACAATACTGGTAATCACCTCTTCCTGAAGCCCTTTGAACTGACTAAATCCAAAGTACTTCTTTAGCTGTTGGTATAAATCAATTTCCGTCAAACTCATTCAATTGTCTTACAATTTTACATACATTTGCATAACTAAAGATACATATTTCTTTAAACTCACAATCCTTAATTTTATCAAAATTTGAAACTGAAGGAAAAAATTCTTACCGCAGCTAAAGAAACCATTTCCATAGAGGCCAAAGCAATTGCAAACCTGGAAAATGTTATTGATCATGAGTTTGCATCAGCCGTAGAACAAATATACAAATCTAAAGGCAGGGTAATCCTTACGGGGATAGGAAAAAGTGCTATTATTGCTACCAAAATAGTAGCTACCTTAAATTCTACCGGAACGCCGGCTATTTTTATGCATGCAGCCGATGCTATTCATGGAGATCTTGGTACCATTCAAAAAGACGATGTGGTAATTTGTATTTCTAAAAGTGGAAATAGTCCAGAAATAAAAGTACTGGTACCTTATATTAAAGATTTCCAAAACCTGCTTATAGGAATTACGGCAGATAAGAATTCTTTTCTGGGTAAAGAATCTGATTTTGTGTTAAACTCTTTTGTTGAAAAAGAGGCCTGCCCAAACAATCTTGCCCCTACAACCAGCACTACTGCACAAATGGTTATTGGCGATGCCCTGGCTATTTGCCTTTTAAAGCTGAAAGGCTTTTCCCGAAAAGACTTTGCTAAATACCATCCCGGTGGCTCCCTTGGGAAGAAACTGTATTTAAGGGTAAGCGATATTACGGCTCAAAACCTGAAACCCCAGGTAACTCCCGAGACTTCGGTTACCGATGCGATTATTGAAATATCTGAAAAAATGTTAGGGGTAACCGCAGTGGTTGAAAACAATAAAATTATAGGAATAATAACCGATGGTGATATTAGGCGAATGCTTAAAAACAACACCAACTTTAAAGACCTTAAGGCCATCGACATTATGAGCCCAAAACCAAAAACCATAGAACAGGATTCCCTGGCGGTAGACGCTTTAGAATTGTTGGAGGCAAATAAAATCTCCCAATTACTGGCCGTAGAAAATAATACTTACGCAGGTGTTGTACATATCCATAATTTAATTAGAGAAGGAATTTTATAATGAAGCAAATTGGCACCCCTGAACCAGAGATGTCCTTTTTGGACCATTTAGAAGATTTAAGATGGCACTTAATAAGAGCGGTTATCTCTATAGTAATTGCCGGCTCTATAGCCTTTCTTTTAAAAGGATTTATCTTTGACGTATTACTTTTTGGCCCAAGTAGAGGCGATTTCTTTTCTTACGACATGCTATGTAGAATTTCTACATCACTTGGCCTGGATGCCGGGTTTTGTTTTGATGAAATGCCTTTTAGAATTCAAAGTAGAACCATGGGCGGGCAATTCTCTGCCCACGTATGGACCTCTATAACGGCCGGGTTTATTATTGCGTTTCCTTATGTTATTTACCAATTTTGGAAGTTTGTGGCTCCCGCCATGCACGATAACGAGCGAAAACACGCCAAAGGATTTATTTTTATAAGCTCCCTACTATTTTTTATTGGAGTTGTTTTTGGCTATTATGTAGTAACTCCTCTATCTATAAATTTCCTCGGAAAATACCAGGTTAGTGAAGCCGTTTTTAACGATTTCGATTTAAGTAGTTATATAGGCCTGGTTAGAGCTTCAGTGCTTGCCAGCGGACTTATTTTTGAATTGCCCATCGTGATTTATTTCCTAACCAGGGTTGGGGTAGTAACACCGCAATTCTTAAAAAAATACCGAAAGTATGCTTTGGTAATTGTACTGATTCTATCAGCTATAATAACCCCTCCCGATATAGTGAGCCAGATAATTGTCGCTATTCCGGTACTGATTCTTTATGAAGTAAGTATTCTTATTTCAAAAGTAATCTATAAACAAGAACAAAGAAGAATTAACAAAAGATAGCTATGAGCAATAAAGTTGACGAATTCAATGCTTACCGTCAGCAGATGAACGATAAAATTCTTGGCGAAAACAATAAGGTGCTTAAAAGAATTTTCAATTTAGACACTAATGCCTTCACCGAGGGCGCTGTAGATAAAAAAACAAAGGAACTGCTTGGCCTGGTAGCCTCGTTGGTTTTAAGATGTGACGATTGTGTAAAATACCACCTGGAGTCCAGTTATAAAGAAGGCTTAAGCCGTGACCAGGTAATGGAAACCTTAAGCATTGGTACTCTAATCGGTGGTACTATTGTTATTCCACACCTGCGAAGAGCCCATGAATATTGGGACGCCTTAGAAGATGCTAACCAGAAATAGGCTGGCATAAAAAATGTACCTTAGCTGTAAATCACTTTTTTAAATGAAACTACGTGCCGAAAATTTAGTTAAAGCCTACAAAGGAAAGGAAGTTGTAAAGGGTATCTCTTTGGAAGTTAACCAGGGGGAGATCGTTGGTTTGCTTGGGCCCAATGGTGCCGGAAAAACCACTTCTTTTTATATGATCGTTGGGCTTATTAAACCAAATTCGGGCAATATTGTTTTAGACAAAGTGAATATCACCAAATATCCAATGTATAAAAGGGCACAACATGGTATTGGTTATCTTGCCCAGGAAGCTTCGGTTTTTAGGAAACTAAGTATTGAAGACAACATAATGAGCGTGCTCGAACTCACCGATCTCTCTAAAGAAGAACGCCATGAAAAAATGGAAACCCTTATTGAAGAATTTGGATTAAACCATATTCGTAAAAATCGAGGTGACCTTTTAAGTGGTGGGGAAAGAAGACGTACTGAAATTGCACGCGCACTTGCAACCGACCCAAATTTTATTCTTCTGGATGAACCTTTTGCGGGAGTAGACCCCGTGGCAGTAGAAGATATTCAAAGAATTGTAGCCCAATTAAAAAACAAAAATATAGGGATTCTTATTACCGACCATAACGTACAGGAAACCCTTGCTATTACAGATCGTACTTACCTAATGTTTGAAGGAAGTATCCTAAAACACGGGCAACCCGAAGAACTTGCCGAAGACGAAATGGTTCGAAAAGTTTACCTGGGCCAAAACTTCGAACTTAGAAAGAAAAAAATATTTAAGTAATTAATAAGTTACAGATAATTGCTGCTCCTTAAAAGCTTTACTTTCCAGACAAGAGCTTAAAAGACGTCATGCTAAACTTATTTCAGACTCTATCCCGAATTTTGTTTTGGAGTCAAATACAAAAGTGGCTGTCTGAAAACTTCCTAAAATCCTCATCCTGAATTTATTTCAGAGCCTGCCCCGATTCTTTATCGGGGAGGTAAAATATTGGTAATCAAAACATCTTAAAAGCTGAAACAAGTTCAGTTTGACGAAACCAGACATTTCAGACAGCCTCGACGATCTAATGCGGTTTTATCTAAACAGTAAACTAACTTGGGGCAAGCCCAAGAGACATTCGTTGGAAACAAATTTTTAATTTCGAGGCAAGCCTTTGGGTATTACATCCTTTGGCGGTACCAATAAATCAATTACCCCACCTAGTCTTTCTTCGGAAATACTATTGATAAAAGTACATAGCTTAATATAATTAAGGGTACAGCTACAAATTGAAAAACCAGGATAAGCACCAGGCATAAAAGCAAGAAAAAGTAACGTAGTTTATTATCGGCAAGACCCCAATTGGAAAATTTAAGCGCAAATAACTTTATTTCGGCATTTAAAAGGTAACAACTTAAAAAAGTTAGCCCTATTAAAAACCATTCATTTAAAATCAAATCGGTGATAAAACTATCTGGCTGATAGGTTAAAATAAGCGGAAAACTTAAAATTAAAAGCGCATTGGCTGGGGTGGGCACCCCTATAAAAGAATCGGTTTGGCGATCGTCCACATTAAACTTTGCCAACCTATATGCCGAAGCTAAACTTATTAACAAGCCTATTAACGCAAGCGTATTAAAATTCCATTCCCACCAGCCCTGGTTTGTATCCCAACCGGTATTTTCTGCGAGAGGAACTCCCGGAAGCGCATTATTTAATAATTGATACATCACTATTCCCGGAACAACCCCACTGGTTACCACATCGGCCAGCGAATCTAATTGCAATCCAAGCTCGCCGGCCACGTTTAAACTTCTTGCCGCCAGGCCATCAAAAAAATCGAAGAAAATCCCGGCTGCTACAAATATGGCAGCCATAATGAGGCTTCCCTGCACAGCAAAAATAACAGCAATAGTTCCGCAGAGTAAATTCAAAAGCGTTATAAAATTCGGAATATGTCTTTTTATAGTCATAGGTTGGTTTTCTAAGATACTAAACTAAGCAATTGCCACCTGTTTTTACAAGTTTTTTCAATTTCTGAAATAACAATTACAAAAGCTTTAACTTCAAAGAAATGCCAGAAGCCTCTTTAAAAGAGAATAGTTTGCTATTTTTGAGCAGAATTTCCTTTTATGAAAAATCTTATTTACGCAGTATCAAGCGGACTTTTATTAGCACTTGCCTGGCCCACTTACGGTTTTCCTTTACTTTTATTTTTTGCTTTTGTTCCTCTGCTTTATGCAGAATTTAAAGTTCGAAATTCCGGTGAAAAATATATAAAGTGGAAAGTTTTTGGCCTTGCGTACCTAAGCTTTTTCTTGTGGAACCTCATCACAACCTATTGGATCTACTTCTCTACACCTTTTGGTGGAGCTTTTGCTATTTTGGTGAATTCCCTTCTAATGGCACTGGTCTTTATGTTGTATCATATTGTAGCTAAACGAACCGGATTTAGTGCTGCTGCAGCCTTTTTGGTAAGTATATGGATGGTTTTTGAAAAAATACACCTTGCCTGGGAATTTTCCTGGCCCTGGCTAAATCTAGGAAACGCCTTTTCAGAATTTCAAAACTGGGTACAATGGTATGAATATACCGGGACTTTTGGCGGTACACTTTGGGTATGGCTAGGCAACATTGCCGTCTTTAAAGCCGTATTGCTTTATAACGAGTTTAAAGATAAAAACTTAATCTATAGGGGCATTTTCAAATTAGGCCTTATTGTTATAATTCCTATTGGCATTTCTTACCTTTTATTAAGCCAAATAGAGCAAAAAGGAGATACCATGGAAGTGGTAATCTTACAGCCCAATATTAACCCTTACACCGAAAAATACAATACTACCGATACCCGAATTGGAGAATTATTATTAAAACTAAGCGAAGAAAAAGTTAGCGAAAACACACAATTGGTTGTGGCCCCGGAAACTGTTTTTGCCGATGGCACGGTATTATCAAATTTTGAAAAATCTGAAGCGGCATTTTTTGCAAGACAACTTATTAACAGCCACCCACAGGTTAATTTCCTTAGTGGAATCTCTTTCTACGAACGGTTCAATGATCCGGCAAAAGTTAGGGAACAAAGCAATCAAATAGGCCCCAACGACTGGTACGACGATTATAATTCGGCTTTTTTAATGAATGCCCAAAATAAACCTGAACTATACCATAAATCGAAGCTTGTTGTAGGTGTAGAAAATTTCCCGTATCAGGAAGTTTTAAAACCTATTCTTGGGGACGTAATGATTGATCTTGGCGGCACAGTAGCCATGAAAACCACGCAGGAAGAACGAGAAGCCTTTGCTCTAAACAATGAGAATTATGCAGGTCCTATTATTTGTTATGAATCAGTTTATGGTGAATTTGTTACGGGTTATATTGAAAATGGTTCAAATTTCCTTAGTATCATCACCAATGATGCCTGGTGGGGAAATACACAGGGCCACCGCCAACATCTAAGCTATGCAAAATTAAGGGCTATTGAAACCAGGCGTGATGTAGTACGTAGCGCCAATACAGGTATTTCAGCCTTTATCAATCAAAAAGGAGAGATCACTAAAAGCCTGGGCTATGAAAAACAGGGAAGCATAAAGTCTACTATCCATTTGAATACCGATAAAACTTTTTATGTAAAACATGGAGATTATTTAGCACGGGTTGCTCAATTTCTGGCTTTATTTATTTTCTTATTTGCAGTTGTAAAATATAAACGAAATAGACCAGGTTAAAGCAGCAAACAACAATAGATTACTACCTTCCTATATCAATAACGAATTTTATAATTAATTGACACAAGAATAGTTTTCAACAAAAACCCGCTCCGCCTTAGCCACCTACCCTAAAAAAACGGGAGAAGATTGTAGTGAGAGTTCACTTCTTAATTTACTTTGAACACTGCCGTTTTTAAACTTTTATAAAGAGGGCTCGAAATATCTTCTCAAATTAACTGTGGTCCGTTAATAAACTGAAAACCGGGAACTAAAAAACTGCTTACTGCCACTGAAAACTGAATTCTGAATACTGAATACTGGATCACTGCCCTCTAAAGAAAATTACGGTGCTAAAAGTTTTTAAGAGAATATTTAAATCTAAAAAAATGCTTCGGTGTTTTATATAATAAAGATCGTATTGCAATTTTACCAGGCTATCGGCCTGGCCATTACCATATTCGCCTTTTACCTGGGCCCAACCCGTTAGACCGGGTTTTACAACGTGGCGGGTTTCATAAAAAGGAATCGCCCTGGATAATTCTGCAACAAAAACAGGTCTTTCAGGCCTTGGGCCTATCAGGCTCATCTCTCCCTTTAAAACATTATAAAACTGAGGAATTTCATCTATTCGCGATCTTCTTAAGAATTTTCCGAAGCGCGTGGTTCGTAAATCATTTTTTTCGGCATATTGTGGCCCATTCACTTCAGCATCTTTAACCATAGTCCTTAACTTTAAAATCCTAAAAACATCGCCATATTTACCTATTCTTTCCTGTCGGTAAAAAAGTGAACCACGGTTACCTAATAGATTTGCCAATAAGATAAAAGGAAGAATGAATGCGAAAAACAGTAAGCCCATAACGGCAATAACCACATCAAATATTCTAAAAAAAACCTGATAAAACGTATTTTTATTACTTCTACTAAAAGGAAAATATCTGTAAAAGTCTTTGTCTACGTGTTGCACCGGGATCCTTTGGGTTACTTCTTCATAAACCTGGGTATAATCCTTAATAGGAAAACCCTTTTTTAATAAATAACTTAATTGATTATACAGCGACAACATTAAGCCCCTTTTATATCCACTGGCTACCACAATTTCATTGATATGGTATTTTTTAATAGCCGCCTTGATATCTTCAACTTCAAACCTAATTAACTTTTCTTCCTTAATTTCTAATGGAATTTGATCTTCGGTTTTAATATAACCTACCACTAAATAGTTTGGATCGGTCTTTTGAAGATCGGAGCTAATTCGATTAATATCAAAAGAATTGCCAACTACCAATACTCGTTTATAAAAACGTGGAGATGAAATTAAAGTGATATAAATTAAGCGCCACAATAACAATGGCAACAAAATGGCAAGAAAGAAAAAAAGAATCTGTAACCTGTTGTCTGGAAGGCTTGGTGTTAAAATAGGTGTAAGCATATAGAAGCCCACAGTGGTTGCAGAACAAAGTATAGAATTTTGCAAAACACTGTCAAACTTAGAAGCCTTTTGCAGATCGTAGAGTTCAAATATACTTGCAAAAAAGTTAAAATAAAGCAGCAATACAAGGGTCCAATACCAGTTCTCAGAATTTATTCTAAAGTAATCGAATTCAAAGATAACTCCTATTAAACCAAGGCTGGTTAAAATACACACAGAGTCTAACAAGCGTAGTAATACCTTACGCTCAGAGATTTCAAAATGTAAAAGTGGCCTTTGAGACATGGTTTACCTACTTAGGGATTAAAGATATATTTTTTTTGATTTCTACCTCTTATTATCAAATAAAATGGAAAAAATCATCGCTGCGGGAGTTTCCAATATTTCCTATTTTTTTACTGTTATTACAAACCACCTTCTTATTTCCTCCATATTTATTTTAAAACCTCATTCCAATCTTTTTTTACTATTTGCCAGTTGAATTTTTCGGCCTTCTGTCTTGCATTTTGACTTAAGTTTTCGGCTAAAACCGAATTTCCTAAGAGGCTTCTAACGGCATTTACCATAGACAGTTTATTTTTTGGCGGCACGAGCAATCCGTTTTGTTTATCCTGAATTAAATAAGGGATTCCTCCTACTTCAGTAGAAATAATAGGAAACCCCAAAGCCATGGCTTCCAGGACACTCACAGGGGTATTATCTACATTCGTGGTGTTTAGAAAAATATCATAATCTTTAGAAAGCTCAATCCATTCAGGTTTTGATAATTTCCCGGTAAACTTTACTGGTAGGTTATTCTCTTCTGCATAAGTTAGGCATTCTTTATAAGATTCATCTTTTTTTGGCCCCACCATACAAAGCTGTGCGTTAGGATAGTTTTTTAAAACTTCTTCTAAAACTTTTATGGCCAATATCGGATTGTAAATTTTTGAAAAAGCCCGAACCCATAGTAATTTGGGAGCTACAGTTTTTCTTATTTTATAGGGGTAATCTTCAAGACAAATGAAATTAGGTATGTACTTAATATTTCTAAAACCCGCTTCCTTAAATTTTTGAAAAAGATAATAAGAAGGAGCAATATTTAGTTTTGCACCTTCGAATAAAGAAACCGATAATCCCGGGCTTTTTTTTATTCTTTTTGGCAGCTCGCCCCCATGTAACAACAAAATATAATCCAAAGCGAGTTTTTTGCAAAGTTCTGCGGTAAGCACCGCATACCAAAAATTTCTGGTACTATAAGTGTCTATAAGCACCACATCTAACCAGGGTTTATTGCTGATAACAGAAGTCATCATCTCTGCCAATCTCAACAACTTATTTTCTCTTGAGGAAGATGTTTTCACCTGAAAACCTTCATTTTTAAAGAGTGGAGCTAATCTATCTATTGTAGTTGGGCTACCTCCCCTGGGCTGTAACTCATTACCAATATAAAGCAAGTTTTTCATGAGTTTAGGATCTCATTCCAATCGGTTTTCACCTTTTTCCAGGCAAAAGCTTCTACTTTATCCCTGGCATTTTTAGACAGGAGTTGTGCCTTTTCACTATCCTCAACAAGTTTACTTATTTCGGAAGCCATGGTTTTTGCATCCTTAACCGGCACCAATATCCCATTTTTATTATGATCAATAAGCATGGGCATACCACCAATATTGGTAGAAACCACTGCCAATCCAAGACTCATAGCCTCAATAACGCTAATAGGGGTATTATCTATATTGGTGGTATTTATAAAAAAGTTATAATTTTTTGAAAGCTTTGCCCAATCTTTTTTCTTTAGCTTCCCCGTAAACCGCACATTAAGTTGGTGTTTCTCTGCAAATTTTTTACAGGCTTTCATAGTTCCATCCTTATCTGGCCCTACCATACAAAGTGCTGCCTTTGGATAATCTTTTTTAAGTAATAACAAAACTTCCAAAGCCATAATAGGATTATATCGCTTCTGAAAACGCCTAACCCACAACAACTTAGGCGCAAATTCCTCTCGCTTTTTAAACGGATAATTCTCCATTTGAATTGCATTTGGAATAATTTGGGTATTAATAAAGCCTTCAGCTTTAAAAATATCGTACAAAAATTTAGATGGTGCTATATTAACCTTTGCCCTTCCAAACAGGCTTTGGCTAAATTTTTTAGAAGCACGTAAACGATCGGGAAGGTTCCCACCGTGTAAAATGGGAATATAATCTACATGATAAGCCTGACAGGTTTTGGCAACCAAATAGGCATAGTAAAAGTTCATAGCACCATAGGTATCAATAAGCACCACATCGGTTGTTTTATGATAGCGCACAATCAGCCCCAACATTTCAATAAGCCGCAGTCCTTTATTGCTTCGGGTAGAAGCAGTTTTTACCTTATAACCTTCCTTACGCAACATTTTGCTGAAAAAAGAAATATAAGTAGCTGTAAAGCTATTGATTTGTAAGTCGTTTCCTATGTACAGGATGCTTTTTGTCATCTACTATATATAATAAGGCCAATCCATACACAAATGCCGGTAAGGCAATTCGCATAGCCGAATGATTAATGGTTAAAAACCAAAAGGCTAAGAACGCCAAAAAATAATAATTGTTCTTAAATTTTGTCCAGAAAATTATAGGAACCAGGATAAGAATAAGAATAGCAACCAGCCCCAACAAGCCGTGTTCAGATAGCATTCTACTAAGTTCATTGTGAGTGGCAATAGATATGCCCTGGTTCTCCAGTCTATATTCATATCCCTTTCCAACTCCTATTCCGGTAACCGGATGATTAATAAAGGCCTGTAATTCGGTTTCTATCAATTCGGCCCTACCGGTGGTTATATCTTTCTTTAATTCTCCGGCAGCATCCCTATTGGTATAACGATTTCCCAATAGCCCTCCGGTTTGGACTAATGAAAACAACCATAATAGTAAAATTGTACCTCCAAGAAGAAAGATCTTAAAATTTAAACGATTCCTCTCACGAGCAGCTCTTTTATAATATAGGAAAATAAGGAATGCAGCTATACAGATAACAGCAGTAAACACCCCTCCACGAGAAAATGTTATCAAAGCCCGATACCCCATCATCCCTAATAAAACCAGATCTATTAAGTTTATAATTTTATGCCTAACCACAAATAAACGCATAGCCAACAAAACAGCCCCAAAACCAAAAACCGTAGAAATCTGATTAGGGCCATACCCACCGGTAGCAGCATAATTTGCCTGAAGATTAATTCCTACATCCATCATACTAGGTGTATAAAGATATAAGTAAAACATATGCGCAATTAATGGCATTAACAGAAAAGAAATAACCGACTTAAAATCCCTTTCTTGAATTTTTTTATAGTAACAATAAATTGCGCTGACACCTAAAGCAACAGGGCCACTTAAATTAAATGCAACTAATTTTCTAACTTCAGAATCATAGCTCATCGTTATAGATGCCACCACTATTCCCGGAATGAGTATAAAAAGATAGGTCCAATAAGGTGCGGTACGGGAAGAGGTGCCTTTAAAGAACATCCCTATTAGTAAGTAAACAATTACCATATATTTTCCCGTTTCGTAAAAAAACATGGCATCAGTTTGTCTAAAGAACACTTCTCCTCCGGCAATATACGCCGCTCCCATGAGTGCTTCGTTATTCTTGTTTTCATTTACAATGGTTAAAAACAAGAAATAAACAATAACCCCTAACAGAATAAATGAAGATGAAGGTCGAAAAAAATATACGGCCAAAGCCATTCCCAAATGAATCAGGAGCAGTTCTACATAATTAAATTGATATCTACTTGTGCCGGCCATTATCTTTTATCAAGTTATTATAAAATTTTAAAAATAATGGAAGAACCTCTTCTTTTGAATATAATTTTTTAATCCTTTTTTGTAGGCATCTCGCATCCTGCTCTCCAAATTCATTATTCGAATAATATCTTTCAATAGCTGCAGCCAGGGCATCTGCGTTTTTTGCAGGAACTCCCAAAGCATTTTCTGCCATAACCTCCTTACATTGGCCAACATTGGTATAAACTACCGGCAACCCGGCAAAAGCATATTCTAAAAGTGCTAGCGGCAAACCTTCAGAACTGGAGCTCAACACTCCTAAATGAGCCTGATGAAGTAACCCTGCCACTTCTGTAATGCTTCCGTAATAATAAATTGGCTTCGTAAAGTTCAGGATTTCTTTCCTAAGCATTTTTGAATAAGCAGTACCCGGATCGGCTCCAATAAGATGCAAACTAACCCCTTTTTTGCTAATTTTCTCAAAAGCCGCAAGCAGATTTAGATGATCTTTCTGTGGACGGAGATTAGCGACACAGACAATTTTAAAATCAGTGGAACTGCCTTTTAAAGAACTATCGGTATTTGATCTGTCTGAAACGCAAATAAAATTGTTCAGCTGCACTACTGTTTGCGACTTTAATTTTACTTGCGCCCAATTTTTAAGGGCCTCGTTAACCGAAATTATTCCATCAAAATATCGGGAAAGAGGTTTTAAAATTCTAATATTCCTTTGCTCCAGATGCTCCGACTCCCCGTAGTGATCATGCCAAACCAGCTTTATTTTTAATCCAGATAATTTTAAAAGCACTCCCCAAAACCAGGAAGTCCCGTGGGCATGAACAAGTTCTATTTGTTCTTTTTTTACAAAGCTTTTTAATTTCAAAAATGCTCGTAGATCGAGACTGTGTTTTTTGTTCAAAAACAAATATCCAACTCCATTTTTCAGCTCCCTTTTTAACATTCCTTCCTGCCTGGTACAACATATATAGGAAGCCTCTACTTCCAGCTTCAGGGAATTAGCCAGGTTAACTGCCATACGCTCTGCTCCACCGGGGTTTAAGGTATCGGTTAGTTGTAATATTCTTAGTTTCTTCTGTTGGCCTTTAATCACCTGTACTTTTTAAATATGTTCACCGTTTAATGTTCAAATTGTTCTTCGTTTAACGTTTAATGTTCAACGTGATGTCAAACTGTAATCGTTGAAATTTGCCCCCTGAACCTTCATCTTTATTCTTTTCTAAATTTTGAGCCTTTGAAATCTGATCGGTTTAGGAATGAAATAAAAGCTGTGAGCTTTGCGATTTCCTTTTCGCATTTTTCGGATAAATTTTTAAACCTTTCTTCTGAAATCAGATTCTTATCTCTGGCTCGATAAAGCTGAGATTTTAATTCGGTACAGGATCCTCTAGAATATCCAAGGAAGTTACGGAATTCCATATTTCCTCCCCTACCAAATCCTTCGGCAATATTATCCATAATAGACCCTGAGCTACTATCCATTTGATCTCTCAATTTATATCTTTTACCCAGCGACGTATTTAAAAAAAGATATTCAACTTCCCTACATATCTCCTGTCCCAACTGCCAAACCTCCAGATCTTCGAAATGTTCAACCTTTGCCATCTAATAAATATTTATATTCAACAATAATGTATAGCAAAGTAAGCATTTACGTTGAACCCTGAACGCGGAACCTTAAACCCTAAATCATTCCCCGGATTGCCCTTTCAAACCTCTCCAGTGTATATTGCTGACTCCATTTCTGGGCGGCAATAGACATTTGTTTTAATTTTTCCGGATTTGTTATTAGGCTTAGTATTTCTAACAAATCTTTTTCAGAAAAACCTGTTCTCGATACATCCCTACTCTCGTCGGAACACTCGAACTGACGGCCTCTATGAAATTTATCCGGTAGTTGTTTACTCAGAAAATTTTCTTTATCATCTCTTCTCTCTTCTCTTTTTTCTCTATTCTTTATTCTCTGATCTATATCCGAAATAATTACACCACGCTCCCCGTAATTTAGCATCCATGGCACACAACTTACAGAAGTAGCGATTGGAATACATCCATACCACATTCCTTCAGCAATTGCTTTAGGCCAGCCTTCACTTTTGGACAAAAGCAACGTAAAATGTGCATCGCGATAAGCTTCTTTTAAAGTTGCTAAATCTACCCGTCCCTTAAAATGCACATATTTTTTTAAACTTTCATTTTCGACCAGTTCTCTTAAGTCCTTTTCAAGGATACCATCTCCATAAATCTCCAACCGGCAGTCCAGGTTGTTAGTGCTTAAAACCTTAATGAATTCAATTGCCTTGTCAACCCCTTTCCCTTCTACAAGGTTTCCGGAAAAAATAAACTTATAAGGTGGTTTAAAGTCTTTCTTAATAAGTTCTTTTTCTTTTTCAGAAAAACTCGCTGTAAATAAAGGAAAAATATTATCAGACTGCTGTGGCCAGTCACCATAGACCAAAACTTTTGCATTCCTGGTAAAAAAAGTATTTCCTAAAATTTTCTTCTGAAGTTTATAGGTAAGGGGCTGGGTAGCTTTAGGGTCCCAATTCCCGGCATATTTTACCGTCTTGGGCTTCTTTGGAAAAAAAATTTGGGCAATTGCAGCCAATAATCCAATGTTGCCCGGGCAGCGTATATGTAAATGATCTGCCCTGTGCATCGCGCCCAGGATTCTAAAGAAAATAAATGGGATTTTTAGTAAAGTATCTAAAACCGCAAGAAAGTTTAGTAGATGAAAAGATGAAATTTCGGTAAAAGTAATATTAGAATGCTTGTAATATTCTCCTTGTGGACTAATCTCCCCTTCTTTATTACTCTCTTCGTCTAAAGCTGCTACAATTTCTACTTCATCTACATATTTCAGCCATAAATTCATTTCCCGTATATAAGGACTATAAGCATAAAAGCTGCCGTTTTTTATGCCATGAATTACGTGAGTAAAAACAGCAAATTTCATTTTACAGGCTTTTTAACAAGGCGTAAACTTATATGCATACAGGAGAACAAATGTTTATCATTATTAACAGATTTCTCCCAATCTTCCAGGTGCCAGGTTTTGGCCTTTGTTATTTTTTTTTCTTCGGAAATAGGTAAAAGATTTAGAAGGGCACTCCATTTGGCCCTTCCCAAAACTCCCCTACGCTCTTTTACATAAAAAGCCTTTTCAAATTTATAATAAGTTTCTTTTGAAAAAGGCCATTCCCAATCCCGGTCGCTTTGAAAAGGTCTATATAGATTCCTTAAAAGTTTTATAGGCCTGCTGGTTTGAAGGGGATCATAACCAATAATCTCTCCACGGGGGGCTAGCTTTTCCTGTAATTTTTCTATCAATTCCTCTACATCTTTAAAATGATGTAAAACACCGTAAGCATAGATCAGGTCGAAATCTTTCTCTTTAAAATCTTCTGAAAGAAAATCTATAACTTTTGCGTTGGCGCCTTCAATACCTTCCAGTCTTTTATTTAGAACTGCTATCCCTTTAGGACTAAGATCTATTCCCAGGTATTCCTTAGAATGTTGGGCCAGGTGAAGGCTCAAAACATTTCCGGCATAACACCCAAGATCAAGTACTTTTTTTTGTTCAAGATCTCCAAACCAGCTTTTATGTAAATTATAAATATCTTTTTCTACACCAATTTGTTTCTTAAGGCTATTCAAAGCCTTATTTCTAAAATAAGACCAGGCCTTACTGGGTAAATTCTTATCGAAATTTTGATAAAAATCTCTTTGCCTTTTATTTATTTCCTCCCTTTCCCTGTTCATTTAACCAAAAACCTTATTTAAAGATAATAGATTGCCCAACAAAATCACCTATTACCCGGTTTAATTCGTACTTCTTCAAAAACTGCTCATATGCCTTTTCTGAAAGTTTATCCCTCAATTGCGGCCGTGTTAATAATCTATTTATTTGCGATGCCAACTCCCCATGGTTTCCAGGTTCAAACAATAAGCCGCTTGATTCATTTTGAATAATTTCGGCTATCCCTGTAGTATTAGACCCTATTACCGGCGTATGCACCGAAAAACTTTCAATTACAACATATCCAAAAGCTTCAAAATAAGAAGGAACAATACTGCAATAAGCTGTTGAAAAGGCCTGCAGTACATAGTCTTTTTGGCGGCTACCGGCAAACTGAACATTTTCCTCTAATTTTAATTTCTTTGTAAGCTGCAGGAGTTCGCTCATCATTCCTGGCTCATCTTCCCCACCTATAACCTCCAATATTATATCCGGATATTTTTCCTTAACAATTTCCAGAGCCTTAAAAAGTACTTTAATTCCTTTTATACTATGTAACCTTCCTGCATAAACCAGTTTATGCCTATTTGTTTCAGCAGTAATACAAGGATTATTTACAGCATTCGAAATAACTTCTACTTTATTTTTATTAATACCAAAGGCCTTTATCACATCTAATTCTGCCGATGCTGAGTTGGCTATTATACGTGTTGCAAGTTTATAAATAGCTTTTTTTCTCCAAAAAAGCAGACGCTTAAATTCTAACTGGCTGGTTAGGGTATGGTACCAGGCCACCCGGTGTTTCACTTTTAATAGAAAACCTGCGAGCATAAACAGATTTACCGCTCCAAAACTGGCAATTAAAGTTTTGGGCTTATATTCCCTGATATTTTTCACTAAAAACCTAAAATCTGCAAGTTTTGTAGGTCTTTTGGAAGGCCACTCCAAAACTTCTATAGAACTATCCAGACTTAAATCATGAGCTTCAGTAGCGTATGTAAAAATAAATACCCTATGCGTTTTTGATAGTTTATTTGCCAGGCTCACAAAAAATTCGGCCACCGAAGAATTCTTTAAGGTAAAAGCTATAAAAACGGTTTGCATTAGTTAATCGTTAGTCATTTTTAACTACTTATTTTAAAATTTCTGAATAGGTATAAAAATTCAGATAGTGCTTTAGCTTTTTAGCAAAAATTATTAATACCCCATGTTTATATGGCATTCCAAAGCCACCGCTAATACCTTTAATCCTTAAAGGTTGAGAAAATTGTCTATATGTTCCACTGCCTTTATTTTTAAAGTCTACAATTGCCTTCCATAAAGCTTTTTCAAATGAAAAACCTACATTAATTGCCTTTCCATTTTCCTGAAGGTAAGGCCAGAAATCTATAGAAAACAAAAAACATCTCGAGTCCATTTTTAGTCTTTTGTAAATATTAGAAAGTATTAATCCATTATTTGAATAATCAAAATTATGAGTAAAACCAACTAACTTATTAATATTCAAAACCTTTAACCTACCTGTTATCTTAACAATTAAACTGGAATTCTTAATAAACCTTGAATTTTTAATGGCATAATCCATAATCTCTAATTCTTTATAACCTTTCCCCCTATCCGGTGAAATTTTTGGAGAGTTAAAGCTTATAAATTCCAATCTATCAGACTCCGGAAAATCGTTGGCCAGGGAATTTCCCGAGTTTTCAGCAAAAATAATTTTAAAAGATGTATGATTTAAATAGAACGAGATAGCATCCAGGTATTGTTGCTTTCTTATCTCCGGATCCTTTACTGCAAGGACATCTGAAGAGTTTCTCTCAATAGTACCCGTTAATAATAAAATAATATCTGTTCTTTGACCACTCATTGAATTACGGCAAATAAGTTCTAATTTCTATCATTGGATATTAGAGTTTAATCATAGCGATAAGACTTTTAAATCTTCCCCTGGCATCATCAAACCCACTTTTATCTTTGTTAAATCCATTAACAAATCTAATCAATAACAACAAAATATGGATTCCCCAAAATTTAATGGCTGCTTTAGCTGAAGGGTTTGGATTTTTTAATTTCCAAACATAGTAGCCATTTTTAACCACCATTTCTCCATATTTATAATGATTAGGCCTACCAGCCTCATCGTGCAAATGTGCTACTCTAGCTGCTGTATTTACATATAATTGGCCTAATCGCGAAGCTCGTAAACAAAAGTCCATGTCTTCATATAGGCCATATCCTATAAACTTTTCTGAAAAATTTATTTCTGAAAAAAGTCGATGTTTATATGAGGCCACCCCACCCATAAAGAATTCTACCTGATATATTTCTCCTGAAGGCGGTAAAAAGCCAGTGGAAAAACCATGGGAGAAATCGGGCATAAAACCCGGAGGTTTATCAGAAAGTAATCCCAAGCTTTTTCTAAGCACATTTCTTTGTCCCAGGGGCCTTACATAATTATCAATTACAAATTCTTTAAAATGAGCTTTATAATTCGCCGGCACTTTTCTCCAATTAACATCATCCTTTATTTGCCCTCCAACTCCAATGGCATCAGGATATTGTTTGTAGCTAGCAATTAATTTCTCAAAATAATTAGGTTCCAGCACTATATCATCATCAAGAAAACAAAGCACATCCATAGCCTTAGCGGAATGTTTTATCCCATAATTGCGCTGCCGGGTTAAGCCACTGTTTTCCTTTCCTACCTTAAAATACTTTAAAGCCGGATACTTCTTTACCTCCAAAAGCTTTTTAGTTAAATCGTTTGGAGAAGCATCAATCACAAGAATCTCATCGGGATATAAAGTTTGCTCTTTTACCGATTGCATTAACCGCTCTATTGCTTTACTTCGCCGGTATGTACAAACAATTAAGTTAAATTTCATTCTTTGTAAGAAGTTTTATAAGAGCTAATTCTTCATTTAATGCTGCAGCATTAATTATATTGGTATTACTAAGGGGCCATTGCTTCAGGTCTTTTCTCGCCAAAGCCCCGGCAATTATAGCATTGGTATATTCTTCCCCTAAATAAGACTTTTTAAAATAAGATCGTAATCTTGTTTCCATTTGGGGCTGCTGATACACCTTTACCCAATTAAAGGATTTCAACAAGCGATATCTTTTCTTTGGGTTGGCAGACTTCATTAACCGTTTAATAAGAAAATCGTCTATTTCAGATCTTAAAAACCAAATTGGTAACTTGAATATTTCCGGCGATTTAAAAGCTACAAATGGTATTTGGGCTGTAGGCACACTCGCCCCGGGCCTTAATTCTGCTACCGAAGTAAACAAAGATTTTATATACCTGCCACCTAGCCTTAAACCCGGATGTATATTACTGGTTAAGCGAAGTATTTGAACAGACATAGGTACGCAATAGGCTTTAAACTTAGAATTTAAGATAAGTATTTGTTTTCCCATAGGAATTCGGGAATGTGTAAACCAGGAAAATAATTCGGCAACAAGCTCCATATAAGCAAGGTTATGGGCTTCTATTCTATCTATTAGCTTTTCTATATCCTTTATAATTTCATCTTTGAGATTTTTCTCCGATATATTTAATTTTAACCTATCAATATGCTTTTGAGAAGCCAAACCGGTATATTTCCCTATTATAGTTCTTTTCCAGTCTTGAAATTTTTCCCTGGTATTCCCGGTTAAAGAATACTCCTTTCGCCCGTGATAATACTGATTAAAATTTTTCCAGCTTTTTTTCATCGGCAAGTTTCTTCCCTGTAAAGACTCTGTCATATCCCCTACCAAAATACTTTCCTTTTTCTTTAGATCTTGTCCTTCTAAAATTTCAAGCCAATTATTTATATAGACGGCCTCTGTTTCAAGGGTATATTTTTCAATAATTTTTTTCTCCGGAAAGTTTAATTGCGGGCAGGAATAATTCTTAAAATCAGCCTTGTAAATCCCGGCAATGCGCCTGGCGATACGGGTCTCATAAAAATATTTATCACCATAGGTATGACAAAAGACTTTTTTATTCTTCGGAACACCACCAATTAGCAACCTACTATCCATTCCTCCGCTAAGGGCTATATGTAGGTTCTTCTCTTCTGCTAAACAATAAGACAGCTCCTTTTTAAAAGCTTGCCAGTAATTTGAAGGCGAAATATTTTTAGAAAGTTCCCGGTATAATTCATTATCGTATTTTTTTTCCAGGATGCTCCCCAACTTACCAAACCTAATCCATTCGCCGGGTAAAAGGCGCTTTACATCTTTTAAGATTGTTCTGGATCCAATATTTGCAAATTCAGGGCAATAAGCGCGTTGAAATAAACCCACTTCATCTCCGGCCGTTTCCGATAATGCTCCTAACCAGGCCAGGCTATTAGAAATATAAAAACCTTCCTCCCCTGTTAAATAATATAGCGGATATACGCCAATGGCATCATTACAAATAATAAGCTCCCCACTGCTTTCTTGTATAATCGCAGCAGAAAAAGAGCCACTTATTGAGTTGGGAACGGGCCATTGTTTGCTAATTAAGTCAATAGCACTTTCAATTTGAAATCCCAGCTGCGAACAGGAAACATTAAAATCCCGTATATACCCATCTATAAAAGCTTTACATTCGCTCCCATCATACACTTCGGTTTCTTTTTCTTTCAAAATGTTGTAGGGGCCAATTGCTATTTCCTGAAACTTATATTTTTGCTCCAGTTTCTGGAAATCATTTTCGGTAAGGGCTCTCTGACTTATTAAAAACTTCATTCCAAAGTTATTTTAGCATTAGTTTTTTAGCCCAGGTCTCGCTTTTAAGCCAACGCAGTTGCATATTTTTCCAATACTTTATGGGATTAAGGTTTTTGCTTAGACTATAATTACGTAGGAAAAGTTCTGTCTTAAAACCTTTTTTCTGTATAGAAGTATAATATTTTTCAGCAAACAACATAATGGTAGGTGCCGGTTTTGGATCATCTTCTTTCCAGGGCGGCAACGATACTTCCCGAAACCCACCCCTGGGAGCTTTTAAATGAACAATTTTTATATCTGGATGATAAATAATATCACAACCGGCATTTCGCAGTTGCATACCATACTCCATGTCTTCACCGTAGCCATAGTTAAAAGCCGCATCGAACCTTATTTTTTTCGCAAAAACACTTCTAACTATACTATTTCCTGCCCCAAAGGTTCCCCATTGTTTTCTTTTATCAAAAAATAAAATTTCCCCGGGTTGAATATAATTAAGGGTTAAACAATTAATATTATATGCCTCTAATTCAATTAAAGATTTTTCCAGAACATCACTTTCCATCCTGTTATCATCATCGGCAAAAAAGACCCAATCGGCATCTACTTCTTCCAGAGCCATATTCCTGGCTGTACAGGCGCCTGTTTTGTGTATAAAATGATGTATCAGTTTAAACGGCCATTCTTCCGTAGTAAGTTCCGGCAAATCTGTTTGGGAATTAGGATCGGGATTTTGCTCTACGATAATTACTTTTTTCGGTAATACACTTTGTTTTGTTAAATCTTCTAAAACCTGTAATAAATATTCTCTTCGTCCCAGGGTTGGTATAATCACATCCAGACTATAAGGCTTCACTGTCTTTTCTATTCTTTTCAACCCTACCTTTCCAAAATCAATTTCCTTTAGAAAAACTTTTTTTCTAAACAATGATCGCAAAAGGGAAAGTATGGGAAAAGAGCCTTCAAACTTTACAAAACACCAAAACAATAACCAAAGTCTTGCTGTTTTATAATGAACATACACAAAAGAAAATAGCTCTGAAACACCTGCTACAGGCCGCAGATTATAGTCTTTTTTCAGTTTGGGAGTAAAAAAACGAGGGTCTGAATAACAGAATAGCCCATTGTGTTGTCCAGATTTAGCAATAGCATTTAATAAAAATCCAAAATCCTGTATGTTTCCAAAAGTTTGCTGAAATTTAGACAAGATACCCCCCTTTATACCACCGGCATCTGTACTCATCCTCCAGGTACCATAAGGCACTTCGGGATTAATATTTATAGATGGATGTTGATCAATATAGCCAATCCTGTCGGAAAAATAAGAGTGCTCCAAAGCATAGGAGGCCATGATAAGATTGTGGCCAAATATTTCCTTTAAAAAACTTTCGTCAAACTTCTGGGTATAGGTTTCTTCACACCAGCAAATCAACTCATCGGGATAGTTTTCGGCTAAAACCCAAAAAGCCTTACAAAGATTCGTTTCTTCAATCTCCAAAGGCGTTCCTTTATAATTTACACAGATAATCTTTTCAGCACGCTGGTGAACAATTTGAAGCATAGGTGATTTTCAGGTTCAAACAAATGTAAATAAATTAGTCGGTAGTCGGTAGACTGGGGCTATAGTTTTTGGCTTTAGAGAAAAGAGTGGAGAGCGTGGAGAATAGTTAATTCGGGATTCGTTAATTGGTGATTGGTTAATTCGGGATTGGTTAATTGGTGATAGCAATTCTCCTTTCAGTCGGGCTCAGCCTGACATTGCTTCGACTTTCCATATTCCAGCCCTCCGGGCAGAAATATGGGCTCAGCATGACAATATTGGTTTGTTAGTTCCCCATTATAAAACGCGCTGTCACACTGAGCCGACGACGCAGGAGGCGAAAGTCGAAGTGCTTGGTAGTAATAGCTACCGGGGTTAAGTTAGTTAGTGGCTTTAAACAAATTAAAACCAGCATTGTAACTCATAAGTAAACAACTATAATTTTATTGCTTAAATTGTAATATGAAATTATATTATGTCTATATAGTTGAATGTAAAGACAAGTCTTATTACACAGGTATCACCAATAACCTAAATAGAAGATTATGGGAACATAACTCCGGCTATGCTAAGCGTGCATATACCTTTACCCGACGCCCTGTAGTATTAAAATGGCAGGAGCAGTTTACAGATCCTAACTATGCCATTATGGTAGAAAAACAAATTAAAGGATGGAGCCGCAGAAAAAAACAAGCTTTAATCAATAGCAATTGGAAGGCTCTTATAAAATTCTCAAAAAGTTACGGGCAATTCGGAAAACCGGACGAAAATTTAGAGGAATAAATTTAATCGCGGTAGGGGCTTCGACTTTCCTCCTTTCAGTCGGGCTCAGCCTGACATTGCTCTAATTATTAAAACCAACTGTCGCACTGAGCCGACGACGCAGGAGGCGAAAGTCGAAGTGCTTTGTAGTGGGTTGCTAGGGTTTAAAGTTTAAAAAAGCCGGCTTCGACCCTTCGACTGCTACGCGCTCAGGGCAAGCTTTTCCTCCTTTCAATTGCGCTCAGCCTGACATTGCTTCGACTTTCCATATTCCAGCCCTCCGGGCAGAAATATGGGCTCAGCATGACAATATTGGTTTGTTAGTTCCCCATTATAAAACACGCTGTCACACTGAGCCGACGACGCAGGAGTCGAAAGTCGAAGTGCTTTGTAGTAAGCTGCTAGGGTTTAAAGTTTAAAAAAGCCGGCTTCGACTTTCTGAATAATCGTCCTCCCGGCCGTTTATTCAGGCTCAGCCTGACATTCCTCTTATTATTAAAACCAACTGTCACACTGAGCCGACGACACAGCAGTCGAAAGTCGAAGTGCTTGAGAGTAAGCTGCTAGAGTTAAAGTTTAAAAAAGCCGGCTTCGACTTTCTGGATAATCGTCCTCCCGGCCGTTTATCCAGGCTCAGCCTGACATTCCTCTAATTATTAAAACGCGCTGTCACAAAAAATCATCTTCTAAAGACTATAGACTCCCCCCAACATCTTCCCAATTTAAAAATTCCCATTGTCTCTTTTCTTTATTTAATTCTTTGCCTAATACCTGTTCAAATTTTGAAGCATCTATACCATAGCCTTTTGGTTTTTTTGCTTCCAGATCATTAAAAGTTAATTTATGGCCAGCAGGTAAATGCTTATTTACAGCCAGGGATTTTTCAAAAATATTTTTCAGTTCTTTATACTGAGAGTTGTCTGTTTTATCTACCCTACAACGCAAAGAATTTTGAATGTTATTTACGGCTTGTACCAGGGTTTTTACCTCATCAATTTCAAGTGAAGAAGTTGCGTCGGGTCCGAAGCTACGCCTATCAAAAACTGCGTGAAATTCAAGAATTTCAGCACCAAGGGCCGTAGCGGCAATACAGGTTTCTATTTTCGCAGAATGATCGGAATAACCAATTGGCACATCATACCGCTCTTTTAATTCCCTAATCACATTGAGCCCATAATTTTGAGCTGTAGTAGGATAAGCCGTGGTGCATTGAAGCACAGAAAATTCAACATTCCGACTTTTAAGAAATTCTACCGTTTTATCTAATTCTTTAAGAGAGCTCATTCCGGAGGAAAGAATTACCGGCTTCCCGGTTCCGGCTATTTTTTCCAGCAACAAAAAATTATTCACTTCTCCAGAACCAAGCTTATAACTTTTTACCCCTAGTTCCTCTAAAAGATCTACGGCAGCATTACTAAAAGGTGAAGCAAGGAACTCCACTGCTTTTTCTTCGCATTTTTGCTTTAATAGCTTCCATTCTTCCGGGGAAAACTCCATACGTTTCCAATAATTGAGACGGGTTTTGTCCTGCTGGCTAAACTTCACACGAAAAGGCTCGAACTCACTGCTTTCGGCCGCTGCCATATGCACCTGGAATTTAACGGCATCTACCCCGGTTTCTGCCAGTGCATCTATATAAGATAAAGCCATTCCAAGACTTCCTTCGTGGGCCTGCCCAATTTCAGCGATTATAAACATAAATAGTTTTCAAATTTTAGAAGCAAGTTAATTAATTTGATTGGTTATTTAGTTAACTAGTTAATTGGTGATTGGTTGATTCGTGATTGGTTGATTCGTGATTGGTTGATTCGTGATTGGTTGATTCGTGATTCGTTAATTCGGGATTCGTTGATTGGTGATTGGTTGATTCGGGATTCGTTAATTCGGGATTCGTTAATTGGTGATAGCAATCCTCCTTTCAGTTGCGCTCAGCCTGACATTGCTCTAATTATTAAAACACGCTGTCACACTGAGCCGACGACGTAGGAGTCGAAAGTCGAAGTGCTTAGTAATTACAAAGATTCTTGTTAGAACCGAATTAGTTTTGATACACCGGTTATCTGGAGAAAGAAACAGGTTTTATTTCCCTTTACACCCTCAAAACCACATTAATGGATCCTGCCGTCAATTCTTTATCTGTAAATTTTTTAAAATCTGTATGTATGTTTAAAGATTTGAACCTCTTAAAAGAGTCAACATCGGGTTGATCATACTCAATATGCAACAGCTCCAAGCCTGCGGCTTTAAAAATAGCTTTATATTGTGGAAGCCTTAATCTATTATGATAATCAAACCTGGTTTGTTTCTTTCGCCACTGGGCTTCGCTGTATTGCAAGAAGTCCTGCAGACTCAATTTTTTATCTACATAGGCACGGTGATCGCTTGGAGAAATTAAATGTACTATTATGCTCCCCGGCTTTAAATCGGCTTTAAATTTTTGGTGCATTAACCGAAGATCTTCCGGCTTTACGTGTTCCAGAACAAACCGGGAAAATATAAGGTCTGTTTCCGGCCATTCTATATTTATTAGGTTGGTATTGGGATAATACGCAATCTCTTTTGGTAAATCCCATTCGCTTTTAGGCGCGGCCCTAACATTAATACCATATTCCGATAGAAAAACCTCGTTCAATTCGCGAATTCGTTTCCTATTAAAATGCCGGTTTAGGTCGAAACTGGAAACCGATTTTGCTTTTCCCCTGTAAAGCATCAGGTAAGGCATAACAGGTGCCCATCCCGAACCGATTTCTAAAACATTTTTCCCTTCTAAGGATAGCTTATTTTCCTGTAACAATCTTTGCAAACCACTAAAACTGAAAGTGTTGGTTTTTAGCCGATCTAACATATTCTGCCTGTTAGCGAGGTTTTGAATTGTATGGTAAGCATAATAGCCCTGTTTCTCGGGCAGCAGCTCCAATAGGTGAAATAAGCTTTCTTTAAATTTTAACTTTAGGGACATTAAATCTCTTGTATATTATAATGTTTAGAGTTTAGGTAGCGCAAGTTATTTAAACCTCTAAAATAAAAACAATTCTTTTTAGGTTTTGCTCTACCCGAAAAGAATAATTATGATCTCTATAATTATATAAAATCTCTTTTAAGATCATATCATTCACCTGTTTCATAGAGACATAGGGCTGTGTTTGTTTTCCTAATCTTAGCTTTAATTTGTATTTGGTAGACTTATAGTAATCCTCCTCAAAAAATACAGCCTTTACCACCTCTCCTTTTCGGGAAGGCAGCTCTTCTCTTAAAAAATGCTCTACCCTGGCAAGTATATTGGGAATTTCAAGTATTATATCGGGATTATTTAAAACAGCAGATCTTTCGGTAGTTATAAATTCCCCTATTTTTTCCTGCCTTAAAGGTTTTATTATACCCCGATCTCTATTACGTTGAAAGTGTCTTTGATTAATACGCATAATATTTTTCATCCGTGGATTCCCTGTAAGCAGTTTATCTTCTGAACCTGAAAAACTTTGATGCCAATTGTGGTAAACATATGCTTCCTTTCTTAGTTCTCTTTGATAGCCCGCACTTTCCAATCGGGCAAATAAATCTTCGTCTTCAGACCCATAGAAATGAAAAAATTCGTCCAAACCCTTCACCTCCAGAAGGCTTTCGTGGGAAGTTAAGATCATGCCGTTTACAGTTCCTGTTCTGCCCGGTTTTAAAGCATCAAATTCATAATTCCCAAAAAGTTTTTCTGATTCTTCTTTTTCTAAATATCCCAACTGAAACAAATAAAACCTATCGGGATTCAATAGCTTATTCCATAAAGCAGTTGTTCGCCGATGAAAAACAAGATCGATATCCGCAATAAAGACATAATCTCCTTTTGCCTTTAAAATCCCATAGTTAAGAGCTTTACTTTTATTCCATAAAAGCTGGGGTACAGGCAAATGAAAAAAACGAACAAACGGAAATTCGGTGGCAAGCACTTTCAGTTCCTCTACAAGCGCATTTTTGCTTCCATAATCTAAAAAGATCACTTCAAAATTTTGCAACTCCTGCCTTTGCAAAGACTCAAAAGATATTTTTATTCTTTTGGTGTCACGGTTACGATGGGCATAAATTAAAGAAATCAAATTACACTTTTTTAATTACAACTTTAATACTTTTTTTGAACCTTAGCCACTTCAATTCTAAACCATATTTAATTTTAGCATAATAATGAGTCTTTGTAAGAATATTTTTCTCCTTTAATAAAGCATATAACTCTTCACTAAAAATATTAGTTTTCCTGGTATATAGGACTTTTGCTATATACCTATCCTTTTGCTTTCCATAGGCGTTTAGGTCAAAAACCCCATTATAATTTTCAAGTTCATCTAATAAGTCTAAGGTTAAAGCCGTTCGCAAACATTTTTCACAACGGGTACAATTCTTAAAATCACAGTCTTTATCTGGTGATAAACACACATCCAAAAATTTATAGGTATTTTGGAAATTACTAATCAGGGCGGTTTTTTCTATGCGTGTTAACCCGGGAACCGAGGAGAAAAAAGTTGTCGACTCGGTTGATAATAAATGTAGGTTCCAGATATCATAATAAGTAGTATCAGATGGATCCAGTTTAAAATACTTATATGGATAAGATGAGGCGAAATAATAATTTTTAAATAGTTTTTGGAGATTCAGCACACAAGAAATGTTACGTAATGTATTTGTTGCTTGAAAAGGTAAATCCAGAACCTCACTTAAATTAGATTCAACGGTAATTAGCTCCTTCCCGACCTTTTTTGCAAATTCACTCGAGTTATTTAATCTCTCATTAAAAATCTCACCAGCCCTTTTACCTTTAAAAACCCCATGGGAACCAACATCAAAAAATGTAAAATATTTTATTTTAAAGTTTCCCTCCTCTTCTATATGGTCGTAATAAGTAGCAAATGAATCTACTCCACAAGAAAGACCTGTTCCTGCCGAGTTCACGACATTTAAATCCCTTTTATTCAATTCCTCTGCTATAACTTTTATTTTTTTATAGGAAGGATTGGCTGCACAAAGAATTTCTATTAAATAGTGATTAATAGCGTAATATAGACGATGTGAAACAGGCCCCTTTACATAAATATCCTTTCCGGTTTTTAATCCCAGAAACAATAAGCCTACTAAAAATGCATCCAATCTTTCAACTACCAGGTAATCTCTATACTTTTCTGGAAACTTATACCAAAGCGTATAAGTTTCGCCATCCAGGCTGTATTTTGAAAACAGCATTACCTTTTTACCCAATGACTTAAAGGAAGGCGGATAAAGAATAATCATAATTGATCTTCTATATATTGGTACTTTTTAAGGACCTGTTTTTTAATAGTATTTCTTTCTAATGAAGGCTTTATTATTTTCAAATTATATTCTACAGCCTCCTCGAGATGAGTATCATTATTTAGAACACTTCGTAACTTAGTTTCTATTTCCTGAGGATTTTCAGGATCATGGATCAATTTTCCATTTCTTCCATCTATAATTAATTCTGCTGTCGCGCCTCCGGGATTGGACTGTATGGGAAATGCACCCATTATTATGGCCTCAAGTAAAGTATTTGGCATTCCATCTGAAAGGCTGTTTCCTATATATACCAAACTTTGGCCCATTAATTTAATAACTTCATTATGCGGAATACGTCCTAACATCTTTAGATTATTCCAATCCTTTAACTCAGAACCCAATATAAAACTTTTAACCTCTTCATTTCCACCGAAAACAACAATATTATAATTACTGCAATCTGGTTTCAATGCAACCATGGCTTTTAAGACCTGGACGCACCTTCCGTGCTTTCCCTGGTAACCTTTTATAAGAATGGTATTTCGTGAAGGCAAGGAAGTTATAAAAGGGTTTAATCGATTAAAATCATAACCTCCACCACCGGGAAAGACTCCTAGAAATTCCCCCGAAAACCCAAGGTCTTTAGCAATTTGAAAGTCCCTATAGCAATCTGAAAACATAAAATTTATAGAAGGCAGAATTTTTTTAATTTTCTCTGCTGCTGCCTTTTTATCTTTATAATAATATAAATCGCTCCCCCAGGAGGAATAAGCCCATTTTATTTTCGGGTTTCTATTAATTATTTTTTGAATAGGAAAACAGGAAAGATGCATAACAAACATATGAACCAAATCTGGTTCTATTTCCTGTAGTTTTTGGTTAAATACCTCTGCTAATTCTCGTTCATTGAATTTATTGATAAAACTATTTAGGCCAGGCATTTGATTTTTAAGAAAATACCTTCCGGGGAAATCCCATTTATAACGCCAGCCTGTAATTTGCCCTACAAATTCTATTTGAGCAACCTCTGTATTAGAGTCAAAAACATCCAGCCAATAAACCTCATGCCCCGAATCTTCCAACTGTTTGGTCCAGTTAAAAAAATGCGGAGCGAAGATGGAGAGCATTAGGATTTTCATTTATAAGCTTGAAATTTGATCGCTTAGATAAGTTTCTGAAAGATATTTACCCAGGCTATGGTAATCGCATTGACTATTATTTGATTTCCAATTACTATACAGTTCTTCTATCATAGCAAATATTTTATGTTCATCATCAATCTCACTCCACCAGGGATAATCATTTCCCAGTAATCTTTTAGACTCGCTGTAATAAGGGCCCAATAACAAAATTGGTTTACCTGCCTGAATACAGTGGGGAAATTTTCCCGGCAGAAAAGGACTTATAGAGCTTTTTGCCTCAAGGATTATATTTACCGCAGCATTATTTTGAATAGCCAGTACCTTAGAAAATGGAATATACGCCTCACTACTATAAAACTGCGGAAATACTTGCATTACTTCCTTAAACTCTTTTGAATATTTAGATTTTCTACCAATGAAAATTAATTGGCTATGATCTGCTGCTTCCGGATTTTCCTGAATAAACTTTTGAAAAGCCTTAATTAAACTACGCGGATTTCTTGGACCAAGTAAGGTTCCCGCATGTACCAATGAAAATGCATTATTTTTAAAATACGCAGGTAAATTTATAGCTGCGGTGTTACTTTCAAAAGTTTGATGTGGAATTATCAGCCTTTTCCCCCTCATAGGTGCATAGTAACTTTCCATCAACTCTGCCAATAGCTTACTGGGGTAAGCTATATGGCTAGCCTTTTCCCCAAGCTTCAAAAAAAACTTCCTCTTTTTTAAGTAACCCGGCTCCACCCAGTCATAAGGTCTTGGGTAGCAAGCAAAAGGATAAGGATCATGAATATAAGCTACCCACTTAGAATGCCACCCGGGAAGCTTTAACAGGGCATGATGTGGGCGATAACTTCCTCCTTTACTTAAAGTTAATACCAGGTCTGGATCAAAATCCGTTATTTTATTTAATGCCCTAACAATACTGTTTCTATCATTAAAAAGGGTAAAAGAAAATCCGAATGCCTGTTCTATCTGTTTATAAACTTTTAGGTTAAACCAATAGCGCAAATAGCGTTCTAACCTACTTAAAAAAAACAGCAAACTTCTTCGGTTCTCTTTAATCGCATGGCAGGGGATGTTCTCCAGCTCAATATTCTTTCGTGTATAATGATATACCTGCAACTCAAAACCCGCCTTATACAGGTTTTTTATTAGAGCCACCCTTCCTTTGGTACCACTACTATCTTCAACGTCTATAGATTCTGCTACTACAAGTATTTTTTTCATCAAGGCATTTTGGAATAATCCGGGTAGTTAGTGTAAAGCTATTACTTCTAGATAGAATTTGCAACACTGTATTCCAATACTTCTCGATTCATCCCGACTCGCGTCGGGACACTCGAAGTAACGACACCCGTAAGTTCGAGGAAAGAGAGTGAAGCAAAGCTGTATCGAGAACCTTTTTAAACCGTTTCCAGGTGATGGAACAATTTCCTAAATTCGCTTAAATAGATTCTCTAAATGAAAATAGACCTTATAGCCGGAACAAGGCCCAACTTTGTAAAAATTGCTGCTATTATTCATGCTATAGAAACCTATGGACCACATATAAAATATCGATTTATTCATACCGGACAGCATTATGATAAAAACTTAAGCGGTAATTTTTTTAAAGACCTTGAAATCTCCAGTCCGGAAATAAACCTTCAGGTTGGAAGTGGAAGCCAGGCCGAACAAACCGGAGCGATCATGCTAGCTTATGAAAATCTTTTGCGCAAGGAAAAAAGCGATATATGTCTTGTAGTGGGAGATGTTACTTCCAGTATGGCATGTGCCATTACAGCCAAAAAAATGGGGCTTAAAATTGTACATGTAGAAGCCGGACTACGCTCTTATGATTGGTCTATGCCCGAGGAGATTAACCGAATACTAATAGACAGTATAACCGATTATTTTTTTACAACCACTCTCCAGGCCTCAGAAAATCTTTTTAAAACCGGAAAAAACAAAGAACAGGTATTTTTTGTTGGCAATACTATGATTGATACTCTCCTAAGATTTAAAACAAAATTCCAAAAACCTGAGATTTGGGATCGTTTAGATCTTAAGAAAGGAAACTATCTTATACTTACCCTACACCGGCCGGCCAATGTAGACGAAGAAAAACAATTAAAAGGTACTATTAATTGTATTTTAGAAAATTCTAATAATCTCCCGGTTATCTTTCCGGTACATCCCAGAACAAAGGCTATTATCAAAAGTCTAAATTTTAAAAACGAAAATTTATTTTTAATTGAGCCGCTTGGCTACCTGCATTTTAATTATTTGGTGGCCAATGCCAAAGCCGTGCTTACTGATTCTGGCGGAATTACCGAAGAAACCACGATTTTAAATGTTCCCTGTATTACTCTAAGAGAGAATACCGAACGTCCTGAAACCATAGAATTAGGCACTAATATACTTGCCGGAACCCAGACCAAAGCAATTAAAAAAACCTTAGAGAAATTATTTAGCGATCCAAAACTAAAAACTACAAAGATTCCCGATTTATGGGACGGAAATGCGGGGAAACGCATTGTAAGCATATTATCGGGAAAAGATTTTTCCTTTTAGCAAAAATAGCGGGCGCAAAACCGGATATGTTTTAAAACCAATTGTATATTTAAGCTTTTCAAAAAAACCTGCCCCTGAATAATGAAGGGTGTTATCTATAATTTCCAGCGATTTTAATTGAAATCCCAATTGAATAAAGAATTTTTTAAGTCTTTTTGAAAGCAACTTTTTTTCTCCAAGATGCTGTATAATTAAATTTGAACCGGTGATTTTTGAAGACAGGCGTTTTTTATCTTTTCTATAAAACTCTCCCGTGTTTGAATTTCGATGTTTCCTGCCAAAATATAATTGTTTATTTATTGTAATACCTTCTAGACCTGAGCTTAAAATCCGAGTGTAAAACTCCCAATCTTCGGCATACATAAGACTTTCCTCAAATCTACTCTTAGCTATACTTGACTTTCTCCACATTACTTGACAGGAATTAAATGGAATTTCGTTTTCAATCACAGCTTCCAAATCTCCCGAATCAATTTTGTTTGTGGTATAACTTTCAATAAACTCAATTTTTCTCATAAACTGGCCGTAAAAGGTATCTCTAAGGTATCTGCAAAAATCATAATTAGACTTTTGCAATTCAGCTACTGTTAATTCCAGCAATTGCGGATGAGGAATATCGTCATCATCAAAGAAAATAACAAATTCTCCCCTAGCCAGGTCTAAGCCCTGGTTTCTACACCCCGGCAAACCCTTTTTATAATCTTTTGATCTGGGAAGATAAGTAAAGCGCGAATCTTTGGAAGTATACTTATCAACAACATTAGCTGTATTATCCTCACTTCCATCATCGATAATTAGGCATTCCCAATTTAAAAAAGTTTGATTTTTAATTGCATCCAGACTCTCCAAAATCAGAGCAGCTCTGTTGAAAGTCGCCATTATAATTGATATTTGAGCCATTAATTCTGTTTTCTTTTAAAAAGGCCTAAGAACCTAAAAGGCTTTAAAATTTTATTACCAATTTTATAGTCCAAACTATCCATAACCTGTTGCTTAAAAGCTTCACTTCTTCTATTAGATTTTAACCATTCATGAATAAATAAAGAGAAATGTTCTTTATATAAATCTGCATGTTTATTATAAATATACTCCAGAATATCATATTTTTTAAGATTAGCCTTTTCATTTCTGGAATTTTGCTTATTTCTGTAATTAAAGAGGACTTCGGGAATTATCGAAGCATGACCTCCGCTTTTTAGAAGCCTTATATAAAATTCCCAATCTTCAAACCCTTTTTGCATATTGACATCATAGCCTCCCACAAGATCAAAGTCTTTTTTTCTAAAAATCACACTAAGAACACAATTCTTTAGAAGAAAATCTGCCAATATACCACCTGTAGGTTTAAATAATCTCGCATTTTCTTCACTAAACCATTGGGCGTAACAACTTACGAGTTTGACACCTGTCTTATTATTAAAGACATTTATAGCTTTTGTGCAAAACTCACTTTCATAATAGTCATCACTATCCAAAATCATAATAAACTTCCCGCTTGAAGCTGCAATACCATTATTCCTTGCAGCGCTCGCACCCAAATTTCCTTGAGTAATCAATTTATCGATTTTCGGTTTCAGTCGATTAAGAATCCTTTTGGTCTGTTTATTTGAGCCATCATCAATAACAATAATTTCTATATTCTCATAAGTTTGGTTTAAAGCTGAATTTACTGCCTCCTGGATATATAGATGATCGTTGTAACAGGGAATAATTATAGAAACTTTATCTTCAAACATCGTCTAATTCTAATGTCCTAATTTAAGTTAATAATCTAACATAAAATCTATCCAATTCTGCTAAAACTGAAGATTTAAATTTTTAATATTCATTGATTTTTTAAATCATTAAAAAATATTTCCAAATGGATGCGTAATTATGTACGATTTACCATTTCTTACCTTTAAAAGTATTATGAGAGTTGGAAAAACAGCCTATTATCTCAGAACTTCTTTAACATTCCCAACTTTATTAACAAGTTTATTTTTTTAGATTTTCTTAAATTCCGCAAAATAAATTCAATTTGTTTTAGTTCTTCCATCTCTGGAAGAATTGCACTAAAGTGTTCATTTAAAACATCTTCTTTTTCTTTATTTATTTTATTAAAATTTTTTGGATTTGAACTTATGCCATCAAGATAAAAAGTAGAAAGAGTTTGATCAACTTTTAAATAAGTACAATTATGTTTAAATAAGGTGAGGATTAGAAATTTCCAATCTGAAACAATTGATAGGTTTTCATCAAATTTTCCTGCAATTAAAAATAACTCCTTTCTAATTAATATCGCCTGATGACAAAGAGTTGCATTTATAAAATAGGTGAAACGCAATTTTGATGGATACGAAACATTTTTTTTTGTTTCCCCCTTTATAATATCAATGTTAAAGTATATTAAATCAAAAAGCTTAATCTTATCCTTAACTTGATTAAGTATATCCTTACCGTTCAAATTGTCGCCACTATTCAAAAAATATAAATACTCTCCATTAGCAGCTTTTATTCCTTTATTCATAGCATTATAAATCCCTTTATCGGGCTCACTCACCCAATAGTCGATTTTATCCTTCTTAGCTTCTATAAACTCTCTACTTCCATCAGAAGAGCCACCATCAATTATAATATATTCAAATTCCTGCCATCTTTGTTCAAGAACACTTTTCATGGTTTTTTTTAAACCTTCCAGGTTATTGAGGTTTACGGTAATAATTGATATTAAAGGTGATTTAGGCATTTGATTTTAAAATTTACAGCATAAAATTATATTTTCATTATTCACTCAAAAATCCATCTTACATAATTACTAAAAAAGATTCTCTAAATTTTCGAAATCTAATCTTTTCAAGACACTGGTTAAAGGCAATTTCAGCAATGAGTGGTTTTTTAACTATGAACTTTATATTAGTATTTTTCTTCTAAATTAAATAAGCCTTGAATATAAATCCATTGTTTCTTTACGGCATTTATCCCATGAAAAATCATTCAATCGGTCTTCTCCTGCTTCTATTAGCTCCTTTTTCAACCCTTTATCAGATAATACTTTGATAATCGAGGTCCTTATAGATTCAACATCTTTAGGATCAAAATAAACAGCTGCATCACCAGCAATTTCTTTTAGTGATCCTCCGGAACTAGTTACTACAGGACATTGTGTCGCGAAAGCCTCTAGCAATGGCAATCCAAAACCTTCATACAAAGATGGAAATACAAAACATTCCGCATTTTGGTATAGATATGCTAACTCATTGTCATTACTACAGTAATAATGTTTTACAATGTGATTAAGTTGCAAATCATTAATCCATTTTTTTTCAATAGCATTGAAGTTAGGCCCTGTACAAATAAGAATTAGCTTTTTATTTTTACGAATCAATGGAGCTACAGCAATTAAAAAAGTTAAGAAATTCTTATAAACACTCCTGTTTCCTGTAAATAAAAGATATTCTCTTATCTCAAAATTAAAATTAGGTTTTGAAGCCTGAATAGATTTAAAATTAGTACCATGGTAAATCACTTCTATTTTATTCGCCGAGGTCCCAAAAATTTCGATAATATCTTTTTTTGTTGTTTCTGAAATTGCAATTATTCTATCTGCCGCATCACAAAGTCGACGTTTGTTTATTGAATCGGGACTGGAACCAAAATATTCAGGAAACTTTTCGTGAATCATATCATGAACCGTAAGCACAAAGGGTTTTTTAAGGCTTTTCAAAAAATAATTATTATAATAAGTTGGATGAAAAACATCAAAATCCAGTCTATTTAACTGAGCATTATAAAACTCGTATTTAGAGCTTTTCTTTTTCGTCCCAACAGGAGTAATTTTCAATTTAGACCTTAGCCTATCATATATACTTTGTTTTGCCGGAGGTCTATATTGAAAGAGCGGCATTCTCTCAATATCGCTATTTTCACGTTGCAATTCATTAAAATAACGACTAATCCCACCAAATTTTTGATTTTCATAAACCTGATTATCTATGAGAATTTTCATTTTGATTTGTTCTCTTGATTATTAAGCTTCCTTTTAACAAATTCAAAGTCTTTCAATGTCAGAGAAGGAGGTAATTGTGTATAACTATGTTTATCCTCAATTTTATTCAAACGATTATATAACCTTTTGATAATCCGCCTGGCTAAATTTGGTTTAATAGAAATATCCTCATTTTTTATAAACGGATTTTTTAATTCATTTTTCGAGAGTATATGTAGGCTGACACGGTCCGTATATAGGTTTAGACCTAAAATATCTGCGATTTTTTCTAATGATGTCACATTATAAAAGGAAACATGTTGACCTGTTTCAGGAGCTACATACCACCAATCTTCTAATTCTTTTTTTTCTTCTGATGGTTGTAACTCTGTAGAAAAAAGTAAAACATCTGAAAAATTCAGCATCCTTTTAATTTCGTCAAGAGGTTCTACCAAATGTTCAAAAACTTCAAAAGCCGTTAAAATATCAAATCGGATTCCCTTAGGTATATCTTTTAAATCAAAGAATCTAGCATAAAGATTATCTGCGTATAGATCATAACGGTAAAAATTATAACCTAAATCTCGCATCATACGTGTGAATATGCCTTCTCCTCCTCCATAATCTAAAGCTCGAAAATCTAAAAAATCATTAAACAGTTTAAGCAAAATATTTGTGGTTTTTCTCCTTAATAGTAGATTTCGGGAAATAATCCCGGTATCCAAAGCACTAATAGCCCCTGAAGAATAAGCCTCATCAAGCCAATAAGGTTCTTCGGTTTGAAGAAATTTACATTTTTTGCATTGGTAGTAATTCACCTTATACTTCCCTAAAAGGTTTTTAAAAAAAAGGTTTTTTGTTTTACTAGAACAAATTCTACACTCCATAAATCCTTAGATTACATTTGATTCAAATTAAATTCATCCGTCTTAGAATCTTAGAAGCAAAACTCTTCATTAAAGAAAACTTAGATTTCTTACGTTTAAACTTTACGTTAAAACTTTTTTTTATGTTTTTGATGACTTTTCTATTTAATTCTACGTTCCTCTTTACAACCTCAACTCTATCATTTGACATTTTGCTTTTAGAATAATAGTCATCGTACCCGCAATGAACTCCACTATTATCAAAACCTATATTTTCAATTAAAGATTTATTAGGATAAAGAAAATATGCATTTTCTAAAAACATAGACACATAGAGTCTAACTGCCCAAGAATCATTTTTACCAGCAATATGATCTTTCAACATTCCATAAAATGCATTGCTTCCAAAATCAAGTTTTTGTTGAAAGTTTCTATCTTCAACTTCCTTCAATAACTGGATGCCATTAAAATTCACTTTATCCCATCTATCCTTCCAGATTCCGAAACTCCAAGAGCTTGCAATAGGTAAAAAGTACGTAGGTTTCTTGATTATATTTAAAGAGGGATATTTATATCCTGAAATTCCAAAAACCTTTTTTTCATTTTCATAGAGTTGAAGAGCTTCATTCATAAATTTCAGGAAATATTTTCCCGTAACGATATCATCTTCAAGAACTATTACTTTTTCATGTTTTTCAATTATTTCTGAAACACCTGTTATAACAGAGTCTGCTAATCCTAAATTTTGTTCTCTTTCAATAATTTTAACTTCTCCGCACCATCTTTTTTCACGTATTAGCTCCCTAACTTCATAGATCCAGGAAATTTCATTTTGATCAGCATTCTGTTTCGCTCCGTCACTAAAAATATATAGCTTACTCTCCCCTGCTAGGGTATTGGCTTTTAAAGATTCAAGCACCTGCCTTGTATGCCAGGGACGGTTATATACAAATAGTACTATGGGAGCTAAATTTTTCACTTTTCTTTTATAAATATTAAGGTGTTAAAGGTTTTCGCAATCATTTTATATGCCCTTTCCCTTAGAAATTTATATACTTTACTATCAATTAGGTTTTCTAAATCTATATTAAGTACTTCTATTAAAACAACTGAAGGTTTATAAACTGTCCAATCTATTGAATCTAAAACCTTAAAATCATATCCCTCCACATCAATATTCAGAAAATCAATCTGCTTATTACTATCTAAATGCTTATTTAAAACTTGAGATAAAGGAATTGTATTAATCTTTATTTCATCAATAACTATATAATTGCCCTTTCCCGCCTTTTGTTCTGCTTCATTTTTTGAAAAAGTATTTAAGGCAGTTTCATTAAAAATATAATAAGTTAATAATTCATCTTTATCTGAAATTGCGGCCTCAATATTGATATCTTCCGGTCGTACTTCTTTAAATTTCTCCATACTGCCTGGCATAGCATCTATATTAATGCCTCGCCATCCCATTTTATAAAATAAATAGGTGTTTGAAAAACGTTTAGGATGATGTGCCCCTACATCTACGTACAACCCTTTTTGTTGTCCATCAAAAAGCCGTTTTAAAATTAAATCTTCACCTTCCTGTGAATAGGAAAGTGTGGAATAAAGATCTTCCTGAGGAGATTTCAGTGGTGACTGATAAAGATTAATGATTTTTTGCGGAGTTAATTTTAAAATTAACTGCTTTAAATTTTTAAACCCCATTCCCCTTTTATTAGCAGTTTTGATTTTCCATTAAAACCAAGATTACCTGTTTTATAAAAGTCTCCTTTTACCACATTAAATTTTCCCAAAGGAAATTTAGGCCAATCTGATTCTACCTTATCACATTCTATGCGCCCTTTCACAATATATTCGCCTTCATTTAGAGGTAACTCTTCAATTTTACATTCCATAGTGTAACAACCGCTTCCCTCCAAATGCTTTACTTCATTCTGATAAGAGCTGTATAAAACTGATACTAATTCATCATCTGGCGTATGGATTGAGAAACCCAAATCGACTTTCAAACTTTTATTAGGATTAATTATATCAAGAGTAAAAGTAAAAATTACGGAGTCTCCACTTAATACGTTTTCGACTGATTGTCCATTAGGATGAATAATTTCAAAACTTTTAAATTTCGCAAGTCGTGTTCCACTTCGGTTTTCTACAGTGCTTAAATCTTTTGGTATTACTTTTCTTTCATTAGATAAATAGAAATTAATCGCCTTTTCCACTTCGCCTTCAAACACAGACAATCCATTTTCTAACACGATACCCCTGTCACAAAGACTTTTTACACTTGCCATATTATGACTTACAAAAATAACGGTTCTCCCCTCTCCGGTAGAAAGATCCTGCATTTTCCCAATGGCTTTTTTTTGGAATTCAGCATCTCCAACGGCCAGCACCTCATCTACTACCAGAATCTCGGGTTCGAGATGTGCGGCTACGGCAAAACCCAATCTTACGGTCATCCCGCTACTATAGCGTTTTACAGGAGTATCTATATACATCTCACAGCCCGAGAAAGCGATAATTTCGTCGAGTTTGGTTTTAATTTCTGCTTTGGTCATCCCCAATACAGCACCATTCATAAAAATATTTTCCCGCCCGGTAAGTTCCGGATGAAAGCCGGTACCTATTTCCAAAAGGCTCGCAATACGCCCTTTAGTTTTAATACTACCGGTAGTGGGAGCGGTTACTCTAGATAGTAACTTAAGTAAAGTAGATTTTCCTGCGCCATTTTTACCAATAATTCCTAAAACTTCTCCCTGCTTTACTTCAAAATTAATATCGCGCAAGGCCCAAATATAATCTTCGGTAGCTTTGGCACTTCTATCGTTTACCCCACCTACCTTTAAAAAAGGATCTTCTTTTCCACGAAGATGATACCACCAGCGTTTTAGATCGTCACCCAAAGTACCCGTACCAACTTTTCCCAGTCGGTATTGCTTCGAGATATTTTCAGCTTTTAAAATGGTACCCATGGCTTATTTTACAGTATTGGAGTAAGCAGTTTGCAGTATTTTTTCTGCTGGAAAAGTACTAAAATTTATCGGTTTTTAAGTTTGGGGTTAAGGGAAGCTTAGCGTTCAATATGGCAGTTAAGTTCAAAAAGTAGCATTCATCCAACTTTAATCTTAAGATATCTTCTAAATCTTGTATCACCTCTACCTACTAATTTAAAAAGAAAATACAACATTCTAATTCTTAGGATGCTTAGTTTTGAGATTTGTGAATTCCTATTATTATGATCTTCAATAAATAAAAGGCATTTTTCACAACCTGCATAGTTTTTATTGGTGAGGCAAGCTCTAAAAACGGCCAGTATGTTTAAAAGGGTATGTGTTAAGATACCTGAATCATTATCAGCCATATTTATTATTCTTCTCCTTACCTCCAGATAAGAGTTTAGATGAGTTCCGTTATAAGAAAAAAATTCTTCTGAAATTGAAATTTCGTGAGTTCTAAAATATATCAAAGGGGTTTGCAGCACAGCAATATCTTTATTAGAAAAAAAAATACGGCTATAAAATTCTAAATCCTGGGAATTAGAAATTTTTTCATCAAAAAGTCGGTCTTGCTTTATCAACAAGCCTCTCTTCCAAAGTATGCTTGGAGTTCCTGCCGAAAACTTTCCCATAACATAATCCCGGAACACCTCTTTAAAACGAACATAAGTAGTCTTAAAAAATTGCTTTCTCCCTTCTTTTACAGAAAAAGAACGCATTGAAGACAAGCAATAATCGTAGGTGGAATTTGATTTTAAAAGTTCAATTTTTTCCTGCAGAAGATGAGGATCCATCACATCATCACTATCAAACCAATTAATATAATAACCTTTACTCATTTCAAACCCGTAGTTCCTACAGGCATTGGCGCCCTTTAAACGATCTTGCGGTCTAGTATAATAATGGATGCGAGTATCTTTTGCACAGTAAAAATCCAGCAATTCTGCTGTATAATCGATAGAGCCGTCGTCAACGACGATGCATTCCCAGTTTTGGTAAGTTTGAGCGATAACAGAATCTAAAGTCTCCCCTATTAAATGCGCACGGTTATAAGTGGGTATGATTATGGAGGTTAATACGCTCATAAATTGAAATTATAAAAAATACACCTTCTTGAAAATTTAATAGATTCCATTATTCCACCATGTCTAAGTATTAGTGGTATCATTTTAAAATAAAACTTTAGATCCGTCTGTTTAGCATGTCTTGCAAGTTGCTCATAAAACAATAGTAGTTTTAAACGCTGGGAGACACGAAATTTTTCTAAATGAAGAAATATGATGATGGAGAAATAATGATAGCGGGTTTTGTTTTTCAATTCAGTCATGTAATTAGCCCTTGATATATTCTCCAATGACATTCTAAATATCACAGACGCAGAGTTGATGGTGTAAATATACCCAAACTCACTAAAATCTAACCATGCAAAAGTATCAGCACCCCAGCCTAAAGGAAAATGCCTAAAGCCATAGTTTGAGTAAGCTTCTTTTTTAAATACATGCTCGGATAAAGAACCTCTAGAAGAACCCAGAAATTTCTTATAAAAAAAATCAGTTGATTTCTCCAATTCCGGATGTGTATATGTTTTTGAGAATTCATTGGAGTTCTCATCAAATACTCTTGTAGCAAAACGTATCACCTTAATATTTCTAACTTCGGCTTTTTCAAGATGTTTATAAAATTGTTCTACACAATTTTTCTCTAAATAATCATCGTCTGCCAACAACATAACCCAAGACTCTTCATCTATCAACTCAATACAACGCTCCCATTGTTTAGTTAGAGAAACCCCTCCTAAATTACAATCAAACCTATGATAGCAAATATTTAAATGCTTTTTATAGTCTAAAACTATACTTTTTGGATTGGCAGGTGATGCGTCATCTCCAACATACACATTGAAATTTTTATTTGTTTGACCTGCCAGAGATGATAGGGTTTTATTAAAAAAGCTTAATTTGTAATATGGAATTACAATAGCCAATTTTGGATACTGATAAGTTTCTAAATCACTCAACTCTGAATTTCGTTTATTTTTCAAGAGACAGTTTATTGTAAATCATAATTCTTCAAACTTCCCTTTAAAAAGCTTCTCCTATATATTATAAGTTAAAGATATTTCGATAACAAATTGTTGCACTTTCACGTAAACAATCTATGAAATGGATATTATTATTTTCAAGTACAAATACTTTAGCAAGATAAGATTATAACTTATTCATTGGTACGCCCATAAATTGAAAAACTCATATCAATTAAAATAAATATAAGCACATTCCTATAATTTGCACAATATGAAGTAAGCTGTTTGCAGTAATAATTTATCCTGAAAATATTAATGAGATTAATCTCAATCTTTACAGCGACTAAGTTTTCCCTTATAATTCATGGACAATGGCGATTATGCCGGAAAAGTAATAAAAATTTATGGGATTTTCGGTTAGGAGTTATCAGTTGTCAGTTGTCGGTTTGACCTTGCCTGAATATGCTTGCCTTTTTTAGAGTTGTTTATTTTAATTGTTCAATTCCAACCTGGTCGGTTCGTTACTTTACCAGGGAGATTGCATCTATCTTCCTCCAGCATAGCGACCAGAGCTTTAAATCGCTACATACTGCCACTGCCAACTGAGACCGCTTACTGCATACTAAAAAACTGCCTGTCGGAAACTGTGTTTTTAGACCGTATCGATAAAATTCTTTTCGGTTCTGTTAAAAACAATAAGCCCGATTAAAAAAAGTAGCACAGAAAATCCAAGGGTATAGAAAAATCCGCTCCAGCTAAACATCCCTGTATCCAGAAGCATATACCTAAAGCCTTCAATAATTTGTGCCAGGGGATTGTAATTCACCAACCAGGCCAACTCCGGTATTTTTTCTGACACCTCGCTTAAAGGGTATGGTACGGCCGAGATATACATCAGTAAAGAAGTTGCGAAGCCCACCAGCACGCTAAGATCGCGATATTTTGTAGTAAACGAAGAGATTATCATTCCTGCTCCCAGTCCCAATAATGCCATCATTAATACATAAACCGGCAGGAGAAGCAAATTTATATTCGGTTGTAAATGATAACCTTTCAATAAAAAATACCCATAAAAGACCACAAAAATACTTAACTGGATGCCGAATTTAAACAATCCCGCAATCACCGTTTTTAAAGGCATAATCACCCTGGGGAAATAAACCTTTCCAAAAATCCCGGCATTAGACCTAAAGGTACCGGAGGTTTGTGTAAGGCTTTGGTTAAAATAATTCCAGGCTGTTATCCCGGCAAGGTTGAACAAAAAGGGGGGAACATTACCGGTAGGGATATTGGCAATATTATTAAATACCAGGGTAAAGATTATCGAGGTAAATAGGGGTTGAATAAAATACCATAACGGCCCCAGGATGGTTTGTTTATAAACAGTGACTATATCGCGCTTTACAAAAAGGATCAACAAGTCCCTATACGCCCAAATCTCTTTAAAGTTCAGGTCTATAATCTTACGTTTGGGGCTTATCTCGTAGAGCCAATCGTCTTCCGGTTGTTGCAAAGCTTGAAGAAATTTGTGGTGAAATTAAGAAAAATTTTAGTGTTAGGGCTTTTATTGAAAAATATGCTGAATCTATTTCATTATAAAATTGTTTTCAAAAAAATTTATCTTTGGGTAAACTTACCTGTGGAAAGTCCACGAGGTAATGCACGGATATTTTTAAATTTCGGGGCAAAATTTAGAGCTTTTAAATTTAGATTATAAGCTAAACTTAACCAACTACTTGAAAAAACTATCCATTATTATCCCGGCCTACAATGAGGAAAAAACCATTATTCCCATTTTAGAAGAGCTGGAAAAACTGGCACTGGATTTTCCACTGGAAAAAGAACTCATTATTATAGATGATCATTCTACCGATGGCACAGCCGAATTAGTGAATAATTTTATCAATTCAAGCCCAAATTTAGCCATTGTTTATCACCGCCAGGAAGTGAACCTGGGAAAAGGAGCCGCATTACACAAAGGAATTGAACTTGCCGGTGGAGATTATATCATTATCCAGGATGCCGATCTTGAATATGATCCGCAAGAATATAAACATTTACTTAGACCGATGCTTAGTGGTAAGGCCGATGTTGTTTATGGTTCTCGTTTTATGGGCGGAAATCCGCATCGTATTCTATTTTTCTGGCATTCTATAGGCAATAAATTTCTTACTTTTCTAAGCAATGCTTTTACCAATCTCAATTTAACCGATATGGAAACCTGCTATAAACTTTTTAGGGCCGATGTGCTAAAATCACTGGAGCTAAAAGAAAAAAGGTTTGGTTTTGAGCCCGAGGTAACGGCTAAAATTAGCAGAATTCCGGGTATACGAATCTACGAAGTTGGCATCTCTTATTACGGGCGTACCTATGCTGAAGGAAAAAAAATAAATTGGAAAGATGCGATGAGGGCGATGTACTGCATTTTTAAATACAATATTTTCAGATGAAAATTGAAGCTATTTCCGATAAAAAAGGTAAAGAAACACTTGATATTATTGGTGAAGCTGATAATTTCAACCAATGGATGTTTGAAACTATTTTTCCTTTTACAACAGGTAAGACTCTGGAAATTGGCAGCGGACTGGGAAATATCTCTAATTTCTTTCTTAAAGAAGGATCTGAAATTATGTTAACCGATTTTCGAAGTGAATATTGTTCGGTTTTAAGGGAGAAATTTGGAATGTACCCTAATTTACTAGGAGTAGATACAATAGATTTAGTGCATCCTGATTTCGATAATAAGTATAAACAATATTTAAATTATTTTGATTCTGTTTTTACTCTTAACGTTATTGAGCATATAGAAAACGACCGCCTTGCAATCGAAAATTGTAAAAAACTATTAAAACAAGGTGGTAAATTAATTATTTTGGTTCCTTCTTATAACAGCCTTTATAATAAATTTGATGAAGAACTGGGGCATTTTCGTAGGTACACTAAACAGTCTTTATCTAAATTGTTCAAGGATAACAACCTTGAAATTTTACATTCACGATATTTTAATTTAATTGGCATTACAGGTTGGTTTTTTAGTGGAAAGATTCTAAAAAAAGATATGATTCCAGCATCACAAATGAAGATTTACAACAAATTGGTTCCTCTCTGGAAGATTCTGGATAAACTAAGCCTGAACCTGTTTGGCTTATCTACTATAATAATAGGACGAAAATAAACCGGCTTGACGTTTCAACCCATTCATATAAGAAATTTTAAAATCATATGCGGAATTCCCCTCTTTGTTATTCTAATATATAATTTCAAAGTTTCAAACTCTTTAAAATATGAAGCAAATGGTGATGCTTTTGATTACATTCACCTGGCAACAAGCCTTGGAAAAACGGGAGTATATGGGCATACTTCATTTAACCGGGGGGAGCTTTTAGAACTGTTTAAAACAAACAAAATAGAACATCTTAAAGTAAATGAAGCCAAACCCACAGCCTTTCGACCTCCTGTTTGGCCTTTTTTAATAGCCGGCATATTTATTTTATTCGGTTACAATCTCACCTATATTCTTATTTTTAAATTCCTACTCCATTTATTGGGGATTTTTATCGTCTATAAAACGCTAAAACTTTTAAAGTTAAAGGAGGTTCTTATCATTTTTGGTTGCTTCCTATATGCCATTCATCCCGCCTGGCAATTATATTCCCGGGTCTTCCTGTCTGAACCCATAACCTTCTTTTTTATGAGTTTGTGGGTTTATTTGCTGATAAGGTATATACAACAAAAAGAAGGTTTTTTTATCCAATCTTTGGTTGCGGGAATTATAATTCTTTCGCATCCCTATTATTTATTTTTACCCTTTTCAGTTTGGCTCGCCCTCTTTATTTACAAGCAATTCAGTTTTAAAAAATTATTTATAAGTGCAATTATTTGCATTTCTGTAGTATCTGTATGGTTTATTAGAAATTATATGGTACTGGACGCAAACCAGGTTGTGCTTACTACCTCTTCGGGAGCTGTAATGGCTAAAGGCTGGAATAAAGATGTTCCTCGTCTACATACCAATACAAAAGGTGATCTTGCCGATGAGACCCTTGTATTAAAGGACTATAGTTTTAATGAAAAGAAATCTCGCAATGAAGTAGCAAGAATGAATTTATACAAAGATGCTACCTTAGATTTTATCAAAACCAACCCCGATCTTATTTTTCCAATTATTGGAAAAAAATTAATAAGTGCTTTTAATCCATTTCCCGAAACGGCCCGGCCCGGTTTTTTGGAAACAGGTCGTGTTATTTTCCAGGTTTTGGCACTTTTTACGCTAATCTTTTATGTATTCTTTTCAAAAAATAAATACTTGCGTTCTTTTGCCATAGCCCTGGTATTCTCTACCATTGCAATTAGCGTGGTCACCTATTCCGGTTTTCGGTTTCGAATGCCACAAGCAAGTTTAGAGCTTTTATTGATGCTTGCCATGTTGGGAGAGATCTTTCCTGCATTAAAAACTAAGCTACAGAAAGGGGGGCAACTCTAGTAGCTTACTATCAAACACTTCGACTTTCGACTCCTGCGTCGTCGGCTCAGTGTGACAACCCGTTTTAATAGTTGTTTTTTTACAAACCAGGAATGGCAGGCTGAGCCTGAATAAACGAACGGGAGGACGATTATTCAGAAAGTCGAAGCAATGTCAGGCTGAGCCCATATTTCTGCCAAGAGGGCTGGAATATGGAAAGTCGAAGCCGGCTTTTTTTAACTTTAACTCTAGCGACCAACTAACAAGCACTTCGACTTTCGACTCCAAAGTCGTCGGCTCAGTGTGACAAATCGTTTTAATAATTAGCTTTTTTTACAAACCAGGAATGTCAGGCTGAGCCTGAATAAGCGGCCGGGAGGACGATTATTCAGAAAGTCGAAGCCGGATTTTTTAAACTTTAAAATCTAGCGACCAACTAACAAGCACTTCGACTTTCGACTCCAAAGTCGTCGGCTCAGTGTGACAAATCGTTTTAATAATTGCTTTTTTACAAACCAGGAATGTCAGGCTGAGCCTGAATAAGCGGCCGGGAGGACGATTATTCAGAAAGTCGAAGCCGGATTTTTTAAAAACTACAAAAACGTATCTTTATAAACCTGCTCAATCCCTTTATGAAGCGAAATTTTAGCTTCCCAACCCAACTTATTAATTTCAGATACATCAAGAAGCTTTCTGGGGGTACCGTCGGGCTTGCTAAGATCATGTACAATCTTCCCTTTATAACCCGTAAGTTTTTTAATGAGCTCGGCAAGTTCTAAAATACTAATATCCTTCCCGGTTCCTATATTCAGAGCAGTTTTAACAGACGCTCGCTGCATTAAAAAAAAGCAGGCTTCAGCAAGGTCATCTACATGCAAAAATTCCCGTTTGGGTGTACCGCTACCCCATAATTGAACAGGTTCATTACTACCTGTTCTCTCACTTTTTATTTTAGCTTCATGAAACTTACGAAGTAATGCAGGTAGAACGTGCGAGTTTTCAGGATCATAATTATCTCCGGGACCATATAAATTTGTAGGCATCACCGAAATAAAATCACAGCCATACTCTTTAGTATAAGCCTCACATAGTTTTAGACCCGCTATTTTCGCCAGGGCATATGCCTCATTGGTAGGCTCTAAAGCCCCGGTCAACAAATATTCTTCCTTAATGGGTTGCGGTGCATGCTTTGGATAAATGCAGGAAGAACCTAAAAACAATAATTTTTTCACTCCCGAAAGATAGCTCTGATGGATTATATTATTCTGAATCATCAGGTTCTCATACATAAAACCTGCAGGATGATTTTGATTGGCAACAATACCACCTACCCTGGCAGCAGCAAGAAAAACATATTCCGGTTTTTCCCTTTCAAAGAATTCGGCTACGCTTTGTTGTTGTGTAAGGTCCAGGTCCTTACGCCTGGCAAACAATAGATTTTTAAAACCTTCTGCCTCAAGTTTTCGCACCAAAGCCGAACCTACCATTCCACGGTGTCCGGCAATATAAATTTTTGAATCTTTCAGCATCATTCGTGGTAATTTAATCCCTTAAACCCATTAGCATCAAGAAGTTTTTCCTTTTTAAAAAACTCAAGATCGGCAAGTACCATTTCTTTCACTAGCATTTTAATATCATATTCCGGTTTCCAACCCAATTTAGTTTTAGCTTTTTCGGCATTCCCACATAATAAATCTACCTCTGTAGGCCTATGATAATCGGGGTCAATTCTTATCAATGTTTTGCCTATTTCCAATTGAAAATCAGGGTTTTCACATACAATAACTTTTCCAACTTCTTCTGTACCTTTTCCTGAAAAGCCTATTTCAATACCGGCTTCTGCAAAAGCCATTTTTGCAAACTCCCTTACACTGGTGGTGATTCCCGTTGCCAGTACATAATCATCGGGTTCATCCTGTTGCAACATCAGCCACATGGCCCGCACATAATCCCTTGCGTGGCCCCAATCTCTTTTGGCATCTAAATTTCCGAGGTACAGGCAATCCTGAAGTCCCAGTGCCATTCGGGCCACAGCCCTGGTAATTTTTCGGGTAACAAAAGTTTCTCCTCTTCGTGGAGATTCGTGGTTAAAAAGAATTCCATTACAGGCAAAAATGTTATAGGCTTCCCGGTAATTCACTGTAATCCAATAGGCATAAAGTTTGGCCACCCCATAAGGGCTACGCGGATAAAACGCCGTTTTCTCATCTTGCGGTGTTTCCGCCACTTTACCATACAATTCTGAGGTTGAAGCCTGATAAATACGGGTTTTTTCACTGAGCCCTAAAAGCCGTACCGCTTCTAAAAGTCGTAAAGTTCCCGTCCCATCTACATTTGCGGTATACTCGGGAGTGTCAAAACTTACCTTAACATGAGACATCGCTCCCAGGTTGTAAATCTCATCGGGTTGTACTTCCTGGATTATTCGAGTAAGATTCATGGAGTCACTTAGATCTCCAAAATGTAGTTTAAACTTAATGTTTTTCTCGTGCGGATCCTGATATAGATGGTCTATACGCTCGGTATTAAAGAGGGAAGACCTTCTCTTTATACCGTGAACTTCATAGCCTTTTTCCAGCAACAATTCGGCGAGGTAAGCTCCGTCCTGGCCGGTAATACCTGTTATTAATGCTTTTTTCATCAAATTCTTTAAGAGACCAAGATATAAAAGTTTAGATTATTATTAGATATTCCCAAAAAGAGAAGAGCACTTATTCTGAAACAAAATAAGGTAGATGTTCAGTATAGTTATAGTTTTATCAATTTTTGGATTCTAAAACACTCCTTTACAAAAAATCCTATATTTGAATCCAAGCTAAGCATCAACTACCCTGAATTCAAAAAAGAAAATATTAATCCTCCTACCCGATGGGGTTGGCCTGCGAAATTTTGCTTTTACCTCTTTCGTGGAAATCGGGGAGCAAATGGGTTGGGAAGTGATTTTTTGGAATCATACTCCTTTTAATTTAGAAAAACTGGGGTATAAAGAGATAAAACTGGAGGGCAGGGCAAATGCAAAAACCGACCTGCTAAAAAGAGCAAAAATTGAGGCTGAACTCAATTATTTTAGTCGAAAATTCAAAGACCCGGTCTATCAAACCTATAAGTTCGCAAATTCCCACCAAAATCTTAAAGCAAAAATAAAAACCGGAATAGTTCAGGGATTAGTAGCCACTCATAAAGGTGAAAAGGGACTACAGAGGCTAAGAATTAAGATGAAGTCTTCCGAACGTAAAGGAGCTTATTACCAAAAGTGTAAAGAAATACTGCAGGAGGAAAAGCCAGACCTGGTATTTTGCACCAATCAGCGGCCGGTTAATGCTATCGCTCCACTTACCGCCGCCCAGGATCTTAAAATCCCTACTTCTACTTTTATCTTTTCCTGGGACAATTTACCAAAAGCCACTATGGTAGTGGAAACCGATTATTATTTTGTTTGGAGCGAATATATGAAGGCTGAATTATTAAAATATTACCCGCAGATAAAGGAACCGCAAGTACATATAACCGGAACCCCACAGTTTGAGCCTCATTATAACGCCGATTTGAGACAAAGCCGGGAAGATTTTTTTAAAGAATATGGACTCGATTATACAAAAAAGTATATCTGTTTTAGTGGCGACGATATTACCACCTCACCAGATGATCCGGCATATTTAAATGACCTGGCCTATGCTATAAAGCTATTAAATGCAAAAGGCCATAACTTAGAAATCATATTCAGACGCTGTCCTGTAGATTTTTCAAACCGCTACGATGGAGTTTTAGAAAAACATAGAGAAATCATTACATCCATAGCCCCCATTTGGAAAAAAACCGGGGATAATTGGAATTCTGTATTGCCCAAAAAGGAAGATCTTAAACTTCAAATAAATACAATTTTGCACTCAGAACTGGTAGTAAATTTAGGTTCTTCTATGGTTTTTGATTTTGCTATTTTCAAAAAGCCTTGTTTGTACCTTAATTATGAGGTAAAAGCCAAAACAAAGGCTTCCTGGAGCCATAAAAAGGTCTATGATTTTGTGCACTTCAGGTCTATGCCCACCGGCAAAGAAGTATTTTGGTTAAATTCAAAAGAAGAAATCCCGGCAAAACTGGAAAAAGCTTTAAAAAATCCAATGCAGAAAATTGAAAAAGCCCTTGAATGGTATAAAAAAATAAATACTTTTCCGGCAGATAAAGCTTCGGAAAGGATTTGGAGAAAATTAGAGATTATTCTGGATCAAAACACACTGAAAACTGAGAACCGATAACTCAAAACTAAATATGCACATCGCCTTCCTTACACCAGAATACCCGCACCCAAAATCAACCCCATCGGGCGGATTGGGCACCAGTATAAAAAACCTGGCGGAAGAATTGGTTAAAAAACAACATCGTATTAGCCTTATCGTGTACGGGCAGGAGACAGATGAAGTATTTGAAGAAGCGGGCATTAAATTTCATTTTGTTAAACAAAGAAATTATAATTTTCTAGGATGGTACCGTTACCGAAAATATTTAGAATCTTACCTTAACAAAATTATTAAGAAAGAAAAAATCGATACCATTGAAGCTCCTGACTGGACTGGGATTACAGCTTTTATAAATCTGACCTGTCCGTTAGTATTAAGAATGCACGGCAGCGATTCCTATTTCTGTAAACTTGAAGGACGGCCTCAAAAGAAAAAAAATTTCTGGTTCGAAAAACTAGCCTTAAAAAATGCCGATCACCTACTTTCTGTGAGCAGGTATACAGCTGATAAAACCCGAGAGCTTTTTAAGCTAAAAAAGAACATTAAAATTATCCCGAATTCTATAGACACCAATACTTTTAAGCCGAACATCACGGAATCTGCACCCGGCAATATTCTGTATTTTGGTAGTATTATCAGAAAGAAAGGAGTATTGGAACTCGCTCATATTTTTAATTTAGTTCATAAAAACAATCCCAACGCCCGTTTAGTTATGGTAGGAAAAGACGTTAGGGATATACATACCGGAAAGTCTACAAAAGAGCTGTTTGAAGAAATCCTGACTAAAGAAAGTCGGGACAAAGTGGTTTGGAAAGGAAGCCTGTCTTATGAGCAGGTAAAGCTAGAAATAATGCGCTCTGCAGTGATCACCCTACCTAGTTTTGCCGAGGCCCTCCCCATGACCTGGCTGGAGGCGATGGCTATGGAAAAAGCTGTAGTCACCTCAGATATCGGCTGGGCGAAAGAGGTTATGATAGATGGTAAAACTGGATTCACTGTAAATCCTAAAAACCACGCCAATTATGCCGATAAAGTCCTTGTATTGCTTAACAACAGGGAACTGGCAGGGAAAATGGGCAAAGCAGCGAGACAGCGGGTTATGGAGAAGTTTTCTACAAAGGTGATTGTGGAGGAGAATATTAGGTTTTATAAATCGGTAATTGACTGATTGGAAATTCGTTAATTCGGAACTGTTCAGCCGGGCAGTGAAAATAAAGCTTTAATTTTTTGAAATTCTTATCCGGAAATAAGGTTCAAATATGTTCATGTTTTTATACAGAACCATTAAAAACCAATTAACTTACTGATATTGAGAATATAAAGAACAAATAAAAAACAAAAAGCAAAAACAATTTTTGTACTTTTGAAATAAAGCAATAAGATGGATACATTAGAGATTAAAGACCGGATCCGAAAATATATTGAACGTGCTGATGATCGTATGTTGATGATAATTAATGCTATTATAGAAGCTGATGAAGGTGAATTATTGCCTAAACCTTATAGAGAAGTTCTTGACAAGCGTTTAAAATATCATCAGGAAAATCCAAAAGAGGGAAAGAGTTGGGAAGAAATACAGGATGCTTTGAAAAAAGAATATGAGCTATAAAATTATTGTAAAACCATTAGCAGAACAGGACATATCTGAAACTGTTAAATGGTTCTACTCTCATGCTACTCATCTTACCGAACTTTTTTTAAAGGAAATTAGTAAATCCATGGAAATACTAAAGGAAAATCCCGAACATTACCAAAAGAGATACAATAGTGTTAGGGTTTGTTTCACTGAAAAATTTCCGTTTGAATTTATTATACAATAGAAAACAATATTGTATTTGTTCATGCTGTTTTACATACCAAAAGAGATCCAAAAGTAGGAACTGATAGAGCTTGAATTGCAACATCCCCAAACGAATAATCCACTTTAAATATCGAAAGAGTTCGGTTTTCGATAAATTTTAACTGACTTCGGGTAAGGGGTTTATTTATGATTTTTGGAAGTATTGTTTCAGCTTTTAAAAGCCCATTTTTTAAAAGACACTATCTCGCAAAGTATGTAAAGTTAAAACAACAGAGGTTAGACTTTTTATAGTCTGACCCTTTTTTCATAGATCGTAAGAAATTGATTTAAAATTTTGTAAACTTTGAGTTTTGGGTTTCTCAAGCTTAGACTTTGTTCCTGTTTTATTACGAATATTTTTCGTGATAAGTCTGCACATTAACTTAAATAAAAGGACAACTACCCAGTAAACCATCCTGTATTTCTTCCAGCTTTTTATCTTCCGGTAACAGCGGTTTGTCCTGCATTAATTTCAGTAATTCTTCAACCGATTTTCCAGTTTCTATAAAGTCGGCTTTATAATATGCCAGGTTTACAGATTCAAAATAATCCCGGTATTTTATGCCATTACCGAAGATTTTATCTGAAAATTCTACCCAAAGCGCCGGGATTTTATACGCATGCGCCACGATAAGCCCGTGCAAAGAAGAAGAAATAATATTTTCACAGCTTACTATCTCCCTGGTTGTTTCCTCTACATCTAAAGTAAGCAAGTCTATTACTTTTATGGCCGGATTATTTTGAAAGAGCTCCAAAGCTTTTTTATAATCGTGGTAATGTGGAACAATCCCAATTTTATGCTCTTTTTTAACCTCTGCATTATAATATTTCGGCAGCAAAAGTGCCGGATCACCGTATATTTGGGGACACTTATAACCGAGTTTCAGTAAAAAATTCCTGGTTTGTGGCCCCCGAACAGCCCTAAAATCGGCTTTTGCAATTTCCTGTTCATGATCTATAATTCCGCTGCCCCAAACAATACTATGTTTATCGGCATGATGTAAAATGCTTCCAACCGCCAGAAAATTTGTTTTATTCCGTTTATACCACGGCTGTTTCTTAGGCTGAACAAATTTTACTGGTTTACCACTAATTTTTTCTGCCAGGTATTTTGATAGTAAATCTCCATAATTCTCTTTATCCCTAAAAATAAATTTGATCTCACTCCAAAAGAATAACGGAATTTCTTTTCCCTGGAAAGAAGTTTGTCGGTGATTTTTCAAAATATAAAACTGTAAATTTTAAGTAGTAACTCCGGGACCGGAACTTCAAATATATCGAAAATATGTTTAGTGGGGAGTTGTTGGTATTTAGACTTTAGCCTGTAGCCTGTAGGCTGTAGTCTCTAGTCGGTAGGCTCTAGTCTCTAGTCGGTAGTCGGTAGTTTTATTTTTCACATTTAAAAATTTCAGTAAAAGATTACCGCGCTCGTTTAGTCTAGAGGTTTTAAATGATAACCATATAACTCTAAGGCCTACTGACAAATGAAACACAATCCTGACTACAGACTACTGACTAAAGACTTAATTAATTCGTGCATTCGTGGCCGCGTAGTTTTACTTTCAAAAATCCCGGGATAAAAACAAAAAACAATAAAAGCCATTTCCGAAGAGATTTGCTACTTTAGCGATACCAGCCTTTCAGCCAAATGGAAGACTTCAGGAAATTAACCGATAATTCATAACTAACAACCAAAAATGCCCAAAAGAAAAATATGCGTTGTTGTTACCGCCCGGCCTTCATATAGCAGGATAAAAACTGCTCTTACGGCCATAAAAGAGCATCCAAAATTAGAGCTTCAATTGGTAATTGCAGGTTCGGCTTTATTAGATCGCTACGGAAATGCCATAGATTTTATTGAAAAAGATGGTTTTGAGATCTCTGCAAAAGTATTTATGGTACTGGAAGGTGAAAATCCCACTACCATGGCTAAAACTACCGGGCTTGGGGTTATGGAACTTACCAATGTTTTTTATAACCTAAAACCCGATGCCGTACTGAGCATTGCCGATAGATTTGAAACCATTGCAACTTCTATCGCTGCCGCTTATCAAAATATTCCATTGGTACATATACAGGGCGGGGAGGTTACCGGAAGCATCGATGAAAAAGTAAGACATGCCAATACAAAACTGGCCGATCTTCACCTGGTAGCTTCAGAAGATGCACGAAAAAGAGTTATAAAGTTGGGAGAAAACCCTGAGAAAGTGATCAACACCGGCTGCCCCTCTATAGATTTGGCTAAAGAAATATTGGAAAGTCCCCAACTGGATTTTGATCCTATTGAAAAATATGGAGGCGTAGGTTCTGCATTAAACTGGAAGAACGCTTATATAGTGGTTATGCAACACCCGGTTACTACCGAATATCAGCAAGCCAAAGCACATATAACCGAAACTTTAAAAGCCGTTAAAAAATTAGATATGCCTGCTTTTTGGTTTTGGCCTAATGTAGATGCAGGATCTGATGGTACTTCTAATGGAATTAGAGCTTTTAGAGAACTTGAAAAACCTAAAAACATCCATTTTTTTAAGAATATGCAACCAAAAGACTTTCTAAGACTTTTAAAGAATTCAAAAGCTTTAATTGGAAATTCCAGTGTAGGCTTAAGGGAATGTGCCTATTTGGGTGTTCCTGTGGTGAATATTGGTAACAGGCAATTTAGACGTTTGCGCACAAAAAATGTAATGGATGTGAATTATGATTTAAATGAAATTTTAAAAGCAACCGAAAAAGCGATTGGCACCCATCATTTTAAAACTTCAAATATCTATGGGAATGGAGATTCAGGAAAGAAGATCGCTGAGATATTAGCCACTTCTGAGCTTACCTATGCTAAAACTATTACCTATTAACTTAAAAAAACCTGCTTTATTATGAATATTTTAGGCCTTATTCCCGCCCGTGGAGGCAGTAAAGGTATTCCGGGTAAAAACAGTAAAATCCTGGGCGGAAAACCATTATTGCAATACACCTATGAAGCAGCAAAACAAGCTAAACTTCTAAATAAGCTAATCCTAAGCTCAGATTCTGAAGAAATTATTCAGCTTGCAACTCAACTTGACCTGGAAGTTCCATTTAAACGTCCCGCTAGCCTGGCACAGGATTCCAGTTCCAGTATAGAGGTTGCCATGCACGCCCTAAATTACTACCTGGATCAGGGAATAAAATTTGATGCGATTTGTTTATTACAACCAACAACGCCTTTTAGAAAAACCGGACTTATAGATGAGGCCATTCAAAAATTTAAAGATGGGGGATTTGATTCGTTGATTTCAGTGAGAGAAGTACCCAAAGCGTATAATCCGCATTGGGTGTTTGAAGAAAACCAGGGAGCTCTTCGTATAGCTACCGGGGAAAAAGAAATTATAAGTCGCAGGCAGGATTTACCAAAAGCCTATCACAGAGATGGAGCCGTTTACCTAACTAAAACCACTGTTCTTTTAAACAAAAACTCTCTTTTCGGAAAAAACATTGGCTTTGTAAATACAAGCGCATACCCTTATATAAATATTGACACACAAGAAGATTGGAAAAGAGCGGAAGAGATTTTGGGTAATAAAAGTTGAAGGAGAGGCTGACGAAATTAGACCTCAAAAAATATCAAAATACATAAAAGCAATGTGCGGGATCGCAGGAATAATTTCAGCAAAACATAACATCGAAGATCTTCAGGAAATGGTGAAACTTCAGAAGCATCGTGGCCCTGACCATACAGGAGAATATACAGATCCAGGTTTTTGCAGGCTTGGCCATAACCGACTTTCCATCATAGATCTTTCTGCAGAAGCCAATCAGCCTTTTACCGATAATTCGGGACGTTATCACCTTACATTCAATGGAGAGATCTATAATTACATCGAGTTAAAACAGCAGCTAAAAGGGCACTATAATTTCAAAACAAACTCTGACACTGAAGTTCTACTGGCTGCGTATAGCGTTTGGGGAAAATCCTGTCTCAATAGGCTAAATGGCATGTTTTCTTTTGCTATTTGGGATAGTCTTGAAAAAAGACTTTTTGCCGCCCGCGATAGGTTTGGCGTAAAACCATTTTTTTATGTAAAAAACGATAATGAGTTCTATTTCAGCAGTGAGATTAAAGCTCTAAACAGCATTTTAAAGCATAGTGATCCCAATGAAAGAGTATGGGCCAATTATTTTGCTTATGGCTCTTACGGAATGCCCGGGGATACTTTTTATCAGGATATACAGCAACTGCCGGGAGGATATTTTTTGGAATTTCAGGATGGAAATTTAAAGCTTGAAAAGTGGTACAACTTTGAAAATAGACTTAAAGATTACTCCGGCACTTTATCATTTAAGGAGGCAAAGCAATCTTATACTGAAATTTTAAAGGATAGTATTTCCCTAAGGTTTAGAGCCGATGTGCCCGTAGGTTTTAATATTAGTGGCGGAGTGGATAGCTCGCTATTATTGGCTTTGGTCAACAAGAGCCAGGAAAATAATAAAATTAGAGCTTATACTTTTTATACCGGCCATAAGAATTATGATGAATTAGCCTGGGTTGAGAAAATGATTAAAACTACTCAAAACCCCCTCGAAAAAGTAAAAATACAGCCTACCGATGTTATAGAAAAAGCGCGATTTCTTAGTGATATCCAGGATGAGCCTTATGCCGGCATACCCACTTTAGCCTATGCTACCTTATTTGAAGCTGCGAAAAAAGAGGGTATAAAGGTGCTATTAGATGGGCAGGGAATGGACGAGCAATGGGCGGGCTACGACTATTATCAAAATTCTAACAACACTAATATTATACAGGGATTAGGAAAAACGAGTCCTTTTAAATTGCAGGTGCTGAATCCAGAATTTCAAAAATTAGCTAAAAAACCGGTATATCCGAAGCCATTTAATAACAACCTGCAAAACTTGCAATACAGGGATCTCTTTTATACTAAAATTCCACGTGCCTTAAGGTTCAATGACCGCATTTCTATGGCTTATAGCACCGAATTAAGGGAACCTTTCCTGGATTACAGACTGGTAGAATTTGCTTTTTCCCAGCCTGAAGCACATAAAATTTTTAATGGAATTCAAAAATTTCTAATTAGAAAAATACTTGAAGAAATTGCTCCAAAAAATTTAAGCTATGCCCCTAAAAGGCCTCTGCAAACTCCACAAAGAGAATGGCTGGCTAAAGAGTTAAAAAACTTTACCGATGATAATTTAGAGAAACTTAGATACTCGAAAGCCTCAAATTGGTTCAATTTTAAAGAAATAGAAAAAGAATGGAAAAATTACCAGGCGGGAGACAACCAAAGCAGTTTTCATATTTGGCAGTGGATTAACACAGCTTTGTTAATGGGAGATTAGTTGAGAGTCGGGAGTTTTTTAGCCGGTAGTCGAGAGACGGTAGTTTTTAGACGGGAGACGGTAGTTTCCACGTAGTCGGGAGACTTTTTTATTCTAACGACTACAGACTATCGACTACAGACTAACAATCATTTACTTCTTCAAAAACTTTTTCAAGCTGGAAATCATTTTGAAGAGCTCGGCTAGTTTTCTTCGATTATCTAAATCCTTTTCATGATTAATAAAGCCCTGTCTCTTTGCAATCGTAGAACAAACAACGCATTCTTTTACTGAGCCTCTTGCGATTTCAAGAAACCTATTAAATTGCGCATTTGTATCTCCAGATCCCTCAGCAATATTCAAAGGGATAGATACCGCCGCTCGCTTAAATTGAGAAGTCAGGTTGTATAATTCTGATTTAGGAAAACTTTTGGATACCTCATAAGCTAAATCTACAAAATCCAAAGCCTTTTGATAAACCATTAAATCTTCAAACTTAAATACAGGCTTATTTTCCATCTCCTTATTTTTTTGCATTCGTATTCGATATAGTAGGTAGGCATTAGACGGTAGACAATAGTTGGTAGACGATAGTTTTTTCTAACAACTAACTGACTATAGACTCTCAACTACAGACTGCACAAAAATAGTCAATAAACTTTAGTCGGTAGACGATAGTTTTTTCTAACAACTAACGACTACAGACTACCAACTACAGACTGCACAAAAATAGTCAATAGACTTTAGTCTTTAGGCGGGAGACGGTAGTTTCCACGTAGTCGGGAGACTTTTTTATTCTAACGACTACAGACTACCAACTACAGACTAACTACTTACTCAAAATTCCGCATTGCTTTTTTCCACCAACGTTTAAGTTTTCGGGTGGGATCAGATTTTTCTACGTAGCCTTTAGAATAACGGTTGTACCCGTAGCCATAGCCGTACCCATAACCGTAGCCATAGCCATAGCCATAACCATATTTGGCACGGTGTACAAAATGGTTTAATACAAAGCTGATGTTTTTAATTTCACCTTTGCCATATTTCTCATTAATAGACTCCAGCATTCCGCGTTTGGTATAATCCTGGCGTATTAGGTATATTGTGGCATCGGCGTGTTTTACCAGGTTTAAAGCATCGGCCACCATCCCAATTGGCGGTGTATCAAGAATAATATAATCGTATTTTTGTTTTAATTCTTCCATCAGCTTATCCATCTGTTCATTGATCAATAATTCTGAAGGGTTGGGTGGTACAGGCCCGGCAGTAATCACATCGAGATAAGGAATTTTACTTTGCTGAATAATTTCATCGGTACTAGCCTGGTCAATTAAATAATTCACCACTCCCAGATCGTTATTCAGCTGAAAATCGTCAAAAATCTTGGGTTTTCTTAAATCCACTCCCACCAATACCGTTCTTCGCTCACTCAGGGCAAAAACCGTAGCCAGGTTCATGGCACAAAAAGTTTTTCCTTCCCCTGAAACCGATGAGGTAATAAGCAGGGTTTTAGAACCTGTAACCCCCTGTTTTTTATACATAAATTGAAGACTGGAACGCAAGCCCCTAAAACCTTCAGAAATAGATGATTTTGGATTATTAAAAACAACTAAATTCGAGTCGATCTTACTTTTTCCTATCATTCCCAAAATAGGAATGGGTGATAAACGTGTTACTTCCTGGGCGTTATGGATGTTGGTATTTAGAAAAACCAACAGAAACACAAAGGTTAAGGGAATCACCCCACCCACCAATACGGCCATCACATAATTCAACTGCGTGTTGGGGCCAATTTGGCCGCCACCTGTATCCTTAGCTGAATCGATTACCATTACATCACTTACATTCGCCGCTTTAATAAGCCCCGCCTCGCTCCTTTTCTCAAGGAACATATTGTAGGATTTTTCGTTTAAACTATACCGCCGCTCAATTTTTAGTAAATCCTGTTCTTCCTGCGGTAGCTTGCTAATTTCAGCCTCCAGTTGCGCTATTTGCCGATTAATATCCAATTGTTCTTCTCGTAACAAGCCTTTGGAAGAACTAATGTTCTCCAGCAAAATAGATTTAACCGAATTTATTTGTCGGTCTATATCGTCAAAAACAGGCGAATTTTCTTTTAGTGAATACTGATAATTGCTTCTTTCTTCTGCCAATGCAATAATTCGCGAAACCCCGCTGGAAATACTTCCTTCTGAAATACCGGCTACCGAAGGCGCGGGCACATTAGAGTAATCGTTTCGGGTTTCAAGATAATTTCTTAAAGTTTCGTAATAAGAAATCTGCCTTCTAATCTCTTCTTTTCTTAGATCTAAAGTTGAAAGCTTATTGGAAAGTTTAGAGCTTTCCGCAGAAATATCCATAATGGCATTTTCATTTCTAAACTGGTTGAGCTCTGCTTCTACCAACTTCAGGGCTTCCGATTGTACCGCTAAACTGGAATCTATAAACCGAATGGTTTTAGTGGCAAACAGGTTTTTACGAGCCAACATATTTTCGCTAAGCACTCGTACGGTTCCATTTAGATAATCTACAAGCCTGGCTTTATTCCCCCCGGTTTGATTCATTCTTAACACCGAAGAACCCTGGGATTCCGGACTCACATTTACATTACGATACCTCCCTACAGCAGAATCGAAATTCATAAAACTCACATAAAAAGGAGTACCGGCCTGTAGAGGCTGATCTACCCGAACAATAGTACCGTTAAAAAAAGGTAATCTTACTTTTTCCCCCGATTTGTAATTCTTACTAAACTCTTTGGCATCTACTTCCCGGAATGTTTTTTCTTTCGTTGTATAATTTTGAAGGCTTAAATTACCGGGTACTTTTGCTTTTAAATTATAGGTTAGCGAATCTAGAAATGTGATGGTCATACTTACATTAGTAGCCTGGGCCCTCGCCGTATCTGCAATTACTTTAAAAGGAGTATTCCCATAGGCATCTATACGCTGATATTCGCCATCTTTTAAGTACTGGGTATAAAATTGAAGCTCTTCTACCACCTCTTCGTTATGGGAACGTGACCTTAAGATCGTCATGGCAGTATTTACCTTATCTGAAGTTCCTCCCCAGTTAAAAGTTAAACTGGTATTACTGGTAAAAAAAGGGTTTTGATCGTCTTTTATAGAAATAGAATTTCCCAGCCTGTACACCGGTAATTTCCGAACATTATTATAATAAGCAACCGCCAAACTAATCCCTACCGAAAGCAAAATAAGCTTCCAGTAACTGATAACTTTTAGCACAAAACCTTTAAAATCGAAGGTTGAGCCAACATCTGAAATATGATCGTCTTCGTGTGCCATTTAAATCCTGCTAAATAATAAGATAGTTGTGGTTACAAAAGATAATATGGTAACTCCAGTTCTAAATATTTCTAATCCGGTGGTTCCCAACCCCAGCGCCTTTTGCGGCAAAGCGTTCACCAAAATAAGATCGTTGGGTTGAATATAATAATATTCGCTTTTGGTAGCATCAATATCAGTGAGATCTATCTTATGAATTTCCTCTCCGTACGGGTATTGCCTAATAATCTTTACATTTTCCATATCTCCATATTCAGAAATACCGCCGGCATTGGCCACCGCTTCCATAATGGTCACTTTTTCTTTGTAAATCACCTGGCTTCCGGTTCCAATTTCCCCAAGCGTGGTATATCTAATTCCGGCGAGTTTTACCGTAACAAAAAGGTTGGCTTCTTCTTTAAAATAATTTTCCAGTAGCAGTTGCTCAATTTTTTCCCGTATTTCCCTTTCGGTATATCCCAGAACGTTTACTTCCCCCAGGGTAGGTACACGAATATTACCGTGTTCATCTACCGTAAACCCATCAAAATAAACTTTTTCTTCGGTAGTTGCATTATTATTGGCCTCCCCTACTGGGTTAAACATTCCAACCAACTCCTGGTCCAGGGCTTTCACCCGAATACTTAAAAGATCCCCTGTTTGAATTCGATATGGTTTTTTTAATTGATGTACCTGGATAATACTATCCATTGTTTTCTCTTTATCCTGAAGATAAGTGGTTTTTTTAGTAGAAATACACGACGAGAAACTTAAAAACGCCGCCAGTAAGATTAAAATGAAGGTGTATCTTTTCAGCATTTTGCTATTGATTCGGGACATCAAGATAATTTAAATTCACCAATACACATCTATGCAAGGAGTTATCATCTTAATTTAGATAGTTTTAACAAATATAGTTTTTGTAGGCCAATAATAAAATTAAGTCGCAATTTTCCTTTTATTTTGCACAAAACTCAAGTCTGTGAATTATTTAAGTGTAGAAAATATTGCCAAAGCCTACGGGGAACGCGTATTATTTGAAGATATCTCTTTTGGAATCAACGAAGGACAAAAAGTAGGATTTATCGCGAAAAACGGAACCGGAAAAACCTCCCTTCTAAATATCCTGGCCGGGTTTGATTCTCCAGATGCAGGTAAAGTAGTGTATAGGAAAGATATTACTACAGCCTTTCTTCCACAGGAACCCAACTTAGATCCAAACTTAAGCATTGAAGAAACTATATTTTCTTCAGATAATGAGATTCTAAAGATTATAAACCGCTACGAAAAAGCGCTTAAAAACCCCGATGATACAGAAGCTTACCAAAAAGCCTTTGAAGAAATGGACGCTGCACAAGCCTGGGATTTTGAAACCCAGTACAAGCAGATTTTGTTCAAACTAAAATTAGACGACCTCTCTAAAGAAGTAAAACACCTTTCGGGCGGACAAAAAAAACGACTTGCCCTTACGGTGATGTTACTTCAAAAACCCAATTTCATTATTATGGATGAGCCCACCAACCATCTTGATTTAGATATGATTGAGTGGCTGGAGGAATATTTTAAGAAAGAAAATTTTACCATTTTTATGGTTACCCACGACAGGTATTTCCTGGAAAGGGTTTGTAATGAAATTGTAGAATTAGACCACGGGCAACTTTATACTTACAAAGGAAACTATGGGTATTATTTGGATAAAAAAGATGCCAGGATGGCACTGGAAGCTACCAATACCGAAAAAGCAAAACAGCTTTATAAAAAAGAGCTAACCTGGATGAGACGCCAACCCAAGGCGCGTACCACTAAATCTAAATCTAGAATAGACGATTTTCAGGAAATTAAAGAACGAGCCCATAAACGCCGCCAGGACCACGAAGTGCAGCTAGAATTAAACATGGAGCGCCTGGGCAGCAAAATTGTAGAACTTCACAATATTGGCAAGTCTTTTCAGGACAAACAACTACTGGAAAATTTTAGCTATAATTTTAAACGTGGAGAACGTATTGGTATTATCGGAAAAAATGGTACCGGTAAATCTACTTTCTTAAACATTCTTACCGGGGGAATTAAACCCGATAGCGGAAAAGTAGTGATTGGAGAAACCATCAAGTTTGGTTATTACACCCAGTCTGGAATTAATATTAAACCGGGCCAAAAAGTTATTGAAGTAATTAGGGAGTTTGGAGACTATATTCCGCTTAAAAAAGGGCGGCAAATTTCGGCCCAACAACTGCTGGAACGCTTTTTATTCGACAGAAAAAAACAATACGATTTTGTCGAGAAATTAAGTGGAGGAGAGCGAAAGCGCCTTTATTTATGTACTGTACTTATCCAAAATCCAAACTTTCTAATTCTGGATGAGCCCACCAACGACCTGGATATTGTTACTTTAAACGTACTGGAAAGCTTTCTATTAGACTTTCCGGGCTGTTTACTGGTGGTTTCTCACGACCGGTATTTTATGGATAAAATAGTAGACCACCTGTTCGTGTTTCAGGGCAATGCCGAAATTCAGGATTTCCCGGGAAATTACACCGATTATAGGGAATATGAAAACAGTGCTATTGCAGAAGCCAGAGAAGAAAGTTCAGAAACTGAGAGTACCAAAAAAGATTGGAAAAAGACCAGTTCAGGTACAAAACTGAGTTATAATGAGCAAAAAGAGTTTGGAAAATTAGAAAAGGAAATCGCCAAACTAGAAAAACAAAAAGAGAAATTTCAGCAAAAATTCCTGGAAAACCTCAATCCGGATGAAATTAAAGAAAACTCTATAAAACTCCAGGAGATAGATGACGCCATAGAAACCAAAACCGAACGTTGGTTTGAACTTGGGGCGAAGATGGAGTAGATTCAGTGTTTATTGTTTGTTTAGTGTTTGGTGCTTGGTGTTTGGTGTTTGGTGTTTGGTGTTTGGTGTTTGAAAAATCTTGTATTTTTAGTTAGAAAAAAATGAGAATTATGGGTAAAATCGAAAGGTTTGAGGATATTGAAGCCTGGCAGCTAGCAAGATTAATATGCAATAAAACAGAAAAACTATTTCATAATACCAAGCTAGGAAGAAATTTTTCGCTGCGTGATCAAATGGAAAGAAGTTCGGGTTCGATAATGGATAATATTGCTGAAGGTTATGGTCGTGGAGGTAATCAGGAATTTCATAATTTTTTAAGTTATTCAAAAGGTTCTGTTTCTGAATTGCGCTCGCAATTATATAGAGCTTTTGATAAAAAGCTAATTTATAGTGAACAGTTTGAAGACTTAAAAGAAGACTGCTTAAAAGCCGAAAATAAAATAGGGGCTTTTATGTATTATTTGAGAAAAACGAACCTAAAAGGAATTAAGTTTAAAAAACCATAAACAATATATTTCAACCTGAACTACAAACAAAAAACTCTAAACCACAAACTACTCTGCACCTAAAATCCTACATAAAATTCCTTTTAAAATCCCAAAACCAACATGGGTTGCATTCGCCCTTTGTATACGATTTGGTGACGAAATGTTTTTATAATAAAAAGAAATACAAAGCATATACATTTCTAAACGATTACCGAAATGATCTTTTAAAAAACAATAAAACAATACAGGTAACCGACTTTGGTGCAGGGAGTAGGGTTTTCACTTCTAATGAGCGCAGTATTGCTTCAATTGCCAAAAATGTAGGAATTCCGAAAAAAAGGGCCAGGTTTTTATTTCGCTTAGTGAATTATTTAAACTGTAAAAATATATTAGAACTTGGCACTTCGCTGGGAATTGGCACTGCTGCACTTGCGGCAAATAAAAATAGCAAAGTAACCAGTATTGAAGGTTGCCCACAAACCGCCAATATAGCCCGGGTGCAATTGAACAAGTTCGGTTTGAGTAATGTTGATCTTAAAGTGGGAGAGTTTGAAGAAATTCTTTCAAAATTTGTAGTCTTTTCTAATAAAGTCACAAACAACAAACAACAAACCCATTACGATCTTATTTATTTTGACGGGCATCATACCAAAGAAGCTACCTTAAATTATTTTCAGCAATTGCTTCCCACCGCCCATAACGATTCTGTTTTCGTCTTTGATGATATTCATTGGTCTCCCGGAATGGAAGCTGCCTGGGAAGAAATTAAGGCACATCCCAGGGTTAAAGTGAGCATTGATACCTTTTTCCTCGGACTTATATTTTTTAGGAAAGAACAGGCAAAGCAGCATTTTACAATACGTTTGTAACAAAATGCGCTAAGCTGCGTCCTATAAGCACAAAATTATTTCTGTATGAGTAAAGTCATTGAGATTAGGCAAATTACCCGGGATTTCCCATTGGGAAATGAAGTGGTAAAAGTTTTAAAAGGCATAGACCTGGACATTGAAAGAGGTGAATATGTGGCCATTATGGGGCCATCGGGATCTGGAAAGTCTACTTTAATGAATTTACTGGGATGTTTAGATACACCTACTTCCGGCACCTATATTTTAAATGGAAAAGATGCCAGCCAAATGGGCGACGATGAACTTGCCGAAATTAGAAATAAAGAGATAGGCTTTGTTTTTCAAACCTTTAACCTTCTTCCACGCACTACCGCTTTAGAAAATGTTGCCTTACCCATGATCTATGCCGGCTACAATAAAACCGACCGAAAAAAACGGGCCGAAGAGGTTTTAACCAACGTAGGACTTGGCGATAGAATGGACCATAAGCCCAATCAGCTTTCAGGGGGGCAGCGTCAAAGAGTAGCCGTTGGAAGGGCTTTGGTAAATAAACCTTCTATAATTCTTGCCGATGAACCTACCGGGAACCTGGATTCTAAAACTTCGGTAGAGATCATGAACCTTTTTGATGAAATACACGCAGCGGGCAACACAGTAATCCTGGTTACCCACGAAGAAGATATCGCCGAACACGCTCATCGTATTATACGCCTTCGCGACGGGATGGTAGAAAGTGATGAGAGAAAAGAAGTCTTAAGCCAATAAGCTTTAAACCTTCTTCACAAATTTTGTTAAGATAACAATTTGTTGTCCTTCAACCTTACCTTCAATTTGCTCTGCATTATCGTGAACTAAAGAAACACGGCGTACAGCAGTTCCGCGTTTAGCGGTTAAACTACTACCCTTTACATTTAGGTCTTTTATAAGCACTACGGTGTCTCCGGCCTCGATTACTGCACCATTGCTATCCTTATGGATAACTTCTGGCGTAGTATTTTCTTCGGAAACCAACTGGGACTTGGCAAAAGCTTTTAGCTCGTCTTCCATATACAGCATATCCAGCAAATCCTGCGGCCAACCTTCAGCCTTAAGTTTAGTAAGCATCTGAAAAGCAACAACCTGAACAGCAGGAACCGTACTCCACATACTATCGTTTAAACAACGCCAGTGGTTTACCTCTACTTTATCAAAATCTTCCAATTGTTCGCTACATACCCGGCAAGCCATAAAACTTCCATCTACGGCTTCCCCCGGGAAATTCTCCAGGCTATAAACCTGTAAATTATCTGTAGCACTGCAAAGTTCGCAAGTACTATCGCTGCGTTCCCTTAATTCTTTTTCTAAACTCATGCTTAATTTTTAAAGTCGCGAAGATAAGATATAAAACTACAAAACAACTTGATTTGATTCAATAGATAACCGCTGCATAGGTCATTTTTAGAGTTGTTTTACTAGTTTTTTTGGGATTTTGCCTACTATCCCAAATAGTCAATATAAAAATTTGGTTCTTCTTTATTTCATAAATAAGTAAGTAATCCCTAACAACTTTAATTCGAACGTTCTTGCTATCTGTAGGTTTTCCGATTTCGGGATAATTAGTAACCAGTATTTCGGCTTGCCTGAATAATTCTGCTAGTTTTTTTGTTGTAGACTTTGGATTTATTCCTTTTTATCCAATATTCCAGGTTTTCTTTTCTATCGTTCTGAGCTCTTGAAGACCAAATTACCTTTTTAGCCATTCGTCAATTTCTTGATTGGCTTCCTCACTAGTCAAATAATCTCCTTTATTAATCTGTTCCCTAGCTTCTTCTATTGCAAGCTTTTGTTCATCACTCAAATTATAGGTTTTCTGAGTTCTATTCTCTCTATTTAAGTAACGGTAGAGTTCTTCAAGCAAATTTTTATTATCAGATGAATTTATCTCACTGATTAACTTTTCTCGTATTTCAGCAGTTTTCATAGCGGTAAATTTTACTCCTATAAGTTAAGAAATTCTGAATAAATTGAACTGATATGTTGCTATTGCGCTTCTTCAATATATTTATCTACCCTTTCTTCTAAAATTGGTAATGTAACCACTCCCTGTTCTAAAATCACTTCGTGAAAATCACGAATATCAAATTGGGCACCCAGGGCTTTTTCTGCTTTTTTACGTAATTCCCTGATTTTTATTTCCCCAATTTTATAGGAAACTGCCTGTCCGGGCCAGGAGATATATCGATCTACTTCGGTATTGATATTATGCATTGAAAGCGCGGTATTCTTTTCAAAATATGCTACCGCTTCTTCCCTACTCCACCCCATGGCGTGAATCCCTGTATCTATTACCAATCGGCAGGCGCGCCATTGTTCATAAGTTAGTTTTCCAAACAACTCATAAGGCGTAGTGTATATCCCCATGTCTTCAGCTAGAAATTCGGAATAGAGGCCCCAGCCTTCTCCGTAAGCAGATAAATACATATTTCTTCGGAATTTTGGAATGCTATCACCCAATTCGGCATTTAAAGCATTTTGTAAATGATGTCCGGGCACGGCCTCATGCGCTGTTAAAGATGGCAACACATATAAAGGACGATTAGGTAAATTATAAGTATTTACCCAATAATAACCCGGCTGGGTTTCATTGGAAGCTCCAATATAGCGTCCTGTAGTATACTTTGGTGCGATAGCATCGGGTACTTTTGCCACTCCGTAAGGTTTCCTGGGCAAGGTCTTAAAATAAGCGGGGAGTTTGGCATCTATGCGTTTAGAAATATCACGGGCTTCTTTAAGTAATTCTTCCCCTGTTTTGGCATAAAATTGCTCATCGGTTCTTAGGAAATGAATAAATTCTTCAAAACTTCCATCAAACTCAACCTCGGCAATTATTTTTTTCATTTCTGAATTAATCCGCGCTACTTCCTCTAAACCAATTTGATGAATTTCTTCTGCTGTTAAATCTAAGGTTGTATAATAATTCAGCCTGTTTTGATAATAGTCCCTACCATTAGGAATTTCAGAAACGCCTAAACTTGTTCGTGTATTTGGCAGATATTCAGTTTCAAAAAAAGCTTTAATTCTTTTAAACTGCGGAATTACATTTTCGGCAATCGCATTTTCAGCGGCATTTAAAACAGAGTCCGTTTGGGTTTTTGAAAGTGTTTTTGGCAGGTTTAGAAAAGGTTCATAGAAATAACTTTCTTTTGGATCTTCTAAAATTTGATTGTTATAGGTAGCTTCGTAACCTTTAAATATAACCAGAGGTTGTGTATTGCCTTTCTTTAAACCTTCCCGCAACAAAGCGAAATGCTGATCTACATAAGTTGGTATGGCATTTAATTTATTTAAATAAGCCTTTACCTGTGCATAGGTATTTAAATCCCGCACCTGGTAAGCCAGGCTTAAATGAAATCCAGAATCAGAAAGCAACGGATTTAAATAGGCTTCGTAGGTGTAACGATCTACGGTCTCCTGGAGTTTAAACTTTAGCATTTCCAACGAAATTGCTTCAGTTTCACTAAGCGTATTAGCTTTAATATTATTGAGTTCTTCTAAACCTGCTTCGGCAAATTCAGCTTGTTTTTTATAATATTCTTCGGTATAAAGGCCTAAAGGAAAATCTTCGCGATCGTAGGCTTTGTAATTTTCTATTTTGCTAATTATGGAGTCTAATTTTACGGAAGCTTCCTGCGCAGAAAAAGTGGAAATAAATAAAAATACAATAGCAATGCTCAAATAATATTTCATAAATAGGTAGAATTTTCGCTAAGATAAGATTTATAAAGAAGTTTATATGGAATTTAGCTTGCTACGAATAAACGAATATTTTTTGTTCAGTAACTCCTTTCTTTAAATTTAAACTCAGATTAAAATTGTATCTTGTTATTGGATTCAAATTGATGTAAAAATGCTTACAAAAAGCAAATTAAGGGAAGAGATTGAAAAACTGCCGGAGACATTTTCTATTGATGAGTTGGTAGAACGTTTGATTTTTATTGAAAAAGTAGAAAATGGTATAAATCAGTCAAAGAAAGGAGATGTTATTTCTGAGGAACAATTGGATAAGGAGATTGAAAAATGGTTCAAATAAACTGGACATTTCAAGCCATATCTGATTTAAAAAGTATTGGGGAATACATTGGTAGGGATTCTAAAAAATATGCTAGGTTACAAATTATTAAACTTAGGAATCGAACAAAAATTCTTCATACTCAAATCTATTCAGGTAAATCGGTCCCTGAAATAAATCATCCTAAAATTAGAGAGTTAATTGAAGGGAACTATCGAATTATCTATAAAATACTGAATAACAAAAGAGTAGACATCCTTACTATTCATCACTCAGCCAGAAATTTAAAGGCTGAAAATCTCTAAATTCATTTCAAATTCCACACCACTAATTTCCCAAAATACGTGTACCCAACTGCGACAAAAGTTCTTTTGCATCACCACGTGTTTTTTCAGTCTCTATGGCTTTAATTTCCCCCTCTTCTTCCACGAGTTTATAGCTAAAAGCAAAATCGGCATCCACCCTGGCTATTGGGCTTAAAGTACCAAAACGAAGATCGTTAAAATAAATCTCCCCTTCCTTTTCTGAAATGGTAAACCAGCCTTCTGAAATAGCAATAAGGCGTTTTACATTAGGCTTTTCTCTCCAGGGACCCAGTAAATGGTGATTCTTGGGATGTGCTACAAAGTCTATTGGTTGTGTATCAAAAATTGAATAATTCCCAATTAAATAAGCATCATCCACCTCTACATTTGCCGTCCATAGAATAGCATTTAGCGGAGCGGGTTTGGTTTCTATTTTATAATAAGCAATACCCTGATTTTCTAAAGCTTCGGTAAACTTAGTAAAGGTATAAAGTTTTAATGCCGGGGTAATTACCAATAGGTAAACGCTACTAATTATAAGGCCAAGATTGTTAAGTTTTCTCCTTTCTTTTGTTCCTCTTTTCTTTCGCATTGCCAGGATTAAAAACACTAAAAACGGTAAAGTATATAGTGGATCTATCACAAAAATATTCTTATAGGCCAGGCGCACTTCCAGAGGCCAGAATAACTGTGTGCCCCAGGTGGTATGCGAATCTAAAAGCGGATGCGTAAATAAGCCCCAAAACATTAACCAGGACCAATTTTGCCAGGTGGCCTTAGATTTCTTTTCAATCTTTGAGATCAACCAGCCAAAAATGGGCGCAAAAAGTATAGAAAATATAATAGAATGAGTAAAACCACGGTGAATTTCAATAGCGGTAATGGTATCGGTAAAAGCACTTGCAAAAGTGTCTAAATCGGGTATGGTGCCTGCAATGGCTCCATACAGCATTGCTTTATTGCCTACTTTTTTGCCTAAAACTGCTTCGCCAACCGCAGCGCCCAGTACTATTTGTGTTAATGAATCCATTTATAACTTTTTTCTTTACCGATTTAACATCTCCTTTTCGAAAAGAAAAGCTAGATAGTAATAAAGCTTTTAATCACTTCATACTGCTTCCCAATCTAATACGCTTATAAGATCTTGTTAGAAGCTGAAACAAATTCAGCTTGACGAAAATAAGACATTTCATATAACCTCAACTAAAGCCTGGAAAAGGTTCCGAAAACTTTAATTCTAGCGTTTAATCGTCTACAATCTCCATCTTTCTAAGCAAGAAAGAGGCGTTCATATTCTGGCAAATTCCATCTTTAAACTTATAATCAAAATGCAGTTCGTCGTTAATGATTTCTGCATCAAAATAATGGTTCTTCACCTGGGGTAATTCTGAAGTGATTTCGCATAAACTCAAATCGTGCGTTGCAATAATTCCGGTTGAATTGGAGTTCACCAGTTTCCGAATAAACTTCTTAGAGCCTATGGCCTTATCACTACTATTGGTTCCTTTTAATATTTCATCCAGAATAATAAAATAACGATCGGTTTTTATTTCATCTACAATAAATTTTAAGCGCTTTAATTCTGAAAAGAAATAAGACTCGTCATCGCTTAGCGAATCACTGGTGCGCATACTGGTAATAAGTTTTATGGGCGAATATTGACAGGCTTCTGCACAAACCGGAAGCCCTATATTACTCATTAAGATTTGTAGGGAAACCGTTCTTAAGAAGGTACTTTTCCCGGCCATATTGGCCCCGGTAATTATAAAAAATTCTTCCCTACCAATAGAGAAATCATTTGCAATCCTTTTATTAGGATCTAAAAGTGGATGTGCCAACCTTCTTGCTGTAATCCCTCTTTTTTCGTTTATGATTTCAGGAAAAACATAAGCCGGATGGTTGAAAACAAAATTACCCAACGAATTATAAGCATCGGTAGTTTCAATCACTTCAAACCAATTTTCTACGTGCTGCCTGTAGCTTGCGATCCATTTTTCAAGTTTGTAGCATTGTCTAAGGTCCCATAGCAAAAAACCATTGCCCAAAATGCCAAAAATCATATTATTTCGCTGGTCTAAGGCATCAATTGCTTTAGAAAATTCTTTAAAAATGGCAGAAGCTTTTTTCTTTTCTGAACGGATTAAAGCCTGGTTCTTTTTTAATATTTCTGAAGAAAAATCTTTCTGTTCCAGCAAGCCAAGTAACAAATGATATTGATGAAAAGTATCCTGTACTTTACTCACGCTACCCGACAATAAATTGATTTTTTTCAGGTAAATCCCTGTAAAAAGTACTCCCGCCAAAAACCATAAAAAAAGGTGAATCCCTTTTAAATAATCAAACGAATAACCGGCAATTACCAAAATGGAAATCGCCGAAAATACTGTTGGCAACCATTTTACGTAATCTGGAACAAAATTCTTATAGTTTTTAAACCATTTAATAACAGTTTTAGAAGGTGTTTCAGTCTTCACTAATTTAGCTAAAGCAGTAAACTCCTGCCGCCATTTTGGCTTTTTAGCCAGTTCTTTAATGGCTTCCTGTTTTAAGGGTATATTCTCTATGCTGTTTTCGGTAAAAATACCCGCCAGTTTTTTGGTCCCTTCATAAAGTGCGGTTCGATTTGCATATTGAAAAAACGATCCCCGCCCAAATAAATCTATATCCTGACTGTAGGGATGTGTGGGCTTTTCAAATTCACTTCCATCGGGGAGCTCTTGAAAATACCTGGTGTTTAGAATATCTATTTCCTGTTCATTCAGCTTGATGATTTCTTTTTGTTTATCGCTTTCATCTTTTAGGTTGCTATGCCTGGATACCAGGAACAAAAAAAGTGCAATCCCACCAATAATTACCGGTACGATTACATTCATATTTCCGAAGAAATAATAAACTGCAAAACAAATCGCTAAAAAAATCAATAGCCTAATCAAGCTGGAAACCAATAATTTTTTTGAAATCTTAGCTAATTCCTGCCTGTGTATTTCTTTCTGTTTTGTATAAAATTCTAATGGGTTATTCATCTAAATCTTTAAGTTCTTGTTGTTGTTTTTTGGTTAATCCTGAAATTACCAAATGATACGAATCGTCTACCAATTGGAAAACAAAATCGGGCTTTAGGTGACCATCGAGGATAACTGTATTCCAATGCTGTTTGTTCATATGGTAACCGGGCAAAATATTGTTTTCGTATGTTTCCCGCAAGTTAATTGCTTTTTCAGGATCACATTTTAAATTTACACTAAGCGGAATCGCATCCAGACTGGCCAAAGCAAAAATCTTGCCCATTACTTTAAAAACCAGCACATCGGGACCAAAAGGAAGTCCTTCTGTCACTCCTTTTTTGTTTATGCAATAGTTTCTTAGTGTTTCTATATCCATATGTTTAGGAATTATCATTCTGAAACCTCTGCGGAATTTATTTCAGTAAAAACGGAAATCTATCTAATAATCAATATGCTAGGTCCTGACTTCTCGACTCCGCTAGAAGTGACGAATTCAGGGTGACGTCATCGTCTATTTTTCGATTTTTGACTGATTTCTATCTTCCAAAGTTAGTGCGGTATAATCTAATTTCCAGCCTATGGTTTCTACTATTTTTTCCATTAACAAAATGGTATCCAGTGCCTCTTTTCTTGCCTGGTCTAACAAACCGCTTTGCGGAATTTTATCTACAATATAGTTTTTGGCGTCCCGATTAATATCGGTAAGATCTGATGTGGTAAAAGGATTTGCCCAACCTTCGCGCTTATCGTAGTACTTAAAATCTGTCTCTACCGTAAGCAATTCAGGCTGCGGAAAATTGGTTAGTACAATGGTTTTTCTTTCGTTTTCACTGGTCATTCGCACTTTACTAAGATCGAAACCTACGTGTGCTTTGGCATTCACCAGTACAATTGCCTTTTTCTTCCCTAAAAGCAAGCTTAGGTATTTTTCCTTTAAATTCTCGTAATGATAGACTTCAGAAAAATCGCCTTCAACGGTGATGAACTTACAAACACTTCTAATTTTATCCATAATCACCAACGACTGCTCGTTGGTTTTAAGTTTTGATTTCTCCTTATTAAACCTGGCAAAAATAAAATAAGCCACAACCGCTCCCACGGCCAATCCGATAAATAAAAATTCCATATTAATTTCCTATTTCTCCCAAATGAGTGAATTTAAAACCTTTTTCATATTTAAGGCCATAGCCTAAAATACGATCAAAAGCCACGTGTGAAAACAAAATTACACCTATTAATTGAAATACTTCATTTTGCAGATAGAATCCCAAAAACCAAATTAAAATTGCCAATCCCCTGTGATGAAAAAGATTATAGGTAAAAGCACCTATTTTAGTATTGAAGAGATATCCCAGCATACCAAAATCTGGTGTAAAAAATAAAACCAAAAACCACCACCAGTCAAAGTCTAATTGACTAAATACAAAGATTCCCAACATGAACATTGCGAGTTCTTCAAGTGTGAGTGTTACTTTCATAATAATTTATATAAAACAGGCTTTGAGGGGCTGGCATCGTTTTCAAAAGAAGCTATTTGCAGGTTTAATAAATAAGCTCCATCTTCAATAGTATTTGGCACATAAACTAATTCGGTAATAGTAGCCTCAAACCGGGTCTTCTTCGGATAATTCCAAAAAGCCTTGTGCGCCAATAGTTTCCCGCCGTCTTTTTCTTTATCTACAGAGGGCAAATCTATAAGCAGATGTTTTATGCCACAATTCCTAAGGTAAACTGCAGCTTCTTCGCTAAGATATGGCCAATTGGTATGCGAATATTTTTTGGTTTGTTTTTCCCTAAAATTGGGCAGGGTTCTTATAATTAAGGCTTCTGTTTCGTTAGCCTGGATTTTTTCCTTTAAAATGGCTTCAGAAATCACTTTATCTTCTCCCCTTGTTTCAGGTTCTATTGAAATCAACTTAGAAAGAAAGAAGAAAGTTATCAGCGTTTGATTGATGCTGTAAAATTCCCTGGAAATATGTCCCACACATTCTGTATGCGTAGCGTGTGCGTGCGGATTAAACTGAATAGTATTAAAATTAACCGAAGCGCCTTCTGAAACTTTCCCAATAAAATCACCGTCTTTTACCGGTTTTATTTCAGGGGAACCTAAATACCAGGCCACCGGATTCTTTTCATCACCCCGCAAACCAATGGAAATATCCAGGGGTTTGGAAAGATCGGTTTTAAAATCCTTAGCTTTAAAATTAATGTTCGTTAGCATTCAGCTAAATTATAAAAAGAGTTGGTAGAATAAGCCGGTAAAATTTATTGAAACTTAATTTTATCAGGATCCTTTCTATTAGAAAAGAAAGATAGAATTTCAATCTTTTCGTTGTGCAGTCTATCATACAGCGTATTAAATCTTGCAATTACAGCTCTGTGAATATTTTGCTTTTTATAGGAGGCCTGAAATATGGTTGGGTTTTTAGAAATTAACTCAAGGGTATGATCTAAGTGTCTAAATAATTTTTGGAGCTCTTTTTCAGTCCAGTTTTCTTCTAAATAGGCTATTGTTTCCTCAAGTTCAGAAAGTGCGTGAACAGTCCAAAAAATCTTATAACCATTTTTCATAGAGTTTCCTGGCTTCAGATTGCGGTTTTAAGTTCCCGGAATTGGCATCTTCAATTCCTTTCCCTATAGATTTTTTCTCGCCTTCATTTATCTTATTCCACCAATCAGCCTTCTCACTCTCTCTCAATTTCATTAATTTATCTATAATGATTTCATTATCCAAAGTGGATAACCATTGAATTAATTCTATTTTCTTGTTTTTAATATCTATAGCCGTAACTCAAATTTACGATTTTTGACTTTAATTTCGATATTTATCATTCCAGAAAAAACAAATCGGCAGCAATACCGTCGCTTAAAAATTTTCCTTTGGCAGTAATATGAAAAACCCCATTTTTTTCCTCAAGTAAATTTTCTTCTTGCAATGGCTTTGCAAGCTCCACAAAGTGATTTTTGTAATCTTCTCCAAATTTTTCGGAAACCTCAGCAATATTCACCCCAAATTTTGTGCGAAGCCTCGTCATCACATATTCGTTGTATTTATCTGAAAGTGATAAGGTCTCAGTTTCCTGCGGAATTTTATCATTTTCGAGAGCCTTTATGTAAAGAGGATTGTTAGAAACATTCCATTTCCTGGAGTTGCCATCATAAGAATGCGCGGCGGGCCCAATTCCTAAATACGGTTTCCCCAACCAATAAGCGGTATTGTTCTCTGAAAAATAGCCGGGCTTGCCAAAGTTTGAAAACTCATAATGTTCAAACCCATTTTTAGTAAGGGTTTCAACCAGAATTTCGAAATGAAGTTTAGCAGCATCGTCATCTACCGGTTTTATTTTCCCCCTTTCAATAAATTTATGTAATGCGGTATTTGGTTCTACCGTAAGCGCATAACTGGAAATATGAGGCACACCAAGTTCCAACGAAATTTCCACATTTCGCTGCCATCGCTCAACACTCATTCCCGGGATTCCGTAGATAAGATCTATAGAGATATTATCGAAAGTTTGTTTAGCAAGTTTTATGCTTTTTAAAGCTTCTTCGGCATTATGGGCGCGGTTCATCAGCTTTAAATCTTCTTCAAAAAAAGATTGCACCCCAATACTTAAACGGTTTATTTTAGAAACCGAAAGCATTTTCAACTTTTCTTCGGTTAAATCATCGGGATTGGCTTCCAGGGTAATTTCAGGGTTATCGGCAATCTTATAATTCGCATAAATGGTCTCAAAAATTTTCTGAAGCTCATCTGCTTCCAACAAACTAGGCGTTCCGCCTCCAAAATAAATGGTATTGATTTCAGGGGGATTAAGCTCATTTTTCCGAAGCAGCAATTCCTTACATAACATTTCCACAAGTTTAGCTTTCTTTTTTAAAGAGGTAGAAAAATGAAAATCACAGTAATGACAAGCCTGCTTACAAAAAGGAATATGAATGTAAATACCAGCCATTTTATAAATTTGAAAAGCTTAAATTATTTAATTTTGTTCGGGTTTTGCTTTACGAAGGCAGCCCATCCGGAATAGCTTTTTCCCATTTGAGTTTTCCCCGAATTGTAGAAGTGACAAACCGCAGCTGCAAGCCCATCGGTTGAGTCGAGATTTTTCGGTAATGATTTCAAACCCAACAAACTTTGCAACATTTTTGCCACCTGTTCTTTGCTGGCGTTCCCATTACCAGTAATTGCCATTTTGATTTTCTTGGGTAAATATTCGGTAATTGGGATTTCTCGTGAGAGTCCGGCGGCCATCGCCACACCCTGTGCCCTGCCTAATTTAAGCATAGATTGCACATTTTTACCAAAAAATGGTGCTTCAATCGCAATTTCATCGGGATGGTAAGTATCTATTAATTCTATGGTTCGTTCAAAAATCAATTTAAGTTTTACATAGGGATCGCTGTATTTACTTAGCTGCAATTCGTTGAGCTGCATAAACTTCATCTGTTTATTTTCCACTTTTATAAGTCCGAAACCCATAATCGTGGTACCTGGATCAATTCCTAAAATGATTCTTTCACTCTTCAAAATAAATGTTTCAATATAATACTTCCCTAATTTCAAGTAACATCGCAAAGCTAAGCAATTTCGTTTCCTTACTCGCTTTCAAGTCTTTTTAACTTAGCTTTTTTCTTTCAATAAATTCAGAATTCACATTGATTTAATTTACTTTACAGCATAATAAATTAGAAAACCGAGTATGTTCATTATTGTTATTATTTGTGTTTGCTATTCGGTTTTAATGCTCATATTGCTGCATGGATGGAAAAAAATCCCTGAATTCTCTTCGGAAAATTCAACTGTGCAAATGCGGTTTTCCATTATTGTCCCTTTTAGAAATGAAGCTAAAAACCTACCGGTTTTACTGAATTCCCTTGCTGAAATTAATTACCCGAATTCACAATTTGAAATTATCCTGATAAACGATAACTCTGAAGATAATTCGGTGAAAATTATCGAAGAGTTTCAGGAAAAGTATTCAGAATTAAATGTAAAGCTGTTAGAAAATAAACCTACCTCAAAGGCTCCCAAAAAAGACGCGATTACTACCGCTATTAAGGCTTCAAAATTTGAATATATTATCACCACCGATGCAGACTGCCAAATTTCTAAAACCTGGCTAAAAACTTACAATAGTTTTATTCAAAAAACCAATTGCAGTTTAGTTGCAGGACCGGTTGCATTACTTCAACTTCCCGGAGAAAACACCAATACCGGACGAAAATATATTTTACGGAATTTTGAGGAATTAGATATTCTAAGCCTCCAGGCATCAACCGCGGGTGCTTTTGGTATAAACAGGGCTTTTATGTGTAATGCCGCCAATTTATGTTATAAAAAAGAAGCCTTTTTGGAGGTTTTAGGGTTTTCGGGAAATACTAATATTGCCAGCGGTGACGATGTTTTTTTGCTTCAAAAATTTAAACAAAGAAAATACCCAATAGGTTTTTTAAAATGTAAAGAGGCCATTGTTTACACCCGAGCACAAGATAATTTTAAGAATTTAATTTCTCAACGAATTAGATGGGCTTCCAAAGCGCCGGCTTACACGAGTACCTTTGCTAAAATAACCGGAATCACTGTATTCTTAATGAATGTAAGCCTGGTGATAGCCGCCTTTTTAGTCTTTTTACAGCTGATTAATTATCAGGCTGTTTTAATAATTTTTCTGATAAAGTTTAACCTGGATTTTATTTTAATATATAGCGCGGCTAAATTTTTTAAGCGAGAAACAGTATTACGAAGCTATTTTTGGAGCAGTCTTTTTTATCCTTTTTTTAGCACTTATATCACCCTGAAATCACTATTTTTTGGCTTCTCCTGGAAAGGAAGGGAATTTAAAAAATAAGATGAATTACTATATATTAACATACACCACCTCTGAAAATTACCTGGAGGAACGGGAAAAATATCGAAAAGACCACTTAAGCCACGCAACCGAGTATTTTAATGAAGGATATTTGCTGCTTGGTGGAGCCATAGATTCGGCTAACGAAGCTGTATTGTTTTTTAAAGCCAACAGTGATAAGATTGCCAAAGCTTTTGCAGAAAACGATCTTTATATAAAAAACGGACTTATAAAAAGTGCGTCGGTAAAAAAGTGGAATGTGGCAATTGGGGATGATTTAGTTTAGACTAACTAATACTCTTTTAAGTTTATTCTTAACCGCTTGAATTGATTTTAGTGCCTAAAATTAAGCTTAAATAATTCCTCATTCCAGAAACTGAAACAAGTTCAGCTTGACCGGGTCAAAATCCAATTTTCCATCTCTAAGTAGAGAATAGATGTTCAACTTAAACCTTACTCTGCTTTAATTACAATAGGCATTTTAAAAACCGTAGAAACCGGCACCCCGCGCTTACTTGCCGGATAAATTTTTGGAAGGGAATCTATACTTTGGTCTAACCACAATCGCAATTCAGGTAACTGGCTATTTAAAGTAGAGTCTATTTTAACCGAATCTATTTCAGGACGCCCAGAACTATTTATTTCCAGGTAAAGATAAAGCGTATCGTCTATAGACTCTGTAACTACTGGTTGTTGTTTAGAAAGGTAAGCGTAGATATTTTTAGCAACTTCCCGCTCAAAACAATCCCGGGCTGCTAAAAGTTCGGTTTCGTTCCGGCAGTCTTCAAAAGCCGGATATTCATCTACTTCTTTCCAATTAAGCGTCTTTGCTTCCAGTTCCAGTACTTCTTCCGATGAAATTTTCCTGGTTTCAAAATTACAGGAAGCAATTATTAAAACAGCAACTGCAAGTAGACTATACCGAAAAAAAATCAAAAGGCTATTAGAAAATAAATAAGACTTTAATTTCGAGACAGGTTTTAAAGCCTTTAAATCTCGATTATTGAGTAAAGCTTTTTTCATTGGCAAATACACTTGTACTTTAAGCAAAAGTAAGGAAAATTAAGAGAAGGCTCACTGAAAATGAAGGGCTAATCTTTTATTGCATCCAGTTTTAAAGACTTTATTTCAAACTGCCAGTTAGCCTTATCAAGATCGAGGTTTTTATATTCCAAAAGATATTTATTAGTCTTTGACTTTAAAGCTTCCGTGGCTCTTAAAAGTTGATGATTTATATCCATAACAAATCCGTGTTTCAGGTTTTTGTCTGCATATATATTATAAACAAGTCGGTTATATTTCAACGCCGGCTGCTTATAAAGCAAAGCTTTAGTTTCTTTTAAAAGTTCACTCATTCTCACTTTTTGCTCTTCCAAATAGATGTTTTTTTCGGCATCAACAAAAATATTGACTTCAAAAGCTTCCTGTGCAGTGGCGAAAATAGAAACAAAAAGACTGAAGAAAAATGGAATGATTTTAAATTTCATAGGTGTTAATTAAACAATGATAGGTTTACTTAACCTTAAAAAATAAGTTTGATAGTACTTAAACCTGCAAAGTTTATTAGTTTTTAGCTAAATGTATTTTTTGCTTTAGATCGCTTATTCTGGTTTTTGCCCTATAAAGCATTCCGTCGTTTCCAATACTCTTATATCTATTAAAATACGTCTCGTAGTAGCCAATTACGGCTTCGTGATCTGCCATATAATTATCTGCTGCCACTGCTCGTTCGTACAAAGCTCTTTCGTGATCGGGATTTTCTTCCAGGGCCTTATTAAAATATTCCAAAGCGTTTTTGTGCTTTTCCTGCATTTTATAGGTAAGCCCCAGGCTAAAAAATTCGGCATCTACCGGTTGTTTTTTGATTAGGATAGACATCAATAAATGCGTTTCAGACTTATCTAAGTTTCCGGTTAAAGCATATAATTTCCCCAGCGTGTAATGCGTGGCCGAATTTCGGTCTTCAAAATTCAAAGCTTCCTTATACATCGCTATGGCTTTTTTATAATCGCCAAGCCGGTAATAGGCAAATCCGAGTTTGTTATAGATGAACTCGGTACCTTCTCCTAATGCTATTAACTTCTCATAACGTGGAATTGCCTCCTTATACAGTTTTAAAGATGAATAGGTTTGCGCAAGGATAGAAAGCAATGAGGCATTATTAGGATTGGCACGCAAGCCTTGTTTGCTGAAATGTTCCGCCATAGTATACTGGCGATTCTTCAATTTATCTTTTGCCAGTTTATACAGTGCTCCCTGATGCGTAGTATCAAGGCCTACGGTAAACAAGAAATACTCCATAGCAGTACTGTCTTTTAATTTTTCTTTGATTAAAGCCTGCTGATATTTAAAATTGGCGTTTTGAGGATATTTTTTGTTCAGCTTGTTAAAAAGACTGTCGGCTGAATGTAGTTTTCCAGTTTTCACTAATAATTCGCCATAATCTACCGCGGTTAAAACCCGGTTTGGATTTTTGCGTAAAACCTTTTTGTAATTCTCCAGTGCAATCTCAGGTTGCCGATTGGCCGCATAGTTTTTAGCCAGTTTTAAATAAGTTCTCTCGGTTTTAGGTTCTATTTCCTGAAGCTTGTTTATAGCCTCAGCATATTCCCCTACGGCATACAAGCTATCGGAAACCGCCAAAGCCGAAGTTTGAGCTTCGGCTTTAAAGGCTAACATTAATAAAATGATTATACTTATTTTATTCACCACCATCTACTTGAAAAACTATAGGAAGCGAATACATTACACTAATGTTTTCTCCTTTTTGTTTCCCCGGCTGCATCTGTGGAAGTTTAGAAATCACTCTTATAGCCTCTTCTTCTAAAATAGGGTGCGGCGCTCGTGCTTTTACTTCTACTATTTTTCCGTTCCGATCTATCCTAAATTGGGTTACAACCCTATTGACTCCTTTTAAATTTAACTCTTTCCCTAAATTGGTATTAAAATTTTCATTTACAAATTGGGATATTTGACGGCTCATGCAGTCTTTTCGTTCCTGGTTAGAAGATAAGTCTTCACAGCCCTGAAAAACCGGAACATCCTCTACTACTGCAAATGGAACCCCAACTTCCTTTTCTATAACTATAGGCGGCGGTGGCGTTGAGCCTTTTTCATCTTGAACCATCGCATACATAATTTCCAATAACTGCTGCTTTTCAGTGTCAGATAATTTCTTGCCATCCTCAATAGCCATTTTAATTTCTGCCAATTGTTCAGAAATTGACTGATTATCGTCTATTCCTTCTCTATTTTCAGAACAAGACACATAGGTGAGCATCATAAAAAGTAAAGGCAATACAAATAAGTACTTGTATTTCGCAATTGTTTTTGATCTTGATTTTTGTAACATACTAATTCGTTTTTTGATTAATGAATGATTAAAAAATTGATTGATGAATGAAATATTCTGCGTGTTAAACGCGGAGTTGAGCAACTGTTCATAATAGCTGCGTTTGGTTGTGGTTTTTACCACATTTGCATCGGCGATGAACTCGTGCAATACGGCAATTCTACTCTGGTAGATGTATACCAAAGGATTAAACCAAAATATGATCTTTAAAGCTTCAAAAAATATCAGGTCCAGGCTATGTCTTTGTTTTACGTGAACCAATTCATGAGATAAAATTTGTTGCTTTTCAGCTTCAGATAATTTATCGCCTAAAAACACGGTTTTATAAAAGGTGCAGGCAATTTTCGAGTTGGGAACTTCAATAATTCGCAGCTCCTTATCTTCTGAAATTCTTCTGAAACGAAACAAATGATTGAGATCCCTGTATTTCTTTATCAAAAGCATTAAACTCAGCACCGCTCCCGCAACATAAGTAACCAACCACCAGTTTATTTGCAAGCCCTGTTGAACGACTAACTTTACCGCCGGTAACTCCTGACTAGCTTCTGGTTGACCACCAATATAAACTTCGGGAAGCAAAACCTGAAGGCCAGCGATAGATTCTGCAGGTACCAGTGTGGCGAGGCTTTCAAACTTCAATACTGGCAGTAAAAGGGAAACTAAAGGTGTTACTAGTAAGTACAGCCTGTTTATTGTAAAAAAGGTTTCCTTTTTTAACATCAGTTCGTACAGCAGTAAAAAACCAAGTTGAAAAACGATTACCTGAATTATATACTCAAACATTATTGTTCTTTTTTATTGATTTCTTTTAAAATGGCCTCCAGGTCTTTGGTGTCCATATCGTTTTTCTTCATAAAAAACGAAACCATACTTTTAAAGGAACCATTAAAATAATTGTTCATCAACTTATTGATGCTTTGGTTGCTATAGGTTTCACGAGCCAAAAGCGGAAAATATAAATAGCCTTTTCCCTTTTTTTCGTGATCTACAAAACCTTTATCTTCCAGTATTCTAACAATGGTAGAAACCGTATTGTACGCCGGTTTGGGTGTTGGCATTTCCTCGATAATCGAAGCTACATTAGCCTTCTCCAGTTTCCAGAGAATTTGCATAATCTCTTCTTCGGCTTTGGTTAGTTGTTTCATAATATTTCCTTGTCATTTCCGCGAAGGCGGAAATCTCTTATTATATCCATTTATCCTTCCCACTCTGGCGGAAATCTCTTATTATATAAAATGTCTAGTTTTAAATACCTATACTAATTATTAACATATTTTGTTTTACCACATTGAGCAAAATCTTGTTCCTGTTTAAAGTCAATTCTATTAGTTTTAGAGAATTCCATAATTAATTTCGCGAATTCCTTCTTTTTCATCTCTGATACATTTTCATTTAGAATATTAAAAAAATAATTCTCAATTTCTCCATTAGAATTGAAATAAAGCTTATGAACTATAGCTATTGTAGAATCATCTACTTCCCACTCAAAATTATTTTCGGATAAGTAAGCACCAACTCTTTGATGTAAATCTACCCAGGATTTTCGCACTTTCTTATACTCAGATTTAGATATTTCAGGATTCAATAAATTTGGATGAGTTTTATCTAGCGCTAATTCTCTATATTCCAATAACTCCTGCTTATCATCAAAATTAAATGTATTAACTCCCTCAAACTCTGTTATATCTTTCACTTTTTGTTGAGCGTGCTCTTTGCAACTCAAAACTCCTGTAAATAAAAATAGAATAATAAAAGTCTTTGAGGCCGTCCTATTTACGATAAACTGTTCCATAAGCTGCTAATATAAACTAAGATTTTAGTTTAACCTAATTTTTTAGTTGAAAAATCATTTAAAATTCATCTATATTTGAAAATCTACTTATAAAAACACTATGGATTTACTATTAATAGTTATTGGTGCGGTTTTGATGATATTGGGTGTTCTGGGAAGCTTTTTACCGGTATTGCCCGGGGTACCGCTTAGTTGGCTGGGATTACTACTACTCTATTTATTGCCTTCAATACCCATAAATTACTGGGTTTTGGGCATAGCATTTTTTCTGGCCGCTATAATTTATGCCTTACAACTTGTTATTCCGGCTATGGGAACTAAAAGGTATGGTGGCAGTAAAGCTGGTATGTGGGGGGCTACTATAGGACTGGTTGTAGGAATTTTCACCCCCATTCCCTTAGGAATACTAATTGGAGCTTTTGTAGGGGCCTTTATTGGGGAAATCATCAATAAATCTGACTCTAAATCGGCTTTGCGAGCGGCCTATGGGTCTTTTATTGGCTTACTGGCATCTACCTTTATGGAATTGATAGTGGCAGTAGGCTTCTTCCTTTTCTTTAGTTATAAAGTTTGGGGCTTTAGGGATTTACTATTTTAAAAAAAGAGACTGTTTAAAAATGATTAAACTTCAACTTGGGGATATTGAAATTTACCCAAAAGAATGATTCTATTTCTAATTTTCAAACAGTCCCTGCAAACATCCTAGTGAGCTACAAAAACAGCTTTACGTTTTTTAACTTGCTGTTCCAGTTCGAAGATGGTCTTTTTGATGGCTAATTCAAAACTTTCTTCTGTAGAGGAAGCAAAAATTCTTGGTCCCGGAGCACTTAGCTCTATTTCACAAATTTTTGACTTTCCCGTAGGATCATTTTCTTCTTTAAAATAAACTTCGGCCCTAATAAGCCATTCATATTTTTCTGATAATTTGTTGAGGTTTTCTGATACTAATTCGGTTAAATTTGGTTTTCCTTTTGTTTTTATAAATTGAATGTTGATGAGCATAGTAGTAGTTTTAAGTTTAGACAAAGGTATATTCAAGGCTGTTTTTAAAATATGACAACGGTCACGTTGCCTCGTTTAATTTTGCCGCGTTTCAGGAAATCTCGGGTAGCTTATCGGTGTCTTTTATATATTCGGTTATTTTAAAAAGTTCAAGCCTATTTAACCTAAAAGCTTTTACAAAAGCAGCAATCTCATCTTCTAAATGCTCGTGCTCCAATCTAAAAATTCGGCTATCTTCCATCTTTTCAAGGATCATTTTCCCTATTTGCTGCGTATGCTTTTCGGTTTTATCCAATAAATCATCACAACGCTCTCTAAGCCTCAGCAATTCATTCTTCATTCGTGAAGCTATCCTATAATTCTCATCTTTATCTATCCAAATAAAATAGCTATCTAAAAGTTTATGTAGAAAACTGAGGTCATCCTTAAAAAAATGAAGGTCTGAGTTCCAGTGTTTTGTAAGTGCGTAAAGTTGTTCCATATTGGCTTCAGCGATAAAATCTCCCTTAGGCCGTTTTCTTATATTTTCCATAACTTTAAATATTTATGTAGTATGAAAATTAGCATAAAACCGACTTATAAAAAATGATTTCTCTCAGTCTCCAACAAGTTTAGTTAGCTAATTTTAAATGCTTAAAAATTTGGGATAACAGCAGGGAGGCAGTACCAAAAACCACAACCACCACAAGATGATTAGCAGTAAGCGGCACCAACGATAATGCCCGGGCCATTATTGGAATTTGATATACCACAAGCATAACTAAAACAGAAAAAAACAAGGCAGCCCAAACCCATTTATTTTTTGTCACCTCGTTTTTTAAAAAAGAAACATTTCTGGCAGGAAGGTTAAACACATTAAGCAATTGACCTAATATTAGTGTATAGAAAGCAATATTATTTACCTGGTTTGAGTTTAAGCCCATTTTAAAATGGGTATATAAAACCACTCCAATTACCGCTGCAGTTATACTTAAGCCATATAACACGGTAGCGAACCAAAGTTTTTTTGTTAAAATAGGTTCCTGAGGATCACGTGGGGGAGCTTTCATAATATTTGGATCTCCTTTTCCCACGCCAAGGGCGAGGGCAGGGAAAACATCGGTAATAAGATTTAAAAATAGAATTTGAAGCGGCAGTAAAGGCATAGGCAGGTTACTTAAAGAAGCCAGTGCCACCGCAATGATCTCGGCCAGGTTACAGGAAAGTAAAAAAACAACAAATTGCCTAATATTTTCAAAAATGGTACGGCCCTGTCTAATGGCCAGTTCGGTAGAAGTAAACTTATCATCCATTAGAATTACATCGGCCACTTCTTTGGCGGCTTCGGTGCCCCTAATCCCCATAGCAATGCCTATATCGGCTTTCTTAAGTGCCGGGGCATCATTAACTCCGTCGCCAAGCATTCCTACAATAGCTTTTTTCTTCTGGTAAAATTCTACCAAATCCAGTTTTTGTCCCGGAACCATTCTGGCAAAGATTGCTGCCTCCATTATTTTTTTTTGCTTAACCTCAGGTAAAGTATCTATTTCCTCCAGTTCAGCACCTTTAAGCACCATACTATCTGAAGCATTGGTTGGGATAAGTCCAACTTCCTCTCCTATTTTTCTTGCGGTATCGGGATGGTCTCCGGTAACCATAACCACCCGTATCCCTGCATTTTTATAGGTTTCTATTGCTTGCTTAATATCTTTTCTTGGCGGATCTAAAAAACCCAGAATTCCAACAAATGTGAGATTGTCCATCAGGTTTTCCCTGCCCGGCTTTTCTTTACTTTCTTTGTAGGCGAAAGCCAAAACCCGCATACCTTCGCCAGCGATTAATTCGGCCTGTTTTTCCCATTTTTCTTTATCCTGAAACTCTTTTGATCCTTCTTTAGTTAAAACTAAATCGCAAGATTCTAACAAAGCTTCGAGGGCACCTTTTACACATACCAGGAAATCATCTTCAACGCGATTAACCGTAGCCATCTTTTTGATTTCAGCATCAAAAGGAATTTCCTGAGTTCTGGGATATTTTTGCTGAATTTCTTTACAATTAAAACCCATTTCTGCAGCGAATTCTACCAGGGCGATCTCTACGGCGTCCCCGGCCATTTCGCCATTTTTCATTTTTGAATTGTTGCAGAGACATCCAATATCTATCAACTTTTCAAAAGCAGGATCTTTTTTGAATTTTTCGGCTTCGGTAGCAGGGAATTCTGAAGAAGGAAGCATCACATAATGTACACTCATTTTGTTTTCGGTAAGGGTGCCTGTCTTATCGGTACAAATAATACCGGTTTCGCCTAAAGTTTGAACAGCTTCCAGTTTTTTTATCACCACATTTCTTTTGGAAAGCCTAAGCATTCCCCTGGCAAGGGCTATAGTTGCCACTATGGGCAAGCCTTCGGGAATAGCGGCTACCGCAAGGGCTATTCCGGTTTCAATCATTAATAATAAGTCTTTTCCCTGAAAATAACCGGTAACTATAATAAGCAAGGCCAGGAATAAAGTAAGCCATATAAGCCACCGGCTCAATCTTTTAAGTTTCTTCTCTAAAGGAGTACTTTCTTTTTTAGCGTTTTTGGTAAGCTCGCTAATGCGTCCAATTTCTGTATTAATTCCGGTGGCCACCACCACGGCATTTGCTTTTCCCCTAACCGCAATAGTACCTTTATAAAGCATATTTTTACGCTCGGCCAAAGGAAAATTAACAGGAAGGCTTTCTGTACTTTTTTCTATCTGATTACTCTCACCCGTAAGAATTGCTTCTTTCACGGCAAAACTATCGGTTTCTAACATACGGCAATCGGCAGGAATCACATCGCCGCTTTCCAAAAGCACAATATCGCCGGGCACCAATCCCACTGCCTTTATTTGCTCTTCTTTTCCATCACGCCAAACCCTGGCCCGGGTTTCTACCATTTTTTGCAGTGCCTCTACCGAGCGAAGCGCCTGCCATTCCATAAAAAACCCTATTAAGGTGGTAATAAGAATAACAATTAAAACAGCAGTACCTTCTATGTATTCACCAAAGAGATAAGCCAATGTCATAGCAGCAGCCAGGATATAAATAATGGGATCAAGAAACTGCTCTAAAAAAATGAGGAAGATATTTTTAGATTTTTCCTTTTTTAAGCGGTTATAACCATTTTCCTCCAATCTAGATGTAACCTCGGGATAGGCTAAGCCCTTAGTGGGATCTACATCCAAATCTGCCAAAACTTTTTCAACAGAGAGTCTATGCACATCCTTAATCATTCTATGATGTTTTAACGTACAGCTTCTGCCTTATTGATATTTTCTATTCCTTTTAACAGGGCATCAGGATTAAACGAGATACTGTTAATCCCTTCTTTTACCAAAAAGGAAGCAAATTCAGGAATATCACTGGGTGCCTGGCCACAGAGGCCTATTTTTTTCCCTGCTTTTCCGGCTTTATGTATCGCGGTGGCAATCATTTCTTTTGCTGCCGGATTATTTTCATCGAAAACAGGCGTCATAAGCTCTGAATCCCTATCTACGCCCAAAGTAAGCTGGGTAAGATCGTTAGAACCTATAGAGAATCCATCGAAGTACGCTGCAAACTCTTCCAGCAGAATCACATTTGAAGGAATTTCAACCATCATATAAAGCTCAAGTGAATTCTTTCCACGCTCAAGGCCAAATTCTTTCAAAGTATTAATTAGGCTTTTTGCTTCTTTTATAGTTCTGCAAAATGGAATCATCACTTTTAGATTAACAAATCCCATTTCTTCCCTAAGCTTTTTTATGGCTTTACACTCCAGCCTAAAAGCATCTTTATAATTAGGGTGCGAATAGCGGGCAGCACCTCTAAAACCCAGCATAGGATTTTCTTCTAAAGGCTCAAATTGCCTACCTCCTATTAAGTTGGCATATTCATTACTTTTAAAATCGCTAAGCCTAACAATAACTTCTTTCGGATAAAATGCAGCCGCCATTACGGCTATTCCCCGGGATAATTCTTCTACAAAAAAGTCTGTTTTATCCTTATACTGCCAGGTAAGCTCATCAATAGTCTTTTTTGCGGCCTTCTCTTTTACCTCATCATATTTTACCAGGGCCATGGGGTGAATCTTAATTTTATGGGTAATTATAAATTCCATTCGCAATAAACCAACCCCCGTATTGGGATAAAAAGAGAGTTGAAAAGCCCTGTCTGGATCTGATAATATAAACTTAACTTCAGTATTGGGAAGCTTAATTTTTCCGAAATCAATTTTCTTAGTTTCAAACTGCAGCGCATCTTTATACACAAAGCCGGTTTTACCCTCACAGGAAACGGTAATCATTTCGCCGTCTTTTATTTTTGTAGTAGCGTTGGTTGTCCCTACAATTGCCGGCACACCAAGTTCACGGGCTATAATGGCGGCATGGCTGGTTCTGCCTCCCCTATCGGTTACCACCGCAGTTGCCAGTTTTAATAAAGGGTCCCAATCTGGACTGGTGTTGTTGGTTATTAAAATTTCTCCGGGGTTTAGTTTATAACCTTCATCAGGTGACTTTAAAAACCGGGCTACCCCGCAAGCAATACTGGAGCCAATGGCACTACCACTGGTTAAAATTTCACCTTTTTCTTTTAAGTGATATTCTATATAAAAACGTTTGTCTTCAGCCTGGTGCACCGTTTCTGGCCGGGCCTGAGTAATAAAGAGCTGGTTAGAGCCCCCATCTTTTGCCCACTCTACATCCATAGGCCTGTTATAATGTTTTTCTATTAATAAGATCCACCGGGAAAGTTTTATAATCTCCTTATCATCTAGCACAAAACTATCTTGTTTTGCCAGCGGTGTTTCAATATTTACGGTAGAAGAGTGACCACTGGACTCGGCGTAGACCATAGAGAGTTCTTTGCGACCAAGTTTTTTCTGAATAATGGGATTTTCGGCTTTATCTATGGTGGGTTTAAAAACATCAAATTCATCTGGATTTACCAAACCCTGCACAATATTCTCTCCTAATCCCCATACGCCAGATAGATGAATAATATTTCTAAAACCAGATTCTGGCTCCAAACTAAAGCCAATTCCGGAGCAACCAATATCAGAGCGTACCATTTTTTGCACGCCTACCGAGAGGGCAATTTCGTGATGTAAAAAATCTTGATCTTCCCGATATTTAATAGCCCGGTTCGTATAAAGCGAAGCAAAACAATTTTTAACCGCCTTAAGTAAAACTTCTGTTCCCTGTATATTTAAAAAGCTATCGTGCTGCCCGGCAAAACTTGCATTGGGCAAATCTTCGGCGGTTGCACTACTTCGCACGGCTACCTGAATATCCTCTCCCTTGCCCAAATCTTTATATGCTGAAATAATTTCTTCGGAAAACTCTTTAGAAAATTCTGCCTCTAAAATCAGCTTTCTGGTTTCAGAACCAATCTCGGAAAGGTTCTTATAATTTTCCCTGTTTAGTTGTTTCAACAGGTTTTTTAATTTTCCTTCTATATCATTAGATTTCAAAAAGGTCCAAAAAGCTTCAGAGGTAGTAGCAAAACCATCTGGCACCAACACTCCTTCTGAAGATAATTCATTATACATTTCACCCAAAGAAGCATTTTTACCGCCTACTTCAGCTAGATTTTTTATAGATATTTCCTTAAATTTTTTAATGAACTTCATAAGCCTTTATTTAGAGTAATACCAGTTGATAGCCCATATTTAGTAGGAAAATCCCCAATAGAAAAAGCAATACATAAATGGTCTGTACAAGCTTAAGATTTAGTACAGATAGTTTACGTGTAGTAGGTTCAGGAAAAACAAAAAGGCCAAGTCCTATAAAAAGTGAAGTCCAGCCAAGCATAGTGATGATAAATTTCCAGTTAAGCTCCCAAACATTATGAAAAAGAATGATTAACAAGCCTATAATAATAGCAGCAAAAGCGGCTAATATCAAAAACTTTTGATCTTTTAAATCCTCAAAAATTTGTTGTATTCGTCTGGGATTAAAACTGAGCACAAAAAAGAATATAAGGAGGTACCAACCCCAGAACTTAGCGAGAAATAAAGAAGTATCCATCTTTTATAGGCATTGGTTATCCTCTCAAAGTTAACTTCTAAAAAACTATTTTAATATGATAAATATCAGTCAATTAGCTATAAAACCCATTCATTCAAATTGTTAGTTTTTTGTGAAAAAACTTTAGGTTTTAAGGAAGATCAATTAAAAAAGTTATTTTTAAAATTATGAAAGAACACTACTGGATTTTAGCCGGAATTGGTTTTACTACACTTATTATGGCCTGGCTGCCTTCAATCTCAAAGCGCATAAAAATTAGTGGACCGGTAATATTGCTAATTATTGGTTTTTTACTCTTCGCCTTAGGTTTACCAATTAGCTGGCCAGATCCTTTATGGGCCGATAAAGGCCTTATGTATTTCTCTGAAATGATTGTGATTATTTCCCTAATGGGCGCCGGCTTAAAAATTGGAAATAATTACAGTTTTAAAGCCTGGAAAAGACCTTTTTTATTGGTTTTTTTAACGATGCCGCTTTGTATAGTTTCTGCCTATTTCCTGGGGCAAAACTTTTTGTATTTGAGTGTGCCCTCATCTTTATTACTTGCCGCCGTTTTAGCACCCACAGATCCGGTTTTAGCTGCCGAAACCCAACTTGACGATCCTGAGCGGGAAAAAGAGTATAAAGGAAAAATAAGATTTGCGCTCACCGCCGAAGCGGGCTTAAATGATGGGCTGGCTTTTCCCTTTACATATATGGCCGTGTTGGTTGCACAGGCAGGTAGCTGGGCCGCATTCGATTTTACAGGTTGGGTATTAGACAAATTCTTTTTAAAAATTATTATTGGAACCATAGCCGGGTTTGCCATTGGTAAATCTATAGGTTTTTTACTGGATAGGATTCATAAGTACACCGGGATTAGAACTTTTGACGGCTTTCTGGCACTTTCCCTCACTTTACTTAGCTATGGTGCCACAGAACTTTTACATGGTTACGGATTTTTAGCAGTTTTCTTTACCGGTCTAAGTCTTAGACATTACGAAAAAGTTAGTGGCGATTATAAAACAAAAATGCACGATTTTATTCATGAGGTAGAACGCCTACTTCTTGTTGTATGGATTATTCTTTTTGGAGCTTCTATCATGAATGGCATGCTTAGCCTTACTGACTGGAGGGGGATTCTTTTTGCTTTTGCTTTTGTATTAATAATTAGGCCACTTGCCGGTGTTATAAGTATGATGGGGATTAAAGATAGCTTTAAAAACAAACTTGCTATAAGTTTCCTGGGAATTAAAGGCATAGGCTCGGTTTTTTACCTATCCTGGGCTTTTGTGGAATTTGATGGTTTTGAGCATAAAGAAGAACTCTATGCCATTACCGCATATATTATTTTAATTTCTGTGGTTTTACACGGACTTACCGCACCTTCAATTATTGCATACTTTAAGCGAAAAACTAAAAAAGGCGAAAACCAGGCAGGTGAAATTTCACAGGAATAACTGAAGCAAATACGGTGTTACCAGTGCCGTGATAATTCCGTTTACGCACATTGCCAGTCCCCCATAGACTCCTGCCAATTTGCTTTCTTCAAAAGCGCGGGCGGTTCCTATACCGTGAGCCGCAATACCAAGGGCTGCGCCAATGGCAATTTTACTTTTAATTCCTAATTTTTTCAGGATAAAAGGGCCAAAAGCATTGCCAAATATTCCCACAGCAATTACTATCCCGGCAGTAATTTCAGGAATTCCCCCGGTAAGTTTTGTAATTTCAATAGCTATAGGTGTGGTAACCGATTTAGCTGCGAGCGATTCAACAATAAAATCGGGAACTTTTAAAAGCAAGAGAAAAACAATTACGGTTAAGACTCCGCTTATTCCACCAATAAGTACAGAAAATAAAAAAATCTTTAAGTTTTGCTTTACGGCTTCATATTTCTCATAAAAGAAAACCCCTAGTGCCACAACAGAAGGTCCCAGAAAAAAACTTATAAATTTTCCACCCCGATTATAATCTTCAAAATCTATTTTAAAAATTAATAAGAATGAAATAATAAATAAAATGGCCAGCAACACCGGATTTAGTAATACATAATTAAACTTTTTACGTATTTCACGGCCACCTGCAAAAGCAATTATACTTATAAAAACTCCAAATACCGGTAATTGAAAGAATTCATGCATTATCGCTCCAGTTTTTCAATAATAATTGCCGAAATATACAGGGTGATCACCGTGCTGGCAATAACTGCTATAGAAATTGGCATCCAATAATCGGCTATAACTTCAAAATAAACCATTAAACCTACTCCATAGGGAATAAAGAATAATACCAGGTATTTTATAAGTTTATCTGAGGCCGGTTTTACATCCTTAAGTTTTACTATTTTAAGCCTTAAAGCGATAAAAATCAAAAACATCCCCAGGATATTTCCGGCAATTGGAATTTTAAAAAAATAGGTGATTAGCTCACCTAAAAGTAAAAATCCAAAGATATAGGCCAGAGCTTTAAGCATAAGTTTTCTTTAATTAATGATACATATCTTCTAAATCTGCCCCGTGCAGCTCCACAAAGAAATCGGCGATCAAATCGGTGGTTTTTTCAAAGAAAACCTCTCCCTTCTCAGCCGTAGCAGCTTTGGGGTCTCCTACTCCTGTATCTTTGGTTACGCTAGTCCATTTTCGTTGCGCACTTGCCCAACCTTCTTTTAAAGCACTTATTTTAAAAGTTTTGGCACTTCCGTCTCCGGCTTCTTCCAGCGGTAAAACCAATTCGGGGCGTAAATGCATAACAGCTGCTGTTTCAAGCTCGCCGGCGTGATCCCCTGGTTCATCGAAATATGGTTTAGCATCGGTAACCTGCCACCAATTTACTGAGCAGGTAAAAAGGTTGGGGTATTCCAGGCTCAATTCCCTAATCATTTGCTTAAAGTTATTTCCGCCGTGAGCATTTAAAATAACCAGCTTATCGATATTATGCATTTGCAAAACCTGGGCTACATCTTTTAAAACAGCATATTGGGTACTGGGGTTAAGGTTCATACAAAGCTTTACATCCATTTGACCGGTATTTACCCCAAATGGAATAGTAGGTAAAACCACGACTTTTGCCTGCTGTCCCCAGGCTTTTTCTGCCGCTTTTGTAGCAGCTTCTTCTGCCAAAATATTATCAGTAGCATAAGGTAAGTGATAGTTATGTGCTTCAGTAGCACCCCAGGGCAAAACGGCTACACTAAAATCTTCATCTCTTATCTGCTTCCAGTTTGTTTCGGCCAGAACATAAGGCCTTATTTTTCTTTCCATAAGCTAATTTTGCCTTAAAATTAGCAATTATGCTTTTTCTAGAGCTATTAAACAGGTGGAAATTAAAACATATCTTTGCTGAAAATGCGATAGATGCTAGATTTTGTAATTGTTGGGGGAGCGCAAGCCGGGCTTTCCATGGCCTATTATCTTAATAAATTGGGCAAAACTTATGTGATAATTGATAAAGAAGAGGAAGTAGGTGCTTCCTGGTTAAATAGGTGGGACTCTTTAAAGCTATTTACACCTTCAGAATTTAATAATTTACCGGGAATGGATTTCCCTGCAAAAAAAGGATACTATCCAAGCAAGGAAGATGTAGCAGCCTATTTTAAAAAATATGTAGCGACATTCAATATTGAAGTTCGTTTAAATACACTGGTAAAAAACGTGGTTAAAGAAGATGATTTTTTCATTCTAAAGCATAGTAAAGGCCAATTAAAGTCCAAAAATGTAGTAATAGCTACCGGTCCATTTCATATTCCATACACCCCTTCTTTTTCGCAGAAAATATCAGAAGATATTTTTCAAATTCACAGTAACTATTATAAAAATCCCGGGCAATTGCAGGAAGGCCCTGCGATGGTTGTTGGGGCCGGGGATTCAGGATTTCAAATTTTAGATGAAATTTCTCAAACTAACCGAACTACCTACTTTTCCGGCGCTACCAATGTGCGGGTACTTCCACAGGAAATTTTGGGAAAAACCTTATGGTGGTGGTTTACTAAGATAGGTTTTCTAAGTTTTAGTCGAAAAACCTGGCTTGGAAAAAAGCTTAGTCGGTCTAAACAACCTATTATTGGTACAGACGTTAAAGGCATTTTAAAAAGAGACAATGTACTACCTGTTGGAAAAACTACAAATGCCAAAGAGCAAGTTATATTTACCGAAAATCAAAAAATTGAGGAATTAAAAAATATTGTTTGGGCTACAGGTTACAGGCCAAATTTTGGTTGGATAGAAGGTTTAGAACTTACAAAAGATGGTTATCCTAAACACCATAGAGGTGTTAGCAATATTGACGGACTATATTTTATAGGCCTTCCCTGGTTACATACAAGAGGCTCGGCAACTTTAGGCGGAATTAAAAAAGATGCTCAATATCTTGCCAATTATATTAAAGCCGAAGAAAAAACCCTTTTATAACAAAGAGGTTGTCTGAAAAGTTATTAAAATCGTCATCCTAAATTTATTTCAGCATCTAAAATATTGATAATCAAAACATCTTAGAAGCTGAAACGAGTTCAGCTTGACGAAGCTAGACATTTCAGACAACCTCTTCTTCTGCTTTTCCATTTCTTAATTTGTCGCTCTATGCGAACTGCTCCTGTTCTGGTTTCGAATGTTTCAGAATAAACTAGTAACCAATCTTTAGCCTTCGATGTAAAACCTTTATTGCTCTGCAAATGTTTCTTCAGCCTGCTATCAATGCTTTGGGTGGAACCAATATAATATCCATTAAGTGATTCAGAAAAAAGTATATAAACGTAAAGTTTCGACATAAAAAAATCCCTAAAGTAGGTAAACTTTGGGATTTGGGAATAAAAGTGGGCGCGAAGGGATTCGAACCCCTGACCCCTTGGGTGTAAACCAAGTGCTCTGAACCAACTGAGCTACGCGCCCTAAAATTTTCAATAAAATTAGCTTTCTTTAAAAAACTAAAAATTTCACTAAGCTAAAAAAAGACTTCATTTTTTAGAAGCCTTTTATATTCTGTGGGCGCGAAGGGATTCGAACCCCTGACCCCTTGGGTGTAAACCAAGTGCTCTGAACCAACTGAGCTACGCGCCCTATTCTTGAATGCGGATGCAAATATAGACTAGTTTTTAATCTACACCAAGAAAAATTTCAAAAAAATTAAATTATTTCGGCAACACTAAACGTGCTTCCACCTATAAACACCAAATCCTGATCCAGGGCAGCATCCAGGGCAGCATCATAGGCTTCTGAAATAGAACCAAATAAACTTCCTTCAAGGCCAAAATCAGCGGCTTTTTGTTGCAAAATTTGAGCCTCCAATCCACGGGGAACTGCCGGTTTAGAGAAATAGTAAATCGCAGTTTTTGGAAATAAAGGCAGGATTTTTTCTAAATCTTTATCATTCACCACTCCTAAAACAATATGTAGATGTTGAAATTTCTCATTCTTAAGCTGCTTAAAAACCAAACTAAGGCCTTCTGCATTATGAGCCGTATCACAAATCACCCTTGGCTTTTCCCGTAAAATATCCCAGCGTCCCTGAAGCGATGTATGCAACTTTACACTATTAAGTCCGTTTTTAAGACATTCTTCCGGGATTTCCCAGCCCTTTTCCCTTAAAGCTTTTATAGCGGCAACTGCCGTCTTCATATTTTTGTTCTGATACCCTCCCTTAAGATCTGTATCATAATTTTCCAGTTTTAGATCTTGGACAAAATATATTTCTGACTTATGTTTTAACGCCTCTTCTTTAAAAACCCTGGTAGTTTCTTTTTGGGTTTCTCCAATTATTACGGGTACATTATCTTTTATTATCCCAGCTTTTTCCTTTGCTATTTCAGCAATAGTATCTCCTAAAAAGGCGGTATGATCTAAGCCTATATTGGTAATTACCGACACCTCTGGCGTAATAATATTGGTAGAATCGAGCCTACCACCCAAGCCTACTTCAATTATAGCAATATCTACTTTCGTCTTCGAAAAATAATCGAAGGCCATTCCTACGGTCATTTCGAAGAAAGAAAGATTATTTTCAGTCAAAAAATCCCTATGCTCCTCAATAAATCCAACTACATTTTTCTTTGGAATAAATTTTCCGTTCACTTTAATTCGTTCCCGAAAATCTTTTAGATGCGGAGAAGTATATAAACCTACTTTATAACCGGCTTCTTGTAAAATAGAGGCCAACATATGGCTTGTAGAACCTTTACCGTTGGTACCGGCAATATGAACCGATTTAAAATTCTTATGCGGATTCCCCAGATATTCATCTAGTTTAATGGTACGGGAAAGATCTTTTTTAAAAGCCTGCGCTCCTACTCGTTGAAACATAGGCAACTGTTGAAACATCCATTCAACAGTTTTTGTATATGCATCCACTTATTCAGAAAGTTTAAAGTTATAAATAATAGTCCCTACCTGGCGAGAGGGTGCGTTACCATCGCTATTAAAACGCGTGGCCATCGCAGCCCTTCTTGCGGGATCGGTTAAACAAGACGCACTGTTGGTAGTTCCCTTTACACCGGGCGTAGCATTAATTACCTGTCCATTCTGGTTAACTTCTATACGAACCACCACAATTCCGGATTCGTTACAATCCTGAACAAATTTTTCTTTATTCAAGGCCCTTCTACCTCCCAAACGGTAGTTTCCATCTCCATCCAGGCCAGAGCCGCTTCCATAGTAAGAACTAGCGTTAGGGTCTCCATTAGGGTCTCCCTTATCACCAGCCTGACTATCGTTTCCTTCCCCTCCACTTTCGGTGCCTGATCTTTCCGGACCATTTAAAATACTACTCATGGCATCGGTAGTGGATTTATCGGGTTTGGGTTCAGGCTTTTTGGCAGGTGGTTCTTCTTTGGGTTTTTCGGGTTCCTTTTTTTCTACCGGTTTTGGCTCTTTCTTTTCTTCAATAACCGGTGCCTCTTCTGTTTGTTGGGTTACCACTTCCTCTTCAATAACCGGTTCAGGTTGGGTTTGCGTTTCGGGAACTGTAGTTTGCTGAGGTGCCGATTTTACCGGCTCGGTAGGCTGCTCATTTCCAGAGCCAACTTCTGATGTCCCAAAATTGATGGCAATACCGCTCTCTGGCGGCGGGTCTAAATATTTAAATCCTAACAGAAATAACAATGCAATTAGCAACACGTGTAAGATAACCGTGATGGTAAAAGATTTTTTTTCGTGTTTGGTATCTAACATAATTAGGCTTATTCGGGTTTAACCGCTAAAACGATTTTATAACTATTTCTATTTGCAATATCCATCACATTCACTGCCTTTTCTATAGGCACTCCTTCTTCTGCCCTTAAGATAATAGTGGGTTTCTCTTTACCAGACAGCTTTGTTTTTAGCGTACTTTCTAAAGAAGACTGCGTTACACGTTGGTCGTCTACATAAAACTGCAGATCTTTTGTAATACTAACCGATACATTTTGAACGCTGGTAGTTTTTCCTTTTGCCTTTGGAAGTATAAGATCTAAAGCTTCTGGAGTAATTACCGGCGAGGTGAGCATAAAAAAGATCAATAACAGGAATACAATATCTGTCATTGAGCTCATACTGAACTCGGGGCTTACTTTATTTCTTCCTCTTAAATTCATATTAAGCGGGCTCGTTTAACAGGTCAAGGAAATCTACCGCAGTAGCTTCCATTTGATGTACTACTTTATCGGTTTTTACTACTAAGTGATTATATCCAATATAAGCAATAATACCAACAATAAGTCCGGCAACAGTGGTGGTCATCGCGGTATAAATACCTTCTGCAAGTGCCCCCATTTGAGCTTGCCCACTACTGGTTGCCAATTCATGGAAAGCAATTACCATACCTATTACCGTACCCAGGAAACCAATCATGGGTGCAGCACCTGCAATAGTTGCCAAAATGCTCACGTTTTTTTCTAACTTATAAACTTCTAAGCGACCCGCATTTTCTATAGCAGTATTAATATCTTCTAAAGGACTTCCAATTCGGGAAATTCCTTTTTCAGTTAATCTGGCTACAGGAGAATCACTTTGTGCACATCGCATTTTAGCCGATTCTATATTTCCGTTTAATACATTGTCTTTAATTTGAAGCATAAAGTTTTTATCTACCTGGCTGGCCGATTTTATTGCGAAAAGCCTTTCAAAATAAATATAAACTGCCGCAAACAACAGAATAAAAAGTATAATAATGATAATTTGGCCTCCAAGGCCTCCACTAAGCATTAAATCGAATAAAGACAGGGTTTTTTCTTCTACTACCGGCTCTGCCTCCTGGGCGGCTTCGGCAACGCCGTCCTGCTGAAAAAAGTATAGCATAGGTTTCTATTAGGTTTTTTAATGTAACGTGATAAACCAGATTTAATTGTGAACCAAATTTAGTAAAATAATTAGCAGGGCAAACTGGTTTATCTTAATTGGGAATTTTTTATTTTTTCCAGGAACGAAATTCATTAAAATTTACGCATAAAAAAATCCCGCTCGAAAGCGGGATTTTCAGAAATAATCTCAATCAACTAAAATTACAAGATTAATCAAAAATTTATACCAATTGCTTCAGCGCTACTTCAAAAGCTGTTTTGCTGATATTGGTTTTTCCACTATTATTATCGTAAGTATTTTGAATAGCATTTTTAATGGTCATAGAAGTGTCATTAAAAATAGACTCATCGGTCATTTGTACTCTTCTTTCCATAAAATAAGCAAAAACTCTCGCCATCCCGCAGTTTGCAATAAAATCTGGAATAAGGCTTACTTTTTCATCAGTAGATTCCATAATAGAGCCAAAGAAAATTTCCTTATCGGCAAAAGGCACATTAGCACCACTGGTAACCACCTCCAGTTTTCTCTCTATCAAACTGTTAATTTGCTCTTGGGTGATTAAGCGAGAAGCCGCACAGGGCGCGAAGATTTCGGCATCTAGTTTCCAAATTTTTTCATTTATTTCTTCAAAAGGAATTAGCTTGTCGTGTTTAAGGGTATTCCCTTCCTTATTAAGGAAAAGCTCCTTAATTTCTTCAAAAGTAAATCCGTTTTCATTGATTAAACCGCCAACGCGATCTATTATCCCCACTATTTTAACGCCCATTTGAGCAAGGTAATAGGCTGCGGCAGACCCAACATTTCCAAAGCCTTGAACTACAGCCCTTTTCTGCGTCAAATCTCCCCCATAAATTTCATAATAATGTTTTACAGATTCTGCTACTCCATATCCGGTGATCATATCTGCAACGGTGTACTTACGACTTACATCAGGGGAAAAGTGATTGTTTTCCAACACTTTAATTACCCCCTGGCGCAACTGGCCAATTCTATTAATTTTATCGGCCTCACTAGGTTTAAAGTGCCCGTTAAAAACACCTTCTTGTGGATGCCATACTCCGCAATCTTCGGTAATAGGAATTACTTCATTAATTTCATCTACATTTAAATCGCCTCCCGTACCGTAATAACTCTTCAACAAAGGGGAGACTGCTTTATACCAGCGTTCCAGAACACCTTTTTTACGCGGATCTTTAGGATCGAAATTTATACCAGATTTAGCCCCTCCTATTGGAGGACCTGAAACGGTAAATTTAACCTCCATTGTTTTGGCTAGCGAAAGCACTTCATTTTGGTCCAGCCCTAAACGCATTCTTGTTCCGCCACCTGCTGCACCACCACGTAAAGAATTAATTACCGCCCAACCTTCAGCTTCTGTCTCAGAATCTTTCCAATTAAATACTATTTCCGGCTCTTTATTTTCGTATAGCTTTAATAATTCCTTCATTTACGCTTTAATTTTTCACAAATATATAAACTAAGTGATATATTTTTAAGTTTTCATCAAAAAAATTAAATTTCATATATCACTCCGGAAGAATGATCTTTTTTAGCACCTGTAACCGATTTTAATACATTTACCTGGCCACGAAGTTTTAAAACCCCGAGCAGTCCAAAAATCAAAGCTTCTTTATAATCAATAATTTCTTGCGAAGGGATTGTAAAATGACAGTTAGACTCGTCTTTCAATAGACGTAAAAGAAAATTATTAAAGGTTCCTCCCCCGGTCATTAAAACCTTAGAATCAGGCTGATTATCTAAAGTCTTTGCAATTTGTTGGGCTATATGCAGGGTATAAGTGTGAAGAATATCAGGTACATTCTCATTATATTTCTCCAAAATTGGAAAAACGGTAGATTTAACCCATTCTATTCCCAAAGACTTGGGAGGCTTCTCTTCATAAAATGAGAGGGCATTTAGTTTCTGAAGCAAGTCTTTATTTAAATTACCGGAAGCGGCCAACTTCCCACCTTCATCAAACTCTTTACCTAATTTTTGGGAATAGAAATTCAACACAGTGTTTACGGCGCAAATATCGTAGGCTACTCGTTTGTCTCCTATTTCGGTAGAAATATTCGCAAATCCGCCTAAATTCACACAATACTTATAATCTGAAAAAAGCAATTGATCTCCAATAGGCACAAGGGGTGCTCCCTGCCCTCCAAGTTCTACATCCTGAACTCTAAAATCGCAAATTACAGTTTGTCCCGTGAGATAAGCGATTTCGGGTAAATTCCCTATTTGTAAGGTATAATTATTTTCTGGCTCATGTTTAATAGTATGGCCATGACTACAAATTATATCGACGTCTTTTATTTGATGCGCCTCAATAAAACGTGAAATAATTTCAGCTAAATAACTGGTATATTTTTTATTTAGCCTCTCTAAGCGCTCTTTTGAGAAATCGATAGCTTCTGCTAAGGTTTCCTGCCAATTTAACGGGTAAGGAATAGTTTCAGCTTCTAAAATCTTATAACTCCAGGAGTTTTTATAATCAAAATTAATATACACCAAATCGATGCCATCTAGGGATGTTCCTGACATAACACCAATAACCTTATAATTTGCTTTTTTCATATTCGTAAAATTTATTAAACTAAATTGAAAATTACACATCAAAACTTTATCTTTGATGACCAAAATTAGATTTTCCTAAATTAAAATAATAATATGGATTTCAAACTTACAGAAGAACATATAATGATTCGTGATGCGGCGCGTGATTTTGCCAGAAACGAATTATTGCCCGGTGTGATTGAAAGAGACGAGAAGCAGGAATTCCCTTCAGAGCAAATAAAAAAAATGGGAGAACTTGGTTTTCTTGGCATGATGGCTTCTCCTGAATTTGGCGGCGGTGGTATGGATACCATTTCCTATATTCTTGCTATGGAAGAAATTTCAAAGATAGACGCCTCTGCATCGGTAGTGATGTCGGTAAATAATTCTTTAGTTTGCTGGGGCATTGACACTTACGGAAGTCAGGAGCAAAAGAAAAAATATCTTTCCAAACTTACCACCGGAGAAAAACTTGGTGCATTTTGTCTTTCGGAACCCGAAGCCGGTAGTGATGCCACATCGCAACGAACTACGGCAATAGACAAAGGCGACCATTACCTATTAAACGGAACAAAAAACTGGATTACCAACGGAAATTCTGCCGACTACTATATTGTAATTGCACAAACCGATCGTGAGAAAAAACATAAAGGTATCAATGCATTTATTGTAGAAAAAGGAGTTGAAGGCTTTGAAATTGGCCCTAAGGAACAAAAAATGGGAATTCGCGGAAGCGATACACATTCATTAAACTTTAATGATGTGAAAGTCCCTAAAGAAAACAGAATTGGCGAAGATGGTTTCGGATTTAAATTCGCTATGAAAACACTCTCTGGCGGAAGAATTGGTATTGCAGCCCAGGCTTTAGGAATAGCTTCTGGTGCATACGAGCTAGCTTTAGACTATTCTAAACAACGCAAAGCCTTTGGCACTGAGATCTGCAATCACCAGGCCATTGCTTTTAAATTGGCCGACATGTACACTTCTATTGAAGCATCCAGACACCTGGTAATGAAGGCTGCCTGGGAAAAAGACCAAGGGGCAAACTACGATCTTTCTGGCGCTATGGCTAAAGTATACGCTTCAAAAACCGCCATGGATGTTACTACCGAAGCCGTACAGGTTCACGGTGGCAACGGTTATGTTAAAGAATACCACGTAGAGCGTTTAATGCGTGATGCGAAGATTACCCAAATTTATGAGGGAACCTCAGAAATTCAAAAAATTGTAATTTCCAGAGGCATTTTAAGAGACTAAATTTCTTATAAAAATCCACATTCAAAAGCCCGGTTTTTTAAATCGGGCTTTTTTTGTGCTTAAGTTTTAATACTGCCATTTATTATATTTTTAATATGAAAGGGATCTAATTGTAGATTTATCATTTATAACCAAATTATTTGATTTTACTGAATTTCTTCACACTTTAAGCCCAAAAAGCTTCATTTTTTTTACCTAATTAGGTAATTTTGAGACGATAATCTAAGGACGAAAAGAATATGAAATTAAAAAAACAGGGGCTCTATTCACCCGAATTTGAGCATGATAATTGTGGTGCAGGATTTATCTGTAATCTAAAAGGAAAAAGAACAAACGATATAATTCATAAAGCTTTAGACATTCTTATTCGGCTGGAACACAGAGGTGCAGTGAGTGCTGATGGGAAGACAGGTGATGGTGCCGGTATATTAATAGAAATACCCCACGATTATTTCAAAAAAACCTGTGAATTTAAACTTCCAGACTTTAAAGAATACGCGGTAGGAATGGTTTTTCTCCCGCAGTCCAAAAATCAGCGTAAAATTTGTCGCGAAATTTTTGAAGAGGAGATACTAAGCCAGGGACTTAATCTTATTGGTTGGCGTGAAGTACCTGTAAATAGATCCTGCCTGGGAAGTATTGCGTCCTTGTCTGAGCCTAATGTTCAGCAAATATTTATAGGAAAAGGAGAAGATGTTTCTGCCGAGAGTTTTAATGCTAAATTATTTGCCGCCAGAAAAATTGCAGAACACAGAATAGAAAATTCAGGACTCTCTGAATCAGAATATTTTTATCTGCCAAGTTTATCAACAAACACCATTATCTATAAAGGTTTGTTGATGCCGCAGGATATTAATGTTTATTACCGCGATTTAAACGAGCCCGAGGTAGTAACCAAGTTAGCCCTGGTACACCAACGCTTTTCCACCAACACTTTCCCAACCTGGGATCTGGCACAACCTTTCCGCTATATGTGCCATAATGGTGAAATAAATACGCTACGCGGAAACCTTAGTAGAATGAAAGCCCGCGAAGAGCTTTTTGAAAGTGAGAAGTTTGGTGAAGATCTAAAAGAAATTATACCTATTGTTTCTGAAGGAAAATCAGATTCTGCTTCTATGGACACTGTGCTGGAATTGTTATTGCAAACGGGACGTTCGCTTCCCGAAGCCATTATGATGATGGTTCCCGAAGCCTGGGAGAAAAATCCTTCTATGCAAGATGAGAAAAAAGCATTTTACGAATACAACTCCTGCATTATGGAACCCTGGGACGGGCCCGCTTCTATTCCTTTTACCGATGGAAATTATATAGGGGCACTTTTAGATAGAAATGGCCTTAGACCATCCCGCTACACCCTAACCAAAGATGGCTATGTAATTATGTCTTCAGAAACCGGGGTCCTGGAAATTCAACCGGAAAATGTAGAACGCCACGGAAGGTTAGAGCCCGGAAGAATGTTTTTGGTAGACATGAACGAGGGTAGAATTGTGGAAGATGAGGAAGTAAAACAGAAAATAATTTCAGAAAGGCCTTACCGCAAATGGCTTGATGAAAACCTTCTAAACCTTTCTGAAGTTCCCTACACCGGGAACAAAACCCCTGTTGAAAAAATTGATATCCATAGTCGTCAAAAACTATTCGGATATACCCAGGAAGATATCAAAACCATAATCACCCCTATGGCGACGCAGGGAAAAGAGGCCATTGGCTCTATGGGTGCAGATATTCCGCTAGCGGTACTTTCAGATAAATCGCAATTATTATTCAACTATTTCAAACAATTATTTGCCCAGGTAACCAATCCTCCGTTAGATGGTATTAGGGAAGAAATAGTTACCGACATTAGCCTTTCTATTGGAGAAGATCGCAATTTATTCGATATCATTCCCGAACAGTCCAAAAAACTAAGAATCCAAAATCCCGTTATTTCCAACGAAGATTTAGATAAAATAAAATACATAGAACATCCCGATTTTAAAACGGCTTCTATTTCAATTTTATATGAAGCTGAAAAAGGCCTTAACGGACTTGAAGCAAGGTTAGATGAAATTATTCTTGAAATAAACGATGCGGTAGACGATGGTTGCAATATTATTATCCTAACAGATCGAAATGCCGATCCAAAATTAGCCCCAATTCCATCGCTTTTAGCCTGCTCGTTTGTGCACCATCGCGTGAAGAAATACAATCGTAGATCTTCTTTCGGGATTGTAATAGAATCGGCCGAACCCAGGGAGCCGCATCATTTTGCATTGTTATTTGGTTATGGTGCCAGTGCGATTAACCCTTATATGGTTAACGAAATTATTTACAACCTGGTTGAAGAAAAAGAAATTGAAGTTAATGATCCCGAAGTTGCCGTACAGAATTTTAATGTAGCTATTGGGAAAGGGATTATAAAGATTATGAACAAGATTGGTATCTCTACCCTTCACTCCTACCGTGGGGCTCAAATCTTTGAAATCTTAGGGTTAAACCAAAAATTTGTAGACAAATACTTCACCAACACTCCTACCCGTATTGAAGGTATTGGCTTGTATGAAATAGAAAAGGAAGTTCAAAAACGAGTTGAAAACGCATTTAGCACTCCCAAAACAGACACTAATCTTGATTTAGAAATTGGAGGGGATTATCGTTGGAGAAGAACAGGTGAAAGGCACATGTTTAATCCGGCAAGTGTTGCTAAGCTGCAACAAGCCGTAAGACAAAACAGCACTAAGGCTTACCAGGAATATTCTAAGTTTATAAACGACCAAAGCGAGCGTTTAATGACGCTTCGCGGAATGTTTAAATTTCGCGATTTAAACCCTATTCCTATTGATGAAGTGGAACCCTGGACAGAAATAGTAAAACGCTTTAAAACGGGTGCTATGTCTTTTGGTTCTATAAGTAAGGAAGCCCACGAAAACCTTGCTATTGCCATGAACCGTATGCAGGGAAAAAGCAACTCGGGCGAGGGTGGTGAAGACCCACAACGTTTTCATAAAGATTTGGACGGAAACTGGAGAAACTCTGCCATTAAACAGGTAGCTTCAGGAAGATTTGGGGTTTCTATTAATTACTTAAGCAATGCACAGGAAATTCAAATTAAAATGGCCCAGGGTGCAAAACCCGGGGAAGGTGGACAACTGCCGGGACCAAAAGTAAATCCTGATATTGCCAAAACCAGAAATTCGACTCCTTATGTAGGATTAATTTCGCCACCACCACACCACGATATTTACTCTATTGAAGATTTGGCGCAATTAATATTCGACCTTAAAAATGCTAACCGCGATGCCAGGATTAATGTAAAATTGGTTTCTAAAGTGGGCGTGGGAACTATTGCTGCCGGGGTAGCAAAAGCCAAGGCCGATGTGGTTTTAATTTCCGGATACGATGGTGGTACAGGGGCCTCCCCCCTAACCTCACTTCGCCACGCAGGTTTACCATGGGAATTGGGAATTGCCGAAGCACAACAAACCCTACTCATCAATAACCTTAGAAATAGAATTGTGGTAGAGTGCGACGGACAGTTAAAAACCGGTAGGGATGTAGCAATTGCAGCTTTACTGGGAGCAGAAGAATTTGGATTTTCTACTGCACCGCTGGTAGCTTCAGGCTGTATTATGATGCGAGCCTGCCATTTAAATACCTGCCCCGTGGGAATTGCTACACAAGACCCTGAACTTCGTAAGAAATTTAAAGGTACCCCTGAAGATGTGATTAACTTTATGTATTTCATCGCACAGGAATTAAGACAAATAATGGCAGATCTTGGCTTTAGAAGTATCAACGAAATGGTTGGGCAAAGCCAAAAGTTAGATATGGATCGTGCTATAGAACATTATAAAGCCCAGGGACTGGATCTTTCTAATATTCTATACAAACCAAACGTAGATGAGGATATGCCGCTTTATAATACTGAATCCCAGGACCATAATCTTAGCAATGTTTTAGATTTTGAGATTTTAAAACAAGCGCATCCCGCCATCTATAGAAAAGAAAAAATGAGTCTGGATTTCCCTATTAGCAACATAAACCGTACTACAGGGGCTATATTAAGTAATGAAATTTCCAAAATTCACGGAGAAAAAGGTTTACCTAAAGGTACCCTTACTTTAAATTTCACAGGTTCTGGCGGACAAAGTTTTGGGGCTTTTGCCACCAAAGGACTTACTATGAACATTAACGGAAACACTAATGATTACTTAGGAAAAGGTCTTTCCGGAGCTACTTTAAGTGTTCGAAAACCTAAAGAAGCGTCCTTTAAATCTAACGAGAATGTAATTATTGGAAATGTTGCATTATATGGTGCCACCGATGGCGAGGCCTATATCAACGGAATTGGAGGTGAGCGTTTTTGCGTTCGAAACTCTGGTGCCAAAGCAGTGGTTGAAGGTATTGGTGACCACGGTTGTGAGTATATGACCGGTGGAATTGCCGTAATTCTTGGAACAATTGGAAGAAATTTTGCTGCCGGAATGAGCGGAGGAATTGCCTACATCTATAACGCAGATAACAGCCTGGATAATCATAATTTCAATATGGAAATGATTGGTTTAGAAGATCCTTCAGAAGAAAACAAAGAAGAGCTGAAAGAATTAATTGAAAATCATTATCGCTATACCGAAAGTGATGTAGCCAAAGAAATTCTTGAAAACTGGAAGGAGAATTCAGGGAAATTCATAAAAGTAATGCCTACAGAATTCAAAAGGGCTTTACAGAAAATGGAAGAAGATAAAATGAAAAAAGAACAAAAAGAACTTAAAACAGCATAATTATGGGCAAGATAAGAGGTTTTATGGAATACGACCGTAAAGAGGAAGAGACAGTAGCTGTTGAAAAACGAGTTAAAGATTATAAAGAATTTACTAAAGAATTATCGACGGACGAACTTAGCGAGCAAGGTGCGCGATGTATGGATTGCGGAATTCCTTTTTGCCATAGTGGCTGCCCGGTAGGGAATTTAATTCCAGATTTTAATCATGCCGTTTATAAAAACGACTGGAAAAAAGCACTCACTATTTTACACGCAACCAATAACTTCCCTGAATTTACAGGAAGGTTATGCCCGGCACCCTGCGAATCGGCCTGCGTTTTAGGTATTACAGATCCGCCGGTTGCAATAGAGCTTATTGAAAAATATATTGTAGAACGTGGTTTTAAAGAAGGATGGATCACCCCACAGCCTCCAAAATCCAGAACCGGAAAAACGGTAGTAGTTGTAGGGTCTGGACCCGCGGGACTTGCTGCAGCACAACAACTTAATCGCGCCGGTCACGAAGTAACAGTTTTTGAACGCGACAATAAAGTTGGCGGATTATTACGTTACGGAATTCCCGATTTTAAAATGGAAAAACATGTAATTGACCGTAGGATTAATGTTTTAAAAGAGGAAGGAATTAAATTTGAAACCGGTGTAAATGTTGGTGAAAATTACAAAGCCAAAAAACTTAAGGAATTTGACGCCGTTGTACTTTGCGGGGGTGCTACCAAACGTAGAAATCTTCCTATTGAAGGAGCCGAAGGCACAGGTATTATGCAGGCTATGGATTTCCTAAAAAATAACAACGAAGTTGTAGATGGTATAAAAGATCTAACAGCAGAATATTCGGCTGAAGGGAAACATGTAATTGTAATTGGTGGTGGTGACACCGGTTCTGACTGTGTTGGAACTTCTAATCGTCACGGAGCAAAATCGGTTACCAATTTTGAAATTATGCCAATGCCGGGAGAGCATAGAGACAAAGAAAACCCATGGCCATATTGGCCTTTCACCCTAAAAACCACTTCCTCTCACGAAGAAGGTGTAGAGCGTAATTGGAGCATTAACACCAAAGAATTTATTAGAGATAAAGATGGTAATTTAAAAGCTTTAAAAACGGTTAATATAGAATGGGTAAAAGGTGAAAATGGCAGGCCACAACTTAAAGAAGTGGAAGGTTCTGAAAAAGAGTGGCCTTGCGAACTGGTTCTTTTAGCTTTAGGTTTTACCGGCCCCGAGAAAACATTAAGCGAGCAGCTAGGCCTTGAACTGGATAGCAGAACAAATATTAAAGGTGATAAAGGATACCAAACCAACGTACCGAATATTTTTACTGCCGGAGATATGCGCCGCGGACAATCTTTAATTGTTTGGGCAATTTCTGAAGGTCGTGAAGCGGCTTATCACGTAGATAAGTATTTAATGGGAAAATCTATTTTACCAAGAAAAGGAGAAGGCGATCTTCCCGCTGCTTAATTTGATTTTTTAATAAATTATTGTTTAAAAAGACTGTTTTAAAGTTATCTAAAATCTTCATCCTGAACTTGTTTCAGGATTTATGGACTTAGTAATTTTATCTCGTTAGAAGCTGAAACAAGTTCAACTTGACGAAATATTGCTTTCAAACAGTCTTTTATCTTTTCAAAGTAAAATTCGCTCCAAATGTATCACGGGTACCATCCTGCATTTTAAACTCTACCTTAAACCAATAATCGTCTGCCGGCAAAGGCCTGGCGTTTAAAGTGCCGTCCCATCCCTGGCCACCGGGAACCAATTCTTTGATTAGTTTTCCATAACGATCAAAAATATAAAGTTTTAAGATTGTTATTTGCCCGGTTTTAGGAATATTCCAGGTATCGTTATAGCCATCGGCATTGGGGGTAAAAAACCTGGGATAGCCTACCAGGAAAAAAATTTGAGAAGTTGTAATTCCGCAGCCATTGACCTCGCGAGCGCTAATTTGATGATAACCGGGAGTTAAATTTCTAAAAACCGGGTTTTCCCGCCAGGCTCCTTCATCTAAACGGTATTCATATAAGGTTTCTTCACCGGGGCCGGGTGTAACTTCTGCAGAAACGGCATAACCTCCTGTAAAATCGGTTCCTTTAATTTCAACCAAAACATTTTCGGGCCTGGAATAAACAGTAATAGCGGTTTGAAAGCTTGCTTTGCAACCCGATTTAGAATTTGTAACAATAAGCTCTATAGATTTTGCTTCGGGAACTTCAGTTAGCTCGAGCACCGCATTAGTACTAAGCAAACTACCTTCTTCAAACCATTGATAGGTATAATTACCTCCTAAATCTTTTCCTATTTTAGTTTGTCCGGTAATATCTCCATTAATATCTATGCAAACTATAGTTTCTTCCGGAAGGTAATCTTCAGGCAAAAGTTCTATCTCTGCATTAAATGAAACAATTTCTGAACGGCAGCCACTTTCTACTCCCTCTACCTGAGCAAAAAATTTAGTGTTGGCATCCGACGGAAATGCTTTGGTATTTTCAATAGGATTTTCAGCTTCAAGCTCCGCTAAAGAGGTATAAAAGTTCACACTGTAATTTTCCTCTGAAGTATTCCCGGCCAATATTTCTTTTGAAGCCAATGTAAGATCTATGGTAGTTTGGTTAGGGTCACATATAAATAAATCTGTTGGAGTATTTGCAATAGGTTCTGGTTTAAATTCTACCGTCACAAAATCTTCGGTAATATTTGCTAAGTTATCGGTAGCAATTAATTTATACTCCCCTTCTTCATCTACCTCTAAATATGCTTCATTTTCTCCCTCTAAAACTTCAAATTTACCTTCAACTTTTTTAAACCATTTATAGCTTTCGGCAAACAGTATAGTACCATCAAGAATTATGGTTTCGCCCTGGCAGGCAAAAACTTCATCCTCAAGGCCGTTTGTGAAACAATCTGTTGCGCCGGCTCCGGTATCATTTAGATTTTCCTGTTCCAATTTAATATACCCGGGATCTCCCCTAAAATTTGTAATAATTATCACGTAGATTTCTCCAACTTCAGCATCTTCTAATGATAAAGTTTCAACAGCCTTATTGGAATAAGAACTACTTACCAAATTTTCCTCACTAAGCATCTTATAATCACAAATAGCATCACCTTGCTTAAAAGGTCCCCAAACAGCATAATCTACATCGAGTGCAATTCCGCTTCCATCGGAATTTTCAGATTGAGAGATTACAAAATCTAAATTACCGGCCCGGCCTATTTGGAAAAAGTACCAACTGGGGTAAGGTTGTGCGAGTAATTCACCATAATATGGCCCAACTTCAGCATCGCTAATACTGCTATTATTTACATTGGTATTTTGAAACACCAGTTCGTCCCCGGCGCAAAAAGGTTGAATCTCACTACATACTTCACCCTGAGCAAAAGCCTTTGCCATACTTGCGCAAACAAGGAAAAACCATAAAAAAAGACGTGAATTTCGTTTCATTATAGAGAATAGAAATAACAAAATAACAAATATCTCTTTAATCCCCGGGCTTTAAGGTTACATAAAAACCTATTAAATACGTATCTTTGCAAGCCAAACAATCTGTTTACGACTATTATTGTAAAAACGGTATGAAAATAGACAAAATTTTGAATGACATTGATGAGCAGGGAGACGCCCATGCAGGAAGCAGTGCTGAAAACCCTATTCGTGAAGACGCTTTTGAATTAAGCGATATTGAAAAAGTAGCACTTATCAATAAAGATGTAAAAAGAATTATGGAAACCTTAGGCCTGGACCTTACAGACGATAGCCTAAAGGGAACTCCACAACGTGTTGCGAAAATGTTCGTCAATGAAATTTTTGCCGGCTTAAATCCGGAGAAAAAACCCGTAGCATCAACTTTTGAAAACAAATATAAATATGGTGAAATGTTGGTAGAAAAGAATATCACTGTGTATTCTACCTGCGAACACCACTTACTTCCTATAGTTGGAAAAGCACACGTGGCCTATATTTCTAAAGGGCGTGTAATTGGCCTTTCTAAAATGAACCGTATTGTAGATTATTTCGCAAAAAGACCACAGGTACAGGAGCGAATGACGATGCAAATAGTTCAGGAATTACAAAAGGCACTGGGCACTCCAGATGTTGCATGCGTAGTAGATGCCAAACACTTGTGTGTAAACAGTCGTGGTATTAGAGATATAGACAGCAGTACCGTAACCAGTGAATTTGGAGGTGCTTTCAAGGAACAATCTGTAAAAAGGGAATTTCTTGACTATATAAAACTAGACACTACTTTTTAAAAATTTACTATTTCTTACTAATCAACAACTAAGTATCTATGGCGCTTTACCAGGAACAAAGCTTAAAGATGTATAATTCTATGAGCGGAAAAAAAGAGATTTTTAAACCGCTAAACGAAGGAAATGTTGGGATGTATGTTTGCGGCCCCACTGTTTATAGCAATGTTCATTTAGGTAACTGCCGAACCTTTATCTCTTTTGATCTTGTATTTAGGTATTTAAAACATTTGGGATATAAGGTTAGGTATGTAAGAAATATTACAGATGCTGGTCACCTGGAGAATGATGCGGATAGCGGTGAAGATAGAATTGCAAAAAAAGCACGTTTAGAGCAAATAGAACCTATGGAAGTGGTGCAGCGCTACACCGTAGATTTTCATAATATCCTACAAAAATTCAACAATCTACCTCCAAGCATAGAACCTACGGCTACCGGGCATATTGTAGAGCAAATTGAGATTGTTAAAACCATTATTGAAAAAGGCTTTGCTTATGAGGTAAACGGTTCGGTTTATTTTGATGTAAAGAAATTTAATGAAACCAATCATTACGGTAAGCTAAGCGGAAGGGATATTGAAAATATGATCGCCAACACCCGCGAACTGGCTGCACAAAGCGATAAGAAAAATCCGCAGGATTTTGCCCTTTGGAAAAAAGCAGAACCGCAGCACATTATGCGCTGGCCTTCGCCCTGGAGTGATGGGTTTCCCGGCTGGCACTTAGAGTGTACCGTAATGAGCACAAAATATTTGGGTGAAGAATTTGATATTCACGGTGGTGGTATGGACTTAAAATTCCCTCATCATGAATGTGAAATTGCCCAGGGAGAAGCGGCCACCGGCAAAAATCCTGTAAATTACTGGCTACACGCCAATATGCTTACCTTAAATGGTAAAAAAATGGCTAAAAGTACAGGAAATAACATTCTTCCTGAGGAAATCTTTTCGGGAAATAACGATGTTTTAGACAAAGCATTTTCACCTAATGTCACTCGTTTTTTTATGCTTCAGGCTCATTATAGAAGTATTTTGGATTTTTCAGATGAGGCATTGAGAGCAAGCGAAAAAGGCTTTAACCGATTGATGGACGCTTACCACGCCATTGAAGAACTTCAGGTTTCAGAAAAATCTAGCATAGATCTCAAGAGTTGGAAACAGTCTTGCTACGATGCGATGAACGACGATTTTAATAGCCCTATCTTAATAGCTAAACTTTTTGATGCGGTTAAAATGATTAATAATATTAAGGAAGAGACGGCTACAATCACTGCTGAAGACAAAGAAGAGCTACAAAAAACCATGTCGGCTTTTATGTTTGATGTATTAGGGCTTTTGGATAAAGTTTCAGAAAATAATGATACTTCAGATAAGCTTAATGCTACCGTAGACTTGCTTATAAAGCTACGCGCCGAAGCCAGGGACAATAAAAATTTTGCTTTAAGCGACCAGATAAGAGATCAGTTGCAGCAAATGGGAATTCAACTTAAAGATGGGAAAGAAGGGACTACCTTTAGCATCACATAAGTATAAAACGATACGCAAAAGTGGCAGAAATATAGAGGAATATTAGGAAATTTATATTGAATTTCCAGATTGCCATCAAAATTAAAATCATTTAAAACAGGAAAACAATGCTTAAGAAATGGCTTGCATACCCGTTTATCCTGTTGGTGAAGTTTTACCAAAATTTTATTAGTCCGCTTACCCCGGCCACCTGTCGCTATTCCCCTACCTGCTCACAATATAGCTTAATTGCCCTGCAGCGTTTTGGTGTTTTTAAGGGCGGCTGGCTAAGCTTAAAACGAATTTTTAGCTGTAATCCCTGGGGAGGGAAAGGCTACGACCCGGTTCCTAAAAAAACAGAATCTAAAATATAGGGCAACTATTTGCAAATATGTATCTTTACCCTTCTAATTTATTTTTATATGCTTTTTAACGCAATTACCTGGAGCCCTTCTGAAGGTTTAGATTTAGGATTTTTCACCCTACACTACTACAGTTTAATGTTTTTAATAGCCTTTGGCCTGGGCTGGTATATCATGAAGAGCATCTTTGTGAGAGAAAAAGTAGCTATAGAAAAGCTGGATTCACTTTTTATATACACTGTTTTGGCAACGCTAATTGGTGCCAGGTTAGGCCATGTTATTTTTTATGATTGGGATTATTTTCAAAATCATTTATTAGAAATATTCCTTCCGGTACGTTTTGAACCGGAGTTTGAGTTTACCGGATTTAGAGGTTTGGCCAGCCATGGGGCGGCAATAGGTATTATTATTGCCATGTACCTTTATCGTAAAAGGGTTTTAGACAAGCCTGTACTTTGGGTATTAGACCGAATTGTGCTTCCTGTAGCCAGCGGTGCTATTTTTGTAAGAATAGGAAATTTTATGAATTCTGAAATTATAGGAAAGCCAACCAATTCAGATTATGGGGTGATATTCGCAAATTTGGGAGAGACTTTTCCAAGACACCCGGCCCAATTATATGAATCATTTTCATATTTACTTCTCTTTATCTTATTATGGTTTTTATATTGGAAAACCGAAAAACGCCATAAAGTAGGTTATCTCTTTGGCCTATTCCTGGTTTTGCTCTGGACCATAAGGTTCTTTATTGAATTTGTTAAAGAGGCACAGGTAGAAGAACGCACCACCTGGTTATTAAATACCGGGCAATGGCTTAGTATTCCGTTTATAATTGCAGGACTATACTTTATGTACCGCCCTACCAAACCAAGAACCGTATGATACGTAAATCTATTATTTTTTCGGCTGTTTTAGCGGCTTCCCTATTGTTTTCCTGTAAAGACGACAATACTACAGAAGCACCTATAGAAACCGAAGAAATCACCTTCACCAAAGAAGGAGAAGCTACTTTGCTTAAAGCTAAGGGCGATACCATTCAAAAAATTGATATTGAGATTGCCGATAATTCTTACGAGCGCCAAACAGGTTTAATGTATCGTGAGAGTATGGAAGATGACCAGGGTATGCTTTTTATTTATGACGATGAAGCTCCAAGGGCATTTTATATGAAAAACACGTATATCGCGTTGGATATTATTTATTTTGCTTCAGACAGTACTGCGGTGAGCTTCCAAAAGAATGCGCAACCCCTGGACGAAACTTCTTTACCTTCTGAGAAACCGGCTCAATTTATACTGGAAATAAACGCAGGCCTGGCAGACGACTGGAATATTAAAGTTGGCGACAAGATAGATTTCGAAAAAATAGATTAGGAATAGTTTTTTCGGGCATTCAATATTGAAATATGCCCGCGTAAAAAACCCACTATTCTTGCCTGTAGTGATTTAATAAGCCTAAAGAAAGTACCGGCTAAAAGTAAACTTCCTGGGGTCAAAACTCGGTGTATTACACCTTTTGGCCGTGCCAATAAAAACCGCCTTTATTCAAAATGCTTAAATAGGCGGTTTTAAAATTGCAACAATCAGATTAGATATCGCTTCTTTTTAATTTCAAGTATTAAATTGTATCGAGTTTATTATTGGAGGCAAGCTTCTGAAAACCCATTTTAAATAGAATATCTGCTCTTGTATTTTCTTTATGGGATAGCGATGTCATAGTCTCCAGAATATCTTCTTTAAAATTAGTTCTTGGAAATTTCTTATGAACATCATTAATAAAATTTAAAGAAAGTTGAAAAGAATGGGCTCCAATAACATCCATTGCTGCACCTTTAGACAGCAGATAAGCTTCGTTACCATACTTTTCTTTATCAACATATGGATTTAAGTGCATATTAATTGCAGCTTGCATACTACCTGCCCTTAATTCATCAACTCCATTCTTCATGGCAAAGTCTTTAACTATATCCCCACCATAAACTGCAAAGCATTGTTTACTGCATACATCATTATGTTTATCTGTTAAGCCTATATCATGCAAAATAGATGTTGTAAACAAAAACTCTTCATCAATCTTCAAGTTTTGCGAAAAGGCCAAACCCAAACTAAAGAAATATGTTCGGTAACAATGTTTTAACAAGGAAGGTTTATAAGTATCGTTTGCTTCTTCTATTGCCATAGTGGCTATTTTTGAATCTGGTATATTGATATCCTTAAAATCAATCTTACCATAAGATCTTATTCCAAGCCATTTAAAAAACTTGTTCTTGTTCTCCCCCAGTTTAGAAGTTATAAGCGAATATTTAAAACTTGAGATTTCTTTGTCACGCAATACACCCAAATCTTTATACATAGTGTTCATTACTTTATAGATTATGATTTTGCATACAAATCTACAAAAACATACTAATTAGTATGTTTTTTAAGCAAAAAAATTATTCCAGTGCTTTTAGATACATCTTAAGTTCCTTTAAGTAAGCCTTGTACGGTTTATCTGATTTCTCTAATTTACCCAGGTTTCTTGCACCCCAATAGCCGGAAAGTATAAAAGTAGCTACTGAGTTTGCATCTACCCCCTTATTTATAGTCTCATTTTTTTGCCCCTTTTCTAGCGCAGCAATCAATAAATGCAACCATTGATTTACAAGATTGTTTAGGGCAATAGAAAAAGAATTATTCCAGGGTGTCATTTCCTGAATAAGGTTTGAAGCGGGGCACCCAAGCTCTACTTTTAGAAGATTGTCTTCCATCAAAAGATATCTTATTAAAGAATATATAGACTCAGCAGGACTATTTATATTTTCAAGTAGTTCTACAAACTTATTGGATAGTCTCGGCTTTAATATTTCATCAATAATAGCTATTCCCATTTCCTCTTTATTTTTAAAATGGTAATAAAATGCGCCTTTCGTCACTTTTGTAGTTCCAATAATTTCATCAATACTAGACGCGCGGTAGCCATTTGAATAGATTAAATCGAAGGCCTTGTTTAGAATAGTTAATCGGGTTATCTGTGATTTCTTCATAAAAATACTGCTTAGTATTTCACAAAGAAACAAAAATAGTTTTAGCTAACCTGTTATTTTGATGAGTGTAACATTAGTAGGCACAATTCGTTTAAAATTGAAATAAGTATTATGAATTTGGCACAAATAAAAGACCACTAACTTTAGAACTAAAATCAATAAAAAGAGTGCCTCTGTATAGGCCTTTTTCCTTTTTACATATAATCCACAATTATCGGCTTTTGAACGCTGTATTACATTCCCAACGTAAGCTCTTCCTTTATCGTATGATAAATCAACGATGCTCTAATACACTGTTTAAGCTCTACTTCCAGGACTTTTTCGTTTAAATGAAATACAATAGCCCGGTTTCCTTCATATCGAAATTTGTGATTGAAAACCAACCTAAAAGTATCGACCAATCTACTTGTACATTGAAAATACATAGCATATTGATTTGGCGTCTTTTCCTTCCAGTCCATTCGCAATGTACTTCCGCTTTTGGTTACAAAACTGGGTTCGCCCCATTTCAAGGTTTCTTCCAAAACGCTTACAGCCTCGGTTTCTTCTGCTGTCTCAATTACCAATTCCCGCAGACGTTGCATTTTATCCCGAACAAAATCGGGGTAATTCGCAAATATTTCAATCACCCTTGTATCTGACTTTAATGTTAATTTACCCATTGGTTTATTATTGTATGCCTATATAAAAACCTACTTCTGCATTAGAAGGATCAGGATTCTATTATACTTTTGATTAAAGCTTTAGTTTTTTATAAATTTCATGAACAAAGTTGTAAACCTGAAAGAATAATCATTTTCTTTCCTGATTTCTAAAATTAAATTTTTCATCAATACCCATCAAATACGTGGCCAGCAAATCTTTTTACTTTTTTAGCTTAATTTTCCTTTTATTCTCATATCGAAACTCGTTCAAATCATTTAGTTCGGTCGATATTCTCTCTTTCCACTCTTCAATTTTATTTATATTTCTACCCGCTTCTGTTTCTTTTACCAACAGCAAGCGATGTTCCGAAAACTCTGTAGTAAAAATTTCAAATCTCGATATTTTTTTGCTCAACGAGTAGGGTAATTGGCAAGTTAGGTATTGAAATTTACTATTTTCTGGTTAATTATAGGCATAACAATTATTATTAAATTCTAAGTTATACTTAGAGCGTAATCAAAGCATATTCAGATTTCAAAATAATTACGCTTAGTATCATTGCGAAACGATTTTTAATTTCGCTTGTCAATTTCTATTGCTCTTTTGTAAAATTCCCTAAATTCATCCTTGTCGTATTTAACCCTCATTGCCGAAAGAACATCTACTAAGTTTAAACTACACCAATCCCACAACATAGTCTCGAAATTATATTTAAACATCTGTTTTCCAACTTCAGCTCTTATCTGTTTAACTTCTTCTTGATCAATTCCGTTTTCCCTAAGCCTTTCCAAAGCAAGTTTCTCATTCTCCTTTGTAAACTCGATATCTAAATAAGGCTCTAAAATCCAATCCCAATTCCAGCTATATTCGATTAAGTTTATGTTATTGCTATCTGCAAAAGCTTTTAATTCTGCTTTCTTTTCTGCAGAAATGAAAACTATGTCGTTAGCAAGATATATTTTACAAACTCCGAAATCTGCACCTATAAAATCGATCTCATTGGCTTTAATAAGCTTATTAGGATAAGCAATTGAGGGTTCGAAAGGATACTCGGAAATCTCTATTTCCTTTTCTGTGATTTTTGATTGTCCAATTCCGCACAGCAATCTTTTTATTTCATGCTCAGTTGAATTAATTAAAGCACTTTTAGCAGATTGTTTTTTCATTGAATTGAATATATTTTTTAGAAAGTTCATTGTGTTTTTATTCAGCCACCAAGATGTTTATATTCTTTTCAATATTACCTTTAATAATAGTTTAAACTTCCAACCACCTCTTAAAGAACTTTACGCTGTCTTTATATTAACCTGAAATTTAGTAAGAATTTCTACAGCTGTTGTTATTTTATAAACTAGAAATTAAGCCGATCGAATTGAATAGAGAAAGCCTCGGTTTTAATTATATATTTTAATTTCCGATGTTTTTGTGCATAAGGACGTAGCGGCGATATAATATTTCTACTCATAAAATTCTTTCGGATATTTAACCATTCCGCTTACATTTTCCAATCCATTTTCAGTGAGTTCAATTGCCATACAATTCTCTTTCGGCACCTCAAATGGCAATTTAATTCCAAATAAATCAGCTTGTTTATATCCGAACTTCGGATAATATTTTTCGTGTCCAACCAATACTACAGATTGAAAACCCAATTCCTTTGCTTTCTCATGGGCTTCTTTTATAAGCATTCCTCCAATTCCATTCCTTTGATATTCCGGGAGCACAGAAATAGGAGCAAGCGCTAAAGATTCGAATTCATTGTGCTCATTTTTTATTTTTAATTTGGTTAGTAAAATATGTCCAACAATTTTTTTTTCAGTTTCAGCTACCATTGAAAGCTGGGGAACAAACGCATTTGATTTCCTTAAACGTTCTACTAAAAACTGTTCCTTGTGGTCACTCATTCGCTCATTCTCAAATGCTTTTTCTATAAGTTTAAAGACCGCTTTAAAGTCTTCCGGATTTTCTTTTCTTATTATTAAGTCCATTTGTTTTGTAAGTTACTTATACATTTCTTTTACATGCACCACAACTCATTACACAAACCAAATATAAAGATTTAACCTAATCCAGGTTAAACCCAGGTTTGCCCACTACCGTATATAGACACTCCTAAAAGTATGTTTTAAGTTAAAACTACCCATAAAAAAAGCGCTCCATCTGGAGCGCTTTTTACTTTTTATATTTCCGAAGAAACCTTAAACCGTAGTGGCTTCAGAATCTTCTTCAACTTTCTTTTTCTTTTCAATCTTAGATTTATCGGTCACGCTGTCGAACATCACAGGAGTTGCGATAAATAAAGAAGAATAAGTACCTACAATTACACCAATAATCAAGGCAAACATAAAGCCTCTAATACTTTCTCCACCAAAGATAAAGATGGCAAGCAATACGATTAAGGTAGTAAGCGAGGTGTTTAAAGTACGACTTATGGTACTATCTAAAGCACTGTTTACAGTTCTTCCCAACGGCCAACTTGTATGTTCGTTTACAAATTCCCTAATCCTATCAAATACAACCACGGTATCGTTTAATGAGTAACCAATTACCGTAAGTATGGCAGCAATAAATGCCTGGTTAATCTCCATACTAAATGGCATTACTTTGTATAGTAATGAGAAGATACCCAATACAATAATAACATCGTGTGCTACTGCGGCAACCGCACCAATACTAAATTGCCATTTTCTAAATCGCAATAAGATATATAGGAAAATCACTACTAGCGATCCTAAGATAGCCCAGAAAGAGTCGTTCTTAATATCATCGGCAATAGTTGGACCTACTTTCATAGACTGCATAATACCAATATCTTTTCCGGCACCTCCTGCTGTAAACTCATCGTAAGTAAGATCTTGAGGAAGGTAAGACTGCAGAGCTTCAAACATAGATTGCTGAATCTCATTATCTACTGCTGTACTTTCTTCATCTACTTTATATTTCGTAGTAATTTTAAGCTGATTATTTGGCCCAAAAGTTTTTGCTTCGGCACTTCCAAATTCAGCGATCAGATCCTGTTCCACATCGGTTGGGTTCACATCCTTATCGAAACGTACGGTATAAGTTCTACCTCCTACAAAATCAACCCCCTGGTTTAGTCCTTGCACTAATAAAGACCCAACACTAATCACGATTAAAATTCCAGAGATTGTATAAGCCATTTTACGCTTCCCTAACCAATTTACTTTTACATTTCTGAAAAGGTTTTTAGTTGCGCCTGTAGCAAAATCAAGTGACTTTCCGTTTTTACCATATCCATCAATAAATAACCTGGTGATGAAAATTGCGGTAAATAAAGAAGTTGCGATACCTATTAATAAAGTAGTGGCAAAACCTTTAATTGGCCCTGTACCTAAAATTAAAAGTATAAAACCAGTTAAACCGGTAGTAATATTCGCATCTAAAATTGAAGACAGTGCGTTATTAAATCCGTCTTTAATAGCATCTTTCTGTACTTTTCCTTTTGCAAGTTCTTCTCGAATTCTTTCAAAGATAAGTACGTTGGCATCTACCGAGATACCAATAGTTAATACAATACCGGCAATACCAGGTAAAGTTAACACCGCTCCTAGACCGGCAAGGATTCCGAAGATAAATAGAATGTTTACTGCCAGGGCAACATCGGCAAAAAGACCGGCTTTACCATAATAGAAAACCATCCATAACAACACAAAAACAAGGGCGATGGCAAAAGACCAGATCCCGCTATCTATGGCTTCCTGACCTAAACTTGGTCCTACAATTTCACTTTGAATAATATCTGCAGAAGCAGGCAGTTTACCAGCTCTAAGAACATTGGCCAAATCCTGACCTTCGGTTATTGTAAAATCTCCACTAATTTCACTTCTTCCCCCCGCAATAGGTCCTGTAGAAACTCCCGGAGCAGAATAAACAGTATTATCTAAAACAATGGCAATATTGCTTTGTTGTGTAGAAGCAAGGCCGGTCATTTCTTCCCATATCTTAGCTCCTCTTCCATCCATTTGCATAGACACAGCAACACGTCCCATTTGGTCGTAAGTTTGTTGTGCATCAGTAATCACATCGCCACTAAGAGGTGGCTCCATGTTACGATTACCTTTTAAAGCATAAAGACCAACTACACCTTCTTCATCCTGTGGAATTCCCCAGGCGAATTTAGCATAACGTTGTGATGCCGGAAGTAAAGATCTTACCTGTGGCATAGCAAGATATTCATTTACCCTGGCGGTATCTTTTTCAGAGAAATATGCCAAAACCGGTCCTCCCTGGAATCCAGGCCCCTGAATAAGTTCAAATAGAGGATTATTACCGGTGCTTACTTCAGTAGAATCTTCGCTTTCTGCAAGCAACTCATCTATATCGCTATCGGTAGCAGTAGTATCGGCTTCAGCTTCCGTTTCTTTGCTCTCTTTACTTACTACGTCTCTAAGCACATTATTAGCCTGAGCCAGGAAATTTCCTAACTCATTGCTTTTATATACGTGCCAAAATTCTAATTGCGCAGTACTCTGCAACAATCCCTTTACACGATTAATATCTTTAGCACCCGGTAATTCTACAAGAATTCTTCCTGAATTACCAAGACGCTGAATATTTGGTTGGGTTACCCCGAATTTATCGATACGTTTTCTTAAAACTTCAAAAGCAGAAGTAATAGACTCATCAACCTTTCTTCTAATTACTGTTTCAACATCAGCATTAGACATTTCAAAATTTATCTCATCACTTAGTGTTTTATTAGCAAACACATCTGGAGAGGCTAATTTAGCATCAGGAATATTATTAAAAGCTTCAAAGAAAAGATCTATATAATCGTCCTGGCTGTCTTTAGAAGCTTCATCGGCCTCAGCTATTGCCTGGTTAAAAGCGGGATCGTTGGTATTATTTGCTAAACCGGCAAGAATATCTTTAACCGAAATTTGAAGAATTACATTAATTCCGCCTTTAAGGTCAAGTCCTTTATTTAGTTCTTTGTCTTTGGCGTTACTGTAAGTAATACCTGCAATAATCTCCTCATTCGCAACAGAATCGAGATATTTTTGCTGTTCAACATCTCTCAATGCTGAATAGTTTTCTACATTTTCGCTAATTTTTTGCCTGGCAAAATCTTCAGCTTCATTTTCTACATTATTAGCAATAAAAGTAAAAGACAACTGATATATACATACCAGCCCAAATAAAATTGCAAAAACCTTAATCAGTCCTTTGTTCTGCATTATTCCTTAAGTTATAATTAATTAGGTCAATTTTAAAAACGGACAAATATAGGGTTTCAAAAATGAAATCCCAACAATTTTTTTTTGAATAATTTAACTTTTAAACACAAAAAAGGCCGCTAAACTTGCGGCCTTTTTTAACATATATTCAAGATAAAAACTATTTATAGTTCTAATAGGGCATTGGTTTTATTTACGCCTTCTGCACTTTCTTTCATCTTTTTAGACTCTGCATCATCAAGTTCAATTTCAACGATTTTTTCCAAACCATCTTTTCCTAAAATTGCAGGCACACCAATACAAATATCGTTTAGTCCATATTCACCTTCCAGCAATGCTGAGCAAGGGAACATTTTCTTTTGGTCGCAAGCAATTGCTTGAACAAGGGCAGAAACTGCCGCACCCGGTGCATACCAGGCACTGGTTCCTAATAATTTGGTAAGAGTTGCCCCTCCAACTTTGGTGTCTTCTGAAACCTGGTTTAAACGATCTTCTGACAAGAAAGCTGAAACGGGCACAGAATTTCTGGTTGCTAATCTAGTAAGCGGCACCATACCGGTATCGCTATGTCCACCTATTACCATACCATCTACATCAGATGGAGGGCATTCCAAAGCTTCACTCAATCTAAATTTGAAACGGGCACTATCTAAAGCTCCACCCATTCCAATAATTTTGTTTTTTGGAAGACCTGTAGTTTTATGTACAAGGTAAGTCATGGTATCCATCGGATTACTCACCACAATAAGCGTAACATTTGGAGAATGTTTAATAAGGTTTGATGCAACTTCTTTTACGATCCCTGCATTTATTCCAATTAATTCTTCACGCGTCATTCCGGGCTTACGAGGAATACCACTAGTAATAACAGCAACATCACTGCCTGCTGTTTTAGCATAATCGTTAGTTGTACCGGTTATTTTTGTATCAAAACTGTTAAGGGTTGCTGTTTGCATTAAATCCATCGCTTTTCCTTCGGCCACTCCATCTTTAATATCGAGTAAAACCACTTCTGAAGCAAAATCTTTAATAGCAACATATTCTGCACAACTGGCACCAACGGCACCTGCTCCTACTATAGTAACTTTCATCTTATATTTTATTTAAATCGGTTAATAATTGACCTCAAAAATACGAATATTGCTATAGTATTACTAGAAGATATGGTTAAAACTAGCCTTTTTTAGATCCTAAAATGTAGCCCGGCATTCACATGAAAAAATTTACCGGCTGTAGCCATAGTGCTAATCTTAAAACGATTAAAGTAAATATTAAAGCCCAAATCGGCCTTAAATTGTGCCTGACTTTGATCTAAACGCGCAAGGGCATTATTAATAGGACTTAAAGCCACCCCGGTTCCTCCCATAGCATAGCTAAAGTTAGAATTTGTTGCCCCCAAAGCTCCGAAAACCTCAAAACTGTCGCCGTATTTTTTAGACCCCAATACCGAGGCCATCCATAAATTAGAGTTCACGTTTACCAGGGTTAGATTCCCAAAAGAGTTTTCTTCAGAAGAAGAAGAAGAATTCACGGGATCAGACAAGTTTACAGGATCTACAAATTCATATTCGGCATCAAACTTATTAAAGGCAATTATTGCCGAAGCCTGAAAATCGTCTTCATTATTAAACCTAAAATATTGTGTGAAATTATGCTTTACTGCTGCACCATAAGTAGTAAATGCCACCCCATCTACCGTTAATTGCGGAAGAATTCTAGCAGAAAATTCTGTTTCGTAAGGTAAGCCAACCGTAGCCTGAACAAATGGATATGCAAGTATATTTTTATTAATTCCTTCTATAGCCCTAAACCTAATAGGCACAGTATTACCCAAATAGTCAACTTCGCCTACAAAATAAGTTTCTGTCTCTCCACCAAATGCCGTTGGAACTACTGCATTACTACCCTCACCTTCAATACTTAAAATTGGGCTTCCGCCTGAATGCACACCGGCAAAATCATTATTAGAAATAGTAAAACTTTGCCTGTTAGAAGGAACAATAAGCGCATTTCCCTGAAACGATATCTCTACTTTCCAGGGCTTTAAAGCGGTAGCAGAAGTGAACCATCCTGCACCGGCCTGGTAGGCCGCTCCTTCGGCTGCTGGCCCTGCAAATTCATCGGCGATATACAACATCTCGTTTGCGAATTTTGTAACATCGTCTTCCTGTGCGTAAGAACCAATTGAAAATAAAATAGATAAAATGAGGTATTTAGTTCGAATTTTCAAAATAGGTAGGTGTTAAGTTAGGTGGTAAAAATAACAAAAAAAGTATTCCCTATACAATCTCGGTTTATACTATAAAAAAACCCGCAAGCTTACTTACGGGTTTTATTTTCTAGAGTTATGCGGTTCTATGCATCAATATTGGCATATTTCGCATTTTTCTCTATAAATTCACGTCTTGGTGGCACCTCATCTCCCATTAACATAGAGAAAATCCTATCGGCCTCGCTACTATTATCTATAGTCACCTGTCTCAACTTTCTTCTTTCAGGGTCCATGGTAGTATCCCAAAGTTGTTCGGCATTCATCTCCCCAAGACCTTTATAACGCTGAATCTGAACTCCACCGCTGTAGCTTTCAGCAATTTCATCACGCTCTTCTTCGCTCCAGGCATAACGCTTTTTGCTTCCTTTTTTAACTAAATATAAAGGCGGGGTTGCTATATAAATATTTCCTCCTTCTATCAACTCTTTCATATACCTAAAAAAGAAAGTTAAGATTAAAGTCTCAATGTGGCTACCATCTACATCGGCATCACACATAATTACTACTTTATGATATCTTAATTTTTCAGTATTTAGAGCTTTACTATCTTCTTCGGTACCTATGGTAACCCCAAGAGCGGTATATATATTTTTTATCTCTTCGTTATCAAAAACACGATGCGTCATCGCTTTTTCAACATTCAGGATTTTACCCCTTAACGGAAGAATTGCCTGAAACCTACGATCTCTCCCTTGCTTGGCAGTACCCCCTGCAGAGTCACCCTCCACAAGAAACACTTCGCTTTGCGTAGGGTCCTGTTCTGAACAATCTGATAATTTCCCGGGCAAACCACCAATACTCATGGCAGTTTTACGCTGCACCATATCACGGGCTTTTTTAGCCGCATTCCTGGCTTGAGCAGCAAGAATCACCTTTTGAATAATGGTTTTCGCATCATTAGGGTTTTCTTCAAGGTAATTTTCAAGCATTTCCGAAACCGCCTGTGAAACCGCCGAAGTCACTTCCCTGTTTCCCAGTTTAGTTTTGGTCTGCCCTTCAAATTGAGGCTCGGCTACTTTTACCGAAATAATTGCTGTTAAGCCTTCACGGAAATCGTCTCCTACAATTTCAAACTTTAGCTTATCGAGCATTCCCGATGCATCGGCATATTTTTTAAGGGTAGTAGTTAATCCCCTTCTAAATCCAGACAAATGAGTTCCACCCTCATGGGTGTTAATATTATTCACATAAGAATGTAAGTTCTCGTTAAACGAGGTGTTATAAACCATCGCAACCTCAACCGGAATATCATTCTTCTCACCTTCCATAGAGATCACCTCAGCAATAATAGGCTCACGGTTACCATCCAGGAATTTTATAAACTCTTTTAGCCCTTCTTCAGAATAAAATCTTTCAGAAAGGAACTCCCCTTTTTCATCAACCTCGCGTTTATCGGTAAGTATAATTTCAATTCCTTTGTTCAAATAAGCCAACTCGCGCATTCTGCTAGACAAGGTTTCGTAGCTATATTCTACGCTTTGCTGAAAAATACTGGGGTCTGGCTTAAAAGTGATAACCGTTCCGTTAAGTTCGGTTTCACCAACAGGTTTTACGGGATAAAGTGGCTTACCAATTTCATATTCCTGCTCCCATATTTGCCCATCCCTGTAAACTGTGGCTTTAAGAGCTGTAGAGAGTGCGTTTACACAACTTACACCAACCCCGTGCAAACCACCGGAAACTTTATAAGAATCTTTATCGAATTTACCTCCTGCACCAATTTTGGTCATTACTACCTGCAAAGCAGAAACACCTTCTTTTTTATGAAGGTCTATAGGAATTCCCCTTCCGTTATCTTCGGTAGTGACTGAACCATCTTCGTTTATGGTTACTTTTATCTTATCACAATGGCCGGCCATAGCCTCATCTATAGAGTTATCTACAACCTCATATACCAAATGATGCAAACCGCGTATACCAGTATCACCAATATACATAGAAGGGCGCAAGCGTACGTGCTCCATACCTTCAAGAGCCTGAATACTATCGGCCGAATAATTCTGTTTTTTGGCTTCCTCGCTCATATATCTCGCTAATTAAATTCGTCTATTTTGAATAACGAACAAATATAACAAAACCCATATTTTAAATGATACCACTAAGTCTTAGACCGCTTTAAGTTATTAACAATTTGTGTAAAAAAAAGCCCAAAACACAGCTAATTCGATGCTGTATTTCAGGCATAACAAACCACACGATTGTTTACTTTAAACTTAGGCTAATTATTCAAGTTCTTTTTTTTCATTTATAGCTATTCAAAAAGTGTAGCTACTTCCACCTTATTACAAACTGCCTGGTATTTAAGGCTGCATCCTTTTATCCTTGCCGCTCTTTCACCCGGCACTTTTATTCAAGCGCTCTTTAGTGTCGTAAAAACATCATCCATACCTTAATAAGGTTTTTTACAACATAATATACCCCTTCCAATACATACACTCCATTTTTACCTGAATTACAACGGAACATTACCTCAGGAAGCCTACTATTTTTTTCTTACGAAAACAGCTTCACTACCACTAGATTTCTATCTAAGATTTAGATTTATAATATATTACAAACATGCACTCTATATTACATTTAACAAATACTTACACATCATCCAGTTAAAATGAGAAACACGTAAGGGCTAATTAAAAACTGAAAGTAAGTAAACAATCATTAAAACACTTACATCTCTTACATATGTAAATATCCCGTATTTTAACAGCAACTAAATAAATTTTTAACACCTTAGTAGCTAAGAGTAGATTATCTTTAACATTAAAAATTAACGCAATGAGAAAAATACTTTTTACAGCCGTATGTTTAATAGGATTAATTGGTTTCCAGGATGTACAGGCTCAGGAAACGCAGCTGTCTGGCCAGCCTAACTTTCCTAAATTAGACACCAGCCCCCTTGATATGATTTTGCACCGTAATCAAAAAGACGAGGTGCTTATGAGGGTAATTTACAGCCGACCTCAAATGCGGGATCGGGAAATTTTTGGGAAACTGGTTCCTTATGGGGAAGTATGGAGAACCGGAGCAAACGAAGCTACCGAAATCACTTTTTATAAAGATATGAGCATTGGTGGCGAAACCGTAAAAGCAGGCACCTATACGCTTTACACTATTCCAAATGAAAAACATTGGACTATCATCTTAAATAAATCTATTCACACCTGGGGTGCCTACGAATATACCGATGAACAAGATTACGTAAGAATTAAAGTACCAGTTAGAAATGCGAGTCATAATATCGAGAATTTCTCTATGGCAATAGAGCAAAAAGAAGATGAAGCAGGATCTAACCTCTTAATGGGTTGGGCAGATAAGTTTGTAAAAATACCTTTTTCACCTGCAGGTTAGTAGACTATCTCGGAGCAAGCCTCGGGTATTACATCCCTTTGCTGTGCCAATAAAAATTTGAATGATAAAAAAGCTGTTTCTACCAGAATCAGCTTTTTTTTTATAAGGTATTGAGATATTTAGGATGTGCTGATGCAAAAATTATTAGACAAAGCCTTATCCTGAACCTGCCCATATTTTCTGGCCGATTTATTTCAGGATCTAATAAGATATATCAGCAGGAAACTAGAAGCTGAAACCAGTTCAGCTTAATTACTTCCACTTAATATTCCATTTATTTTTATGGAATATTAAGATACTTATGGGTTTGAAGGGAAACTTTCCATTTCGGATTTTTCATGACGAAATCTACTATTAGGGGCATCATTTTTTCCCTGTTGCTCCATTCGGGCTGTAGGTAAAGTATGCAGTTTTCACTAACTTTTGCTGCCTGTTCTTCTGCAAACTTAAAATCGTGCTTATTAAAGATAATCACTTTTAACTCGTGAGCCAACGGATAAATTTCTTCAGTAGGTAATTTTATTTTTTTGGGTGATAAGCAAATCCAATCCCATTCCCCTGTTAATTTATAGGCTCCAGAGGTTTCAATATGAACATCGCAACCTTTAGCTTTTAAAGCACCGGTAAGCCTAGTCATATCCCAGGTTAGTGGTTCTCCTCCGGTAATCACTATAGTTTTACTATTGGCCACAGCCTTTTCTACTATTTCACCAATATGGGTTGGTGGATGAATAGCCGGGTCCCAACTCTCTTTTACATCACACCAATGGCATCCTACATCGCAACCGCCAATTCTTATAAAATATGCCGCGGTTCCTTTATGAAATCCTTCTCCCTGGATGGTATAAAACTCCTCCATTAACGGAAGCATTATGCCATCATCTACCAATGCCTTTGTCTCTTCTGTAATCATAGCCTGCAAAGATACGTAATCTTCTTTTTTTAAGCTGTACCACAGGCATAATTCCTTCTTAATCTATAATAAGTGCATTTGGCACCTCTACTTCCTCATTAGACAATACTACCAAAAACCCATTGATTACTGCATAATTCAATGCTCCCTCCTTTTCAAGAAAGAAATTAGGCTCTAAATTTTCCGGAACTTCAAAGTCTTCAGCAACAAGGTTAATTGGTAACTTAACAGCATTAGCTTCCGGTAATTCTTTTAAAGACACATAAGCATAGCCATCCTTCAGCATTTTAAAAATATCTTCTCTTTGAAGTTCTTCTATATTCTGAAAGCTCTCCGGGTAAATTTTTGCTTTAACTAACTTAAATCCTAAAGCATTTAAATTCCTATATCCGTAATGAGTAGAAAGATCACCCCGATCTGAAATATAGGCGTCGTAAAAATAATTTAGATTTTCATCCTGAATTTCATTCTGGTTAATCCCTAAATCGAGAATATAATCTTTTCCTAACAATTCATAAGTAAGTCCGGTAAGCTTTAAATCAAAAAGTTTCCGGTCATTATTAGGGATTTCTTCATATTTCGAAATATCAGCATTTTTATAATCTTCGTTGGCAATAGAAAATATAGCCGCAAGGATGGAAACAAAATTCAACTTTCTAATTTCCTGCTTTTCGGGATCGTTTGGGTAGCCACCAGATTCAATTAAAATAGTGCTTGTACCCCATTTTTGAATATTATCTCCAAAAGCACGCGGTTCAAAATCGTCGTTATACCTACCTACCTGGCCGGGCGCATATTCCTGTAGGATATTGTTCATTTGCACAATTATCCGCATTGCCGCAGCCCGCACCTCATTGATAGATTTTTCATAATCGTAGGCAGGAGCCAAATATGAAATAGTGGCGGGTTTTGGAGTTCTTTCAGCATTATAATAAGTGCTCTGGTCGTGAAGGTTAAATCCAAAATCGGCATCCAAACTATCCCGAACCCTTTTTAAGGCCTTACTTTCGGGCGATTGTAATCGCAAGGCATCCCTATTAATATCTACCCCCAATAAATTTCTACGCTGAAAACGTGCTGCGCCATCTGGATTCAACATAGGTAAAAAGTGGAGCTTTAGCTTTTTCAACATTTCTTCTTTTTCTGCTGAAAATGCTTCAGAATCTAAAAAATTAAGAATATCAAAAATTGCCATAGTAGCGGTAGATTCATCCCCGTGCATTTGGGACCACAGGAAAACATCTACATCTCCGCTTCCAACAGAAATTAACTGGAGTGGTCTTCCTTCTATAGATTCCCCGACTTTTACAACCTTAAACATTTCTTTCTGTTTAATCTCGTTGATTATGGGTTGAATTTGAGTTTGAGTAAAACGGCGTTTTTCAATAGATTTTTCTTTAAAAGCATCGTAAGAATTATATAAGCCTCTATACAATTCTTTTTCTTGTGCCAGGCTAGTTGAAAGGCTAAAAAATGCACCTATAAAAAATAAGAAACCAATTTTTTTAAAATTCATTTAAGCTTGTTTTTAGGAACAGGTTTAAATTTAAGACTTTTCGTTTCTTCCCGAAGTTTTTGCATAAATTCTTTTCCGGGATCGGTCTTTTGGGTTCTATAGGCATCATCTTTTTCCAGCCATAACGAGTGCCCCTGAAATTGCGGATATTCATAATGACCCAGCAAAAATTCTATAGGATATTTTTTATTTAAATAGTTCACTAAATCAATATTTGCCTGAAGCTGGGCTTTGGTAAGTGGAGTTTCTTTTGTTCCTCCTACATTTTCAATTCCAATTGCCGCATGGTTTAAGCCAATTACGTGCCTGGCCATAATTGTTTCGGGCATTAACCTATAAATTGTACCATCGCGGTCTACCAGAAAGTGCGCCGATACATTTAAAGCACCTGCTTTTTGAATATCTTCCCTGGCACCCGGTAACCTAACCGGATTAAAAGCCCTAAATGAACCTTCTAAATCTGGAATTGCCGTCCAGTGCAGCACAATCATTTTTGGAGTAATTTCAGGAATAGATTTTTCTAAGCCGTAGCGTTCTTTCAGGTAATCAAGACTAAGCTGTTTTCGTTCTTCATTAAAAATAATTGGACGATCTATGATATTATTAGCAACATCAGAGCTTTTGCAGCTTAAGAGTATAAGGCTGAAAATAAAAACTACATATCTCATTTTATAATATTTAAAACTGAAATCTCCCGGTACGACCGAGAGATTTCAAAATTAATGATTATCGTTTAAAGTCTATTCTCGTCAAGATGACGGTTTTAAAACCCTTTCAGACAGCTTCTTAAAATTAATGAAAGTGGTATTTATTCATCCCAGAAAATTTTATCGGTAAGACTAACATCGGGGACATTGCTTCCATTTCTACTTATTTCAGAATCGGGATAAGCCAATCTGGCTATAAACTCGCCATTAAGATCTGGATTTACATTTACGGGTAAATCAAAATCTTCATAAGCATAATCATATCTACGAGCATCCACCCAGGTTTCGGGATGTAAGAACATAGCTATCCATTTCTCTTTAAAGATGTCATCTATACTAAAAGCTGCCTCACCCATACTTACTGCCGGGTTATTGATATAGGCATCTATTTCGGCCGGTTCTACCCCAATTTTGGTCATATGAGCTCTAATACCGACTAAATAAGCCTGATAAGACCTACTTTTATCTATATTAAATGCTGCTTCGGCTTCGATAAATTTCTGTTCAGAATATGTAGCAATTAATATTGGGGACTGTTCACCGGTATAAAAGTCACCCGGCTCAAGTACAGACCTTGCACCTTGTTCAGGAGCATTTCCCCTACCGGCTCCATTTTCTACACCAATATACTCACCATCATCTGTAGCCCCAACCATGTAAGGCAGTCTTGGGTCCTGAACAGTATAAAGAGTTCCATCCATACTTTCTATAAATTGTTCAGAAATCCATCCTCCCAGGAGTAAATCGGCATTATCGATAGCTACCTGGGCCCAGGGATTAAATTCTTCCGGAAAATATTCTACCTGAGCATCGTCTTCGTTAGATTCCATTCCTTCATCTAAAGCCGCAAGTACAGCAGCAGGATCGTAGGAGCCTGTTTCACTGTAATGATTGAGATATCTTGCTTTTAACATATTGCCCAATTTTATCCATTTATCGATATTCCCTTCATAAATAAAATCGTCTTCTCCTACCGAAATCTCGGTGGGATTAGATAGATTTCCAAGGCCCTGATCTAACAATGTTAAAACTTCCTGGTATAATTGACTATCATCGTCATAAGAAGGTGTAATGGTTTGGAAATTTAGTCCTTCGCTATAAGGAATACTTCCCCAGGCATCTACCGTCATCCCAAGATTTAGGGCCATTAAAATTTGCCCTATTCCCTGATAATGATTGGCACCGGTCTCTGAAGCCTGATTTATTAAGTCACTTAAATCGGTCATTACATTATACATATTAGACCAGGTACTGCTATAACTTACCGGGTCCATAACATCAGAAGCACTGGCAGGGTTAGGTGAAGCCAGGTGTTGCACATAGTTGGTAGTAATATTTCCCATTCTAAATGTATTCTGGGCCGTTTCAAAAGTGGAATTTACCGTTAAGGCAGAAATTGGTGCTTCTGTGGGGTTATTGGGATCGTCGTTAATATCCAGGTAATCTTCGCAAGACGAAAACATAAATAATCCGGATATAACAAGATATGTGTATTTATTCTTTAGAAAATTCATATTCGTTATCTTTTAAATTATAGTCCTAAATTAAGCGTGAAAAAAAAGCTTTGTACTCCGGGGTAACCCAAGCCGGTAAAACCAACTGCATTTCCGCCGGCACCGGCACTAAAAGATTCGGGGTCAAAACCATCCCAGGGAGTATATAGAATAATATTATTTGCTGCCACCGAAACCCGTGCAGAGTTAAATGGCAAAACTTTTAATATATTTTCCTGGAAATTATAACCAAGTGAAATATTTCTCAACTTTATAAACGAAGCGTCGTGTACAAAATTTTCACTTACGGTTCTATAGGTGTTTCTATAGAAGCCGGCACCGTAATCCCTACCATCGGGGCCTTCGCCCTGGCCTAACCACACTTCCTGGGTATTTGGAGAACCATCTGCCAGCACCCCGTTAAAAACCCGTGTATCATTTCTTGCAAGGGTATATTCAGCAATTCCAAAAGCTGCAAAGAAATTATCGTATTGGCTATATTGCTCCAATCCGGTTCTAAAATCTATAAGAAAAGATAAATCGAAGCCTTTGTAAGAAAAATCATTTTTAAGGCCACCAATCCATTTAGGGGTTGTATTTCCTAAAACAAGCTGCGCGCCATTTCTAACCGGGAAACCATTTTCTCCAATTACAATTGGCAAGCCTTCATTTAGAAAGATGCTATTTTCATCTGCACCAAACCTCTCATAACTACTACCAAAGATATTTCCATAAGCTTCTCCTTCAATAAGCTTCATAGTCACCCTACTTCCGGCATATCCAAATTGGCTTCCCACTACAATTTCATCTATTCCTTCCCTAATATTCACCACTTCATTTTTGTTATAAGCGGCATTTAAAGAAACATCCCAGGTAAAATCTTCGGTTCTCACCGGAGTACCCCTTACAATAAACTCAACACCTTTGTTTTCAATCTCACCTGCATTGGTAACAAAAGTCGAAAAACCTACACTTTCTGAAACCGGAACCGGAATAATTTGGTCTTTACTATTAGACTTATACCAGGTAAAATCTATTCCCAAACGATTTTCAAAAAGCCTAAGATCTGTACCAAACTCAATAGAAGTGGTTTCTTCCGGCTTTAACAACGGATCTCCAAACCTACTAAACCTAGTAAAACCAACCTGGCCATTTAAGGGGTAAACGTCTGGAGAAGTATAGGTTTGCCCAATTAAATAGGGATCTGTATCCTTTCCTACCTGTGCCCAGGAAGCCCTTAATTTTCCGAAGTTTAAAAATTCTGGTGTCTCAATAACTTCACTAAAAACCCAGCCTACATTAACCGATGGGTAGAAAAATGAATTATTACCAATTGGAAGTGTTGAAGTCCAGTCGTTTCTTGCAGTTATGTTTAAAAATAACATATCGTCATAACTCAACATCAAATCGCCATATAATCCTACCAATCTTTTTTTACGTTTATCCTGTGAATTTGAAATTTGACTCGTATAACTCAAGTCGTAAAATTGAGGAATCACGAAATCGGTTCCAGAGGCATCAAATCGCTCATAATTCCGTTCAAAAACATCGTTTCCTACCCTTAAAGTACTTCCAAATTTTTCGTTCCAATCTTTAGTGATGGTTATAAAAAAGTTTGAGTTAATATCCCTGCTTTCAATACTTGTTTCTGAAATAGAACCGGTACTACTCAAGGGTACTTCGCCATCTATCCCTAGTGGACCGGGAGTAATCTCGGTTCTACTCTCACTATAATAATCTGTTCCAATTAGGTAATTAATATCCAACCATTCAAAAGGGCTATAAGTAAATTTAAAATTACCAATCGTTCTATTAACCTCATCCTCAAAAGTACTAAAGCGGGCATCGTATAGCGGATTGGTGTTACCATAAGTTTTCATGGTGCCATCGGGGTTTATATAATCGGTTACATCATGATTTGGTGCCCAATACATCATTCGCTCCATAAACCTATCATGTGGCACACGATTCCCACCCGAAATAGTGTAACTTAAATTTCCGGCGAAGGTAAATTTATCGCTAAATTTCACCTGTCCATTTAATCTGGCCGAGGTCCTATTCCAATCACTAAAAGGCATTATCCCTTCATGACTTAAATTACCCAGAGAACCGTAGAAGGTAGCTTTTTCATTTCCTCCAGAAATACTTAAAGAATTATCTATTTGCACACCTGTATCAAATGCATCGCGCCAAATATCATAGAATTTAACATCTGGATCTATAGAATTAATCTCTGCCATTGAAGGTCCCCAATTAGGCCAAAAAGAATCTGGATTATACTCCCCTGAGAATCCCTGCCCATAAACTTCCTGAAACTTGGGATATCTATTAATATCTTCAAAACCAACCGAACTATTAAGGTTAATCCTAACCTGCCCCTCTTTACCTTTTTTTGTAGTAATAATAACAGCTCCATTGGCAGCCCTAACTCCATATAAAGCGGTTGCTGCAGCTCCCTTTAATACGTTCAAAGATTCAATATCATTAGGGTTAATATCTGCAGCCCTGTTTGTGAGTCCTCGAGGGGTACCATCAGATTCAGTAGTAGAATTATCTATTGGCACTCCATCTACTACAAATAAAGGTTGATTGTCTGCATCGGGGTCTAAAGAGTTCACACCTCTTATAATAATTCTGGCACTTTGACCGGGAGCTCCACCAGAATTAGTGATTTGCACCCCTGCAGCCTGCCCCTGTAAAGCACTTACTACATTTTGTTGTTTAGTTTTGGTAATTTCCTCTGCATTCACTTCCTGCACGGCATAACCCAGAGCTTTCTTTTCCTGTTCTATCCCAAAGGAAGTAACCACTACTTCGTCCAAGCCTTCAAGATTCTCGGCAAGAGCTATATTAATTAGATTCCTTCCATTCACCGCCTGTTCCTGCTTTAAAAAACCCAAAGAAGAAAACACTAAAATTGCATCTTCTTCTACCTGAACAGCGTATTTACCTTCCATATCGGTAACCGTACCCTCATTTGTTCCTTTTACCAAAACATTCACTCCTGGTAAAGGCATTCCGTCTTTGGCTGCAGTAACCTTACCGGTTACTTCCAGCTGCTGAGCATAAATTCCGGAAAATTGGAAAAACGCCAGCAATACCATAATTGTAATTTTGTTTCTCATTACTTTTGTGTTAAAGTTTTCCGAATAATCAACTAAATATACCCAACTTATCTCAAACCATAAGGATATAAAAGCCTAAAAATCAAACTTTCATCAACTTTTTAATTATATAACTTTGCACTTTTATTTTTAAAACAACTAATTCAATTAAAAGTTTCACTCCATGCGATATACTCTTCTCCCCACTAAAACTACTCTTAAAAGTCTTAGCTTTTTACTGCTTACTCTATTGCTTGGCTCTTGCTCATCATCAAAAAAAATAAGTAAGCCCTTAGATAAAATATTTAAGGAGTCTGCAGTTTTTGAAAAAGCCTTTGTGGGCTTCATGGTGATTGATCCTAAAAAAGACAAAACGCTCTATAGCTATAATCCAAATAAATATTTTACACCTGCCTCTAACACCAAGCTATTTACTTTTTATGCAGGACTAAAAATTTTAGATGATTCTATTCCCGCACTTCAATATCGGGTTTTAGGCGACAGCCTTTATTTTAAAGCAACCGGAGATCCTTCATTTTTAAATGAAAGCTTACCAAAATCAGACGTTTTAGATTTTTTGAAAAGCACTTCAGAGAATCTGGCCTATGTAGCCCCAATCTACACCGAAAAACACCAGGGTCGTGGCTGGGCCTGGGACGACTACAATTCCTATTATTCTGCCGAGATTACTCCATTTCCTATTTATGGAAACCTGGTAGGCTTTAAATTCCAAAATAATAAAGAGCTGCCTGTGGTTACACCAACAGTTTTTAAAGACTCGATTTTTAACTCTAAAGACAGTTTAATTTCGAGACGGGTAAAACGGGATTTACATAAAAATCGTTTTGTATTTAACAATCAAAAAAAAGATTCAGATTTTTCACAAGTTGTGCCTTTTAAATATTCACCAGAATTTCTAGTAAGCCTTTTAAGTGACACCCTTCAGAAACCGATTACATTTATTGAAGATTCAGCATTAAATAAAAAGCTTACAAATACCATCTATAGTATTCCGGCCGATAGCATTTATAAACGAATGCTAAAAGTGAGCGATAATTTTATTGCAGAACAAATTTTACTAATGGCGGCAAACAAAGTTTCAGATACCCTTAAAACCGAGATCGCCATAGATTATATGAAAGAGAATTTTTTAAAAGATTTACCCGACGAACCTATGTGGTATGATGGTTCTGGCCTTTCGCGCTATAATCTATTCACCCCACAAAGTATGGTAAAATTGCTTCAAAAAATTAAAAAAGAGGTTCCACAGAAAGAGTTATTAGATATGCTTCCTGCAGGTGGGCATTCGGGCACCATAAAAAACTACTATAAAGCAGATAAGCCTTATGTTTTCGCCAAAACCGGAACATTAAAAAACAACCACAGCCTTAGCGGATATTTAATAACCAAAAAAGGCAAATTATTAATTTTCAGTTTTATGAATAGCAATTATACAGTCCCTACTTCAGTTTTAAAAGCCGAAATGGAAAAGGTACTGCTACAAATTCGCGATAATTACTAACTTTAAACCTCTAAAATTATCCAGATGCAACGTAGAAAATTCATTCAAAATATAGGAATTGGAAGTTTGGCTTTTCCACTAACTAGTTTTACTGAAATTAATAAAATCGCTCCTATTAACAATTCGATAATAATTCCACAGGGATTAAAAAAAGGCGATACGGTTGGTGTAGTAAGCCCATCTAGTGCTATTTTTGAAACCGAACCTTACGAAATTGCGAAAGAAAACCTGGAAGCCATGGGTTTAAAAGTAAAATTTGGAGATTTTGTAAAAGGGCGTTACGGGCATTTGGCAGGGACCGATGAGGAACGTGCAGGAGAATTAAATGATATGTTTCGCAACGATACTATTAAGGCTATAATGGCACTTCGTGGAGGTTCTGGGGCAGCAAGAATCCTTGATAAATTAGATTATAAGGCAGTAAAAAATAATCCGAAAATCTTTATAGGTTATAGCGATATTACCGCCCTGCACCTGGCAATTTACCAAAAAACAGGACTGGTAACTTTTCACGGCCCCTTAGCAGTCTCTACCTGGAACTCCTTTAGTTTTGATTATTTTAAACGTTTGTTATTTGACAACGAAAAAATAACCTTTACCAATCCTACCGATAAAGGCGATAATCTTACACAAATTAAAAACAGGATAAGAACCATTAGAAAAGGGGAAGCTACAGGCCGATTAATTGGCGGAAACCTCGCTGTTCTCACAGGAATTATGGGATCGGAATATTTTCCAACAAACTGGGATGGCAATATCCTATACTTAGAAGATGTAGGTGAACAAATTTATGCCGTAGATAGAATGATGAGCCAGTTGCAATTAGGAGGGGTACTGGACAAAATTAGCGGATTTGTCTTTGGAAAATGCACCAATTGTAAGCCTGGTGGCTCAGGTTATGGCTCGCTAACCATGGAAGAAGTTATAGATCATTATATAAAGCCACTAAATATCCCGGCTTTTTCAGGCGCAATGATTGGCCATATAGATGACAATGTTACCATTCCTAACGGACTGAAAGCGAAGATAAATGCAACAAAAGGGAGCATTGAGCTTCTGGAAAATGCCGTTAAATAATAATTTTCTAAAAAGTAAATGTGTTTAAAACCGGAAATTATAAGCAACAATTCTTATTTTTAAGAAATTTTGAAAGGTGGATAAAACAACAGAATTTGTAGAGTATATAAGTCAGGCTTACAATCCTAAAGGCGACTATATTTATTTGGGAGCCGCTATGTTAAATGGAAAAACTTTTGCCGATGCTGCGGTAAAAATTCCCTTAAAAACAATGAACCGCCACGGACTTATAGCAGGAGCTACCGGAACGGGAAAGACCAAAACCCTGCAAATTCTCGCTGAGAATCTTTCTCAAAAGGGCGTTCCGGTTTTGCTAATGGACGTTAAGGGAGACCTAAGCGGTATTGCAAAACCATCAGCCGGGGAAGATTTTCTATATGAACGCCATAAGAAACTTGATTTTCCTTTTAAAGCTTCTAAAGCACCAGTAGAATTCCTTAGCATTTCAGAGCAAGATGGGGTTCGTTTAAGAGCCACAGTAAGCGAATTTGGGCCCGTTTTATTATCTCGTATTTTAGATGTCACTCCTACCCAGGAAGGTATTTTAGCCATTATTTTTAAATATTGCGACGACCATCATCTACCACTATTGGATCTTAAAGATCTAAAGAAAATGCTTCAGTATATTACTGATGAGGGCAGAGAATCTATAGAGAATGAATACGGAAGAATTTCCAAAGCCTCAACGGGAGCTATTTTAAGAAAAATTGTAGCCCTGGAACAACAGGGGGCCGAACGCTTCTTTGGGGAACGCTCCTTTGAAGTAACCGACCTTACCAGAAAAGACGAAAATGGACATGGATATGTAAACATAATGAGGCTTACAGACATCCAGGATAAACCTAAGCTCTTTTCTACATTTATGCTTAGCTTATTGGCTGAAATCTATACCACTTTTCCCGAAGAAGGTGATAGGGAGAAACCTAAACTAGTCTTATTCATAGATGAAGCCCACCTTATTTTTAAAGAAGCTTCAGATGCTTTATTAGATCAAATAGAAAGTATAGTAAAGTTAATTAGATCTAAAGGAGTTGGGCTTTATTTTGTAACCCAAAACCCCACCGATGTCCCTTCAGAAGTATTGGGGCAATTGGGATTAAAAATTCAGCATGCACTTAGGGCATTTACGGCAAAAGATAGAAAAGCAATAAAATTATCGGCTGAAAATTATCCTATTTCCAAATATTACGATACCAAAAATGAGCTTACTGCGTTAGGAATTGGAGAAGCTTTAGTTTCTGCTTTAGATGAAAAAGGAAGACCTTTGGCACTTGCAGCAACCATGCTAAGAGCACCAATGAGCAGAATGGACATTCTTACCAATAACGAACTTAAAGAGCTCATTTTACAATCTGAATTAAGAACAAAATATAACGAAGAAATTGATCGGGAAAGCGCCTATGAACTTCTAAATAAAAAAATTGAAGAAGCTAAAGCTAAAGAGGCCAAAGAAAAAGCCGAAATTGAAGCTTTAGAACGAAAAAAGGCAATTAACCGCACTAACAATCGAAACTCTGGAAAAACCCAGGGCGCAATCATTAAAGTACTTACCAGTGCTACTTTTATTAGGGGCGTAATGGGAGTACTCAATAAGTTATTAAAATAATATCATCAACATTCAATCTAAGAAATGAAAAAATCTTTGCTACTTATTCTGGGACTTGCTTTAGGATTAACTTCCTGCCAAAAAGACGAAGACAATCCTTTTTTAATTACCGCCAATCAGGTTGGCCCTGTACACCGGGATATTAAAATCAATAAATTAGACTCTTTATTCGCAGAAGATTCCCTGGTAAAACAAAAGAGTGGGGCTAGGGAGTTTCGTGCGGTTAACGAGATTAAGGTCTTCGAAAAAGGAGGAAAACCTTTAATGGTCTTAGAACCGCTTCAGGAGTTTGACTCTACCAGCACCATTGGTTATATACGTGTTTTAGACGCCCGTTATAAGACCAAAACAGGTTTAAACACCCAAAGTACATTTAAAGACATTGTGGAAGATTATAATATTTCAAGAATAGAGAATACCCTTAACGCGGCAGTGGTTTTTCTGGATGAAATAAACGCCTATATTACAATAGACAAAAAAGAGCTTCCGGCAGATTTAAGATATGATACAGATTCTAAAATTAGAGCTTCGCAAATTCCCGATGATGCTAAAATTAAATATTTTATGATCTATTGGGATTAAATTGCCAGGTATGGGAAGATTTTCAAGCCTTTTAATTTTTAGTGTTCTTCTATTTCTTTCTGCCTGTAAAACTTCCAAAGATTTTAGTGGCTTACAAGCCAGTATGGAAAAAGGAATTTACCGTGCAGTAATTGAAATTCCTGCGGGCACCAATAAAAAGATTGAATACGATAAAAATCAAAAAAAGTTTGTAATAGACCAGAGGGACGGCAAAGACCGAATTATAAATTTTCTTCCCTACCCCGGGAATTACGGTTTTATTCCCTCTACATATTCCAACCCTAAATTAGGTGGTGATGGCGATGCCGTAGATGTATTGGTGTTGGGTGAAAGTATAACAACCGGCAGCCTAATAGAGGTTACCCCCATAGCTATTTTGAAATTAGTAGATGAAAAAGAGCTAGATTATAAAATAGTTGCCATTCCTGCTGAAGTAAACAAGCAAATTATAAAGACTAATAATTACCAGACTTTTATGGCCAAATACCCTGAAGTAATAAAAATCCTGGAGCTTTGGTTTGGTTACTACGATAAAGCACAGTCTATAGAAATTAAAGGCTGGGGTGATGAACAGGAAGCGATTTCTGAAATTGAAAAATGGCGTTTACACACCTAAACATGCACATTTTCTTTAAAAAATGTTAATCAATCTTTGATTTTCTATCATTTAGCTACCTTTATTTCACTAACCAAAATACTGTAGTTATGATTAAAATCTTAGGAATTGTTTTAACCGTTGGTGGTGCAATTGCCCTGGTGATGGGAATTCTTGGAATTTTTGGAAGCCTCGCCCTATCATTAAGCCCGTGGGCATTGGCCATTATTGGTTTTATTTTCTTTATATCGGGTATTTCCCTTATTAAAAGAAGAAAAGACACCGAAGATATTGAAGCAGAACAGAAATCTTAATTTATCTTGTAGCAAACCTACAAGGCTTTAAAAGCTAGATTAGCGAGCAACAAAAAAGGTGCCCATTGCAAGGCACCTTTTTTTATGAACAGTAATATAAAATAAAGATTGGTGTTAGTCTACATTATCGTGTAAAAACGAGTTGTTTCTCCTAAAATAAAGATCGTCGTTATCGTTTTGGCCCAGGCTGGTCCTTGATAGCTTTCCTTCTCCTCTATCGCTTTTATCTAAATCTATTCCCTGTCTTTTATAGGCAGGTTGCTTTTCAATTTCTTCAATTTGAGCCGCATTATTTCTAAACTTATAATTAAACTCCTTCATTTTAGCCCTACGCTCGGCTGCACGTTCTATAAGCACCTCAGAAATAGGGTTATTAAAAGGGTCTTCCTCTCCTTCACTTTCTTCGGGGTTTTGAGGCTCTGGCTTTAAGGTTTTCTTTTCAAAAGCAATAGTCTCATCTTTTGGTTCTTTTCTCTTTTCGGCTCTGGGTTTTGAATTATCCAAAGATTGCTCAAAATCCATATAATCGTCAAGGCTATAACGCTTAACTCCACGAGTAGAACTCTCGGTTACAGGAACAACTTCTACAGGCTCGTTCACCTCTATATTCTTAGGCTCGTCATCTTCCAATTGATGCCTAATTTCCTGCCTTTTTTCCTGTTTTGGTTGTTGTGGCTGTTGTTGTTGCTGTGCCTGTTGCTCTGGTTGCTCGTTTTTTGGTTCTTCTTTCTTCTCCTGGTTTATAGGAAAATCGAACGTGAACATAAATTGATCTTCACTTTCAGTTTGAACTTCTTCGGGCTCATTTACATCCATCTCCTTTACTTCTTCTGAAGTATCGTTGATAATAAAATCGTTAGGATTTACTTCTTCATAAGAAACTTCCATATTTCTAGCAGAAGGTGGCGTTTGCAACAATTCGTCACGTTTATCCTTAATATTGCCTAATTCATCTACTTCTTCTACACTATCATCTAAAGTATGAACAATAGGCTTCTCTGGCTCCTGTACTTTTGCCGCTTTTGGTTCTTCTGGAGCAGCTGCCTCTGGCTTCTGATTTAATTCTGGGTAAGAACGTGTTTTCTTCGGATTTAAATTCTGTTCCGCTTTTTGATCGTCCTCCAGGGTATGGATTATTTTTTTAGTCTCGGTATTTACAATTTCATTTTGCTGTTCTACATTAAAACCGGTAGCAATAATGGTAACCGAGATCGCTTCGTCTAAAGCTTCATCTTCGCCAACCCCCATAATAATATTGGCGCTATGGCCTGCTTCAGCCTGAATATGGTCGTTTATTTCTCCTATCTCATCAATAGTAATCTCCTCAGAACCCGAAACAATTAGCAGTAATACGTTTTGGGCACCGGTAATTTTATTATCGTTCAATAACGGAGAGTCCAGGGCTTTGCTAATAGCATCCTGAGCCCTGGTAGCACCTGTAGCCTGGGCAGAACCCATTATGGCAGTACCACTATTACTCAATACCGTTTTAGCATCCCTAAGGTCAATATTTTGGGTATAGTGATGTGTAATAACCTCGGCTATACCTCTGGAAGCGGTTGCCAAAACCTCATCGGCTTTAGAGAAACCGGCTTTAAAACCAAGGTTTCCATAAACTTCCCGTAGCTTGTTATTATTAATTACTATTAAAGAATCTACATGGCTTCTTAAATTCTCTACACCAAGTTGCGCCTGTTCGTTTCTCATTTTCCCTTCAAATTGAAAAGGAATGGTCACGATTCCAACGGTGAGAATGCCCATGTCTTTCGCTTGTTTTGCAATAACAGGGGCAGCACCTGTACCGGTACCCCCGCCCATACCTGCGGTAATAAATACCATTTTGGTATTTACATCAAGCATTTGTTTAATTTCATCAAAACTTTCTACGGCTGCCTGTTCCCCAATATGTGGATTAGCCCCGGCTCCTAAACCTTCTGTTAGGCTAACACCTAATTGAATCTTATTAGGAACTGAGCTGTTCTCAAGGGCTTGCGCATCGGTGTTGCAAACCACAAAATCTACTCCTTTTATCCCTAACTGGAACATGTGGTTTATGGCATTGCTGCCTCCACCACCTACACCAATAACTTTAATGACGTTCGATTGATTCTTTGGCAAATCGAATGCAATGCTGTCGAATTCTGTACTGCTCATAAATTCTGTTTTACTGGTTCTATCTTTTACTCACTAAGTGAGATTTAATATGCTTCGACGCTTGTGCCGAAGTGTTTCTATAGTTATAATTACGCACTTTTTCAGCTTTCCTGAAAGTGCCTTACTCTGCGTTATCTAAAAAATCTTTAAACTTCTCTGCCCATTTATCAAATATGCTCTTTTTGGGCGCTCTTTTTGGAGCTTCAGGGTCTTGCCTCAAATCGCCACTTTGTGGTGGATTTTGATCAAAATCTTCCTGTAGTTCTGCTTCTTCTTTTTCTCTTTCTTCTTTGCTCTTTAGCACTACTTCTTCCTGAAATTTCTTTTCACCGTGTTCCAGGCTATTCATTACCAGGCCAACCGCGGTGGCGTAAACAGGACTGGTAGTTTCAGTATCGTTATTTCCTGCCAAATGTTCGTTTGGATAACCAATTCTGGTATCCATTCCGGTTATATATTCGGCGAGTTGCTTAATATGTTGCAGCTGCGCACCACCTCCGGTTAAAACCATTCCGGCTATTAATTTCTTCTTTTGTTCTTCGTGCCCGTAGTTTTTAATTTCGAGGTAAACCTGCTCAATAATCTCTACTACACGGGCATGAATTATTTTTGAAAGGTTCTTTAAGGTAATTTCCTTAGGTTCCCTTCCGCGTAATCCAGGAATAGAAACAATTTCGTTGTCTTTGTTTTCTCCCGGCCAGGCAGAGCCAAATTTAATTTTCAGCAATTCTGCCTGTTTCTCTATAATTGAACAGCCCTCTTTAATGTCTTCGGTAATCACATTTCCTCCAAAAGGAATTACCGCGGTATGTCTTATAATTCCATCTTTAAAAATTGCTAAATCGGTGGTTCCTCCACCAATATCTATCAGTGCAACCCCGGCTTCTTTTTCTTCCTGGCTTAATACAGCATTAGCTGAAGCTAATGGCTCTAAAGTAACTGCCGAAAGTTCTAGACCGGCACTTTTTACACATCTTCCTATATTTCTAATAGAAGAAACCTGCCCCACTACCACATGGAAATTAGCTTCAAGCCTCCCACCATACATTCCAATAGGTTCCTTTATTTCTGCCTGCCCATCTACTTTGAACTCCTGGGGCAACACATGAATAATTTCTTCTCCCGGCAACATCACCAGTTTGTGCACCTGGTTACAAAGGCTATGAATATCGTCATTATCAATAACCTCTTCCGGATTCGTCCTGGTTATGTAATCGCTATGCTGCAAGCTTCTTATATGCTGTCCTGCAATTCCTACTACAACGTCGCTAATTTTTAATCCGGAATCTGCTTCAGCTTCCTGAATAGCCTGTTGTATAGATTGGATGGTTTGAGTAATATTGTTTACCACCCCACGGTGCACCCCAAGGCTTTTGGATTTCCCAATGCCTACGATTTCTACTTTACCATATTCGTTCTTACGCCCAATCATAGCCACAATCTTTGTGGTCCCTATGTCTAATCCTACGGCTATGTCGTTGTATTCCATAATTTATTTTTTAGTGCAAACAACCTGATCTTCAAATTGTAAATTCACTCTTTTGTAGGTATCTAATTTCTCGTCTTGTATAGCTTTTTTATAAAATGCCTTAAAATTGTTGAATTTCAGTGCTATATTCTCGGCTTTGCCGAAATAAACCTTAAAGTCTAGTTTTCTCATTTGCAGCTCAAATTTATTACCGGACATACGCTTTATAGCGGTTACATGCTGCGTTAAAAAATCATCTTGTTGAATATAGGCTACCAACGGATATACTTTCTCTACAGCACCTGAATCTACACCTAACAGCAATGGAACCCGAGCTGAATAATATGGAGACAAAGGCATTTCACTTCCGTTTTCATCTAAATAATAGGTAGAATTTCCCACTATTCTTCCAATAGGTTTACGCTGAACTATCTTAGCTTGAAGTTTGCCGTCCAAACTAAGAAAAGCTTCAGCATTTTCTATCATATCATGATTGTTCAAAAGACGTTCTACCCTATTCAAATCTAAAGTTTCTTTATCTATGTCCGTCGCAGCTACATCATTTTGTATCAACAAGTTATTAACCGCTTCTTCAGTAACATAGAGGTTCTCTCCCCCTACAAATTGCACCTTTATTTCACTTATTTTTCTTGCATTATTACGCTTTTCGGCAAAGCTGAAAAGAAAAGCTACTAAAATCAGCAAAACAGGCAGTTTTATGTATCTAAGTTTATGCTTCATCTTGCAAGGCTTTTTTTACAGATTCCACTTCTTCTCCAATACTACCGGCGCCCATAAGCACCACAATTTCAGGCTTTGATCTTTTTATTTCTGCAATAATATTTTCTTTCTGAATTAACTTCTTTGAATTGCTATCTACCTTTTCCAGAAGCCAGCTGGAAGTAACCCCTTCAATTGGCAACTCCCTGGCCGGATAAATGTCCAATAGAAATAACTCATCAAACAAAGAGAGGCTTTTAGCAAAATCTTCTGCAAAATCTTTAGTTCTACTGAATAAATGTGGTTGAAAAACCGCCAGGACCTTCTTTCCCGGATGCATTTCCCGCACTGCCTGATTTACGGCAGCAATCTCTGCCGGATGGTGTGCATAATCGTCTATAAGCACCAGGCTATCTGATTTAATTTTATAAGAAAATCTACGTTTAACCCCCTTAAAACTATATAACGCCCCGGTTAGCCTGGGGATTGGGGATCCATACTGGATAGCCATTGCCAGGGCGGTTATAGCATTTAGCAAATTGTGTTTGCCGGGTAGATTAAACATAAAGTCTTTAATAACTTCGTTGGGAGTTTTTAAATCAAAATGATAGCTCCCATTTTTAATCTTTATATTTTGTGCCGAATAATCGGAATTATCTTCTACTCCAAAAGTTTTCCCCGCTATTGCCAATCCGTTTTTTACGAATAAAGTGCCATTTTCGGGAACCAGTTTAGCAAATTGCCTAAAGGTATCTTCCAATTCTTCTTTGCTACCATAAATATCCAAATGATCGGCATCCATAGCGGTTATGGCAGCAATATTTGGCGAAAGGTGAAGAAATGAACGATCAAATTCATCGGCTTCAACTACAACAACCTCATCTCCCTTAAGAATTAAATTACTTTGAATATCTTCACTAATACCGCCCAGAAACCCGGTAACTTTTGCCCCGGTTTCCTTAAGTAAATGACCTAAAATTGCAGTAGTAGTGGTTTTTCCATGAGTTCCCGCTACAGCCAAAGTTGTTTTTCCTTTTGAAATCAAACCAAGCAAAGCAGCCCTTTTCTTCAGTAGGAATTCATTTTCTTTGAAATAAACCAGTTGTTTATGTGCCGCAGGAACAGCCGGAGTATAAACCACCAGGGTATTTTCTTTGTTTTTAAATTCAACAGGGATAGCCTTTAAATCATCATCGTAAACCACAACAACATCTTCGGCTTCCATAGTTCTGGTTAGCGAAGTTGAAGTTTTATCATAACCGGCCACATTCTTACCAAGGAATTTAAAGTAACGTGCCAACGCACTCATCCCGATACCCCCGATACCGATAAAATAAATGTTCTGTATGTGGTTTAGAGCCTGCATTCTATTTTAAATCTAACGTCATTTTTATTTAATCAATTTTTCTATTTCGTCTACAATCCTGGCGGTTGCATTTGGCAAAGCCAGTTTTTTAATATTTTCACCTAGCTTTCTTTGCTTCTCTTCAGAAGCCATGAAACTAAAAAATACCGTTTCAAACTTTTCATCCAATTCATTTTCCTTCAACATCAAAGCGGCATTCTTCTTTACTACCGCCTGTGCATTTTTGGCCTGATGGTCTTCGGCTACATTAGGTGAAGGAATAAAAAGTACCGGTTTCCCAACAATACTTAATTCGGACACTGTCCCGGCACCTGCCCTGGAGATAATTACATCGGCAGCGCCATAGGCCAGGTTCATATTATTTAAAAACATATGCGTTTGCACCAAACCTGAATCATACTTTTTATATTCTTCAAAATACAGCTTGCCCGTTTGCCAGATTAACTGAATATTCTCCTTTTTAAATCTTTCTAAATTGGCTTCCACCAATTGGTTTATTCTTCTTGCACCCAGACTTCCGCCTAGCACCAACACTACTTTTTTATTGTTTTCCAGTTCAAAATGTTTTAGTGCCTTTTCCCTATTTGCATCAATCTTCAATAAATCCTGCCTTACAGGATTACCGGTAATTATGGTTTTTTCAGCAGGAAAAAATCGTTTCACTTCTTCATAGGCAGCACAAATTTTATCTACTTGTTTTGCCAAAAGTTTATTGGTTATTCCGGGAAACGAATTCTGTTCCTGAATAATACTTGGAATTCCTTTAGAGCTTGCTACTTTTAAAAGAGGGCCACTGGCAAAACCACCGGTTCCAATCACCACATTGGGCTTAAACTCCTTTATTATTCTTCTGGATTTAGCCAAACTGCTTAGCAACTTAAAAGGAAACATCAAATTACTCATCGTTAACTTTCGCTGAATACCACTAATCCAAAGACCTTCTATTTTGTAACCTGCTTGCGGCACCTTTTCCATCTCCATCCTGTCACTTGCACCTACAAACAATATTTCTGTATCAGGATAACGTGTTTTTATCTCGTTGGCAATAGCTATAGCCGGATAAATATGCCCGCCTGTGCCACCTCCAGATAATATTACACGTAAATCCTTTTTCATTTTTTATATCTCTATATCTAAACCTCTTTTCTCCTAAAGCCTATTAGCTCTATATCGCCTCACTTAAAATGTCTAACGGATTTTCTTCATCTACATCCGTTCCAGCTTCTTCCTGCTCTTTTATTTCTTCACGTTTGGCGCTAACACTTAAAATAATTCCAAGTGCCATACACGTCATCCAAATAGAGGTTCCTCCACTACTAATTAGCGGTAGTGTTTGTCCCGTAACAGGAAACAACTCTACGGCAACCCCCATATTTATTAATGCCTGAAAGATAATGGGCAAACCCACCCCCATAACCAGCAACTTACCAAACACTGTATTGGCTTTAGTTGCAACAATTACAATTCTAAAAAGCAATAATAGATAGGCACCCATAACTCCAAATGCCCCAATTAACCCCATTTCCTCAACAATAATCGCATAGATAAAATCTGATGAAGATTGCGGTAAAAAATTTCTCTGTACACTTTTTCCAATTCCCGTTCCGGCAATACCTCCACTGGCAATGGCAATCTTTGCTTTTTCTATTTGATAATCTGCTTCTGTATCTTTATCATCAGAAAAATTCTCAATTCTACTAGCCCAGGTATCTACCCTATTAGGCAAAAGTCCCGGAAATGCTTTTGCTGTTAAGACAAACATCGTTAACAAAAGCAAACCGGCGGCGACTATAATTCCAAGGTATTTTACCGGATACCCACCTAAAAACATGAGTACCAAAACCATAGAGAAAATAATAGCTGTTGTAGAGAAATTGGCCGGCAAAATTAATAATAATACCAGTCCTACGGGCACCCAAAGTGGTAAAATTGACTCTTTAAAACTAAGATTATCATTTGTTTTTTTCGATAGGTAGCGGGCCACATAGATCATTAAAACTACAGAGGCTAAGGTAGACGACTGAAATGAAACACCTAAGCCCGGAATTTGAATCCACCTACTGGCATAAGCACCATCTATAATAGTTCCCTGAGCTATGGTATAAATAAGAAGTACAACCACAACGGGTAAAAATAATATTGATAGCCCACGGAAATAATGATAGGGAATTTTATGCACCGCAAAAAGCAAACAAAACCCTAAAAGCAAATGGAAGAAATGCACTACCACATATTGGAAAGTACTTCCATCTCCATATAAATACGCAAGATTACTACTGGCACTGTAGACCGGCAAAAACGAAAATATTGCCAACAGTCCGGCCGTAGCCCAGATAACCTTATCGCCTTTAAGATTTGAAAAAATGTTGCTCATTTAATTTTTTAATTTCTCTTTTACTCAGTCAAACTTTTTAACGTCATCCTGAACTTGATTCAGGATCTAACATCTTAGTATCGAAACATGCTAGAAGCTGAAACAAGTTCAGCTTGACGAAAGCCTGGCTCTAAAATCTTTAATTTTAAAGATCTCTAACTGCCTCTTTAAACTGCCTTCCCCTATCTTCGTAATTCTCAAAAAGATCAAAACTGGCACAGGCTGGCGATAGCAATACCGAATTTCCTTTTTCAGCAAGGCTATAGGCCATTCTTACGGCTTCTTTCATCGACTGTGTTTCCACTATGGTATCTACACAATTTCCAAAGTTTTGCATTAATTTTTGATTGTCTACTCCCAGGCAGATAATAGCTTTCACCTTTTCGTTCACAAGAGGCAAAAGATCGTCGTAAACATTTCCTTTGTCCACACCACCTACAATCCAAATGGTTTCGCTTTCCATACTTTCGAGGGCGTAAAAAGTAGCGTTAACATTGGTTGCCTTAGAGTCATTAATGTACTGTACATTATTAATTTTCAGCACTTTCTCAAGTCGGTGTTCCACCCCCTGAAAACTCTCCATACTCTCTCTAATGGTTTCTTTTCTAATTCTTAAAAGCTGGGAAACAGTGGCCGCGGCCATAGCATTTTTGGTATTGTGTTTACCCTGCAAACCTAATTTTGTTGTTGGCATGTTAAATTGGTTGTTTTTTATATTGACAATAATATTTTGGTTCTCTATATATGAGCCGTTTTCTACTTTTTGTTGAAGGGAAAACGGTAATTTTTGTGCTTTCACCGGGTTCTTTTCTAACCAACCGGTAATAATTTCATCGTCTAAATCGTAGATAAAGAAATCTTCATCGGTTTGATTTTCGGAGATTCTAAATTTTGAGAATACATAGTTCTCAAGCTTGTACTCGTATCTATCTAAATGATCTGGCGTAATGTTAGTAAGTACCGAAATATCTGGCCTAAAATCCTTAATTCCGTCTAATTGAAAGCTGCTTAATTCCAATACAAACCATTCGGGATTGGTTTCGGCCACTTGTTTGGCAAAACTGTCACCAACATTCCCGGCCATTCCCACTTTTATGCCCGCATTTTTCAAAATATGATGCACAAATTTGGTTGTGGTGGTTTTTCCATTACTTCCCGTAATTCCAATAATTTTAGCTGAAGTAAAGGCCGCAGCAAACTCTATTTCTGAAATTACCGGAATACCTTTCTCCCTTAATTGCGTTACCATTGGTACGGTTTCAGGAATTCCAGGACTCTTCATCACTACCTCTGCGTTTAAAATTTTAGCTTCGGTATGTTTTTCTTCTTCCCAATCGATCTTTAGTTCATTAAAAACCGACTTATATTTTTCTTTTATTTTTCCTTTATCTGAAACAAAAACCTCAAAACCTTCTTTCACTCCAAGAATAGCAGTTCCTGCACCGCTTTCGCCGCCGCCAAGAATCACCAGTCTTTTACCGGAATTAGGAGTATTTTGAGTTATAGGTTTCACTATTTCTTATCTTACTTTTAATGTTATTATAGATACAATGGCCAGGAAAATTCCAATAATCCAGAAACGCACCACTATTTTACTTTCGTGATATCCTTTTTTCTGATAATGGTGGTGCAAGGGAGACATCAGGAAAATTCTTCGACCCTCTCCAAATTTTCGCTTGGTAATTTTAAACCAGGCTACCTGTAATACTACCGACAGGTTTTCCATTAAAAAGATTCCGCATAAAACAGGAATCAATAATTCCTTTCGGGTTGCCACAGCCAGCACAGCTATAATCCCGCCAATGGTCAAGCTCCCGGTATCCCCCATAAAAACCTGGGCCGGATAGGTATTGTACCATAGGAAGCCTACCAGAGCTCCAGCAAAAGCACTTATAAATATGGTCATCTCACCCGATCTGGGAATGTACATAATGTTCAAATAATCAGAGAAAATAATGTTTCCCGAAACCCAGGCAAAAATCCCCAGGGTGAGCACAATTATTGCCGAAGAACCGGCAGCAAGACCGTCTATTCCATCGGTTAAATTAGCACCATTAGAAACCGCCGTTACAATAAATATCACGATGGGTATAAATATTAACCAGGCATAATGCTTTAAGGCAGGATCTATCCAACTTATTAAGCTGGAATAATCGAATTCGTTATTTTTTACAAAAGGAATAGTAGTGGTTGTAGTTTTAAGTTCAGGCCCCATCTCTCTAATATTTTGAAAACTATCTACCAGCTCCTGCTGTTGCGGTGCAGGTTTATTGGCTTCTTCCTTTACGGTAACGCCAGGATGGAAGTACAAAGTACTACCAACAATAATTCCCAAACCTACCTGCCCTAATACTTTAAACTTACCCTGCAGGCCTTCCTTATCCTTTTTAAAGGTTTTAATATAATCGTCTATAAATCCAATTGCCCCCATCCAAAGGGTTGTAACAATTAATAGGATTACATAAATATTTTCAAGTTTAGCAAATAGTAAAACCGGAACAAGAGTTGCGAAAATTATAATCAAACCACCCATTGTAGGGGTGCCCGCTTTTTCACTTTGCCCACGTAAACCCAAATCACGAACGCTCTCCCCAACTTGTTTAGCTAGCAAATAACCAATAATTCTCTTCCCGTAAATGGTGGAAATTGCCAAAGAAAGAATAATGGCCATGGCAGATCTAAACGTAATATATTCAAACAGCCGCGCCCCGGGCACCTGGTATTCTGCTTCTAGATATTGAAATAAGTAGTATAACATATTTTTTTATTACTCGTTCCCTGTAAATTTTGGGCTTACTTATTTAGCTGTTTTAAAAATTCGGTTACAATCTTAAGATCATCAAAATCTTTGCGCTCTCCATTTACCTCCTGGTAGGTCTCGTGACCCTTTCCCGCAATTAGGATGATATCATTTTCTCCTGCCATTTGGCAAGCGGTTTTAATAGCCTGTTTCCTATTGGTTACCGCCATTATTTTCTTGAAGTTCTGTGGTTCTACCCCGGCCTCAACCTCTTCAATAATCTTATCGGGATCTTCCGTTCTTGGGTTATCGCTGGTAAAAACCACTTTCGTACTTAAAGCCGAAGCAATATGCCCCATTTTTGGCCTTTTAGTGGTATCACGATCTCCCCCGCATCCCACTACAGTTATAAGTTCTTCATTTTTTGTGCGAATGCTATTAATAGTTTCCAGTACATTTTTTAAAGCATCTGGAGTATGGGCATAATCTACTATTGCCGTAATCTTTTCTTTTTCTGAAATGATATATTGAAATCTGCCGTTAACAGCGTCTAACTCACTTATAATCTTAAGAGTTTCCAGATTTTCAAGACCCAGAAGTTCGGCAGTAGCATAAATAGCCAAAACATTATAAGCGTTAAAGCTTCCAATTAAGCGCGACCATAATTCCTGATCGTTCACTTTTAGCAATAATCCGGTAAAGGAATTTTCCAGGATTTGCGCTTTATAATCGGCGTAAGATTTTAGGGCGTAGGTATATTTTTGTGCTTTTGTATTTTGCAGCATTACCTGCCCGTTTTTATCGTCTACATTTGTTAAGGCAAATGCTGAAGCCGGCAATTCATCAAAAAAACGCTTTTTCACATCGCGGTATTCCGCAAAACTCTTGTGATAGTCTAAATGATCGTGGCTTAAATTTGTAAAAATACCACCGGCAAACTCTAAAGCTGTTGTTCTATGCTGATCTATCCCATGGGAACTCACTTCCATAAAGCAAAACTCAACACCTTCATCATTCATTTGCTTTAGATAGTCGTTTATAGTTATAGAGTCTGGCGTGGTCCTTACCGCATCAAAAGCTTTTTCGGCCACCATAACGTTTACAGTAGAAAGTAAACCAACTTTAAAGCCTGCTTTAGTAAACAAATTATATAAAAGCGTAGCAATGGTAGTCTTCCCATTTGTTCCTGTAACACCTACCAGTTTTAATTTTTCTGAAGGGTTATCGTAATAATTGGCTGCCATAAAAGCTAAAGCTTCCTGGGAATCTTCAACCTTAACATAGGTAACTCCGTTTACAATTTGCTTCGGAAATTCTTCACAAATCACAGCAAGCGCTCCATTTTCTATTGCCTGCCCTATATACTTATGCCCATCGGACACACTTCCGCGAATAGCCACAAAAGCATCATTAAAGGCTACTTTTCTAGAATCGAATTGCAGGCTATTAACAGTTACTGAAGTATTTCCTACCACAGCATCAATTTCTACTTTATATAATATGTCTTTTAAGACTCTCAACTTATATTTAGTTTTACTTGTTGGTTAGTTTCTATTTTTTGTCCGGCTGATATAGACTGTGACCTCACTTTTCCCGTCCCATTAAAATTCACTTTTAGCCCAAGGTTCTCTAAAAGAGAAACAGCATCCATAGCCGGCATCCCCGTAACATCTGGCATTACCGGTTTTTCATTTTCAAAACTTGTATAGTAAGCTTCAAAATCGTCTATCACCTTATTATTCTTCACTTCAAGAGAAGGCAGGGTATCCATAACAGGAGTATCGGTATAAATTTTTTGGGCAATTTGTTTAAATACAGGGCCTGCCACTATATTTCCATAATAACCTATTCTTCTATTTGGTTTATGAATAATCACAATACAGGAATATTTAGGATCTTCAGCAGGGAAATATCCGGCAAAAGAAGAAATATACCTCCCCGGCTCTATCCAGTACTCTACCTGGCAGGTACCTGTTTTTCCCGCCATAGAAAAGTTGGGGGTATAGATATTTGTAGCAGTACCTTTCTCTACGGTATGCTTCATTATTTTTTGAAGTTTTTTAGCGGTTTCAGGCGAACAAATCCTTGGATTCATAACCTCTCGCTCTACCTTTAAAATACTTTTATCCCATTCTTTTACTTCTTTTATAAATCTGGGTTTTACCATTTCCCCATTATTGGCTATGGCATTGTAAAAGTTGAGAGTTTGTAGAGGTGTTAAAGAAACCCCGTACCCAAATGCCATCCATGGCAAGCTCAATCCATTCCAACTTTTATCATCAGGGTGTGGTATTCTCGGAGAACCCTCTCCCTTTATATCCAGGCCTATTTTCTCATTAAGCCCCATATCATATAGACGTTCAACGAATTTAGCGGGGTTATTTTTATATCCTTCGGTAATCATTTTAGTAAAAGCAGTATTTGAGGAAACCTCAAATGCCCTTGCTGCCGAAATCTTTCCATAACCTCCACGACGGGAATCCCTTACCGGCCTTCCATAATATCTTACCACACCCTTTTCAGTATCTATAACCGAACTTGTATCTATTACATTATCTTCTAAAGCGGCGGTAAGCGCCATTAATTTAAAGGTAGAACCCGGCTCGTGAGACTCGTAAACCGCATAGTTTCGCTTCTCAAAATAAGTTCCCTCTTCGGTACGCCCAAGATTAGACATTGCTTTGATCTCTCCGGTTTTGGTTTCCATCACCACAACGGTACCATGATCGGCTTCAAAGTGCTCCAATTGTTTTAGTAAAGCGTGATGGGCAATATCCTGAATATTCACATCTATGGTTGAGACTACATCATAACCATCTTTTGGCTCTACTTCGTTATTATCACTAATAGGCTTCCACTGGCCTTTCGCAATTTTTTGCTTTAACCTACGACCATCGGTACCCCTTAAATAAGAGCTAAAAGCACCTTCCAGCCCCACACGGGTAAAATAGCCGTTTTCGTCCTGGCGCTCATAACCTACCGTTCTTTCCCCCATTTTTCCCAGAGGATGCTCCCTAACCGTTCTTTGCTCTACAATAATCCCACCTCTGTAAGCCCCCAGGTTAAACATAGGAAAGCTCTTTACTTTCATATATTCTGAATATCCAAGGTTTTTTGCAATTGGTAAATAGCGCTGCCCATTAGCCCTTGCCTGCCTTAAACGCTGCGACCAATAAGCTGCAGATTTACCGAACATTTCGCTAAGATTATTAGACAACGGAACGATATTTTCCTGAAAATTTTTATCTGATACAGTTACTGCGTCAAACCTTATATCGTATTTGGGAACTGAAGTTGCCAAAAGATTTCCATTGGTATCATAAAGATTTCCGCGGCTGGCAGGAATTTTAAAGCTTTTAACAGTACGTTCTTCGGCAAGGTTTCGGTAATAATCCCCTTCCACAAACTGGATATCGAGTAGTTTCACCCCTACGCCAATAGCAAAAATGAACATACAGGCCGCAACCACGTACAATCTATTTAATATGCCTTTTTCTGATGTAGCCATCTACTCCTTAATATTCACTTTAATTTTATAGGGCGGATTCTCGGAAGGAACAATTCCGCGATCTTTCATTTTTTGAGTAATTGTAGATTCCATCTTAATTCGCATTAATGCCGACCGGCGATCTACAAATTCACTTTTCAACTCCCTTACCTCTGTATGAAGTTTAGCTATCTTATGCACTTTACGTTCAGCACTATGGGAGCTTGCTATCATAATAATGGCAAGCAGTGTACAAAAAACTATAAAGCGCCAGTTATTTACAGCGTCTCTACTAATAAGAAAATTAGCACGTAGTAAGTTGTAAAAACCTTCTCTCATTCCTTTCTAAATTTCACCCCCTTCTTAGAATTCGCTATAAGTCTATAAAAAACTATAACTTCTTTGCTATTCTCAACTTAGCACTTCTGGCTCTATTATTCTCCTTAATTTCTTCAGCCGTAGGCACTATAAGCCCCCCAACCTTTTTAAAAGGAACCGAAATATTTCCGTAGAAATCTTTTTCAGGCTCACCCTCAAACAATCCACTTCTTATATACCTTTTCACCAATCTATCTTCTAACGAGTGATAAGAAATAAGACTAATCCTCCCATTTTTTACCACCAGGTCTTCGGTTTGCTTTAAAAAACCTTTTAAAACCTCAATTTCCTGGTTCACTTCAATTCGAATTGCCTGATATATTTGTGCCAGAATTTTATTCTCCTTTCCTTTAAACAAATGCGGTTTCAGCAAGTTATTTAGCTCTTCACTGCTCTCTATAGGTTTTTCCTTTCTTGCCTCCACAATAAGCCTTGCCAGTTTTGGCGCATTTTTTAAGTCGGCATACTCATAAAACAGTTTTTTGAGCTGTTCTTCTTCATATTCATTAATCACCTCAAAAGCACTAAGCTTACTTCCCTGGTTCATACGCATATCCAAACGCGCATCAAAACGAGTAGAAAAACCTCTTTCTGCTTCATTAAATTGATGCGATGAAACACCAAAGTCACCTAAAATTCCATCAACTTTTTTAACCCCATAAAATCTCAAAAAACGTTTTATATATTTAAAATTCTCATGAATTAGCGTAAAACGTGAATCTTCAATAGTGTTTTGCAAAGCATCTTTATCCTGATCAAAAGCAAAAAGCTTCCCATTAGCCCCGAGCCTACTTAAAATCTCCCTGGAATGGCCACCTCCACCAAACGTAACATCCACATACACGCCATCCTCCTTAATATTAAGGCCGTCTATAGATTCTTTTAATAAAACCGGATTATGATATTGCATCTAAATCGTCATTTCCCATTACTTCTTCAGCGAGTTCAGCGAAATCATCTGAAGCCTCATCAATGGTGTTTTCATATTTATCTTTATCCCAGATCTCTACAATATTCACTGCAGAAGAAAGTACAATCTCCTTACTGATACCAGCAAAACCTACGAGGTCTTTAGGTATTAAAAGCCTACCATTAGTATCTACCTCCACCATCTTTACCCCAGCAGTAAACCTTCTTATAAAATCGTTATTCTTCTTTTTAAAGCGGTTTAAACCATTAATTTTCTGCATTAGAACATTCCACTCCTGCATAGGATACAACTCTAAACAAGGCTGAAAAACCGAACGTTTTAGCACAAAACCCTCCTGCAACATAGGCGCAAGCTGCTTTTTTAATGCTGAAGGAACCATTAACCGGCCCTTGGCATCTGCTTTACATTCGTATGTTCCAATGAGATTTACCACTTATATACTTTACAAAGTCAAATATATTGAAAAAATTACCACATTTTACCACTTTCTACCACTTTGTTAATAAGTTTATCAACTGTATATAGCTGAAACACTATCAAGTAGACCTATTCATTTAGGTTTCAGAGGCTTGGTTTTTATTGTACTTTTCTTGTTAAATATTTTAAAAAAGATGATAAAAATGCATTTCCTAAATGACTTTGGTATTTCTTAAAAATGATTATACTTGTAATGAAATCGCTATATTTGCGATTGCGAAACGCAAAGCCAATCAATGAAAAATAATGTAAGGCAAGAGGGAAAGTTTACGTACCTGGAGCAAGGAGAGGGAACCCCGATAGTTATTTTACACGGACTTATGGGTGGTTTAAGTAATTTTGATGGGGTTACCGAATATTTTCCAAAGCATGGTTATAAAGTTGTTATCCCAGAACTTCCTTTATATTCCATGTCCCTACTTAAGACCAGCGTAGGCACTTTTGCTAAATTTTTAAAAGAATTTATAGATTTTAAAGGTTACGATAAAGTTATACTTCTAGGCAACTCGCTTGGTGGGCATATTGCTTTATTGGCTACTAAATTATACCCAGAAATTGTTAAGGCCCTTGTAATAACAGGAAGCTCGGGACTTTACGAAAATTCTATGGGCGAGAGTTATCCGCGTCGTGGGGATTATGAATTTATCAAGAAAAAAGCACAGGATGTTTTTTACGACCCTGAAGTTGCCACCAAAGAAGTAGTAGATGAAGTTTACGAAACCGTAAGCGATCGGAATAAACTGGTAAAAACCCTGGCCATTGCCAAAAGCGCCATAAGGCACAATATGGCTAAAGATTTACCAAAAATGAAAACCCCTACCTGTATTATTTGGGGAAAAGACGATCACGTAACCCCACCTGAAGTAGCTGAAGACTTTCAGCGTTTACTTCCGGATGCCGATTTATTTTGGGTAGATAAATGTGGCCATGCCGCCATGATGGAACACCCCATATTGTTTAATGAGCTACTTCATGACTGGTTAAAACACCGGAATTTCTAAGGCATATAATTTATAAAGGTTTATTAGGTTTAAGGCTGCTAATACTAACATTGAACAAGATCATTTTTCAAAAAGAATTACAATGAAAATCAATTCGGCCGAATTTGTGGTAAGCAATACACGTGTAGATAAATGCCCGGACAGCAAGCTTCCGGAATACGCTTTTATTGGCCGTAGTAATGTAGGAAAGTCTTCTTTAATAAATATGCTTACAGGTAGAAAAGCACTTGCAAAAACCTCGGCCAAGCCTGGAAAAACACAACTTATCAACCATTTTTTAATCAATAAAGAGTGGCATTTGGTAGATTTACCGGGTTATGGGTATGCGAAGGTTTCTAAATCTACAAAGCGTACTTTTCAAAAATTTATCACTGCATATTTTGACAAACGCAAGCAATTAATTTGCGCCTTTGTGCTTATAGACAGTAGGCACGATCCACAGCCTATAGATATGGAATTTATGCAATGGCTTGGCGAACACCAGGTTCCATTTTGTATTATTTTCACAAAGGCCGATAAGCTAAAACCAAAGGTTCTTGAGAAAAACATCAACAATTACCAGGAAAAGATGCTAGAAATATGGGAGGAAATGCCAGAGTTTTTTATAAGCTCGGCAACTGCCAAACTGGGACAGGAAGAAATTCTGGAATACATCGATTCTATAAATAATGAATTAAAGGCTAATAATTAGGCTTCTAAAATTTAAGCCGATCTTCAATTATCGCTATCAGCTCTTCGGCTGAATAAACTTGCTTCAATTCCTCTGTAGTCACAAAAACTCCCATTTCACCTTCATCTTCCCATAATATTATTGGAAAAGTATATTTGTAACCAAACTTTGAAGCATATTGCTTTTGAAATTCGTCTAAATGAAGAAATTTCATCCCCACTTCTGAAGCCTGCCTGTATTTTTTCCATTGTGGATTTTCCGAAAAAACACCGTGTGTTACTTTACAAAGGTTACATGCAGAAGATTTGGGACTTACCATTTTATACAGCGCATCCAGAACAGCATTATGTGTTCCGGAAAACGCGTTATATACAAAAATAAGTTTCTCCACTGAATAAGCAGGATTTAACACTTAGTATCGCTTTACCCACAATATAAATATTGTACAAACCGGGTTTAGACTAATTACTTTTTGGTAATTTCTAATTTCTCGGCAAAATAATCGCAAAAATCTTTCATAGTCGCAGTCATTTTCTCGTCTTGTGTAGCACGATTAAAGGTATCGCTCATAGAAACAAGGGTTTGATGAAAGAACTTTTTCATTTCATCCACCGGCATATCTTTGGTCCAAAGATCTATCCTCAAGGTCTCCTGCGCTTTACTATCCCATACAGAGAGCATTAAAGCCTTAGCCTCTTCTTTATAAACATTTCCATCTTCGGCACTCCAGCTAATCTCTTCCGGTACACGATTTTCATCGGTAACCACCTCTATATTTATTTCTGACTTTTTATATGCTGACATTACTTTCTTGGTTTAAAATTCGCTTTATTAAATATTGTTTCGGCATCTGTTTCAATCATTTCCTGTAAAGATGCGTTGGCTTTTTCCATATAACTTCTTACAATTTGCCAGCCTATATATTGCCCCAGCTTTGCCGGAGAATCGGCATCTAATTGTAGATAAAACTTTGAAAAAGGTGCTGGATACAAAAACCGTGAATACAATTCGGTATCTGTATCAAAAAGCAACTCATTTTCTACATAATACCGCCATATTTGCGCCTCATTATTTTTCGCCCAGGTATGTTCATCTTCAGTATAGCCTATTTTTTCTGCATCAGTTACTTCAGGAATAAACTTATCTTTTAAATATAAAAGTTTTCCGTAGTACACCATATGCGCTAGAAAAGTTCTTGACCTGGGTCTTTTTACATATTTTTCGGCATATGCGTTGGCAACATCCGGAAGTATTTGTTCCTTGTTAAAATTCTTTTTTAAATACTCCTGAATTCCAATATAAAAATGATGGTCTTTCCCTAAATACGTATCCAGGGAAATGAATAAATAATTCTCCTGAAGAATTACTTTATTTTTATAGTCAACTTCAGAAGTCACTGTAAACACTTTTGGTGCTTTAAATTTTGGAAAATAATACTTTACATGCTGAAAAAGACTGTAGAGTTCTGCTTTTTTATTTTTAAAAGAAGTAAAAGCTTCACCAACTTCCTTATTTATTTCCTGCTGAATAGTATCGTTCAATTTTGCTATCCAAACACTATCTGAAAATTGCCGCGGAAACAAAAAAGGATATTCCTGTTTTAAATCCATAAGTTTTTCAGGATCGGTTTCAGCAAACTTTTCATCAAACCTTACCACTTCAAAATCTACCGGCACCTTTGCAATCTCTTTTTCAATTCTGCTTTCCTCATTACAGGAAACAAAGGCGAACATAAAACATAAAAAAATTATTTTTCTAATCATAAGGGATCTTTATGAAGGCTTTAACGCCGTGGCCTTTTAATAATTATGTTTAAATGGTAGATTTGTGTGCAAAGGTATTATTTACAAATTTAATCACCCAAAATTATGCAAACTGAAAAAGTGGTAAACCACATAGTTAACTGGTTAAAAGATTACGCTACCAATGCCGGAATGCATGGTTTTGTAATTGGTATTAGCGGAGGCATTGACTCTGCTGTAACTTCAGCGCTTTGTGCCAAAACCGGTTTGCGTACGCTTTGTATTGAAATGCCTATTCACCAGCATAAGAATCAGGTAACCCGAGCACAACAACATATTAGCTGGTTAAAAACCCACTATGCCAACGTGAGCAACCTGGAAGTTAACCTAAGTTCGGTATTCGAGAATTTTAAACAGGTTGTCCCAGAGGCTGAAGCTTCTGAAACATTAGAACTTAGCCTGGCAAATACCAGGGCGAGGTTAAGAATGTCTACGCTCTATTATTTTGCAGGTTTGCATAGCTATCTTGTAGCAGGAACGGGAAACAAAGTAGAAGATTTTGGAGTAGGATTTTATACCAAGTACGGAGACGGAGGTGTAGACCTAAGCCCAATTGCCGACCTTATGAAGACAGAGGTCTATGAAATCGCAAAATTTTTAGGAGTGACCCAGGAAATTATAGAAGCACTACCTACCGATGGCTTATATGGAGACAGCCGTAGCGACGAAGATCAAATTGGCGCCTCTTACCCAGAATTGGAATGGGCCATGAAAGCAGCAGAAGAAGGGAAATCGGCTGAAGATTTTGAGGGGCGAAAACGGGAGGTTTTTACAATTTACCAAAGAAGACATCGCGCTAACTCCCACAAAATGAACCCAATACCCATATGCAACATTCCCATTAGTCTTAAAAAATAATCACTTTATCGAATAATGTGCTCATAAAACGGAATCAAGAATAAATTCTGTTAAATTTAATAGTATAAATGCGCTTGCCCTACCCGGGCGTATTTTTTAAGGAAATTTAATATTATGAGCACAGTATTAATTGCAGATCATCATCCTGTGGTGCATCAGGGGATTCGGTATATTTTAAGAAACAATCCGGCTCTTGAAGTTGTGGGTAATGTTCATAGCGGAATGGAATTATATGGTTTTTTAAGCGAGCGCCAACCCGATGTTTTGATTATTGAAATAGACCTTCCCGAAATTAATGGCATAAATGCTCTTCGTACCATAAAAACTGACTATACCAAAGTGAAAATGCTTGTTTTTACCGGGCATCCTGAAGAGGTTTATGCATTAAGTGCTATTAAAGCGGGAGCAGCAGGTTATATCTCTAAAATGGCAAAACCCGATGAACTTGAAAAAGCCATTTACCAGGTAGCAAGAGGCGGCATTTACCTCAACAAAAAAATTACCGATAAGCTGAATGCAGGTATATCGCCCGGAAGAAATTTAATTGCAAAATTTAAGAAACTTTCCACTAGAGAATCTGAAGTTTTAAATCTTATCTCTGCCGGCAAACGAAATAAAGATATCGCGGAAGCCCTTTCCATAAACGAAAAAACAGTAAGTACTTATAAAACCAGATTGCTAAAAAAATTACAGGTAGATAATGTGGCAGATCTTATTACACGTTCGCGCCTATTACAAATAAACACTACATAACGCGGTTCAGTTTTTCTGAAAGCACTTTCTTTAAAGTCAAATAATCCTTTACATCTTCTAATATATGCTCGGTTTGTTGCTCTTCGGATGGAGTTTTCACCTTTTCGGAAAGCTCGTTAATTTTTTGATTTATTAAAAACCTGCGTAAAGAAAGAATGGTTTCGCTAACGTGTCTTGAAATAGTTTCAGTTTTTGCTTTTACAAAAATATTTTGCCTTTCCCATTCGTGCAACTTGTATTGCTCTTCTTCCATTAAAATTGAAGTGATCTCTGAAGCCTGATCGGGGTCTATATCATTGATAAAATTCCTGACCTCAAATTTTTCTTCACTGTTTAGCCGGGCAATCAATTGGGTATAAATATCCCTGAATTTAGGATTGGCAAAAGCAATTTCATCTTCCTGTAAATCCAGGAATATCTTCTCAAACACCCTGGTTTTCTGTATTTCCTTTTCCAGGCCAAACTCCCCATCTTCTTTTTCTTTTAGCACCAGGTCTTCAAACTCTTCTTCTACAGTACCATATTGCAATAAAAGACTAATAATCTTTTTCTCAAGTTCATATTGTTCGTCTACACGGGAAGTTTTAGGTTGCGCCTCTTCTTTTACTACATCAAAAGATTTTTTCTGTTGCTTTTGCTGCGGAGAAGTTCTTCCGCTTTTTGCATTTAATTGTGCAAGGCTGGAAAACAATACGTTTTCAGAAATATCCATTATTCTTGAACATTCCTGTAAATAAACTTCCTGTTGAATAGTATCTGGAATTTTAGAAATACTACTCACAATATCCCTTATTAATGCTGCCTTTTTAACCGGATCTTTCTTTGCTTCTTCCATAAGCAAAGACGCCTTATAGCTAATAAAATCACGGGCATTCTCCTTCAGATATTCAGCTAAAGCTTCCTCTGAATTATTTTTCGCAAAACTATCGGGATCTTCTCCCTCCGGAAAAGTACAAACCCTAACATTCATTCCCTGTTCAAGGATTAAGTCTATTCCTCGAAGCGAAGCTCTTATCCCGGCGGCATCGCCATCAAATAGAACGGTAATATTTTTAGTTAGCCTGTTAATTAACCTTATTTGCTCTGGTGTTAAAGCAGTTCCTGAAGACGACACCACATTCTCAATCCCACTTTGGTGAAACTGAATCACATCGGTATAACCTTCAACCAGAAAGCAGTTGTCTTCTTTAGCAATGGCCTGTTTGGCAAAATTTATACCATATAAAACCTTACTCTTATGGTAAATATCACTTTCGGGTGAATTGAGATATTTGGCAGCTTTTTTTTCACTGCTAAGAATTCTCCCCCCAAACCCTAACACCCGACCAGACATAGAGTGAATTGGAAACATAACCCTTCCTTTAAAGCGGTCAAATTGCTTTTCACCCTTTACAATAGTAAGGCCTGTTTTTTCAAGGTACTCCAGTTTATAAGCTTCGGCGAGGGCTTCTTTGGTAAAATCGTCCCATTCGTCTAACGAATAACCCAGCTCAAATTTTTTGATCGTTTCTAAAGTAAAGCCCCGTTCTTTAAAGTAGCTTAACCCAATAGCTTTTCCTAAATCGGTTTTATGTAGATTTTTCTGAAAATGTTTATTGGCAAATTCTGAAACCAGGTACATACTTTCCCGCTCATCGGCTTGCTGTTTTTGCTCGTCGCTTTGCTGGGTTTCCTCGATCTCAATCCCATATTTTTTGGCTAGGTATTTTATGGCTTCAGGATAGGTAAAATGCTCATGCTCCATTAAAAAGGCCACCACATTCCCTCCTTTTCCACTAGAGAAATCCTTCCAGATTTGTTTTACCGGTGAGACCATAAAACTAGGCGTACGCTCATCACTAAACGGACTTAAACCTTTAAAGTTTGAACCCGATTTTTTAAGCTGAACAAAATCACCAATAACCTCCTCTACCCGGGCGGTTTCAAATACGTTATCTATGGTAGTTTTTGAGATCAAAACGGTCTTATTTAAACCTTTAGAGAGGTTGCTTAAAAAGTTTAGGTTCGTCAAGCTGAACTTGTTTCAGCTTCTAATATTATTTGATTATCAGTATTTTATATCTCCGAATAAATTTAGGAGCAAGCTCTGAAATAAATTCAGGATGACGATTTTAAAAACTTTTCAGACTCCCACTTTCTTCGGAGGACAAAATTACAATTTAAAATTGGCTAATCAACATCAAACCTAAGTCCTAAAGAAAAATTGTGTAATTCCCGGTTGGGATCCTGAAATATAGGGTTTAGATCGTATTTTCCATAGAGTGTGGCACCACCCCAGCCCAGGTAAGCACTTACACCATAGACTAAATCATTGGTGTTATAATTATTCTTTAGTTTCTCTTTTACCTTATCGCCATCTTCCTTAAACTTTAGTTTTTGACGTTCCCCAATATTAAACCCGGCATAGCCACCAAAACCAATCTTTAGCATTTTATAAGTTGAAAAATGCAATCTACTTTCGGTTTCTGTTCTCTTAGAGGGGCCTATTTCAAAATGGACAGGAACTACCAGGTTATCCATTCTAAATTTAGATTTATCCAGGTCCAGTGAGAATTCCTGCAAATAGGTTTGGTCTCCGTCTTCTACAAAAATACGGTTATCGGTAGGCTTTAAACCGTTGAATTGAAATGAAAGTCCGTAGCGAAATCGCAACCAGTTGGTTTCCTTAAAAACCCGCGTTTTCCAGGCCCAACCAATTTCGAAAAAACGGCTTCCTGCCAATTTAAAATCTGAATCATTTAAAGACTGCCCTTCTTCTAAAGCATTATTAAATCCGGCGGCCACTACCAAATCACTGGTGGTACGTTTATCGTATTTTTTAGTATTTATATTAATATCAACAGCTTTTCCCTTACTTCCAAAAGCAATATAACTTCCAGAAGAATCGGCATTTCTATCCCTTAATTCCATTTCGTTTTCTAAAATGGCAATTTTGTTTTCAATATTTTTAGCGTGCTTTTCAGCTAATTCCTTCTTTTTCTTTTCGGCCGCTTCTTGAGTGATTATACCGTTTTCCAACTGCTCGTTAACAATTTCTATTTGGTTTTTGAGCTTTTCTTTCTCTTCGGTTACAATTTTGGCCTTTTCTTTTTCAAAAAACTCTTTTGCTCTTTCTTCTGAAGAAAGCTCTACTGCTTTTGGCGCTTCTTCCTGGGCATTAACTTGTTGTAAACCTAAGCTGAACAACGAAAATGACACGTAAAAAATAATTGTTTTCATGATAATTGATTTTAAAGTTTGATGAATGACCCGTTTGTGGGAATTTTTAGATGGTTATTAATAATTTCTGTTGGCAACCGCCGTTTTTGCCTTGAGATAACCTTCTTTTAAGACCTCAAAAACTTTGGCTTTAAAAGACTGGTATATCTCATCTTCTACTTCGGCTAAAAGCGCATTCGCATTTATAGTGTTGGTAGAAGTATATGATTTTAAATTCCTTTCTCTACTTAATTCTGATGCCGCTTCTGCCAATAACACATCAACTTCATCCTCAGAAATTTTATCATTGTTAGCGGCTTCAGCAATTACTTCTTCAAGTTTAGATTGAAAAATTTTTTCTTCAGAAATTGGCGGTTCCAGGCTTATTTCTTCCAACACAACTAGTTCTTCAACAGCGATTTCTTTTGAAACCGTGTCTTTGAAAGAATTTTCGTTTTTTACTATCGCTTCAGTTTTATCGGCATCTCTATTTCCTACCGCTTTTTTAACTGAACTCTCTTCCTTTTTTTTGTTTTCTTCAGAAGCTATACTGGAATTTTGTTCTTGTGTAAATTCTTGTTTTACTTCCGGTTTTTGAATATTCTCATTTACCGGTTCCTCTACAATTTGGGGAGTATCTGAAACTTCCCCGTTCCAAAGAAAAGTACCGGCAACCAATAAAACGGCAACTGCCGCGGCAATATATTTCCAAACTGCCCGGGAATTTCCATTCTTTTTGGCATCTAACTTTGCATCCAGCTTCTCCCAACTTTGGGCAGAAGGAGTAATTTGCCTTTTTTCCAGTTTTTCCCTTACTGATCTTTCGAATTTATTTGATTCCATAATCCGATGTGTTTTGTGTTTTTAACTGTTCCTGCAACATTTTTCTCGCCTTAGATAATTGCGACTTTGAAGTTCCTTCGGTAACCTTCAACATTTTTGCAATTTCAGCGTGTTTATATCCTTCTACCGCATACAATACAAAAACCATCCTATAGCCTTCGGGTAAATTGTCTATAAGGTTTTGAATATGTGCAACATTAAGTTCTGTATTCATTTCCGCATAAAAACCAGGATCGGCAATTTCTTCATCACTAAAAACAATTTTCTTTTGTGACCGAAGAAAAGAAATTGACTCCCGAACCATTATTTTACGTATCCAGCCTTCAAAACTTCCTTTAGATTCAAAATCTTTAAGATGGATTAATACTTTAAGAAATCCGTTAAGCATCACTTCTTCGGCGTGATGTATATCTTTAACATATTGCCGGCAAATACTTAGCATTTTTCCCGAATGCAACTCATATAATTGGCGCTGCGCCTTACGGTCTTTTTTAGCCGCGCGTTTTATTAGTTGAGATTCGCTCTTAAAAAGTTGAATTACTTTCACCCGATTTCTTAATTAAAAAGGCCCTCTATCTATATAGACGCAGGAAAGTTACAAAAGGTTGCCTGTACCCTCTGATATTTTTTTGATGATTCTTATTTCTATGCGTTTTAATGAGAAAAAAGGCTCTGCGATAATCTGTTGTTTTGGGTTTGTTGTTTGAGGTTTGGGGTTTGGGGTTTGACCTTGCCTGAATATAGTTGCCTTTTTTAGGTTTATTACAAGGACGAAGCATGCGGCAATCTGTCGTTAATTTGTTGGAGCGATTGAAAAATCGGGATCGAAATGCCGGCTGACCTGCTTTTGAAATTGCGGGACCTACTACAAATCTGCCTAAATAGACAAGTGGCGCAAGAGTTTTGAAAAACGATAATCCTGACATATTAGAGCAAAGTTTACAGCTTAAAAAAAACTGCCACCAATACACGAATATTATTTATGATTAGTGGATTCTTGGCTTTTTTGGTTTTACCTAATAAAAACTACGACTGTCAAATTGTTATATTTTGAATCACTAATGCCCGGTAAAAACTTTTATGACCTCTATTTATCTAGATTAGAGGATCATTTTATGCTTTTTTTACAATTTTGGAACCTCCTATTTTTTTGGAAAATAATGCTCTCACCAAATACAAGAAATCATTTAACGCTGGTTATCAGATAGCTACATTCAAGTCTTTTTCCTGGTTATATCAGCGCAGCGATCTTAATTCTTTACCGAACAACAATGATTTTGAATTCTTAACCTGGAACCTAAAACTTTGAAACCATCGGCTTTCACCTTATCTTTACCTCAGAATTCATTTTATGTCTGAACAAAAGCTCACCCGAATAAATAAGTATTTAAGCGAAATAGGCTATTGCTCCCGCCGTGCCGCCGACAAACTAATAGATCAGGGCCGGATAACCATTAATGGCAATGTACCGGAAATGGGAACCAAAATTGCCCCCGGCGATTTGGTAAAAGTTGATGGAAAAGCGGTATCGGAAGCAGCAAAAAAAGAGCCTAATGTATACCTGGCTTTTAATAAACCCATAGGTATTGTTTGTACTACAGATACCCGTGTGGAAAAGGATAACATTATTGATTTTATAAATTATCCAAAAAGAATTTTTCCTATTGGCCGATTAGATAAGCCTAGTGAGGGACTTATCTTTCTCACCAACGATGGGGATATTGTCAATAAAATTTTGCGCGCCAAAAACAATCATGAAAAGGAGTATATCGTATCGGTAAATAAACCAATTACTTCAGACTTCATTAGAAGAATGGGGAATGGTATTCCCATTTTAGGCACCCGAACCAAAAAATGCGAAGTAGAAAAGTTGGGAAAGAATGAATTCAGGATTATACTTACCCAGGGGCTAAACAGACAAATTCGTAGAATGTGCGAATTTTTAGGTTATGAAGTGACCGCTCTTAAACGCATTAGGATTATGAATGTAAACCTGGATGTTCCGGTTGGTGCATACCGTGACCTCACCCAGGAAGAGCTAGCTACCATCAATAAAATGGTTAATGAATCTAGCAAAACAGCAGAATCGGGAACGACCAATAAGTCTGGAAAAAGAAATATTCGTTTTAGAAAAAAATAAATCTTAACACATTATTAGCGGAATAGCTTACCTGCATGTTAAGATTACTTGTTAACTTTAGTTATGTCTTTGTCTACATTAAAAAGTAACAATTTATGAGGGTGCAGCCGTTTCATTTAGCCATACCGGTCTCAGATTTACAAAAAGCCAGAAAATTTTATAAAGAAACCCTTGGTTGCGGCGAAGGCCGAAGCAGCTATCACTGGGTAGATTTCAATTTTTTCGGTCACCAATTGGTGATTCATTACAAACCAAAAGAAGAGATTGAAAAAGCACATAGTAATCCTGTTGATGGGAAAGATGTTCCAATACCCCATTTTGGCGTAGTCCTGGAATGGGATGTATTTGAGGAGTTTGCCAACTTATTAAGATCTAAAAGCCTTGAATTTGAAATTGAACCCTATATTCGTTTTCAAGGGCAGGTAGGCGAACAGGCCACCATGTTTTTTAAAGATCCTTGTGGGAATGCCTTAGAATTTAAAGCCTTTAAAAATAAAGATCAATTATTTGCAAAATAACCAACCAACTATAAAAATATGAATAGATTAAAACCGGCACTGGTACGCCAAATTTTTGTACTAATGCTCATCTTATTTTTAGCGGTTTTAATTTTTAAAGAAATTATTCCATACCTATCCGGGGTTTTGGGAGCCATTACCCTATATGTTCTTTTACGGAACTGGATGAAAAAATTAATAGCCAGGGGCTGGAGCCCTACGGTAGCTGCATCACTTTTAATGGCAGGTTCCTTTATAGGAATTCTTGTTCCCATTTCTTTGATTGTAATTATGCTTTCTTCGAAAATAAGTAAAGCAGTAGCTAATTCAGAAAGGGTAATTAGGGCCATAAAAGATCAACTAGTAGAAGCCGAAACCTATATTGGCTATAGTTTAAGCGATTCTATAGATACCGCTTCGGTCACCAATTGGATGTCTGGAAATCTGCAAAGTTTGGCAGGTGGCACTTTTAATGCATTTATCGCAATAGGTATTATGTACTTTATGCTTTATTATATGCTCACAAAAAGGGACTCTATGAAATCTTCTCTTATTTCTTACATTCCCCTAGGTAATGAAAACCTACAAATAATAGGTAAGGAAAGCGATCAACTTGTAAGGTCTAATGCACTGGGAATTCCACTTGTGGCAATTTTTCAGGGAGTTATAGCCCTTATTGGCTATTTAATTTTGGGAGTACCAGATCCTTTCTTTTGGTTTGTAATAACGGCTATAGGATCTATGATTCCATTTATTGGAACCGCTATAGGAATTATTCCCGTAGTAATACTTTTAATGGCTCAGAGCGATAATTGGCAGGCTATTGCTATGTTAATATATGGCTTTGTGGTTGTGGGTTCTACCGATAATTTAATTAGACTGTACATCTTAGACAGACTCGCTGCGGTACATCCTTTAATTACTTTATTTGGAGTTATTGTTGGAGTACCGCTTTTTGGTTTTATTGGATTAATTTTTGGACCATTGCTTATCTCCTTGTTTTTATTAATTCTGAAAATTTACAAAAAGGAGTATGGCAATTCTAATGACAGACTTTAAAACAACTACTAATCAACAAAATGAAGAATTATGAATATGTTCAGTAAAAAGAAGCAAGAGATTGATGAGGAATACTTAAAGAAAGGTGTTGCGCAGGTAAAAGATGGAGATGTAGAGTTAGCAGCAAAAAATCAGGAGAAAATAGAAGATAAAATTGTAAATGCCAGTACACTAAGAAAGTATACAGAACTTGGTAAATTAATGTTTGGAATGCTTCAGGATTATAGAAAAGGTGCATATAAAAATGTACCCTGGTTTACAATTGCTTCTATAGTTTTTGCGCTTTTATATGTCTTAAACCCTTTAGATTTAATGCCAGATTTTATCCCCGGACTTGGCTATGTAGACGATTTTGCCGTTTTAACCGTGGCATTGAGATTTATTGAAACCGACCTTCATAAGTATTTAGATTGGAAACTTGAGGAAGCTTAATTTCCCGGCTTTAAATAACTAAAAAATCCTATCAAGCCTAAATTCAAATTTCAGGCTCAATAGGATTTTTTTAGTCTGGTACCTAATAGGTTATTTATTCAACATACTTTTTTCCTTAGCTCTTTTTTTATGGCGTTCGGTAGCCAGTAAAGTATTTTTAAGCAGCATAGAAACCGTCATTGGTCCTACTCCACCCGGCACAGGTGTGATGTATGAAGCACGCTTACTTACATTTTCAAAATCTACATCTCCTTTTATCACGTAGCCTTTTTCAGCTTCTTCATCTGGCACCCTGGTTATTCCCACATCAATAATAACAGCATCATCTTTAATCATTTCAGCCTTTAGGAAATCGGGAATTCCAACAGCGATAATAATAATATCGGCCTGGGAAGTGATTTGGGTAATATTTTTAGTGAATTCGTGCGTTAAGGTAACTGTTGAATTTCCTGGAAAACCGCTTCTTCCCATTAAAATACTCATAGGTCTCCCCACAATATAACTTCTACCAATAACCACAGTATGCTTTCCTTTTGTTGGAATATCGTAGCGCTCTAACAGTTCTAAAATTCCAAAAGGGGTCGCAGGGATAAAGGAAGTCATATCCAGGGCCATTTTCCCAAAATTGGTAGGATGAAAACCGTCTACATCTTTATCGGGGTCTACAGCATTTAATACTTTTTGGGTATCTATTTGTGGAGGCAAAGGAAGCTGTACAATAAATCCGTCTATATCGTCATTCTGATTTAACTCTTCGATCTTATCTAAAAGTTCCAGCTCACTTACAGTATTTGGCAACCTATATAAAGAAGATTCAAATCCAACTCTTTTACAGGATTTTACTTTGGCATTAACATAGGTTAGGCTGGCCCCGTCGTTTCCTACAATAATCGCAGCCAAATGAGGTACCTTTTCCCCTCTTTTTTTAATTTTCTCAACCTCAGCAGCGATTTCATTCTTAATATCGTTACTGGTCTTTTTTCCGTCTAATATAGTCATCTTAGTTAGCAGTACTTTAGTTGGCAGTTAGCAGTCAGGTGTCGACTCCAAATTTACCAGGGTTATTTTTCATATAATTTATTAATCTCCCGACCTCCTCGCTTTGAGTTTGCAAAACTAATTTGCGATTCGTTGATAAATACTCACAAGCTTCTGCAAAATCAAGCCATAGTTGTGTCTCGGCATTTTCAGAATCGGCATCTGTAAGTTTATTTGTAAAATATTTAGGATATTCTCTTTTTCGATAAGCCTCAGCAATTGCAGAACAAACACTTCTAGATGATCGTACAATTTGATTGCTCAGAGCAAATCTTTCTTCCGAGGGAAAACTTTTGGAAAGCTTAAAAACTTCCATTGCTAAATCAAAAGCTTTTTGATATGCGTATAAGGTTTTAAAACTCATTTTACTGCTAACTGCAAACTTACGTACTGCAAACTATTTCATTCCCTTCATCATTTGCATCATCTTCCGGCCTCCACCGCCTTGCATCATCTTCATCATTTTTCCCATCTGGTTAAATTGTTTTAACAGCTGGTTTACTTCCTGGACCGAGGTTCCCGAACCTTTACTAATTCGTTTCTTTCGGCTGGAATTTATAATTTTTGGATTACTTCTTTCTTCAGGGGTCATGGAGTGGATTATCGCTTCAATTCCTTTAAAGGCATCATCATCAATATCTACATCTTTAAGCATCTTTCCTGCTCCCGGAATCATTCCCATAAGGTCTTTCATAGACCCCATTTTCTTAATTTGCTGTAGTTGCTTTAGGAAATCATCAAAACCAAACTGGTTTTTGGCAATTTTCTTCTGAAGTTTTCTCGCTTCTTCTTCATCGTATTGCTCCTGGGCACGCTCCACAAGGGAAACCACATCCCCCATCCCCAAAATCCTGTCGGCCATACGGTCTGGATAGAACACATCTAAGGCATCCATCTTTTCTCCGGTACCAATAAATTTAATAGGCTTATTAACTACAGATTTAATGGATATGGCTGCACCACCACGAGTATCACCATCTAATTTTGTAAGGATAACCCCATCAAAATTAAGTCTCTCATTAAAAGTTTTTGCGGTATTAACCGCATCCTGCCCTGTCATGGAGTCTACCACGAATAAAGTTTCGTGCGGTTCTATGGCCTGGTGAATATTCGAGATTTCGGTCATCATCGCTTCATCTACAGCTAAACGACCGGCGGTATCTATAATTACGACATTATGGCCATTTTCTTTAGCGTGTGCAATAGCAGCTTTAGAAATAGCTACCGGATCCTGATTTCCTTCGTCTGAAAATACCTCAACACCAACCTGCTCTCCAACCACATGCAACTGATTAATGGCCGCGGGACGGTATACATCACAAGCCACCAACAAAGGCTTTTTAGTCTTTTTATTTTTAAGAAAGTTAGCGAGTTTACCAGAAAAAGTGGTTTTACCACTACCCTGTAAACCAGACATTAGAATCACAGAAGGATTTCCCGAAAGGTTAATGCCTTCGGCTTCCCCACCCATTAACTCGGTAAGCTCGTCTTTTACCAATTTTACCATCATCTGGCCGGGCTTGAGGGCAGTTAATACGTTTTGGCCCAGAGCCTTTTTCTTTACGGTATTGGTAAAGTCTTTAGCTATTTTATAATTCACATCGGCATCTACCAAAGCACGTCTTACTTCTTTTAGAGTTTCGGCAACGTTTACCTCGGTAATCTGGCCGTGGCCTTTTAAAACGTGTAAGGCATTATCTAACTTATCGCTTAAATTATCAAACATAATTTTTCCTGTGATTTAATCCCAAAAAGGGTATAATTCTACCGAGGCCTCCCTCGAAATTTAAAACTTTTTCAACTAACTTCTATTTTCCTACGAAGTTCTAATTCCTCTTTTTAGAAGGAATTGCAAATTTAATGATTTGAGCCTGAAGTGAAAACTTTTTATTTCATTCCAATTCAATATTCCTTAATTTAAACCTACATACGTTCTGGCACCTGTATTCCTAATAAACCAAACGAAGATTTTATAACACTGCCTACGCTATTGGCCAATTGTACCCTTAAAGTTTTCTCGGTGATATCTTCGGTTCCCAAAATGGTTATATTTTGATAAAATGAATTGAATTCTTTTACTAGCTCGTAGGTATAATTGGCAATTAAAGCCGGACTATGATTTTCTGCCGCCAGTTGAATAGTTTCAGGGTACAACTGAAGTTGTTTTATTAGCGAACGTTCTTTTTCGTGAAATTTATAAGCATCTTCCACCGGTTTTTTAAAATCGAAATCGGCTTTTCTAATTATAGATTGAATTCTGGCATAGGTATACTGAATAAATGGGCCGGTATTTCCCTGAAAATCTACCGATTCTTCAGGGTTAAAAAGAATTCTCTTTTTAGGATCTACCTTTAGAATATAATATTTTAATGCCCCCAGGCCTATAATTTTGTAGAGTTCCTCTTTTTCAAGCTCGGTATAACCATCTAATTTCCCTAATTCTTCAGAAATATTTTTGGCAGTTTCGGCCATTTCGGCAATAAGGTCGTCGGCATCTACCACGGTTCCTTCCCTACTTTTCATTTTTCCGCTAGGTAAATCTACCATGCCATAACTTAAATGATAAAGGTAATCTGCCCAGTCAAATCCAAGTTTTTTCAGAATTAAAAACAAGACTTTAAAATGATAATCCTGTTCGTTACCCACGGTATAAACCATTCCGCTAATATCAAAATCTTTCACGCGTTGAATGGCGGTACCAATATCCTGCGTCATATAAACCGCGGTTCCGTCGCTGCGCAATACAATTTTCTCATCAAGGCCTTCATCGGTAAGATCTATCCATACACTCCCATCTTCTTTTTTATAGAACACTCCTTTTTCAAGCCCCTGGTTTACCACATCTTTCCCTAAAAGATAGGTGTCGCTTTCGTAATAATTTTTATCGAAATCCACGCCCAGCGAATCATAGGTTTTTTCAAACCCCTGATACACCCATTGGTTCATTTTTTCCCAAAGGGCCACCACTTCAGAATCACCGGCTTCCCACTTCAACAACATTTGTTTGGCTTCAACCAAAATTGGCGCCTCAGCTTTCGCCGCTTCTTCAGAAATTCCTTTGGTCTCCATTAATTCGGCAACCTCTTTTTTATACTCCTGGTCAAATTTCACATAGTAATTCCCTACCAACTTATCCCCTTTTAAGCCTGTAGACTCCGGTGTTTCACCATTTCCAAAGCGCTCCCATGCCAACATAGACTTACAGATATGAATCCCCCTATCGTTAATAATCTGGGTTTTGTAAGATTTATTTCCGGCAGCGCTTAAAATTTCAGCCACAGAAAATCCTAAAAGAATATTTCTAATATGACCTAAGTGTAGGGGTTTATTGGTATTTGGAGAAGAATATTCCACCATAATACCCTTAGCATCTTCGGCTGGGGGTAGTATTCCAAAATCTTCCCTGTCTTTCATTCCGTTGAAAAACTCCAGGAAATAGGCATCGCTCAAAACAATATTCAGAAAACCTTTTACCACATTAAAACCTGAAACTTCGCTAACATTTTCAGTTAGATAAGTTCCAATTTCTTCGCCAAGTTTAACGGGATTCGTTCTAAGCGTCTTTAACATTGGAAAAGTAACCAAAGTGATATCGCCTTCAAAATCCTTGCGCGTAGGTTGAAATTCAAAATTTTCGATTTCAACATCATAAGCCTTTTTAACGGCAGCTTTTACGTGGTTAGCGAGGGTACTTTGGATTGTCATCTTTTACTTTTATTTATTGTTTTAAGCGCTGCAAAGATAACAGAAAATAGGCTTTTGCCTATAATTTACTCGATAATCGAGATTAATCCCTATAGTTATCGGGACACCGGGACTTGTCTTAAAATTGTAAACTATTTTTTCTTAATGCTTCCTGATCATGTCCCGAAGTAATTTACTTATCTTTAAACAAAAAGCTATGTTATTAAATATCTCTTATAACCGAAGCAAAACCAAAGAAAAAATCGATAATGAAGTTGGCAGGCCGTTTACGCTGCTTGATCGTATGAAGTTAAACGGCACAGGCTCACCAAAACTGCATATTACCGATACCAGCATTGATATTCATAACCTATTGGTTTTAGATAATAATGCCAATACCTGTAATGTTGAAATGCGACCAAAAGGGATTATAGTAATGTTTAGATCTCTGTTAGAGACCTACGCCCTTGTAATTCCTTATTATAAGCTACATCTTTACAAAGGAAAAGCCGAAGAATACTCTATTTATAAAGATCATTCTAAGATTAAGGTAAAAGCAAACACACCCGCTATACACAAGTATTTTAAAAAGATTTTAGACTACAAATCAGATAACGCCCCTACGCAAATTGAAGATCTTTAACTATAAATTTACAAGCGGTTCTCGGCAACTCTCATTTTTATAATCTAAGCGTAAACTCTTCATAATTTTTAAAAGCTATTGCTGTTGCAATTTTGCAAAAAAAATTAATGGAATTATTTATTTATGCTTTTGCCGCACTCTTCTCTGTGATGAACCCACTGGGAACCGTGCCAATTTTTGTAGGGCTCACCCGAGAATATTCTGCAAAAGAACAATCAAAAACTTCACTACTTACCGCTATTAATGTTTTTGTGATTCTTTTGATTTCGTTTTTTATTGGGAGATATATCTTACATTTTTTTGGGATTAGTATTGAATCTCTAAGAATTGCCGGGGGACTTATTATCGTAACTTCGGGATTCGCTTTGCTCACCGGCTCTTTTTCCAAACATAAAGGAATGGAAAAAGAAAGAGTAAAAAACGATGCTTTTCAAAGAAATAATGTTTCGCTTACCCCTCTGGCAATACCCATGTTGGCAGGACCAGGATCCATTTCTCTACTAATTGGCATGTATGAAGATTACACCGTAATTTCTCAAAAACTTATTGCTGTACTAGCCATTCTTGGCGTTTGCTTAGCAACCTTTCTTGTATTACGAAGTTCTCACTATATTGTAAAAATGCTAGGCGCTTCGGGCATTAATGCTATTTCCCGAATCATTGGCTTTATTGTGATTGCCATTGGGATTGAATACATAAGCTCCTCGGTAATATTGGTGTTGAGCGATGCTTTTAAATAGTATTATCGCTTCCCGAAAGCAAGTCCGCCAATGAGTGCTAAAATCCCGAAACCAATCATGGCATAAGACTGGGTATTGTCGCCGTGAGCTTCAACCTGCAATGGGCCAGCATCAATAGCAAATTCGGGTGTTATTAGTCTATATACTCCATACCCAATCATTCCAACCCCAATTATAAGGAGCACTATTTTAAGTACGTTATTCATTTTATAAAGTTTTACTAATCTCCCCGAAAAGTACTAATTTAATTGGTATTTTAAGCTTAAAATTTTTCTATGAGAATTCTTCTTACAGGTGCTAATGGTTATATTGGAATGCGCTTGCTCCCTGAACTTTTGGAACAGGGTCACCAAGTAGTTTGTGCTGTTCGTAACAAAAATCGCTTTACTTCCAACCAGGAGCTTCTGGAAAAAGTTGAAATTGTAGAACTCGATTTTTTAAAAGATAAAAAAGCTCCGGAAAAAATCAGGAATATTGATGTAGCTTACTACCTGATTCACTCTATGAGCGGATCTACCAAAGATTTTGATAGCCAGGAAGCAACAGCAGCCCAAAATTTCAATAAAATAATGGAAGGCACTTCAGTAAACCAGGTTATTTACTTAAGTGGTATTATCAACACCGAGAAACTTTCCAAACATTTAGAATCAAGAAAAAAAGTAGAAGAAATTTTATATAGCGGTAGTTTTAAACTCACTGTTTTAAGGGCTGCAATTATTGTAGGTTCAGGAAGTTCTTCTTTTGAAATTATAAGAGACCTCTGTGAGAAATTACCGGTAATGATCACCCCAAAATGGGTTGAGACCAAATGCCAGCCTATTTCTATTCGCGACATTATTAAATTCCTCACCGGAGTAATTGGCAAAGAAGAATGCTATAACCAATCTTTTGATGTTGGCGGCCCCGATGTACTCACCTACAAAGAAATGATGCTAAAATATGCCGAAGTTAGAAATTTAAAGCTTTGGATTATAGGCGTACCTGTTATGTCTCCAAAACTTTCTTCTTACTGGTTATATTTTGTAACTTCAACCTCGTATAAACTGGCTCAAAATCTTGTAGACAGTATGAGTGTAGAGGTAATTACCAACGACACTCGCTTACAGGATATTTTAAAGATTGAAACCATTTCCTATACAGAAGCCATAAAACTTGCTTTTTATAAAATTGAGCAAAATCAGGTTATTTCCAGTTGGAAGGATTCGTTAAGCAGCGGCCGCTTTAATAAAGAATTGAACAAATATATACAGGTTCCAAAATATGGTTGCCTCTTAGACAAACAATCGGTCAAGGTCGAAAATCCCGAAGAAGTGCTGGAACGCATTTGGGCTATTGGCGGACTAACAGGCTGGTATTATGGCAACTGGCTATGGAAATTTCGTGGTTATATAGATAAACTCTTTGGAGGAGTAGGCTTGCGCCGCGGAAGAACCCATCCAAATAAGATAGCCTCCGGAGATTCTTTAGATTTCTGGCGTGTACTTTTAGCCGATAAAGAAGAAAGAAGGCTTTTGCTTTTTGCTGAAATGAAAGTTCCCGGCGAAGCCTGGCTGGAGTTTTGCATAGACAAAAAAAATGTACTACACCAAACCGCTACATTTAGGCCAAAAGGTATTTGGGGTCGCTTGTATTGGTATGCTATGTATCCATTTCATTACTTTATTTTTGAAGGAATGCTAAACAAAATTGCCAAAGGTGAATCTAAAAAGCAAATAGCTTAATCTCTCTCAATGCTTTACATTTGAAAAAACCAATATAAACTGAACAGCAGCAAATTTTGAAGCAAATTTCCAGGTCATTTTTAAAAAACCCTTTGCTTTATATCGCAGCAGGAATCTTATTTTTTACAGCACTCTACATTTTCTCTTTTACCGAATTTTTCTACGAACTTATAGAAGCTGGCGCTATTTGGGTTCGTGAAATCTTTGGAGGCTTCTACCTTTGGCTTGGATTATTATGTGTTGTGTTCCTAATTTATATTGCCTTTTCGAAATTTGGAAATATAAAACTGGGAAGTTCAAAACCGGAATTCAACAGGCTTTCCTGGATTGCCATGCTATACAGCGCCGGGATGGGTTCAGGGATTTTATTGCGAGCGGTACAGGAACCGGTTTTTATGTTTCTAAACAGCCCCATAAGCACAGATTCTAGTGCCGAAGTTATCGCTCTGGAATACACCTATTATCAATGGGGTTTTACTGCCTGGGCCTTCTATGGTATTTTCGCACTTCTAATTGCCTATTCCCTATTTGTTAAAAAATCGAATATATTATTAGGCAGTAGTTTACCGCAGTTCAAAAAGATAAAATACCTACCAGAAAGCATAAACCTACTCACTATTCTAACTACTGTTTTTGGACTGGTAGCTGCAATTGGCTTAGGCACTACCCAGATTGAAGGAGGTATTAGCCACCTAAGCTCCAGCCCTTCAGGTACGCTTTGGCTTATCATTTTATTAGTTTTTATAGTTTGTTTGGCAGCATTTATTTCGGCATTTGCCGGAATTAAAAAGGGTATAAAACGTATCTCCAACTGGAATATTTACATCACAACCATACTTATGCTTTTTGTCTTTTTACAGGCAGATATCCTTACTGTTTTTAACCGCTTTTTTGAATCTCTATCCAAGTATATTATAGATTTTATTCCGCTTAGTTTAGCCCTGGGCAACTATAATCCAGGGAAAGAATTTCTAACCGAATGGACGTATTACTACTGGGCTTTTTGGTTGGCCTGGGCTCCTTTTACCGGGATTTTTATCGCCAGAATTTCAAAAGGAAGAAGTATTCGTGAGATGATTTTGGGGGTTTTGCTTATCCCATCGCTGGGAAGTTTTTTTTGGTTTAGCGTTTTTGGTTCGACTTCATTCGATTTAATAGGAAGTATGGATCCCTATAGAGGGGAGTTTGATAATGTTTTCACCTCCTTATTTCGCTTTTTTGAAGCCTTCCCACTTTCCAACTTCACAAATATGCTCAGTATACTATTACTAATTAGTTTTTTGGTTACTTCGGTAGATTTGGCTATTTATGTTTTAAGCATGTTTAGCGATAAAGGCAGGGAGCATCCCAGGAAGAAATTCAGGTTAATTTGGGCTATTTTAATCCTTATTTTTTCGCAAGCGATTATTATTCTTGGAAATATTAAACCCAATAGCAATGTACTAACCGCAATGCAAAAGTTTTTAATTATTAGCTCCCTTCCCTTTGCATTTTTTACGGCCGGGATTATGATTTTATTTTTAAGGGAGTTATTCAGGAAGCACTAATTTCCCCTATCGTCATCCTGAAATTATTTCAGAGCCTGCTCCGAAATTTATTCGGAGATATAAGATGTGAACATTTTGATTATGTTAGAAGCTGAAAATGAATTCAGCTTGACGAACCGTATCTTCAAAACCTCTTCGACCCACGGCCATTTCTGAACTCCCCTCGCTCCTTTTGTCAATCATCAGATTCAAGAAAAAAAGGAAAGAAACTTCAGAATCATCAACCTGAACCTACCCGCCTGAACGAACAGACAGGTTCAGCTTAACGAAATCTTTAATTATTTTATCTAAAAAATATGTGAGACTAAGATTTTGGTAAAAAAACCTCGGCCATCATACAGCGGGCACTGCCTCCACCGCAAGTTTCTATCACATGAAGATCACTGCTTAAAATCTTGCAATGCTTTTCTATTTTCTCTATTTGCTCCTGATTTAAGCTCTTGTGTGCCCTCGCACTCATTACCAGAAATTTATCATCTGTACCCTGTACCTGGAGCATATTGCCGGCAAACTCGTGCATTTGTGCTTCAGAAATTGCGATAACTTCTTTCCCATCCTCATTTAAATGCTTCAGTACATTTTTTCGCTCCTTCTTATCGTCTATGCTATCAAGGCAGATTACGGCAAAGTTTTCGGCCAGGCACATCATAACATTTGTGTGATAGATTGCTTTTCTTTTTCCATCTACACTTTGATTGGCATTAAAAATAACCGGTGTAAACTCAAAATCTTCACAAAATTCTATCAGTAAATCTTCGTCTGCACGCGCCGATAATGCACAGTAAGCTTTACGGTTCTTCCTATCCAGCAATAAGCTTCCGGTTCCTTCCAAAAAGACATCGTGTTCTTCGGCTTCGGTATAGTCTACTATATTTTTTATTTTAAAACCTTCCTCTTCAAGTTTGGCAAAATATTCCAATCGGCGTTCTTTTCTGCGGTTTTCTGCAAACATAGGATATAGCCCTATATCTCCATTTTCATGAAAAGAAACCCAGTTGTTTGGGAAAATAGAATCTGGTGTATCGTCTTCCAACTTATCGTTTACCAAAATCACATTTACCCCTACATTTTTAAGTTTTATAACAAATTCATCAAACTCTTTTTGGGCGCGTTCGTTTACATTATCGGCTGTTAAGTCCTTTTGAAAATAATTATTTACCGCAGTTTGCTCGTTCATTCTAAACGCCACCGGACGCACCATTAAAATTGTATCTGTAATCTGTCTCATTATGCTATTCTCTAATTAAAGGTAAAGTGGAACAACGCAAAAGTCCTTCCTGTTTAGAAATTTCAGCGTAAGGCACTTCTTCAACTGTAATACCCTGCTCTCTTAACCAAGTATTTAATCTTGTAAAGTTTTTTTCTGAAATCACAATATCTTCATCTATAGAAAAAATATTGGAATTCATATAATACATCTCCTCCCGGGTAATCTCAAAAACGTTTTCTTTCCCAAAGAGATTTACCAACCAGTTATATTCCTCTTCTTCCAAGAAACCATTTCTATGAATAATTGCTTTTCCCTTACCTACAGGTTGAAAGCAACAATCTAAATGCAAAGCATTATCCCTGGGTTCTGTATTTGATTTCCTCAAGTTAAAGGAAACCACTTTTTTATTAGGAAACAACTCCTGTAAAGCTTCTACCGCTTGCACATTGGTACGTGCAGTGATATAATCTTTATAATCTGCACCACGATAGGTACCTACAAGAATATAATCTCCCAAAGGCATCACATCACCACCTTCTATATGAGCTTCTTCGGGTAACTGCAGTACTTTAGAAGGATCTATTTGCTGAATAACGTGACTAATGGCTTCAATTTCCTGCTCCCTATCTGGTAGAATATTAGACTTTATAAACTTATCCTCGATCACAAAAGCAATATCCCGAGTAAAAATTTGATTATAATCTTTTATTACTTTGGGCCTAAATACCTGTACTTTATATTTCTCCAGAATTTTAGCGACAGCCTCCATTTCCTCTATCATATCCTCCTCCCTGGGATAGGTTCCCATCCTGATGAATTCGGCTGATTTTGGATCGTAAGCTTCTTCTAAAGAAGGTTCGGGACCATTGCTTTCAGCTGTACCCAAAACCACAGCTCTAAGCCGTGAAGTCTCATTATTGATATTCAATTTCACAAGTAAATTTTTATCAAATATAGAAAAAGCTTCATACGATGATGAAGCTTTTTCAAGATTTATTAATAAAAAAAGATATTTTCTACCTTTCTTCTACTGCTTTAAATTCGCGTAAATTTGCTCCGGTATAAATTTGGCGCGGTCTACCAATAGGTTCTTTCATTAACCTCATTTCCCTCCATTGTGCGATCCATCCAGGAAGTCTACCAAGTGCAAACATTACAGTAAACATTTCTACTGGAATACCTAGTGCCCTATAAATAATTCCTGAATAGAAATCTACGTTTGGATAAAGTTTTCTATCCACAAAGTATTGATCTTCCAATGCTTCTTTTTCAAGCCCTTTGGCAATATCCAAAACAGGATCATCTACACCAAGTTGCCCAAGTACTTCATCGGCCGATTTTTTAATAATTTTAGCTCTAGGATCGAAGTTTTTATAAACACGGTGACCAAAGCCCATTAGACGGAAAGGATCTTCTTTATCTTTAGCTTTTGCCATAAATTTCTTAGTATCGCCACCATCCTCTTTAATTCTTTCCAGCATTTCTATAACTGCCTGGTTAGCCCCACCGTGAAGTGGTCCCCAAAGTGCAGAAATTCCTGCTGAAATTGAAGCAAAAAGTCCGGCGTGCGAAGAACCCACCATTCTTACTGTAGAAGTAGAGCAATTTTGCTCATGGTCTGCATGTAGAATTAATAATTTATCTAATGCATCTATAACTGCTTTGTCTACGCTGTAACTTTTCCCCGGTTTTTCGAACATCATTTTATGTAGATTTTCTACATAACCTAAAGTATCGTCACCATAATTTAACGGAAGGCTATTTTTCTTTCTAAGTGTCCAGGCTGCAAGAACCGGAAATTTACCCAAAATTTTCACTATTGCCTTGTACATATCTTCTTCAGACTCTACATTTACAGAAGATGGATTAAAGGCAATAAGTGCACTTGTTAAAGAAGAAAGTACGCCCATTGGGTGCGCCGATTTAGGAAAACCGTCAAGAATTTTCTTCATCTCTTCGTCTACTGCAGACTCTTCCTTAATATCGGCATAAAATTTATCTAACTGCGTCTTAGTTGGCAACTCCCCGAAAATAAGTAAATAAGCTACTTCCAGGAAATCAGCTTTTTCTGCAAGAGCTTCAATAGGATACCCCCTGTAACGAAGCACACCTTCTTCTCCATTTAAAAATGTAATGGCACTTTCGCAGCTACCGGTGTTTTTATACCCACGATCCAGGGTAATAACACCTGCTTCTGCACGCAATTTTTTTATATCTATTCCCTGTTCATTTTCGGTTCCTTCTACAATTGGGAATTCATATTTTTTCCCATTTATTTCAATCGTCGCTTTTGACATATCTTAATTTTATATACTTTAATTCAACTAATTTTCGAGAGTTGCTAATTTAAGAAATATACTGTTAATTTAGCGTTAAGCGTACATAAGATTTTAATTGAAACACGTGAATAAACGGGATTTATTGCTGAATTAACTTCAAAAAAAATCCCTTTTGAATTTTCTTCAAAAGGGATCTTATATTTATCGCAAATTGATAATTAGATTTTAAAAGCTTTTCGCTTTGGGAAATAGGCAACTTCCCCCAATTCTTCCTCAATTCTAATTAACTGATTGTATTTTGCCATACGGTCACTTCTTGAAGCTGAACCGGTTTTAATTTGGCCTGTATTAAGTGCAACAGCAAGATCGGCAATGGTATTATCTTCGGTTTCACCAGAACGGTGCGACATTACAGAAGTAAAGCCAGCGTTATGCGCCATATTTACGGCTGCAATAGTTTCTGTAAGCGTTCCAATTTGATTTACTTTAATAAGAATAGAGTTAGCGATACCTTCTTCAATTCCTCTAGAAAGTCTTTCAACATTAGTTACAAAAAGATCGTCACCAACCAATTGAACCTTATCACCAATTTTATCGGTTAGGGCTTTCCAACCATCCCAGTCGTTTTCATCCATTCCATCTTCAATAGAAATAATAGGATATTTAGCAGAAAGCTCGGCTAGATATTCTGCCTGCTCCTCGCTAGATCTTATTTTTCCACCTTCACCTTCAAACTTCTTATAATCGTATTTTCCATTTTCATAGAATTCAGCGGCAGCACAATCTAATGCAATCATAACTTCGTCTCCACCCTTGTAACCGGCATTTTCAATAGCCTTAAGAATAGTGTCTAAAGCATCTTCGGTACCATCTAAAGTTGGTGCAAAACCACCTTCATCTCCAACGGCAGTGCTTAAACCACGGTCATGCAATACTTTTTTAAGATGATGGAAAATTTCAGTTCCCATTTTTAATGCGTGCGAAAAGCTTTCAGCTTTCACCGGCATAATCATAAATTCCTGAAATGCAATTGGAGCATCACTATGAGACCCACCATTAATAATATTCATCATTGGAACAGGAAGTGTATTAGCACTTACGCCACCAATATAGCGGTACAATGGCAAGCCAAGTTCGTTGGCAGCAGCTTTGGCCACAGCAAGAGAAACCCCCAAAATAGCGTTTGCTCCAAGTTTTGCTTTATTTGGAGTACCATCTATTTCTATCATTGCTTTATCTATAAGGTTTTGTTCAAATACAGAGTAACCCAATAATTCTTCAGCAATTACATCATTTACATTCTCAACGGCCTTAGTAACGCCTTTCCCCATATAATTATCGCCACCATCACGAAGTTCTACTGCTTCGTGTTCACCCGTAGAGGCCCCAGAAGGTACCGCTGCTCTTCCTAAAATTCCATTTTCAGTTAAAACATCTACTTCTACAGTTGGATTTCCTCTTGAATCGAAAATCTGACGGGCGTGAATATTTATTATTACACTCATAGTCTTCTTTAATTAGTTAATTGATTTGAATGCAAGATACAAATTGAAGGCTAAAATAGCGAGTGAAACAGGTAGTTTTAAAGCATTTATAACATTATGAAAACACGAAATGGTTTTCTAAAAGAAAGTGTCTAAAAGAATCTCAGGAAATGCACTTATTTCTTACTTATTTATAAACTAAGACCTTCTTATATTCAAGCTTCTAAATAGTATTACTAAAAATCTTGAAATTTAAAATCTACATGATTCTACGTTTCAAAATTTCAATAAAAAAATTCTTTTTAAGCCTGAATTTCAAAACACACGCTAATAAAATGCCGGCGGGAATTAATTTGAAAGAAGCCACCCAAGTCTAATTCCAATTAATAGCGAAAAATAGGATTCCCCAGATTCATTAAAACTATAGCCTCCTCCTAAATTTAGATCTAATTTAAAACCACTATTATAATAACGCTGCAAACCCCAAACCGGACCTACGGCTCCAAAATAAGCTTCATTATATTCTAAGTTACCAATAATAGGCTTTCCAGATTGCACAGCCCCGCTTAAAGCGATATAATTAGCACTATTATTCTTTAAATTTTTTTCCTTTATCCAAACGTTTTTCTAGATTGTAATAATAGCGATATTGAATACCAAGTATTGGGTAAATACCAAAATTTTCACCAAAATAAGTATTCTTCCAATAAGCGAAGGCAGAACCTAACCTTAGATCTAAGGTTGTAGAACTTGTAAGTCCGTATTCATATTCAACGCCCGGTGTTAAAATATTTACTGATAAAAGACCATCTTCAACCGAAGCTTGATCTTGTGCATTGATAGATAAAAGAGAGCATAAGCAAAAGCTAAGTAATAGTAATTTTTTCATTGATGATTTCTGATAAAAATGAGGTCGAATATAACATATATTTATTTTCACCAAAACAAAAGCCCGAAATGTTTAAATTTCGGGCTTTAAAATCAATTATTTTTAAAAAAATCTAAGCTTTTGCTCCTTTTATCCTATCCATAAACTCATCAAACAAATAGCTAGCATCGTGTGGACCCGGACTTGCTTCTGGATGGTATTGAACCGAAAAACAATTTTTATTTTTCATTGCTATTCCACCAACTGTATCATCATTTAAGCAAATATGGGTAATTTCCACTTCACTGTTAGCCTCTGTATCGGCTCTATCTACAGAGAAACCGTGGTTTTGAGAGGTAATTTCACCTTTTCCGGTCTTAAGATTTTTAACAGGGTGATTTATACCCCGGTGACCGTGATGCATTTTATAAGTTTTTATTCCATTCGCTATTGCAATAATTTGGTGCCCCAAACAAATACCAAATAATGGATGATCTTTTTCTAAAATAGTTTTAGTAAGATTAATCGCGCTTTCAAGTGGTTGCGGATCTCCGGGACCATTAGACAGAAAATAACCATCGGGGTTCCAGGCACTCATTTCTTCATAAGTTGCGTTGTATGGAAAAACTTTTACATACACATCGCGTTTTTCAAAGTTGCGAAGAATGTTCTTTTTAATTCCAACATCAAGTGCTGCTATCTTATAGGTGGCATTTTCATTACCAAAATAATAAGGTTCTTTAGTAGAAACTTTAGAAGCCAATTCCAGTCCATTCATATCCGGTACTTCAGCAAGTTCTTTCTTTAAACCTTCTATATTATCTACATCGGTAGAAATAATAGCGTTCATTGCACCATTTTCTCTAATATAAGTTACAAGCGCTCTTGTATCTACATCAGAAATGGCAAATAAATTACTATCGTCCAAAAAATCCTGAAGCGATTTATCGGCAGCAGGACGTGAATGTGTATAACTAAAGTTTTTACAAATAAGGCCGGCTATTTTTGTTTTATCGGCTTCACTTTCTTCGGCCAGCGTACCGTAATTACCAATATGCGTATTTGTGGTAACCATAAGTTGACCGTAATAAGAAGGATCTGTAAAAATCTCCTGATACCCGGTCATACCGGTATTAAAACAAACTTCACCCACGGCCTTGCCGTCTTTGTTTCCTACAGCCTTGCCGTGAAAAATGGTACCGTCTTCAAGTAAGATAATGGCTTTTTTTCGAGTTTGATATTTCATAGTAATCCTAGATGTGTTTGCTGTGTGTAATTTTCCGCCCCGGCGGAAGTAATAATTTCGTTAGATTATATAAAAAAAGGATAAACCCCGAGAGTTTATCCTTTTTAAAAACTAGATTGTTAAAAGATTCATTTCTATTCCTCTTTTTTATCCTCTTTATTTTCTGAAGATTTCTCTTCTGTCTTTCCTTCTGCTTTTGGAGCAGTAGCTTCTGAAGATTTCTTTCTACCGGCTCTACGTGTAGATTTTTTCTTCTCTGGCTTGTCAAGGTTATAAGTTTCGTTGTAATCAACTAACTCGATAAGGGCCATATCGGCGTTATCTCCAAGTCGGTTACCCAATTTAATTACCCTTGTGTATCCACCCGGGCGGTCACCAACTTTAGGAGCTACCTCACGAAACAATTCGGCTACAGCTTCCTTTTGACGAAGTTTACTAAATACCAACCTACGGTTGTGAGTAGTATCTTCTTTAGACTTAGTTACCAACGGCTCTACAAAAACTTTCAAAGCTTTTGCTTTTGCTACGGTAGTATTGATTCTCTTGTGCTCAATAAGTGAGCAGGCCATATTGGCTAGCATAGACTTTCTGTGAGCGGTCTTTCTACCTAAATGGTTAATTTTCTTTCCGTGTCTCATTGTTTTGTTCTTAATTCATTTTCCCAAAGCTCGATCTTTTGCCGGCTTTTATGGAAAACTACTTATATATTAGTCCTTATCTAATTTGTATTTTGAAAGGTCCATACCAAAGTTAAGTCCTTTATTACTTACCAACTCTTCAAGCTCTGTCAAAGATTTCTTTCCGAAGTTTCTAAACTTCATCAAGTCGTTTTTATTGTAAGAAACAAGGTCTCCCAGGGTATCAACTTCAGCCGCTTTTAAGCAATTTAAAGCTCTTACTGAAAGATCCATATCAACCAACTTGGTTTTTAGCAACTGTCTCATGTGAAGAGATTCTTCATCATAAGTTTCAGTTTGTGCTATCTCGTCTGCCTCTAGCGTAATACGCTCATCAGAGAATAACATAAAGTGGTGGATAAGTGTCTTTGCAGCTTCCGTAAGTGCATCTTTTGGATGAATAGAACCGTCGCTTACGATTTCAAAAACCAATTTTTCATAATCGGTCTTCTGCTCTACACGATAGTTTTCAATACTATATTTTACATTCTTTATTGGTGTATAAATAGAATCTGTAAATATAGTTCCAAGAGGTGCGTTGGCTTTTTTGTTTTCTTCGGCCGGAACATAACCTCTACCTTTTTCAATGGTCATTTCCATATTCAGGTTTACTTTCTTATCCGCAGTACAGATCACCTGATCTGGGTTTAGGACTTGAAAGCCTGAAATGAATTTTTGAAAATGACCGGCAGTAATTTGTTCTTCTCCAGATACAGAAATGGTAACGGCTTCGTTATCTATTTCATCAATTTGCCTTTTGAACCTCACTTGTTTAAGGTTCAGGATAATTTCTGTTACGTCTTCCACCACTCCGGGAATAGCGGAGAATTCGTGATCTACGCCTTCTATACGAATGGAAGTAATTGCATAACCTTCTAAGGAAGATAAAAGCACTCTTCTTAAAGCGTTACCAACGGTTAATCCATAGCCGGGCTCTAAAGGGCGAAATTCAAATTTCCCTTCGAAATCGGTTGAATCAATCATTATAACTTTATCGGGCTTCTGAAAATTTAGTATTGCCATATTACGACTTCTGTGAATTATTATTTCGAATATAATTCGACGATGAATTGTTCATTTATGTTTTCCGGGATCTGAATACGTCCGGGTACCGAAACAAAAGTTCCTTCTTTAGTTTCATTATTCCAGGTAATCCATTCATAAACGGCACTAGAATTTGCCAATGAATCCTGGATGGCTTGCAATGATTTTGATTTTTCACGAACACCTACAACATCTCCTGGCTTCAATTGGTAAGATGGTATATTTACCAAACTTCCATTTACAGTTATGTGTCTATGAGATACAAATTGTCTTGCTGCGCTTCTAGTAGGAGCAATACCCATTCTATACACAACGTTATCAAGTCGTGATTCACAAAGTTGAAGTAAAACCTCACCTGTAATACCCTGAGCTCTTGTAGCTCTCTTAAACATATTCCTAAACTGACGCTCTAGAATACCATAGGTATACTTTGCTTTTTGCTTTTCCATTAACTGGATAGCATATTCAGATTTTTTTCCGCGACGACGGTTATTACCGTGTTGTCCCGGTGGGTAATTTCTTTTTTCAAAAGACTTATCGTCTCCAAAAATAGCTTCACCAAATTTACGGGCTATTTTAGTCTTTGGACCAGTATATCTTGCCATTAACTTTAATTTTAGAAGAAAGGGATTATGAATTAAGGTCTCTGTCCTTCGATAATCTTAACTCCTTTCCTATTGTTTATACTTATTATTAAACTCTACGTCTTTTAGGAGGACGACATCCGTTGTGTGGTAATGGAGTAACATCAACAATTTCTGTTACTTCAATTCCATTGTTATGAAGCGAACGGATAGCAGATTCTCTACCATTACCCGGTCCCTTTACGTAAACTTTAACTTTGCGCAAACCAGCTTCGTGAGCTACTTTAGACGCGTCTTCTGCAGCTAACTGGGCTGCATATGGAGTATTCTTTTTAGAACCTCTAAAGCCCATTTTTCCTGCTGATGACCAGGCAATAACATCTCCCTTTTTATTAGTAAGGGAAACAATAATGTTATTGAAAGAAGCCGTAACGTGAGCTTGCCCAACGGCCTCAACGATTACTTTACGCTTTTTTTGAACTGTCTTCTTTGCCATATTAATTACTATTTAGTTGCTTTCTTCTTGTTAGCAACTGTTTTTCTTCTACCTTTTCTGGTTCTTGAGTTGTTTTTGGTTCTTTGTCCTCTAAGCGGCAAACCACTTCTGTGACGAATACCTCTATAACATCCAATATCCATTAGACGTTTAATACTCAACTGTACTTCTGTACGTAATTCTCCTTCGATTGTAAATTCTCCAACAGCTTCACGAATACGACCAATTTCATCATCGTCCCAATCTGAAACTTTTTTGCTTTCATCTACTTTGGCCTGGCTAAGGATTTTTTGTGCCCTGCTTTTGCCAATTCCGAAGATATAGGTTAATGCTATAACTCCTCGCTTTTGTTTAGGTATATCTACCCCTGCAATTCTTGCCATAATTAGCCTTGTCTTTGTTTAAATCTAGGATTCTTTTTGTTAATTACGTAAAGGCGCCCTTTTCTGCGAACAATTTTGCAGTCGGCACTTCTTTTCTTTACTGATGCTCTAACTTTCATCTCTTTAGTTTTTTACAATTCGCTGGTCCTAAAAAATAATTTTAAGCCAGGATTTCAGCATTCATAAATTTTTCAGGTTGCAAAAGTACTGAAAATTTTACAAATAGCTCAAATTACTTTTAGTATCTGTATGTTATACGAGCCTTACTTAAATCGTAAGGGCTCATTTCCAGTTTCACCTTATCTCCAGGCAACAATTTAATGTAATGCATACGCATTTTTCCAGAGATATGAGCTGTCACAACGTGACCATTTTCCAATTCTACGCGAAACATTGCATTAGATAATGCTTCTATAATTGTTCCGTCTTGCTCTATTGCCGGTTGTTTTGCCATAATTAAGCTACTGCTTTTCTGTTTTTACCTGTTTTCATTAATCCGTCGTAATGTCTATTCAGCAAGTAAGAATTTACTTGTTGCATAGTATCTATTGCAACTCCAACCATAATTAAAAGCGAGGTTCCTCCAAAAAACAATGCCCATCCTTGTTGCACACCTAAGAGTTGCACCACGATTGCTGGGAACACAGCAATAAGCGCAAGAAAAATAGATCCTGGCAAGGTAATTTGAGACATAATTCTATCTAAAAACTCAGCAGTTTCTGTTCCCGGGCGAATTCCAGGAATAAAACCACCACTACGTTTTAGATCATCAGCCATTTTATTGGTAGGTACAGTAATAGCGGTATAAAAATAAGTAAACACAATGATTAACAATGCAAATACTACGTTATACCAAAAACCAAATATATCGCTAAAGGCGGCGGTAACACCTTGTGCTGCATCAGAATCTGATAATCCTGCTACGGCAGCCGGGATAAACATAATAGCCTGTGCAAATATAATTGGCATCACCCCAGAAGCGTTCAGCTTAAGTGGTATATACTGCCTAGATCCGAATACATTTTTTTCATAACCTCCAGAGGCGGTTCTTCTGGCATACTGCACTGGAATTTGGCGCACGGCCATTACCAACATTACCGAAGCTAAAATAATAGCAAACCAAATTACCAATTCAATAAGAATCATAATAAGACCACCATTAGATTCGAATACCCTTGAAGCGAATTCCTGGATAAACGCTTGCGGCAAGGTCGCAATAATACCAACCATAATCAATAGCGAAATACCATTACCAATACCTTTATCGGTTATCTTTTCACCCAACCACATTGCAAAAATAGTCCCTGTAGTAAGAATAACTACGGCAGAAGCTACAAAAGTAACAGTATCACCCAACAAGAAGGCTTGCTGTGGGAGAGTAGCAAAAAGGTTATAAATATAACCTGGCCCCTGCACTAAAGTAATTGCAATAGTTAACCAACGGGTGATTTGATTGATCTTACGTCTACCGCTTTCACCTTCCTTTTGCAATTTTTGCAAATATGGTATCGCAATACCCATAAGCTGCACTACAATAGAAGCCGAGATATAAGGCATAATTCCTAAGGCAAATACAGAAGCATTAGAAAATGCTCCCCCTGTAAATGCATTTAAGAGCCCTAAAAGACCACCATCTGTTTGTGTTGCGAGATTGGATAATTGCGAAGCATCGATTCCGGGAAGCACAACTTGTGCCCCAAAACGGTAAACCAACAATAGACCGAGGGTAACTAAAATTCGATTTTTTAGCTCCTCGATCTTCCAAATATTTTTAATAGTATTGATGAATTTCATTTGGCTATCTATTATAAAGTAACAACTTCACCTCCAGCAGCTTCAATAGCTTCCTTTGCTGAGGCCGTAAATTTATGAACAGATATTTTCAACTTTGCCTTTAATTCACCTCTACCTAATATCTTAACTGGTTCGTTTTTACCTACAAGACCGTTAGCGATCAAGATATCAACATCTACAGTATCTTTAATTTTACCTTCATCAACCAAACGTTGTAAAGTATCCAGGTTTACACCCTGATAAGCCACACGATTTCTGTTAGTGAAACCAAATTTTGGAACACGACGTTGAAGTGGCATTTGCCCACCTTCAAAACCAATCTTTTTAGAGTAACCAGAACGAGATTTAGCCCCTTTGTGACCACGGGTGGCAGTACCACCTTTACCAGATCCTTCTCCACGGCCAACACGCTTGTTGTTACTCTTAACTGAACCTTTTGCAGGCTTTAAGTTATTTAATTCCATGTGAATTTATTATTTTGTTTCCTCTACAGAAACTAAATGTTTAACTTTATTTACCATACCAAGGATGTTTGGCGTATCGTTGTGCTCTACCGTTTGGCCCATTTTCTTAAGACCAAGGGCTTCTAATACCAGTTTCTGGTTTTTAGTACGATTAATAGCACTTTTTACTTTCGTTACTTTTATCTTTCCCATCTTTCTCCTTGATTTATCCTTTAAAAACCTTTTCTAATGAAATACCACGTTGCTTAGCGATAGTCTCTGCACTACGCAATTGCAGTAAGGCATCAAAAGTTGCTTTTACCATGTTATGCGGGTTAGATGATCCCTGACTTTTAGAAAGTACATCCTGAACCCCTACAGATTCTAATACCGCACGAATAGGACCACCGGCTATAACTCCAGTACCTTCTGCAGCTGGCAAAAGAATAACACGCGCACCACTATACTTACCGTTTTGCTCGTGTGGTATAGTAGTCTTGTTTAAAGGAATACGCACTAAATTCTTCTTAGCATCCTCAACACCTTTGGCAATAGCATCAGCTACTTCCTTAGATCTTCCTAAACCATGACCAACTACGCCATTTTCATCTCCTACTACAACTATAGCAGAAAATCCAAAAGCTCTACCACCTTTGGTTACCTTAGTAACACGTTGTACTCCCACCAAACGGTCTTTTAATTCAAGGCCACCTGGTTTTACATGTTCTACGTTTTTATAATTTTGATACATAACTTTCTAGAATTTAAGTCCTCCTTCGCGAGCACCTTCTGCTAATGATTTAACTCTTCCGTGATACAGGTAACCACCTCTGTCAAAAGAAATTGTTTCCACACCGGCTTTCAAAGCTTTTTCAGCAAGGGCTTTACCTACAAGTTTAGCTTGCTCGGATTTATTACCTTCAACTGACACGCCTTTATCTCTTGAAGAAGCTGCTGCCAGGGTTTTTCCTTCTACATCATCTATAATTTGAGCATAAATTTCTTTATTACTTCTAAATACAGATAATCTTGGACGGCTAGCGGTCCCCGTAATTGCCTTACGAACACGCTTTCTAATTTTATTTCGTCTATCTTGTTTTGAAACTGCCATATCTAAACTTTATTAAGCTGATTTACCTGCTTTTCTACGTAATTGTTCTCCAACATACTTAATACCTTTTCCTTTATAAGGCTCTGGAGCTCTGAAGGAACGTATTTTAGCAGCTACCTGACCTACCAGTTGTTTATCGTGAGAAGTTAACTTCACTATAGGGTTTTTACCCTTTTCTGAAATTGTTTCTACTTTTACCTCTGGTGCCAAATCTATCACAATATTATGGGAAAAACCAACTGCCAAATCTAATTTTTGTCCCTGGTTAGTTGCTCTATAACCAACTCCTACCAGTTCCAATGATTTAGTGTATCCGTTAGAAACCCCTTCTATCATATTGTTTATCAACGCACGATATAGACCGTGTTTTGCTTTCTGATCACTTTTCTCAGAAGAACGCTCAAAAGTAATTACGCCATCTTCAATTTTCACATCAATGTCGCTAACTTCCTGCTTAAGTTCTCCTAATTTTCCTTTTACCGTTACAATATCCCCATTTAGGTCTACATTCACACCTTCAGGAATTGTAATTGGACTTTTACCTATTCTTGACATTTCTTTAGTCTTTTAAGTATTAGTAAACGTAACACAATACTTCACCACCAACTTTCTCTGCTTTAGCCTGCTTCCCGGTCATTACACCATGAGAAGTAGATACTATAGCTATACCAAGACCATTAAGGATACGTGGCAATTCATTAGCGCCGGCATACTTACGCAAACCGGGTTTACTTATTCTCTGAATATCTTTAATTACAGGCTCTTTTGTGATTTTGTCATACTTAAGGGCAATTTTTATTGTCCCTTGAGAAGTAGCATCATCAAACTTGTAACTTAGAATATATCCCTGATCGAATAATATTTTTGTTATTTCTTTTTTAAGATTAGAAGCTGGTATTTCTACCACTCTGTGGTTTGCAGCCACAGCGTTCCTAATTCTCGTCAAATAATCTGCAATAGGATCTGTATTCATTTATAATAGTTTGCGGATGCGGTTTTCTTACCGTTCACCGGAAGAACCTGCACCCAATTTATAATTTACCAACTAGCTTTTCTAACTCCAGGAATTAAACCTTTATTAGCCATTTCTCTAAACATTACACGAGAAAGACCAAACTGTCTCATATATCCCTTTGGCCTACCAGTTAGTTTACAACGGTTATGCAAACGTACAGGAGAAGAGTTTTTTGGCAATTTCTGCAATGCTTCCCAGTCGCCAGCCTCTTTCAAAGCCTCACGCTTTTCAGCATACTTTTTTACCATTTTTTGCCTCTTCACCTCACGGGCTTTCATTGATTCTTTAGCCATAATTAATTCTTTTTAAAAGGTAATCCCAGTTCGGTTAACAATGATTTAGCTTCCTTATCAGTTTTAGCACTGGTCACAAAGGTAATATCCATACCGCTAATTCGGTTTACTTTATCAATATCAATCTCCGGAAAGATGATTTGTTCAGTAATACCAAGGTTGTAATTCCCTCTACCATCAAAACCATTAGCTTTAATCCCGTTAAAATCACGTACACGTGGAAGTGCAGATGTAATTAAACGATCCAGGAATTCGTACATTCTATATCCTCGTAAAGTTACTTTTGCCCCAATTGGCATTCCTTTACGAAGTTTAAATGAAGCAACATCCTTTTTAGAAATGGTTTGCACCGCTTTTTGACCTGTAATTGTAGTCAATTCGTCTACAGCATGATCAATAAGCTTTTTGTCTGCTACAGCTGCACCAACGCCTCGGCTCAAAACTATTTTTTTTAGTCCTGGAATCTCCATTACGTTAGCGTAGCTAAATTCTTCTTTTAATGCAGGCTTTACTCGCTCTGCATATTCTTTTTTAAGTCTTGGTACGTATGCCATAACTAAATTACTTCATTAGATTTTTTGGAAAATCTTACTTTCTTACCATCCTCTTCCCTATATCCAACGCGGGTAGTATTACCATCTTTGTCTAGCAAAGAAAGATTGGAAATATGAATAGGTGCCTCTTTCTTTACGATACCACCTTGTGGGTTAGCCGCACTTGGTTTCTCGTGTTTTGAAATAGTATTTACACCTTCAACAATGGCTTTATTCTTTTCTATGAGAACTTTTTGAACCTTACCTTCCTGACCTTTATGGTCTCCGGCAACAACTCTTACAGTATCTCCAGTTTTTATCTTAAGCTTTCTCATCTTATTAATGTATTAAAGCACCTCTGGTGCCAATGATACAATTTTCATGAATTGCTTATCACGAAGTTCTCTCGCTACTGGGCCAAAAACACGGGTTCCGCGCATTTCTCCAGTAGGGTTTAACAGTACACAGGCATTATCATCAAAACGAATATATGATCCGTCCTGCCTACGTACTTCCTTCTTGGTACGAACAACTACTGCTGTTGAAACTGCACCTTTTTTGATATTCCCGTTAGGTGTAGCTTCTTTTACGCTGACAACGATTTTGTCCCCAACAGAAGCGTATCTTTTCTTTGTACCGCCCAATACACGAATGGTCAAAACTTCTTTTGCCCCGGTATTGTCTGCTACTCTTAGTCTAGACTCTTGTTGTACCATTACTTAGCTCTTTCAATTATTTCTACTAATCTCCAACATTTAGATTTACTTAAAGGCCTTGTCTCCATGATCCTTACTGTATCTCCTTCGTTGCAGTCGTTTGTTTCGTCGTGCGCTACATATTTTTTCGTTTTCAAAACGAACTTTCCATACATAGGGTGCTTTACTTTCTTAATTTCAGAAACCACGATTGATTTCTGCATTCTATTACTGGTAACAACACCTATACGCTCTTTTCTTAAATTTCTTTTTTCCATCTTTCAGCAGAATAACACTTATTGTTGTTCTCTTTTAGTTAACTCTGTAGCAAGTCTCGCTATAGTTCTTCTTACAGCTCTAAGCTGTATTGGGTTCTCTAATGGCGAAACTGCGTGAGCCATTTTCAAATCTGAATATGCTTTTCTAGATTTCCCAAGCTCTTCTTGTAATTCTGCCACAGACAGTTCTTTTACTTCTGATTGTTTCATAACTTTATAATATTAAGCTTGATAATCTCTAGCTACAATAAATTTGGTTCTTACCGGAAGTTTCTGTGCTGCAAGCCTTAAAGCTTCTTTCGCAACATCCATTGGCACTCCACCAATTTCAAACATAATTCTTCCTGGCTTTACAACAGCAGCCCAATATTCAACAGCACCTTTACCTTTACCCATACGAACCTCAAGAGGCTTTTTAGTAATAGGCTTATCCGGGAAAATTTTAATCCAGATAGACCCTTCCCTTTTCATGTAACGGGTAGCAGCAATACGTGCAGCTTCTATTTGACGGGCAGTAATGAAACTAGAATCCATAGATTTAATTCCAAAAGTTCCGTTAGAGAGTCTATGCCCTCTTCCGGCATTACCTTTCATACGGCCTTTCTGCTGTTTACGGTATTTTGTTCTTTTAGGTTGTAACATTTTTCTTTACTTTAAAAAATTACTTTCTACGACGTGATTTGTTACCACCTCGTCCGGCTCCAGCTTTTCCTCCTTGCTTCTTAGACATACCAACAAGCGGAGAAAGTTCTCTTTTACCGTACACTTCGCCTTTCATGATCCATACTTTAACACCCAATCTACCATAGGTAGTATGAGCTTCAACTAAAGCATAATCAATATCAGCCCTAAAAGTAGACAAAGGTATTCTACCATCTTTGTATGCCTCTGAACGTGCCATTTCAGCACCATTTAAACGTCCGGAAATTTGTATTTTAATTCCTTCAGCATTCATCCTCATAGCAGCCGCGATAGCCATTTTAATTGCGCGACGATAAGAGATACGATTCTCAATTTGTCTAGCAACACTTGCAGCAACTAAATGTGCATCAAGTTCTGGCCTCTTAATCTCAAAGATGTTAATTTGAACCTCCTTGTCGGTAATCTTCTTAAGCTCCTCTTTAAGCTTGTCTACCTCCTGACCGCCTTTTCCAATAATAATACCTGGTCTGGCAGTGGTGATAGTAACGGTTACAAGCTTAAGCGTACGCTCAATAATCACCCTAGATACACTCGCTTTTGAAAGACGAGCATGGATATACTTTCTAATCTTATCGTCTTCGGCTAATTTGTCGCCGTAGTCATTTCCTCCGTACCAGTTGGACTCCCATCCTCTTACGATACCAAGGCGATTTCCGATTGGATTTGTTTTTTGTCCCATACTCTACTTAGCTTTGTGTATTATTGTTTTCTCCAAGCACCAAAGTAACGTGATTGGATCTTTTTCTAATTCTATGTGCGCGACCCTGCGGTGCAGGACGCAGCCTTTTAAGCATTGCTCCTCCATCTACACGGATTTCTTTTACAAACAATTCAGCATCTTCAATGCTTGCATCTTCGTTTTTCGCTTGCCAATTAGCTATTGCCGATAGCAACAATTTCTCCAAACGACCAGAAGCCTCTTTTGAACTGAATTTCAATATTTGAAGCGCCTTTTCTACTTTCTCACCTCTTACCAAATCCGCCACAAGACGCATTTTTCTAGGTGAAGTAGGGCAGTTATTCAACTTTGCAAAAGCCACTTGTTTTTTGGCCTCTTTTATTTGCTCTGCTCTTTCTCTTTTACGAACTCCCATAGCTTCAATTATCTTTTACCTTTATTTTTTGCACCAGCGTGTCCTCTAAACGAACGAGTTGGTGAAAATTCTCCTAACTTATGCCCTACCATGTTCTCTGTTACATAGACCGGTACAAATTGTTTCCCGTTGTGAACAGCGATGGTTTGCCCAACAAAATCTGGTGTTATCATAGAAGCTCTAGACCAGGTTTTGATCACGGCTTTCTTACCAGACTCTATATTCTGAGCAACCTTCTTATCTAATTTATAGTGAACGTAAGGTCCTTTTTTTAATGAACGTGCCATATCTTAATTATTTCTTTCTACGTTCTACAATATATTTATTACTCGCTTTTGTTCTTGAACGGGTTTTAAATCCTTTAGCAGGCAAACCTTTTCTAGAACGTGGGTGACCACCAGAAGCTCTTCCTTCACCACCTCCCATTGGGTGATCTACAGGGTTCATCACAACTGGTCTTGTTCTTGGTCTTATACCCAACCAACGTTTTCTACCAGCTTTTCCTGAAACAAGAAGCTGATGATCACTATTAGATACAGCTCCAATAGTTGCCATACATGTAGACAAAATCCTTCTAATTTCCCCAGAAGGCAACTTTACAGTTGCATACTTACCTTCCCTTGCCAATAGTTGCGCAAAAGCACCAGCACTTCTAGCCATTACAGCACCCTGCCCAGCTCTTAGCTCTATACAAGAAATTACAGTACCAAGCGGTATTTTAGACAATGGCATCGCATTTCCTATTTCAGGAGCAGCAGCATCTTCGCTTGACACAATATTTTGACCTACCTGCAGCCCATTTTGAGCAACAACATATCGCTTTTCACCATCCTGGTAATTTAACAATGCGATAAAAGCAGTTCTGTTAGGATCATATTCTATACTCGCAACAGTAGCAGGAATCCCATGCTTGTCACGCTTAAAGTCTATAATTCTGTAACGTCTTTTATGACCACCACCTTTATAGCGCATGGTCATTTTTCCCTGACTGTTTCTCCCTCCAGACTTTTTTATCGGAGCCAAAAGGCTTTTTTCCGGCTTATCAGTAGTTATGGCGTCATAACCATTCACTACTCTAAAACGCTGCCCGGGGGTAATTGGTTTTAATTTTCTAACTGACATTTTTTAATCTTAAAGATTACTATACAAATCAATAGTTTCACCTTCCGTCACCTGTACCAATGCTTTCTTATAAGCTTTGGTTTTACCAGTAATCATACCAGATTTTGTATATCTGGTTTTACGATCTGGACGGACATTTATAGTACGAACTTTTTCAACTGAAACTCCATAAGCAGCCTCAACTGCATTTTTAATTTCAATTTTATTCGCCTTATTATCTACCACAAAAGAAAAGCAGTTATTCAACTCGCTATCACCAGTGGCTTTTTCTGTAATAATTGGTTTTATCAAGATACTCATAAGGCTTATTTACTTAAATTCGACTCAATTCCTTCTAAAGAACCTTCAAGTAATACGATACTCTTTGCATTTAGAATTCCGTAAGTACTTAATTCTGAGGATCTTACAACCTCAAGTCCTTTTAAATTACGTGACGACAAATATACATTTTTATTTGAGTCACCCAACACTATAAGTGATTTTTTGCCCTGAATACCAAGGGATTCCAAAACATTAATCATACTTTTTGTCTTTGGCGCATCAAAAGAAAAATCTTCAACTACATAGATTGAGTTTCCTTTTGCCTTAATTGATAAGGCCGATTTTCTAGCAAGACGCTTTAAATTTTTATTTAATTTAAAACCGTAATTTCTTGGTCTAGGTCCAAAAACTCGTCCACCACCTTTAAAGATTGGAGACTTAATGCTACCTGCACGAGCCGTACCCGTACCTTTTTGCTTTTTAATCTTACGAGTACTACCCGCGATTTCAGCGCGCTCTTTAGCTTTATGAGTCCCCTGGCGTTGGTTAGCTAAATATTGCTTAACATCAAGATACACAGCGTGATCATTCGGCTCTATAGCGAAAACAGCATCAGAAAGCGTTGCTTTTCTACCTGTTTCTTTTCCTTTTATATCTAAAACTGCTACTTCCATTACTTACTAATGATTACGTATGAGTTTTTATGTCCTGGCACACATCCTTTTACAACTAAAAGGTTTTTATCTGCCACTACTTTTAAAACTCTCAGGTTTTCTACTTTTACTCTTTCTCCACCCATTCTACCGGCCATTTTCATTCCTTTGAAAACCCGTGCAGGGTAAGATGCTGCACCAATAGAACCAGGAGCTCTTAATCGGTTATGCTGCCCGTGCGTTTGCTGACCAACACCACCAAAGTTGTGCCTCTTTACAACACCCTGAAAGCCTTTACCCTTAGAAGTACCTGCAATATCTACAAACTCTCCCTCACTAAAGTGCTCTACAGTGATAGCGTCACCTAATTTATAATCTGCTTCAAATCCTTTGAATTCAACGACTTTACGCTTTGCAACGCTTCCTGCTTTTTTAGCATGCCCTTCAGCTGCTTTATTTACAGTCTTTTTGTCATCGAAACCAATTTGAAGTGCCTCATACCCGTCAACCTCTTTGGTTCTGACTTGGGTAACTACGCATGGACCTGCTTCGATAACGGTACAAGGGATATTCTTCCCATTCTCGTCAAAAATACTGGTCATGCCTATTTTTTTTCCTATTAACCCAGACATAATTAATTATTGATTATTACTTATTTATTTAAAAAAATTCAGGGCAGAAAAATACTTTCGCCCTGAATGTATCTTTCTTCCGTTTTTCCCTCGCCAACTGCTTAGGACATGTAATTCCCGATATACACCAGGAGATCCCGAAATAAGTCCGGGATGGATACTTCTAAACTTTTGCTTTATTTAAATTCACAAAAGTCAAGAATTATCACACTTTAATTTCTACTTCAACCCCACTCGGTAATTCAAGCTTCATCAACGCATCAATGGTTTTTGAAGAAGAACTGTAGATATCAAGAAGCCTTTTATAAGAACTCAATTGAAATTGCTCTCTGGCTTTTTTGTTTACGTGAGGAGAACGTAAAACAGTAAAAAGTTTTTTGTGGGTTGGCAAAGGAATTGGTCCTGTTACAACGGCACCTGTAGTTTTTACAGTTTTTACGATTTTCTCTGCAGATTTATCTACCAGATTGTGATCGTAGGATTTTAGTTTTATTCTGATTTTCTGACTCATTTTCCTAATATTATTCGTTTGTACCCTTTGCTGCCTTAATCACTTCTTCAGAAATATTAGAAGGAGTTTCAGCATAGTGAGAAAATTCCATCGTAGAAGTTGCTCTACCAGAAGACAATGTTCTTAATGTAGTAACATACCCAAACATTTCAGCTAAAGGCACTTCCGCTTTAATGATTTTAGCACCAGATCTATCTGACATACTGTTTACCTGACCTCTTCTTCTATTAAGGTCACCAACAATATCCCCCATATTTTCTTCTGGAGTAACCACTTCGTTTTTCATAATTGGCTCAAGAATTACAGCACCGGCCTTTTTAGCCGCAGCTTTGTAACCCATTTTAGCAGCCAATTCGAAAGAAAGCTGATCAGAATCCACAGGGTGAAATGATCCATCTTTCAAAACAACTTTAAGGGTATCCATTTGGAATCCAGCCAAAGGTCCATTCTTCATAGCTTCAGTAAATCCTTTTTCTACGGAAGGAATAAATTCCTTAGGAATACGTCCACCTTTAATTTCGTCAACAAACTGAAGCCCTTTTCCTTCAAAATCCTCATCAACAGGCCCCATTTCAAATACGATATCAGCAAATTTACCACGACCACCAGATTGCTTTTTATAAACTTCTCTATGATCTGCGTGCTTAGTTACTGTTTCTTTGTACTCTACCTGAGGTTGACCTTCGTTAACCTCTACTTTAAATTCTCTCTTTAAACGATCTACAAGAATTTCAATATGTAATTCACCCATACCTGAGATGATGGTTTGACCTGAAATCTCATCAGTCTTAACCTGGAAAGTAGGATCTTCTTCAGCCAGTTTAGCTAAAGCCATACCCATCTTATCAACATCAGCTTTCGTCTTAGGCTCTACCGCGATACCAATTACAGGCTCAGGAAAAGTCATAGACTCCAAAATAATTGGATGCTTCTCATCGGTAAGTGTATCTCCGGTTTTAATATCCTTAAAACCTACTGCAGCACCAATGTCACCAGCTTCAATCCTATTAATAGGCTCTTGCTTGTTCGAGTGCATTTGGTAAATACGAGAAATACGCTCTTTTTTTCCAGAACGGTTATTCAACACGTAAGAACCTGCATCCAACCCACCTGAATAAGCACGGAAAAATGCCAAACGACCAACAAAAGGATCGGTAGCAATTTTAAATGCCAATGCAGAGAAAGGAGAATCTACATGAGGCTTACGCGACTCTTCTTCTCCTGTTTCTGGATTAGTCCCAACGATAGCTTCTACATCTACCGGAGAAGGCATATACCTCATCACGGCATCAAGCATCGCCTGAACTCCTTTATTTTTAAAAGCAGAACCACACATCATAGGTATGATAGACATATCTATAGTTGCAGCCCTTAAAGCAGCTATAATCTCATCTTCAGTGATAGAATCTTCATCCTCAAAGAACTTCTCCATTAAGCTCTCATCATACTCTGCAACAGCTTCCACAAGCTCTGCACGGTATTTATTCACATCTTCCTGAAGTTCAGCAGGAATATCCACCTCGGTATAAGTCATTCCGAAGTTATCATCATCCCAAACTATTGCTTTCTTAGATATAAGATCTACAACCCCTTTAAAGTCAATTTCATCACCAATAGGCACTTGCAATGGCACAGGATTTCCACCCAACATTTCCCTAACCTGCTTACACACATTAAAGAAGTCAGCTCCCTGACGGTCCATTTTATTCACAAACCCTAAACGCGGTACTTTATATTTATCTGCCTGTCTCCAAACAGTTTCAGATTGAGGCTCAACACCATCAACAGCGCTAAACAAAGCCACAACACCGTCTAAAACACGTAAAGAACGCTCTACCTCAACAGTAAAGTCAACGTGACCGGGAGTATCAATAATGTTCACCACATACTCCTGATCTCTATAATTCCATGTACAATGTGTAGCGGCAGATGTAATAGTAATACCTCTCTCCTGCTCTTGCTCCATCCAGTCCATAGTTGCTGCACCCTCGTGAGTCTCACCAATTTTGTGATTCACTCCAGTGTAGAACAATATACGCTCTGTTGTTGTAGTTTTACCTGCATCAATATGAGCTGCAATTCCTATATTTCTGGTAAATTTTAAATCTCTTTGTGCCATTATTTTAGAATCTAAAGTGAGAGAATGCTTTATTAGCCTCAGCCATTTTATGAGTATCTACTCTTTTCTTAACCGCAGCACCTTCTTCTTTAGCAGCAGCAAGAATCTCAGCAGCTAATTTTTGCGCCATAGACTTCTCATTTCTCTTACGCGCAAAAGAAATCAACCACTTCATAGCAGTAGACACTTTTCTATCCGGTCTTATTTGCATTGGTATCTGAAACGTAGCACCTCCAACTCGTCTACTCCTAACTTCTACGTGAGGCATAACATTAGATAATGCATCTTTCCAAATCTCCAAACCGGTTTTTTCTTCGTCTTGTTTCTTCTCTTCTATAATAGCCACTGCATCATAGAAAATTTTAAAGGCAACCGATTTTTTACCATCCCACATCATCATGTTCACAAAACGTGTTACAAGCTGATCATTAAATTTTGGATCTGGTAAAAGCGGTCTTTTTTTCGCCTGTCTTTTTCTCATTTCTTTACATTAAAAGTTTTTAATTACTTTTTAGGGCGTTTGGCTCCATATTTAGACCTACGCTGAGTTCTACCTTCAACACCCGCAGTATCTAATGCACCGCGAACAATGTGGTATCTTACACCCGGTAAATCTTTTACCCTTCCACCTCTAACCAATACTATCGAGTGCTCTTGTAGATTATGACCCTCACCCGGAATGTAAGCATTCACTTCCTTTCCGTTAGTCAACCTAACCCTTGCTACTTTACGCATAGCCGAGTTTGGTTTTTTAGGTGTAGTAGTGTATACACGCGTACACACTCCTCTTCTTTGAGGGCACGAATCTAAAGCAGCCGATTTACTCTTCTTGGTCATCTGGGCTCTTCCTTTTCGTACTAATTGTGAAATTGTTGGCATAATTTCTTTTACCTAATTATTATTTAAAATTAATCCCCTATTTTTTCGGGTTTGCAAATGTAGAAATAAAAATATACTTATCAAACAATCAGCAATTTATTTCAAAAAAAATCCAAGAAAATAAAAGAACCCTTCACCAAACACAAAGCAAAACAAACCAAACAAAAAATAAACCTAAATACATACATTATTAATTATTTTTTATGATATTAGCTCAAGATAATTCAAACAAATGTTATAATGAAAGTAAAATTACTAAAACCACGTAGTATTTTGACATTACTTCTGGCGTTGATTGTGCAAATGAGTTATGCACAACAGAAGACTATCACCGGGACAGTAACAGATGAAGACAATCTTCCTCTACCCGGGGTAAATGTATTAAAGAAAGGGACATCAACCGGCACACAAACCGACTTTGACGGAAAGTACTCCATTCAAGCAGAACAAGGAGATGTGCTAGTTTTTTCTTTTCTAGGATTGGAGTCTAAAGAAATCACGGTTGGCTCCCCAAATATCATTGACGTAACACTGGGAAGCGATTCAGCCTCCTTAGATGAAGTGGTAGTTGTCGCGTACGGTACTTCAAGTGAAGCCGCTTTTACCGGTTCAGCAAATGTAATTGGATCAGCCGAATTGGAGCAACGAAACGTAACCTCTCCTATTGCGGCAATAGAAGGTAAAGCTACCGGAGTACAATTTACATCTCCATCTGGCCCTGGAGAATCTCCCGGAATAGTGATTAGAGGGGTTGGAACTTTAAACGGAGATACAGACCCACTGTACATTGTAGACGGGGTTCAATTTGAAGGTAATCTTAATGCGATTAACCAGGAAGATATACAATCGTTCACAGTTCTTAAAGATGCAGCTTCCACATCCCTGTATGGCTCAAGAGCTGCTAATGGTGTTGTAATAATCACCACCAAAAAAGGAACAGCCGGAGCAACCAAAATAAATGTTTCCGCTCAAACCGGTATGGTCACCAACGGTATTGAATTATACGACCAAATATCGCCGGGTGAATATTATGAAGTTATGTGGGAAGCACTTAAAAACTCAAGTGCTGGAGATGGAGATCCTGCATTTGCGAGTGCTAACATTTATAATCAATTAGGCTACAACCCGTTTAATGTTCCAAACGATGAAATAGTAGGAACAAATGGACAATTAAATCCCAATGCAGAGGTTATTTACAAAAGCCTGGATTGGTTTGAGGAATTACAACAAACCGGAATAAGAACAAATTACAACCTAAATGTATCGGCAGGTGGCGACGACCACACTGTATATTTTTCTGCTTCTTACTTAGATGAAGAAAGCTACGTTATTACCTCTGGATTTGACAGGTTAACAGCGCGACTTAACGCAGAGTTTGATATTAACGACAAACTTAAAGTTGGAGGTAATGCCAATATAGCCATTTCAGAAGCAAGGGGACCTAGTTCTGCCGGAACAGGAAGTATTGTTAATCCATTTGGTTTCGCTCTTGGCGTTGGATCTATATATCCGGTTTATGTTAACGATTTAGAAGGAAACATTGTTACCAATGATTTTGGACAGCCTGTTTTCGATAATGGAGAAGGGTATTCTGAGTTTAATATCGGTTCTAGACCTATCAATCAGGGAAGACATGCAATCCAGGAATTGGTTTTAAACAACGAAAGAGATAAAGACAACACCTACGGAATTAGGTTATTTGGAGAATACGAAATTCTGGACGGCCTTAATATCAGATTAAACTACGGCCGTGACATTAATGAATTATGGGAACGAGAATATGAAAATGCGATTATTGGTGATGCTCAGCCAGATGGAAGATTAAGCGAAGAAAGGGTAAGGCGCGATGTTGAAAACTTCAATCAAATCTTAACTTACAACAATAGTTTTGGCAATCATAACCTGGACATCACCGCAGGTCATGAAAGCTTTGAAAGAAGCTGGTCCAATATTGATGGACTTAAAACCATACAGGCTGCCAATGGTATTTATGAATTTGCAAATTTTTCTAATATTGTAGACCTTGATGGAGCCACTTTTGATAAAGCTATTGAAGGTTACTTCTTAAGAACTAATTACAATTTCAATGATAAGTATTATTTGAGTGGCTCTATAAGACGTGACGGATCATCGGTGTTTCAATCCGACAACCGCTGGGGAACATTCTACTCAGTTGGCGCCTCATGGCGTATTGACCAGGAAAATTTTATGAGCAATGTACCTTTTATAGACAAATTAAAAGTTCGCGGCTCTTATGGAGAAGTAGGAAACGATGATTTACTAGACAGTTATTTATCACAAGCAAGGTTTACAATTACCTCAAACGCAGCAGACCCTGCAATTCTTTTTACAGACATAGGAAACACCGACTTATTATGGGAAACCATTGAAACCTATGATGTAGCATTAGAGTTTGCATTATTCAATAACTTCCTGGAAGGATCTGTAGAATACTACAGAAAAAATTCAACCGATTTACTTTACAATTTACCGATTGCCCTTAGTAACGGCCTTAACCAGGTTCCAGTAAACCTGGGTGACATGTATAATTCAGGCTGGGAACTAGCTTTAACAGGAAATTTATTAAACAGAAATGGTTTTGATTGGGACCTTACCTTACAAGCCTCAACTTTTAAAAACGAAATCACCTCTTTACCAGATCCATTTGTAAATGGCAGTAAAAGATGGGCCGAAGGACGCTCAAGGTTTGACTTTTTCCTATTAAGAACAGCCGGGGTAGATCCTGAAACAGGAGATCAATTATTCTATTTATACGAAGATAATGCAGACGGCGAAAGCGTTCCTGTACTGGACGCACAAGGAAACATTGAAACTACAAGCAACTGGCAGGATACCCAGCAAGCCTACACCGGAGATTCATCTATTCCAGACTTGCTTGGCTCTATAGCTAATAGCTTTAGCTACAAAGGTTTCAATCTTGACTTTCTAATTACCTACGGCATTGGCGGAAGCGTACTAGATAACGCATATTCAAGTTTAATGCATAGCGGCAGTTATGGGAGATCCCTGCATCCGGATATTTTAAATGCCTGGAAACAACCGGGCGACATCACAGATGTCCCCAGATTAGAAAACGGGAATCCTGATTTAGTGAGAACACAATCAGATAGGTTCTTAACCGACGCTTCGTTTTGGGCTCTAAAAAACGTTAATCTTGGATACAGTTTTAATGCAAACGCTACCGATGCCTTAGGACTGGATAATTTAAGGGTATCCATTACTGGTGAGAACCTATTTTTAAGTAGCGAAAGAGCAGGCTTAGACCCTCAATACAATTTAGCCGGTACTCCTCCGGGAGATGACTTTTCCCCACCAAGAATTGTATCCCTAGGTTTAAATCTATCCTTTTAATAATTAAAAAATACGAGTATGTGTAATAAAATAAAATACATCCTATTGATGTTCCTTGCAATATCAATAACATCTTGCGAAGAGGAATTCCTCGACAGAACACCAACTGACGCTATTTCGGCATCAGATGCCCTGGCGAGCCAGGAGAACATGCAATTAGTCTTAAATGGAGTACACCGCGGCCTATACTCTCAATCACAGACCGTTTTCCCCGGAGGTAATAGCGCTAGGGCAAACAACCATTATTGGGTTCCGTTAGGGGATAATATAACCGGTGGTTTAATCCATTCGGCAAATGCCAACAACCTGTCATGGCGATCCGCTATGCAATGGAACGAACACACACAACCCACCTCACTCACGGTGGAATTACTGTGGTACCACCGTTACAACATAATTTTACATGCAAATTTATTGATCAATGGAATTACCAGTGGCGAATTAACAGAAACTCCTGAATTAAATTCCATTCTTGGGCAAGCTTATACCTATAGAGCCTACGCTTATTTATCATTGGTGCAGCATTTTGGAAGAGGATACTTAATTGGTGACCCGGCCACAGACCCAGGTGTACCATTATTGTTTTCTTCAGAATCACCTTTTACAAGCCAACCAAGATCCACTGTGGAGGAAATTTACACTCAAATTGGTTTAGATCTTAATGACGCAATTACCGCTTTTGAAAATGGTGCACCGAGACCTTCGGGGGGTGCTGAGGCCAAATCTCAATTAAACATCAATGTGGCCTACGGCCTTAAAGCACGGTGGGCATTATCTAAAGGAGATTGGCAAACTGCCGCCGATGCCGCTGTAAAAGCCAGAGAAGGCTACCCATTATTAAACGAAAGCGATTGGAAAGCTGGTTTTTACACCAACGATCTTTCTGAAGTTATTTGGGGAAGTCATGTTATTCAGGCCGAAACCACTTTCTTTAGATCTTATTTCTATTTAGCGAGCAACACCTTTAACGGTAGCCAAATTAGAAACAATCCTAAAATTGCAGATCGAAGATTGGTTGATGCTATTCCAGACACAGACTACAGAGGCGATGTGTTTTTACCAGATGCCCCTAACTCAAATACTTCTGCAGCCAACGGTAATGGCGGTTGGGCAAATAACACCAATCCGCTTTACACGACCGAAGATGAGTTTGATGCTGCCATAGCTGAAATTAAAAGTGAGTACGGACTGGTTTCAGGACATAATACCCACCCATACATGCACTTTAAACTAAAACAAGCTAATCCCGGCACCATAGATCCAGATGATATTATTTACATGCGTTCTTCAGAAATGTACCTAATTGAAGCAGAAGCTAAGTTAATGATGGATGACCTGGATGGAGCCAAGGAAGCATTACGACCATTGGCCGAGGCAAGGGACAGTGCCTGGAATGCCGATGACTTCACTACTGAAGATGATTTCTTTGAACATCTAAAATTTCAGTGGCGCCTGGAAATGTGGGGTGAAGGTTTTGGATATACTAATCATATTAGATGGGATGAAGGTATTGACCACGCCGCAGACGGAGGTTCCGGAGCTTCTGAAGTTCTTTACCAGAATGCTTACCAGGTAGAGAAACCTTCTTTAAACGACGACTGGGTCTTTAAAATTCCACTGGCAGAAATTAATGCTAACCCAAATCTATCTACATCTGATCAAAATTAATTTTTAATCATTTTTATTTCTCAAAAGTCCCCGGCTTCAAAACCCGGGGACTTTTTTATTTCTAATGATTTTCTATTTTTTTCGAGAAGACTAATTTTTTAACTAAAATTTTATTATTTCCTCTTTAACATATTCAAAAATAAATATCTCAACTAAACACCCTTTTAACATTTTAACCCGCAAAGCTGAACCCCTGAAACCAAACTTTCTATGCATAAATATTAACATTTCCTTAAAATTACTGCGGATATTTAAAAGTAAAAGTTTGTTTTATTAACCATTTATTAGCACATTTGGCATTGGCTAATTCAAACAAATTTTACAATGAAAACAAAGTTTAGTAGTATTCTAACACTATTATTAGTGTTAGTTGTGCAAATTACTTTTGCACAAGAACGAACGATTACCGGTACGGTAGTCGATGAAGATGGGTTACCCCTTCCGGGCGTAACCGTTTTGATTAAGGGCACCAACACAGGTACCCAAACAGATTTTGACGGAAATTATTCCATCACCGCTTCACAAGGTGATGTTTTAGTTTACTCCTTCATTGGAATGCAAACATCAGAATATACTGTAGGAAATAATGACACAATAGACGTGACATTAACTACAGATTCTTCACAATTAGATGAGGTTGTAGTAACTGCACTTGGTATTGAAAGAGAGAAAAAATCTCTTGGTTATGCTACTCAGGAAGTAGATGGTAGCGAAGTTTCTGATGTACCAACCCAGAACTTCGTAAACTCTCTTTCTGGTAAAGTTGCAGGTCTTAAAGTATCATCTACTGGTACTTTAGGAGGATCTTCCAATGTAGTAATTCGTGGTAACTCCTCTTTAACAGGAAACAACCAGGCTTTATTCGTAATTGATGGTACTCCAGTAAGTAACGCCAACAATAACCGCTCTGGACAGGATTCTGGTAGAGGTGGTTATGATTACGGTAACGCTGCTTCAGACATCAACCCAAATGATATTGCTTCTATAAACATTTTAAAAGGTGCGGCTGCAACTGCATTATATGGTGCCAGAGCGGCAAATGGAGCGGTAATCATTGAAACCAAAAAAGGTAGAAAAGGGAAGGGCATTGGAGTTTCTGTGAGCTCAACACTTATGACTACTCACGTAAATGATAACACGCTTCCGGAATATCAGGATCAATATGGTGCTGGTTACGGGGCATACTATCAATCTGAGGACGGATATTTTAACCTTTCTGATATTGATGGTGATGGGAACCCAGACCTAACAACTCCATTTACAGAGGATGCCTCTTTTGGAGGAAGGTTTGATGGACGACCAGTATACCAGTGGAATTCGATATATCCACAATTGGAAGGAACCGACTATGATTTCTACCAGCAAGCTACCCCTTGGGAAGCTGGAGAACATACTCCAAATGACATATGGGAAACCGGTTATACCGCAATTAACTCTATAGCTCTAGACGGAGGAACAGATAAAAGTTCATTCCGATTAAGTGCCACAAACTTTAATCAACAGGGTAACTTACCTAATAGCCGTATTAAAAGAAATACTTTAAAGTTTAGCGGCCAGCATGAATTTACAGATAAATTTTCTGCACAAGCTAATATTTCCTATACTAAAACAGACGGTAAAGGCCGATATGGCACCGGGTATAGCTCGGGTAACCTAATGCAACAATTTAGACAATGGTGGCAAACTAATGTAGATCTTTACGACCAAAGAGATGCATATTTTGCAACAAGGGAAAACATTACGTGGAACCCGAACGGGCCAGATAATCTTTCTCCTATCTACTCTGACAACCCATACTGGACACTTTACGAAAACTATCAAACAGATACTCGTAACAGATATTTTGGTAACATCAACCTTAACTACGAGATAAGCGATGTTTTTAGCGTATTAGGAAGGTTCTCTTTTGATACTTTTGATGAATTACAGGAAGAAAGAATAAATGTTGGAAGTGCAGATATCGCATCTTATTCGCGATTTAACAATAGAGCGGCCGAATACAACTACGATCTTATTCTTAATTTTAACAAAGATGTTACCGAGGATCTTAACCTGGATGGTAACATAGGTTTTAACTTACGTAGAAACGAAAGCAACTACATACTTGCTGAAACCAATGGTGGCTTAAATGCACCTGGATTTTATGCTTTGAGCAATTCAGCTTCTCCTATGAATCCGCCGGAAGAATATGAAAGCGACAGAATGTTAGACGGTATATACGCAAGAGCCGGACTGGGATATTTAGACACCTATTTTTTAGAAGGTACTATTAGAAGAGACCGTTCTTCTACGCTTCCAAAAGAAAACAACACTTTCTATTATCCTTCTATTTCCACCAGTGTTATCCTTTCCAATGTTATAGATGCCAACTGGTTAAGTTTCGCTAAACTTAGAGCCAACTATGCAGAAGTAGGTAATGACACTGACCCTTATAGAGTTTTTAACACTTACGAAATCTCTGCCCCATTTGGATCTGCAGGATGGGCTAGTAACAATTCACAATTAGCTAACCTGGCTCTAGATCCAGAACGTATGAAGTCTTATGAAATAGGTCTGGAGGCAAACTTCTTTGATAGAAGAGTAGGTTTTGATGTGTCTTACTATAATTCTCAAACCGAGAATCAAATTACCCCAGTACCAGTTTCAACAGCAACAGGATTTCAAACAAAATTACTGAATGCCGGAACTATTGAAAATAAAGGTATTGAAGCTTCTGTAACCCTTAACCCAATTAGAACAGAAGATTTCAACTGGACTATGAATATTAATTGGGCTAAAAATAGAAGTGAAGTTCTTGAATTAACCGATGGAATTGACAACCTTCAATTAAACCCTGTAAGCCTTCAAGGTGGGGTTTCAATAAACGCAGCCCCAGGGCAGCCTTACGGTGCGATTAGAGGTACTGCTTATGTGTACGATGATAACGGAAACCGTGTAATTACAGATGCTGGTTATTACGAAAGAACACCAAACGCGAATTATATTATTGGTAATATTCAGCCAGATTGGACAGGTGGTGTATCTAACTCTATTTCGTACAAAAATCTTACCTTAAGCTTTCTAGTAGATGTACAAAAAGGCGGAGATGTTTTCTCCCTAGATACCTGGTATGGACGCGCGACTGGAATTTACGCAAGTAGTGTTGGGACTAACGACCTTGGAAACCCAATGAGAAATACCATTGCAAATGGTGGTGGTGTAATTCTTGACGGAGTTCAGGGTGATGTATCTTACAACGATGATGGTACTTATGAAGTAACCAACACTTCTCCAAATACCACTAGAGCAAGAACAGATTACTTTGGTAATCCTTATGGATATGGTAGAGATGCCAACGAAGGTCACGTATATGATGCTTCGTTTGTAAAACTTAGAGAAGCTAGCTTAACCTATAATTTTGGTTCCAACATTATAGATGCAACTCCATTTACCAATGCATCTCTTTCTATAATTGGTCGAAATCTTTGGATAATTCACAAGAACATGCCTTATTCTGATCCAGAAGCAGGGCTTAGTTCAGGAAACGTTCAGGGATACCAGTCTGGTGCCTATCCCGCAGTAAGAGAAATTGGTGCTAGTCTTAAATTTAACTTTTAATTAAAAAATTATGAAGAAATATATTGTAGCTCTAACGGCACTCGTTACACTATGGTCTTGCCAAAGTGACGAGCAATATGAGGATCTTAATAGAGATCCCAAAAACCCTACGGAGGTTGCTTCTGACTTTTTATTTACCGCAGCCACGGTAAGTCTATCAGATAATATGGCATCTCCTAACGTAAATGACGGACTGTACAGATTTTTAGCGCAGTATTTTACGACTACTACTTATTTAGATGAACCAAACTATAATTTTACTTCAAGACAAAATCCAGATAATGTTTGGTCTGAAATCTATAGGGATGTAATTCTTGATCTTCAAGATGCTAAAAGTATTGTAGCAGAAAACACTGAACTTGAACAAGCTGAAAAAGATGCGCGTATGGGACAGTTAGAAGTAATTGAAGTTTACGCCTGGCATGTACTTGTAGATAGTTTTGGAGACATTCCTTACTCTCAAGCAGGAAAAGCTGATGAATTTCCACTTCCTGCCTACGATGATGATATGATGATTTATGAAGATTTAATCACTAGATTAAACAACGTTGGCTCTATGCTATCTGCAGGACAGGGATACACTTCTGCCGATGTGATTTACGGTGGAGATATGAACAAATGGTCTATGTTTGCCAATTCATTGAAATTGAGATTAGGAATGAGAATTTCTGATGCCAATCCTACTCTTTCTCAATCTACAGTAGAATCTGCTGTTGCCGATGGAGTATTTACCTCTAATGAAGATAACGCCACCGTACAATACCAGGGTAACGACCCTTACGGCAACCCACTATGGGAAGACCTTGTACTTAGTGGAAGATCTGACTTTCTTGCTTCTAACACCATCATAGATTATATGAACGACCTTAATGACCCAAGAAGAATGGTTTATTTCGACGAAAATAAAGAAGGTTATATTGGGGGTATCTACGGAGCTAGTAACAACTATGGTGATTATACTCACATTGGTGATCCTTTCTTACAGCCAACTCGCGAAGGTATCTTATTAGACTATGCTGAAGTTCGTTTTAACCAGTCTAAAGCTGCCGAACTTAGCTATAACATACCTGGTGATGCTGAAACTCACTATAACGCTGCAATTACGGCCTCTATGAATTACTGGGGATTAACCGATGAAGCTGCAATCGCATCATATCTTGCTCAGCCTGCCGTAGCCTATGACGGCTCTGTAGCTCAGTTCGCCACACAATACTGGATTGCTATGTTTGATAATCCTTTCCAGGGATGGTCTTTATGGAGAAAATATGATGCTCCACAACTAAACATTCCTGTTGAATTTGAAACACCGGTACCTTTAAGATACACTTATCCTGTAGATGAGACCAACTTAAATGAAAACAATTATGAGGCTGCTGCCGAAGCAATTGGAGGTGACACTGCTCAAACTCCTATTTTCTGGGATGTAGATTAGTTGTAAAAGATTATAAATAAAATTATAAAATATTGATAATGAAAAAATATTTAAAACCTATAAGTCTTAGCTTAATTATTGCTTTTGGCTTTGCTTCTTGCGATACAGATGACGAAGCTTTTGACAATGAACTGGTAGATTTAGGAGGATATGCCACTTTAAGTGATAACTCCATTTCTCGTTTAGATAGAAATGCAGATCTTAACATAAAGCTATTTACCGCCGAAGGCGTAAGTGTAGAAAGCGTAGAGATTCTTCAGGATGGTTCTGTTATTGGGTCAGCGACAGTTTCAGGAGAAACGGCAACCTTCAACTCATCTATTTTGGGAGATTTCACTTTCACCGATGAAGATGGGGCTATTCAGGAAACTGGCGAATATCCCATTACAATACAAAGTATGTATTCCAACGGCAATATGACAAACGATCCTTTTACCATAGAGGTAAACAAAGCTATATCTCTAGGAGAAGACAATCCTTCAGTAACTACTATGGACTCACTTTCATCAGTAGAGTTAACATATGAGGTTTCTACATTTTCAGCAGGAATTGATGAGGTAACATTAGAGTTTAAAAAAAATAATGATGGCACCTATGCAGATAGCGACATGGACCTTTCGACAGATGAAGGAACTGTAGAATTAAGCGAAACTAATTACGAAGATTTAGGTCTTGGTGTTAATGATACGCTTTACTACAGGTTTACAGCTACGAGTGGCGACCTCACAGATGTAGTTTCTTCTCACGTTGCTATTACTACAAAAGATTTCCAGAATTCAAATTCTGTAACGCTCTCTAAAGATCTTAATATGAATCAGCTAAACCTTCAAACGGGTGTTATCTCTGCCGATGGTACTGAAAATGCTGATATTAAATTTATGGAGCCAACCGGTTTTGAAGTAATTAGTGACTCTGAAGTTAGCTTTGTGAAAGCTGATAACGATTTCGACCTGGAAGAGGCTGATGTGCTTTCGGCTAGAGCCGCTTTTGAAAATGGCAATGAGATCACCTCTGCAACAAGTCTGGTAGACGGAGATCTATTTATATACAAGGATACCAGAGAGATTGAAGACGAAGATGGCAACATAGAAACCCAGGACTTCTATGGCGTGATGGAAATAGGAAATGTTAATTCGGTTAACGGCAACGTTGTAAGCTTTGACATTGAATATTCTGACGGATTCTAAACAGGAATTCTTATCATACTTAAAAAGCCACCCCTAAGCGGGTGGTTTTTTTATTTCCAGTAGTTCCATAATTCTAAAAACAAAACCTACCTTTGCTTTATGGAAGAAACTACACGTATTTTTGGAATTAGAGCCGTTATAGAAGCAATTCAGGGAGCAAAGAGTATTGATAAGATTTATATTCAAAAAGGCCTTTCCGGACCTTTATTTCAAGAACTCAACCGTCTAATTCAAAAAAACAACTATAATACCTCTTACGTTCCGGAAGAAAAACTATACAAACTTTCTAAAGGAAATCACCAGGGTGTGGTAGCAACTATCTCTCCAATAAAGTTTGGAAATCTTGAAGAAACCATCGAAAAAATTCTTGAAGAAAAAACCACTCCCCTTTTTCTATTGCTAGATCAAATTACCGATGTACGCAATTTTGGAGCTATTATTAGAACGGCAGAATGCACAGGAGTTGATGCCATTATTATTCCTGAGAAGGGAGGTGCACCTTTAAATGCCGATACCGTTAAAACTTCGGCCGGTGGAGTATTTAATCTTCCTATTGTAAAAGTAAGTCATATAAAAGATGCTGTTTTTTACCTTCAATCTTCAGGTGTGCAACTTGTAGCCGCTACCGAAAAGACAGAAGACAATATCTACGATGTAGATTTTAAACAGGCATCAGCTGTTATAATGGGCAACGAAGCCAAAGGTGTTTCTAATTCCATTTTAAAAGCCGTAGACAAAAAAGCAAAACTTCCTATGTTCGGTAAAATTGAATCTTTAAATGTTTCTGTGGCCTGTGGAGTATTTTTGTATGAAGCCATAAGGCAACGTCAAGTTTCTTAAGATTATTTAGCCTTATCTTTTCCCGAGTCCGCTTTCTTATAAAAATAGCGATAAGTTATTCCTGAGTCATCTTCAGGGTCTTCCTCTTCGTTCGTTTCAAAGCGTCTTTCAATAAAATTTCCATTTTCGTCAAAATGCTGCATAAATAAATCTTCTTTCTCGCTGTATTCTGGTTTTTCCCATTCATACTTAGGCTTCTTAATAGTATTTTTCCTATAAAAAACAGCCAATGCAAAACCTGAAATCAAACCAGAAAGATGCCCTTCCCATGAGATTTCCGGATCTATCGGAGTAACATACCAAAGCATACCACCATACAGAAAAACTACGATTAGAGAAAGTGCCACTAAGCGATAATATTTTGAAAAAATACCTTTAAAAAATAAAAAAGCAGCAAGCATATATATTATTCCACTAGCCCCAATATGATTCGCAGGCCGCCCAATGCTCCAGGTTAAAATACCGGTAAGTAACAGCCCCATAATTAGAACAGGCCAACTAATTTTTCTATAAAAATAGAAAAGGGACATAGAGAGCACAAAAAGGGGGATACTGTTATTAAATAAATGTTTTATATCGCTATGAATAAAAGGCGAAAATAAAATTCCGCGCAAACCTTTAAGTTCCCCGGGGCGCACCCCAAAATTATTAAAACTAACCCCAAAGCGAATCTCAAACCAAAAAACCAGCCAAATAAGCAGCACAAACAAGATGGGATAGCCCAGCACGCCAGTAGTAAAAACAAAAGGATTAGATTCTTTCACAAAAAATAGTTTCTATTTAATATTACAAAAAAGAATCCATTTGTTAATAGATGACAATGTGTTATTCAAATTACTAATTTTGTCAGATGAGTAAACCATTAGCAGAAAGATTACGTCCACAAACATTAGAAGATTATCTAAGTCAGCAGCACCTTATTGGCCCCAAAGGAGCCTTACGACAACAACTTACGCAGGGCATTATTCCTTCTATCATCTTCTGGGGACCACCCGGAGTGGGAAAAACAACCCTGGCAAACATTATTGCCAAAACTTCAGACAGACCTTTCTTTACACTTAGCGCAATTAATAGTGGAGTTAAAGATGTTCGGGAAGTTATAGAAAAAGCTAAAAAAGGCGATGGCTTATTCACTACCAAAAACCCCATACTATTTATAGATGAAATTCACCGTTTTAGCAAATCCCAACAGGATTCGCTTTTGGGAGCCGTAGAAAAAGGTTGGGTAACTTTAATTGGTGCTACCACCGAAAATCCAAGCTTTGAAGTGATTTCAGCTTTACTATCCAGATGCCAGGTTTATATATTAAAACCATTCAGTAAAGAAGACCTAATAGCACTTTTAGAAAGAGCGATGCGGGAAGATAAAATTATAGCTGAAAAAAAAATAAAGTTAAAAGAAACCGAAGCTTTGCTTAGGCTAAGTGGCGGGGATGCCAGAAAATTACTAAACATTTTTGAACTCCTGGTTACCTCTTCTGAAAAAAATCTTGAAATAACCAACGAACTGGTTTTAAACAGGGTTCAGCAAAATACGGTACTGTACGACAAAACCGGCGAGCAGCATTACGACATTATATCGGCATTTATTAAATCTATTCGTGGAAGTGATCCAAACGCGGCAGTTTACTGGTTAGCCAGAATGATTGAAGGTGGAGAGGATGTAAAATTTATTGCCCGAAGGTTGCTTATTTTGGCCAGTGAGGATATAGGGAATGCGAACCCTACAGCACTGGTTATTGCAAATAATACCTTTCAGGCGGTAACTACCATTGGGTTTCCCGAAGCCCGGATAGTACTAAGCCAATGTGTTACTTACCTGGCAACCTCGCCAAAAAGCAATGCTGCCTACATGGCGATTAACCACGCACAAAGTGCAGTTAAAAAAACGGGAAATTTATCGGTTCCGTTATCTATTAGAAATGCCCCAACCAAACTTATGAAAGATATTGGCTACGGAAAAGATTACAAATACGCACACAACCACGAAAACAATTTTGTGGAAGCTGAGTTTTTACCCGATGAATTAAAAAATACCAAATTTTATGAACCCGGAAATAATCCCCGGGAAAATGCACAAAGGGAATTCCTTAAAAAACGTTGGAAGAAAAAGTATAATTACTAGTTAGCTTTATATACAAGTTTAACCGATTTGTTTTCCTGGTCGAGATATTCTACTACCAAATTGCCCTCCGCATCAAAATAGGCTACACCCTGCCGGGTAAGGGATTTGTATATAAAACTATCTTCCCCTCCAGATTTGGCCAAAACAGCAAATGGTTCTTCTGAGTTTTCCTGGTAGAAAGCGTATCCGGAATCTGACTTTTTCAGGAAGTAAAACGCATCTCCCTTTACGAAATTCATTTTTCCAGCTGAAGAATTGTTTAGCATAGGGGTTTCAACCACCACCTCGGGAGGGGCTGTTGTTGTTTCTTTAACTTCTTCAGCGGTTTGAGTAGGCGCTACTTTTGGTTTGGCTTGTACCACTTCTGATTTTTCCACAACCTGTGATTGATTGTCATTTTCAGAAAGCCCGGCTTCTGAAATTACTGCATCATTATATTGATAGTTCATTTCTTCAATATCGCTAAAAGCGTCGCGTAAGGCTTCGTGATGTGCTTCTTTAAAATCTTTTATCCTACTAGTCCCCTCTTTGGTTTTATACACAATATCTCCTCTACAATCTTCCAACTGAACAACCAACCTGGTTACAAACAAGCCTGAATTCTCTTTTACATTGGCACTAAGCCCCAGGCAGTAATTTTCCTGAAGATCTTTTGGTTTTTCTTCACTTTTCATCAAAGTTTTAAAACCATATTTTTCAAATAAAAATTTGGTAAGCGCATTTAATTGATATTGATTTTCTTCCTTAGAAAACTCAAACTTTTCAGGGATAATAATATATTTATATTGATCGAGACTTTGTCCAATACCAGAGATAGTCCCTACAAAAAAAGCGAGTATAAAAATTATATGTTTCATTTTCTAGTGTTATTTGTTGAATATTAGCTGCATTCCCAATTGAATGGAAGCACTATGAGCTTTCGCCAAATTAGGAAAGGCCAGTAAATTATTGGCAGCCAGATAAACATTAAATTTATTAAAAGTTCTGGTATACATCAAGCCAATATTAGTTAAAGAATAATCGTCTAAAGAATAGGCAATTTTAAAACGCTGATTTTCATTGATTTTTCTATCCCAATAAGCGGTAAATGTATAAACAAAACCCTTTGGCCGCTTTACTCCACCAAGTTGCATACCCAGTAAATTCATATACCTTACTTTTTTAGCACTTAAATAATGACAGGGCAAAAATGCCGGTCCGAAACCATATTCCATAGCAAAATTAGCTTTTACCGGGCGCCAGGTAGTATACGACTCGTTGGTAGTTTGGTCTCTCAAATTTCTATCTACCTCATCTTCAAAAATATCCCAATAAGGAATGGCTTCATCATTTTCATTTAAATCGGGAAAAAGTGGTTCCAGCCCACTGGTTTCATAAGCTCCAAAATATCGGTAATTCTCCACATCCTGGCGTTGAAAAACAACTCCCAAATCTTGCACAGAACCCGACAGTATGAATTGCTCATCTAAAATATAAGAGAGCCCCAGGTCTAACCCAAAACCAACATTACCCCCAAAAAAAGATCTACTTAACAACTCGGCAGTGGCTTGTTCTACCGTCATTTCTTCCTCTTCCTTTAGTGGAGCAAAACCCGAGGTATTGATAAGTACATCCAAATCTACCACCTCGTGCCGGTAAACATTTCTTCCATTAGGCGTGGTATAAGTAGTAAATCTTCCCGTGTTTCCGGTACTTTCTGCATTAAATATCCCTGAATATAATTTTGCCCTGGCCCCCACTGTAAGCCGTTTATCAAATTTATGATTTACGCCCAGGTGATAAACCGTTAAGATCTCGCCTGCAAAAGAAACATCATCAAAATAAAAAGGCTCGTCGAGATAGTTATTATTTCCTTCGTTGGCCAATATGGCAGGATCTTTTGGAAAGTATGCAAAGGCATCAAGCTCCTGATATATCCCGGTAGAAAGGTAATTTCTACTATCCAGCTTCCACCCTAAAGAAAGAACTTCCCATTGCTGATTTACATTAAAATAATCCCGGGAATCCATATTTCGCATGGCCTCCCGAATTCGGGTATTAATATTAGTGCCGTCGTCGGCAAAAACATCATAAAGATCGGCTCCGGTAGAACCGGCTGAAACATGTATTTGAGAAAAAAATGGGATTCCTATATGGCCCGTAAAGTTTATTTGAGCCCCGGGATTGCTCATTAAAGTTTGCGGAAGATCGTCTACATTAAACAATAAGGGTTTGTTCTGGGCCAAGACCGCATTAGAAAAAATAAATAAAAAGGCAATAAGTCTCCACATCACTAAAATTCAAAAGAAAAGAAGCCTTTCGAAGCGAAGTTCAAGTCCCCCTCAAATGCCGCCGTACCCGGCTGCACTTCCAATTCTACCACCATTTTTATACTTCTGCGTACTAAATTTATTCGCGCCTCATCGATTAACTCACTTCTTTCTGTAGTTATCGGATTTCCGGAAGCCCCGGGCTTTATAACATAATTCACTGCAAACTGTTCGGTGTTAGCCTCCGATAAAAACCTAATTCTACTATCTATAGCACGTGGAAAGGTATTAATATGCCTAAAATAGAAATCTACCGAAGAAAGGTCTTTCTGAATATAATCATCATCTAAAAACTCCAGGCGCACCGTATCGCTTATACGTGTTTTTAAATTCCCGGTGGCGACATCTTCAAATTGAGATTGGTCAATATCATAGATCAGTAAATCTATCTGCAGGTCTGGACTAAGGGAAATATCTTCACGTTGGTCTAAATCCACATCCTTAACACAACCAAGCATAAGATAACTTATAACTATAAGTACCGTAAATTTGATATGATAAAATGAAACAAATTTCATTAAGCAATACATTAGGTTGCATAACGAAATTAACAAAACTTTATTATTACAAATAAGCCTTTAGTTCATTTAACGTTTTTATATGTATTATATCGATATTTTCTTTATTTCCATAGTAATCAAAGAAGATAGGTTTTATCCCACAGTTTTTAGCACCGGTACAGTCGGCTTCAAAATTATCGCCCACCATAATACTATTTTGGGGAGTTGCTGAAGACTTTTTAAGGGCAAATTCAAATATTTGTTTATTGGGTTTTTTAACCCCGGCTTCTTCAGAAGTAGTAACCGTAGTAAAGTATTCATGAATTCCGGAATTGATAAGTTTTTTATGCTGCACTTCTTCAAAACCATTAGTGATAATATGCAATTCGTAACTAGCTTGAAGGTAATCCAGCACTTCTTTTCCACCCTCCAAAAGATAATTGTTATCGGGTAGATATTCAATATAATCTATTGCAATACGATCTATCAACTCATTATCGGCCTCAAATTTTAAGCGGTCAAAGCTATCTTTCAACCTTCCGTACCGCAAAGCTTCTTTAGAAACATGATCGTTTCTATAAAGCTCCCAATACTTAAAATTTATAGGCATGTAGACTTCAAGAAAATTATTAATTTCTAAAGGAATATTCCTGTATTTGAAAACCCGCTCAAAGGCCAGAGCCGAATTTTTATCGAAATCCCATAGCGTATGATCAAGGTCAAAAAAAACGTGCTTAATATTATCTAACTTCATAAATTTGTTTTAATAAGATGTAATAATCCCTATGATTGGAATATTCTGAAAAGTCCTGATTTTTAAAAATCGCTTTAAAGCTTCCGTCTACCTTCTTAACCGCTAACAGGATTTTTCCAATTTCAGCAGTAAATTTTTCAAAATTGGCATGCTCTACAATATTCGAATTAAAGATATAAGGATGCACTTTAAGCGGAAGCGTAGTTTCGGTATTAATATCATAAAATAAAAAAGGGTTACAGGTCCCGGCCCTAAACCCTAAAGCCTCAGGATAACCCATAGAGTAATCTGATGGGATTTCCAACTCGGTTAGAAAAGTATAAAATTCAGGAATATTCAAATTATATTTTACATTAATAACCCGCTCCAAAGGAGTATGTAAAGTATTTTCCAAACGAAGCTTTTCTTTCCGAAGAATTTTGAAATTCTCGTAGGCAAAATATCCGGGAATTAAACCAACCTTTGCATAATCTCCTACATATTTTATGATAGAACGATACGGATTTCTATTATAATTAATATTGCGATCGTAAATTGAAAAGTCGCTTAGCTGAAACATAAAGTGTATAGGTACTTTATGCTCTTTTATAAAAGCAATAAGGTCTCCAAAGATATTTAATGGGTCTTTTTTTAGCCTTAATAACACCTGAATCCTATCTATAACTTTTTGAAACTGGAATTTTATAATATCCAGGTGCATTCCTGCCAAACTTCTTAAAAACCCTTTATTCTGAAAGCTAAAAACGTGTTCTACCGCAATAATGGCCCTGGTGTGGAATTTTCTTTTTTCAAAGCTAATTTCAGGAAACCTTTCCTGAAGCACTTCTTTAAATTTATACGCCCATATATCTACCACGGGCGATTGTAAGAATCCTTCCTGGTAGGCTACACTCTCTGACGCAGGAAACCTACCCATATCGTCTTTAACATGTGGCAGGTATTCTTCATATCTACTGAGCAAAAAAAACGAAGCAGCAAAAATATCAAATGGTAAAGCACTATTTTCTGAAACGGGAAAAAAGCAAAAGTCTTCTCCCCAGGGTTGTATTTTAATTTCAACCTCACTTAGGCCCTGCTCCATTAAAAGTGCAACTTTTTGCACAAAAAGTTCGTTTCCAAGGGCTTGTTTACCGTAAGAGAGTTTCATCCCCTCATGAGCAATAAACTCTTCTATTTTTACGGTGAATTTTATAGGAATGCCAAGAATATTTGTACAAATATGCTTAAACGTATAAACTATCCTGGGAGTAATTTTCTGGGTATAAATTAATAGCATCTAAACAATTTAAAGTACGCCTTCGTCTGCAAAGCTAAAGTATGATTTTTCGGTTACAATAAGATGATCCAACACTTTAATATCTAAACTTTGCGCAGCAGTTTTAAGCTTTTGGGTAAGTTGTTTATCGGCTTCACTGGGTTTTAAAGTCCCTGAAGGGTGGTTATGCGCCAAAATTATTGAGGTAGCCCCCACCTCAAGTGCCTTTTTTAAAGTAAGGCGCACATCTACCAGTGTACCTGTAATTCCGCCTTTACTAAGTTGTAACTGCTCTATAACTTTATTTGAATTATTAAGATAAATAATCCAAAATTCCTCATGATACAACTCTCCAATAACAGGCTGCATCAATTCAAAAACCGAGGCACTGGAAGTAATTTTTTTCTTTTCAAGGGCTTCTTCTGTTCTTCGGCGTCTACCAAGCTCCATGGCTGCCACAATGCTTACTGCTTTTGCGGGACCAATTCCTTTAAATGCGCAAAGCTTTTTTACCGAAAGTTTACCCAAATCACCCAGTTGATTTCCAGTGGAAGCTAAAATGCGTTTACTTAATTGTACCGCAGATTCGTTTTTACTTCCCGAACCGATTAATATAGCGATAAGTTCGGCATCACTGAGGCTCACCTTCCCTTTTTGCAAGAGCTTTTCTCGCGGCCTATCGTCTTCTGCCCAATATTTAATTCCAAAGCCGGTTCTATTTTCCTCACCCATAGTTAGATAAAGATAAAAAATGATTCTTTATCTTCATCAAAACCATTAAAAATGAAGCTCGTATCTTAAAATAGCTGCTTTACTTCCTCAAGATCTAAACCTCCAAAAGTACCGCTACTCATAAAAAGCAATACCGTATTTTTAAAGTCTTTTGCTCCCAAAACTTCCTGTAAAACCGATGTTGAAGCGATTACTTCCAAGCCAGGCTCATTAAAAGCATTTTTAATTCCTTTTACAGAAATAGATGACATCTGTTTTTGTGCCATTGCCTCGGGAGCATAAAATACAATCGTTTCATCGGCCTCTTTAAGTGTATTTTTATACTGCTCAATAAATTCAGCATTGAGACTACTAAACGTATGTAATTCTAAACAAGCAATTATTTTCTTATCGGGGTATTGTTCTTTTACTGCTTTGGTACTCGCTTTCACTTTGGATGGGCTATGTGCAAAATCTTTAAATATAACTGCGCTGTCACTTTCAAAAATCTTTTCTAATCTTCGGCTGGCACCTTCAAATTCCATTATAGCTTCATAGAAATCGTCTTCATCAATCCCCATATGCTGGCAAATCCATTTTGCTCCAGCCAAATTATTCATATTGTGTTTGCCGAAAATTTCAAGCGGCATATCCCCTTCTGTGGTCTCCAAAATGGTGCTCCCATCTTCTACGTGATATTCGGGGGTATGATAGGGGTGTTTCCGTATTTGATTTTCGGTATTTTCTACCAGGCTTTTTAAGGTTTCATCTTCTTCATTATACACCAGGATTCCACCCTTTACTATTTCACTTATAAATATTTGAAATTGCTCTACATAGTGTTCAAAAGTAGGAAAAACGTTAATATGATCCCATGCAATTCCACTAAGTAAAGCAATGTTTGGTTGATACAAATGAAATTTAGGTCGAAGATCTAAGGGGGAAGAAGGATATTCATCACCTTCAATAAGTATAAAATCGGCCTCATTACTTAGGCGAAGCGTTTTATCAATTCCTTTAACCGGTGCGCCAAGCATATAATCAATTTCTCTACCGTGGTAATGCATTACATGAAGAATCATGGCGGTAATAGTAGTCTTACCATGAGAACCACCAATTACTACCCGTGTTTTCTCTTTAGAAAGCTCAAAAAGGAATTCGGGGTATGAATAAATTTTAAGATTTAACTCCCTGGCCTTTTCCAATTCAGGATTGTCTTTTTTGGCATGCATTCCCAAAATAACTGCATCTAATTCTTCGGTTATTTTCTCTGGAAACCAACCATTACGATTGGGCAATAGGCCTTCATTTTCCAAAGCCGATTTGGAAGGCTCGTAAATAGCATCATCGCTTCCGGTAATACTGTGTTGCTTTTCATGAAGTGCCAGAGCCAGGCTATGCATAGCGCTACCTCCAATTGCTATAAAGTGAAGTTTCATTAAGATTTAATTTCGAGTGCCAGTAATTAGCAGTTACCAATTTTTAATTGCCTGCAAATATAGGCAAGAGATAGGAAAAGGCCTTGTGCTTACATCTCTAATATTTCCTGTTTCAGCTTTTCTGCCTCAGGAAAATTGAATTTTTCAGCCAGGGCCTTATTTACATGAATTAATGCTTTATCCTGGTTCTTTTGTAACGCTTGTAATTTGGCGATATGATAATGCGCCCAGGCAGGAGATTTTAAATCTTTATAATTATAATTTTCAGCATAATCTTTTAGAAAACCTATAGCAGCTTCCGGCATTATTTTTAAAGTAGCAGCTCGCTCCCCTAACTCGTAATTTAAATAATTTCGCTCTATTAATTTCGGGTTATTTTGAGCAAATTGCAAGGCCTTTTTTACTGCTTCCGTCATTTTTTCCCGATCATTTTCAATTTTATAGATATAGGCTTCACCCAAATAAGCATCTACCTTATTGATCGCTTTCAACTCTCGTACATATTGTTCCGCTACTTGCTTATCGCCTCCTACAATAGCCGGCAACTGCATATATAATTCTACCAGCGCCCGCCTAACTTCGCTATGATTTTTATCAAGCTCGGCAGCTTTATTCAAATAGGTTTTTATATCATTAATCATAAGGGCAGCCTTAAACTTAGAGGCTTCCAGGGCTTGCATACCCAGGGCTCCCCCAAGTTTAAAATTATATACGGCAGAATTAGGGTCTTTTTCAACTAAGTTTTTATAATACCTAATGGCCTCATCCCATTTTTTCTCAAAGCTGGCAATATCCCCAAGATATTCGGTAGCTTTTTCATTACCCGGATACTCCTTAAAAACATTTTTCGCCTTTTTAATTTGATGCTGATTGAGGAAATTTTCCCCAACTTCAAATTTGGTCTGTGCATCGGCCGGAGGTAAAAAACAAAGGACAAAAAGCAGAAAAGTAACGATATATCGGGTCATACTATTAATTTTTTCATAAATTTAAAGTGTTTTAGCGAGTAAAAACAAGCCGAAATTTTATCAATCAAACAAAAAGTTGGCCATGAATGGTTAAAATTGTTAAACTCCCTATTAAAATAACTGACAATGTTAAAAATTATTTTAATATTTGTGCTGCTAAATTTTTAAACCTAATACTAATAATTGAATTTTAACACCTAGCCTATGCAAAATTTTACTTTTGGGAGGAAGGGGACAAATTGGTTCCTTTTCGCCTTTGTATTGTTAATTGGAACCTTGCCTTCATTTGGGCAAAATGATTGTCCCGATCCGGTCAATTTTGGTTTCTCTCAGACCCAAACCTTTTGTTTTACACAAACTGTTGGCGATCTTGACACCGATGGTTATCCAGTTTATCAAACTGATGACAATGTTAACGACACTGAAGCTATTCCAGCAAGCGAGTTCCTCGCGGACGGAGAAACTTATTACGTCGGTGGAACATCAAGCGAATGTGATCGAATAGCAATTTCAGTAACTGTAGAGAGTGCTCAAATACCTGTTAACAGAATAAACGGAGAGAGATCAAATGGTTTTGTTTTCACCAATTGTACTCCTACCAATTTTGATGATCAGGATCTTGCAAATTTATTTATTGCTGATATTGACTACAGAATAGCCATTTATGATTCTGAAGAAGCTACTACAGAGTTTTCTGGAGAATTAGTAGCAGGTGACAGTTATTTTATTGCACAAGTTGCCACAAATGGAACTCAGCTTGGAAGTTGCCCATCACAAAGAGTAGCTTTTGGTTATGAGCCCAACCAAATAGAGGCTCCGAATGCTGCTACTACACAAATTTTATGTGAAGGCGCTACAGTTGCCGACCTTGAAGCCACAGGCACTTATAATAATACACAAGCTATTAGAGCATACCGATCACAAAATGCAACATCTCCTTTAACAGCCAGCACACAGTTAATAAGTGGCCAAACTTACTATTTGGGTCAGGTTGTTAATGATGCAAATCGTGTTACACCTCCTTGCGAGACTTCCTTTGGTGATAGAGCACCGGTAACAGTAACTATTCAGGAATTCGATGCTGGAGCAGACGTTTCAGAGATATTTTGTTTATCTGAGGTAGAACAAAGGTTAGCCGATGGTGAATCTCCAACCAATCTTTTTCTTAGTTTAGTTGAAGATCGCAACCTTCCTACTCAAGTTTCATTTAGCCCTTCAATTGGAAGTATTGCAAGTGATTTCAATAATAATCCTATTCAAACTTTTACCACTGATGCTACATTTACTACAGAAGAAGGATGTGAAGACACTGTAGAACTTAAAATCACGGTAGAAGAAAGTTTTGAAGCCGGTGATGATAATATTGACAACACCGTATGTAGAGCAGATATTGGAAGTACTGCAACTGCAGCTCTAGTTGAAGACTATTTAAAAAGTCTTCTTAGTAGTGATGCCGACCAAAATGGGCAATTCTACCCTACTCCTTCAGATATTGCCAACGATTTAAATAACACCACTGATGAAATAAATTTTGGGATTTTCTATGTAGTGGGAGAAGAAACTTTCTGTGAAGATTCTGCCTTATTAGAAGTAACTGTTTTAGAAGGAGCAGACTTCCAATTAGTTCCAACCCCAGCATTATGTAATGATGATATCCCTGCATTAGTAAACCAAATTCCAGAAGATGTTGAAGCTTTATTCCTTGAGAACTTCGGCAGCAATATTCCTAACGGTACATTTCAAAGTGGAGATATTCAGGCAGTAATCAACCAATATAATCAAAACAATATTGGAACTTTTACAGCCACTTATATTGCAGAAAACGGCAATGGCTGCTCTGAACCAATAGAGCTTGAGAGAACAGTTATTGATGGGCAAGTTGCCAACGCAGGAGGATTTGACAATATTCCAGCAGTTTGCTCTAACGCTGAATTGATTGATCTTACTTCACTAACTAATAACGACCCACAAGCTACATTAGGAGGAACTTTTTCAGGAGAAGGGGTAACCAACAATACTTTTGATCCTTCTGCGGTAACACCAGGTATTATTGACATAACATATACGGTAGATGAATCTATAAATTGTGTTGAGGGTAACGATGAAACTACTTTTACAATCGAAGTGACTCAGGGACCAAATGCTGGAAATGACGTTATAGACTCAATCTGTATCTCTGAACTTGAAGAAATTGTTGGCGATTACGACCCACAAAATCCAAACGCAACCTTAATACAACTTTTTGAGCGTTTTGATTGGAATGGTGATACTGACGGTGAGTTCACACCTAATATAAATATCTTAGGAGCCCAGTTACTGAATTACTACACAGATGAAAACAGAGGTCCTGAATTAACTCTCAGCGGAACTTATACCGTTGGCGATAGCCAAGACAATTGCGGCACCGACGAAGCTGCTTTTGCAATCACTATTGTAGATGGAATCCTGGTAGATGCAGGTGCAGACAATCTTGATAATGAATTATGTAATTCTCAAATCCCTGGTTTAGTAAATAGCACTCCAGGTGATGTAGAGGCATTGTATTTTGACCTATTGGAAGAAGGAGTTCCACAAAATGGAACATTTAATCCAACAATCCCTGAAATTATAGCTAGTTACAACTCAAATAACTTCCAAACATTTAGTACTACTTATACTGTAGGAACCGGTGCTTGTAGTGATTCAGTAGATCTTGCTATTACCGTTATTCCTGTTACTGATGCAAATGCAGGTAATATTGATGACCAGGTAGTTTGCTCTACCGATTCAATGGTTGATTTAATGGATTACCTAGAATCAGGAGCTCAAATAACTGGAACTTTTAGTGGAAACGGAGTTCAGGGCAACATGTTCGACCCTTCTGCCGGAACTAGTGAGATTACTTATACCGTAAATGGTGATGATGCATGTGTTACTGAAGGAACAGAAGATTCAACTTCATTTACAATTTCTGTTGTTGAACCTGGTGAAGCTATTGCAGAAGCAATAGACGACACTATTAGTGTTTGTACCAGCGAAACATCTTATGATCTATTCACAGCTTTATCAGACGATACTACACCAGGGGGTAGCTTTACGCTAAATGGAGCTGCTTTTGCAGGAAGCACTTTTGACGTAACAGCTGTTGACGCAGGAGAGTATTCTTTCAACTATACTGTTGGATCTGATGATGTTGATTGTATTGAAGGACAAGCTAGTGCTTCTTTTACAATAAACGTAACTCCTAACGCAGTGGATGCCGGGGCAGACCAAACAGCATCTATCTGTAACGAAAATATTACAAATGGAATGTTCCCTAACTCTACTAGTGTTAGAGACTATTATTTAAACTTGCTTGATGAAGGAGTTTCCAGAGATGGTACTTTTAGTCCAAGCATTCAGGAATTAGTTAATTGGTACAACAACGAAAGTGAGATAGGCGATTTCACTACAACTTATACAGTTAACCAGGGCGAGTGTTCTGATTCAGCTGTTTTAACAGTGACAGTATTTGACGCCATTGATGCCGAAGTTGGTGAAATAGTAGACCAAACTCTTTGTTCAAGCGACGACGATTTAAACCTTTATAGCCTAATTACCTCTGGAAATGAAGATGGTACTTTCGAAGGCTACGAAGACGGAGTATTTAGTCCTTCAATGATGGGAGCCGGAACTTACGAAATAACCTATACCGTAGGAGAAGATATTCCTTGTGTTGAAGGTGAAGCCAGCACTACTTTTAGCGTTGAAGTACTTCAAGGAGCAGACGCTGGTGAAAACCTGGCAGTTAACCTTTGTACTAACGATGAGACACAAGACCTTTATTCTCTACTTTCTGCAGGAGCAGATATGGATGGTGAGTTCACTTTAAATGGTGAAGTTATTACAAACGGAACTATGGATCCTTCAGCTTTTGATGCTGGAGTTTACGAAGTAATATATACTGTTGAGGCTCAGGGAGACGATTGTGGTGGAGACGATGTATCTACAATTACTATCACACTTGGCGATGCCCCAGAAGCACCAACTACTGGAGAAACACTGGCCTTCTGTGCAATTGATGCTCCAACTGCCGATTTATTAGTTGCAGATGGAACCAACTTAACCTGGTATTCTGACGCTGACCTAAGCATGATGGTAAGCGATGACGACTTATTGGTAAACGGAGATTATTACGTAACACAAACTGCCGATAATGGATGTGAATCTGAAGCTGCAGTACTTACTGTAAATATTGTAGACTCTCCAGCACCAACTATTAATTCAGATTACGAGTTGTGTACATTTGATGATCCTACACTTTCAGACCTTTCTGACGAGATCAATGAAGCTGGTACGATAACCTGGTACGATTCGGCCGATAGCATGACTGCATTAAGCAATAATGCCATGTTAACCGATGGTACTACTTATTATGCCACCTTAATATCAGACAACGGTTGCGAAAGTTCAGAAAGATTAGCTGTTACAGTTACTTTAGAAGACTGCGCATTACTATTCCCGGAAGCAATTACGCCAAATGGAGATGGTAAAAACGACAATCTGGTAATTGAAAATATTGCAAAAGAATATCCAAACTACAACATTACAATCTTTAACAGATGGGGTAATGCGGTGTACAAAGGCAACGCCTCTACCCCTGCCTGGGATGGAACTTCTAACCAATCGGGTAACCTGGGAGATGATGTACTACCTGTAGGTGTATATTTCTATGTGGTAGACTTTAACGACGGTAGCACAGAGCCACGTCAGGGTAAAGTATACTTGAACAGATAATATAAAAGGATAAACATTAGAAAGAAATGAAAAAAACAATCACAAAATATTTAATATTCGCTGGCATTATCCTTTTCTCGATTAAAGGTATGGCTCAGCAAGACCCATTATTCACTCAGTATATGTATAACATGAGTGTAATAAACCCGGCCTACGCTACCGATGATCCCGGTATGCTTAACCTGGGGGGGATATACAGATCTCAATGGCAAAATGTTGACGGTGCTCCAAGCACCGCCAACTTCTTTGCCCACACCCCAATTAGTGAAAGGGTAGAACTTGGTTTAACCGTTGTTCATGATGAAATAGGCGATATTGTAAAAGAGAACAATATTACTGCAGACTTCGCTTATGTAATTCCAACAAGCGGAGATAGTAAGATCTCTTTCGGTATAAAGGGTGGTCTTACCACTTTTGATGCAAACCTTGCCGGTTTACAGGTAAACGACCCTACAGATCCAGCTTTGGAAAATGTAAACGAAGTTTTCCCGGTATTTGGAGTAGGTGCTTTTTGGTTTGGAGACAATTACTATTTAGGTGCTTCTGCCCCTAACTTGTTTACTTCAAAATATATTGAGAACGAACAAGGTCTTGAAGCTTTAGGTGAAGAAGCCATCCACTATTATTTAACGGGTGGATATGTTTTTCAACTTAACCCAGATCTTAAATTGAAGCCTGCCTTTATGGCTAGAGGTGTTCAAGGTGCTCCATTAGCTGTTGATGTTACTGCTAATGTTTTGTTATATGATAGATTAGAAGCCGGTATTGGTTACAGGTTTAATGAAACCATTACAGGACTTGTAAACTTTAAAATTACCCCATCACTTCGTGTAGGGTATGCTTACGATCACTTTACTTCAGATTTCGCTACTTACGATTTAGGTGGAACTCACGAAGTAATGCTATTATTTGATCTTGATCTATTTGGCCTTACTAAAGGATATGACAAATCACCTCGATTCTTCTAAAACCTGAATAATATGAAAAATTTATATAGTACATTTTTTATTCTTTTTATAGGCGTAGCTGCTTTTGCACAAAATGCCGAAATAAAGAAAGCAGATAAAATGTTTGCTCAAAGAGCTTATATTGATGCTGCAGAAGCTTATGAACAAGTTGTAGATAAAAATCAGCAGGTTTTACAAAACCTTGGAGATGCTTATTTCTACACTAACCAAATGGAAAATGCTGCAGAATCTTACCGTACCCTTTTCCTAAGACACGAAGAGAATACTGCTCCCGAATATCAATTTCGCTTTGCACATTCTTTACGCGCTATAGGAAACCATGACGAGGCTAACGAGTATATGAGTGCCTATAAAGGTGAAGATGTAGACTTCGAGGAATTTGCACGTAATTTAGACACTGTTGCACCTCACGTTTATACTACTGAGCAAATTATGAATAACAGTGCTTCAGCCGATTTTGGTATTGCTTTTTATGGAGACCGAATTGCTTTTGCTTCTACCAGAAACCAGGCTCGCCCGGTTTACCCATGGAACAAAAAGCCAACCCTAGACCTTTACACCGCTGAAATGTCTGAAGACGGTGAACTAAGCGATATCGTATTATTTTCAGATAAAATTAATACCGATGAGCACGAAAGTTCTGCTACTTTTAGCCAGGATGGCCAGGTAATGTATTTTGATCGTAATAGCGAAAAAAGAGTAAAGAACGAAGAAGGAGTTAGAGTTGCCCATATTAAAATTTTCCGTGCAGAAATGGTAGATGGCGAGTGGAGCAATATTGAAGCACTTCCTTTTACCAGCGACGAGTATTCTACCGAGCACCCAAGTTTAAGTGCAGATGGAACTAAACTTTATTTTGCCAGCGATATGCCAGGCTCTGAAGGTTCTTTCGATATTTATGTGGTAGATGTAAATGAAGACGGAACTTATGGGGAACCAAAAAATCTAGGTACGGGAATTAACACCCCACATCGCGAGCAATTCCCTTACATTAGTGAAGAAGGCGTACTTTACTTTGCTTCCGATGGTCACCCTGGGTTTGGTAACTTAGATGTTTTTAGAGCTGAAGGAGACTTCTCTGAAGCACAAAACCTTGGTAGCACAGTAAACAGTGGTCACGACGACTTTGCCTTTGTTATAGATGAAGAAAACGAAAAGGGATATCTTGCTTCTAACCGAAGAGGTTCAGATAACCTTTATGTATTTACCAGAGAAGATTATGTTCCTCCGGTTGTTGATTTCGACGACAGAGAAACCAACCTTGAAACCGGTAGACAACAATTAAGAGACGTTGGAAACATTTACTTTGCCTTCGATAAAGCAATTATCAAAGAAGAGTCTAAACCAACACTTGATAAAGTTGTAAGCATTATGAACAAATACCCTGAACTTAAAATAGAAATTGGCTCTCACGCCGATGCTAGAGGTTCAGACAAATACAATATGGCTCTTTCTGAAAGACGTGCAGCTTCTACTCTAGAATATCTTGTTGAAAATGGTATAGACCGCGACAGGCTAACTTCTAAAGGTTACGGAGAAAGCATGCCTCTTAACGATTGTACTCAACCTACTGGTTGTACTTCAGAGCAATATGCAAAGAACAGACGTAGCGAATTCACTATTATAAATTAATGCTAAAAAAAATGAGAGATATCTTTTTATCTTTCATTAGGTTAGCTACTAACTAACCAACCAAAATGAGAAAAGCCCCGGAAATTTCCGGGGCTTTTTTTATTGAATACTTTAAAAACCTAAACCCAGCTGTACAGAATATCCCTTTATTTCTTTGGCGGATAGGCTTCAAGAGCCTTTTTAGCCATCTTATTGAATACTGCCCTACGTTCTTCCGGAGTAGCATTAGAATTAAATTTAGTCTCTACTATAGCCTGCCATATTAAAGAATCTTTATTTACAGCTATAAAATCGACAGTAAGCTCTAATATAACCGAATTATTCTCTAATGGAATTCCTCCCGAAACTCCTACTCCCAGGTTACCACCACCGCCACCAATACCTATACCAAGACTACTGCGATTTTGATCTATATATTCCCTGGAATAAACATTAACATAAATATCGGGGCTTTCAGATTTAGAAAAACCCTGTACGTTCATCTCGGCTTCCAAACTTGTAATAAGCCGGGTTTCGTCTAATTGCGATAAACCAGATTGAAAATCAGGAAAAAATTGATAGGTTTTAAATTGATTAAAATTAACGCTATCATCGTAATCGTAAATAGCCCTGGTAGAATTACAGGAACTAAATATAGCACAAACAAAAAGTAAATTTATTAGTTTCATGAGTTCTTGTTTTTAATTATCATAAAAAAAGCAGCGAAGAAAAGATCTACGCTGCTTAAATTTAAACAAAAACTGTACAGAAAACGATTTAAGAAGTTTCCTTATTTAGCATTTCCCATAACCTGTCTTTAAGCTCTGTTAAACCTTGCTGTGCCACCGATGAAATAAATAAATAAGGTGCTCCCAGGTTTTTATCCAACTCATGCTTCATTTCTAATTTTAATTCGGCATCTAACATATCACTTTTAGAAATAGCAACAAGCCTATCTTTATCCAACATTTCAGGATTATAACGTCTTAATTCATCCAGGAGAATTTCATATTGTTCAGAAATATTTGGCGCATCTGCCGGAATTAAAAATAAAAGCGTAGAGTTTCTTTCAATATGCCTAAGAAACCTATGGCCAATACCTCTTCCTTCTGCAGCACCCTCAATAATCCCAGGAATATCAGCAACCACAAAAGTTTTAAAATCACGATATTCTACAATTCCCAAATTAGGCTTAAGCGTAGTAAATTCATAATCGGCAATTTTAGGTTTTGCGGCAGTAATTACCGACAGCAAAGTAGACTTTCCCGCATTAGGAAAACCAACAAGTCCTACATCTGCCAAAACTTTTAGCTCTAATGTAATGTCTACCTGCTTCCCTTCAATTCCGGGTTGCGAATAGCGTGGGGTTTGATTGGTGGCGCTTTTAAAATGCCAGTTTCCACGGCCACCCATTCCTCCTTCGGCAACAAGATATTCTTTGCCATCCTCGGTGATTTCGTGAATAATTTTTTGGGTTTCGGTATCTCTAATAACCGTTCCAAGAGGCACCTCAATATACTCATCGGAGCCATCTGCGCCGCTACTTCGTTGTTTACTCCCGTTGCCCCCATGTTCAGCACGAATATGTCTTTTAAATTTTAGGTGAAAAAGTGTCCAAAGGTTTTTGTTTCCCTTCACAATAACATGACCACCACGGCCACCATCCCCTCCATCGGGGCCACCTTTCGCTATGTATTTTTCGCGGTGCAGGTGTGAAGAACCACTTCCTCCTTTCCCGGAGGCTACGTGTATCTTTACATAATCAACAAAATTCCCTTCAGTCATATTTTAAAAATTTAATAGAACTTATCGATAAACCTGAGCCGTTTAACCCTATGCTTTCCAATAATTCTGTAACAGGTCTTTTTGGTGTTCCCACCAATTAGTGTTTAGTCCTGTAGTTTATTAATTACGTCACTAAGCCGTTGGTTAATTTCTTCTATAGAACCTACGCCATTTACTCCGTAATATTTGTCTTGTTTTTTGTAATATTCTTTAAGAACTGCGGTTTCATCATAATACACCTTAATTCTATTTCTTATTACATTTTCATCGGCATCATCTTTTCTACCGGAAGTTTTTCCTCTTTCTAAAAGACGTTTTACCAAAACCTCATCTTCAACCTCTAAAGCAATCATTCCTGTAACTTCGGTATTCTTAGACTCCAACAATTCAGCTAATGCGTCTGCCTGTGCCTTGGTACGCGGAAATCCATCAAAAATAAATCCGTTAGCTCCTTCGTTTTTATCAACTTCGGCATTCAACATTTTTATGGTTACCTCATCGGGAACCAACTGGCCTTTATCCATATAAGACTTGGCGCTTAAGCCTAATTCAGTTTCATTTTTAATATTATACCTAAACACATCTCCTGTAGAGATATGAACAAGTTTATATTTTTCCTTTAAGATGTCTGCCTGAGTTCCTTTGCCGGCACCGGGAGGGCCAAACAAAACCAAATTTGTCATGATTTTTTCTTTACGTTTATAGATTTGTGTTAGGTTACGTCCCAGACCATCGTAGTCCAGACCATAACCTACAATAAATTTATTGGGTATCTCAAACCCTTTATATTTAATCTCAAAATTCTTTTTATAAGCTTCAGGCTTGTAAAAAAGGCTCGCCACCTCATAATTACGCACCTCCTCTTTTTCTAAAATTTCATTGATTTCTTCCAGGGTATTGCCGGTATCTACAATATCTTCAAGCAAAATTACCTCCTTACCTTTTAAAGACTGATTTAAACCAAGAAGCGTCTTTACATTACCGGTTGTTTGCGTTCCCTGGTAAGACCCAAGTTTTACAAAACTCACTTCACAATCTCCAGAAAATCTTTTTATCACCTCGCTGGCAAACATAAAAGAACCATTCAGCACTCCTAAAAAAACAGGGGTAACATCCCGATAATCCTTATTAAGTTCTTGTGCTAGTTTATCTATGGCCGCGTTGATTTCTTCCTCTGAAATGTATGGCTCAAATTCTAAATCATGTAGTTTAATCAAATCTGAAAAATTTTAAAAGGCAAAGATAAGGATTCTTAACAACCCAAACTGCCAGATTTCCATAAGAATAATAGCACACCTTAAGCTAAAAAATTATTTTTGCTGAAACTTATACGCTATGATCAACTATTTTTCTTCAAACTTTAAACTAGGAATACTTGGCGGCGGTCAGTTGGGTAAAATGATGCTCTACGAAACCCGCAAATACGACATTCAAACCTGTGTTTTGGAGCCAAACCCAGATGCACCCTGTAAAATTGCCTGCGATTATTTTGAAACCGGCGATCTTATGGATTTCGATACTGTAGTTAATTTTGGAAGAAAAGTAGACGTGCTCACCTTTGAAATTGAAAGTGTAAATATTGAAGCACTAAAACAATTAGCAAAGGAAGGGATTAAAACATACCCTTCGGCTGAAACTTTAGAGAAAATACAGAATAAAGGAGTTCAAAAAAACTTCTATAAAAAACATCAAATTCCAACGGCTGATTTTGAAATTTTCCCAACAAAGAAAGCATTACAAAGTGCCCTGAAAAGCAATAAAATTAGTTTCCCATTTGTTTGGAAAAGTACCACCGGCGGTTATGATGGTAAAGGAGTTTCAGTTATAAAAAACAGGGAGTCCCTAAACGAGCTCCCCGATGCCGAATGTATTGCTGAATCGCTTGTGCCTTTTAAAAATGAATTGGCAGTAATTGTTGCAAGGTCGGCTTCGGGAGAGGTTAAACCCTACCCTGTTGTAGAAATGGAGTTTCACCCTACGGCCAACCAGGTAGAATATGTAATTTGCCCGGCCAGAATTAAAGATGCTGTGGCCATAAAAGCCAGGAAACTTGCAGTTAAAGTCTCTGAAGCATTTGAACATGTTGGCCTACTGGCAGTAGAGATGTTTCAGACAGAAAATGATGAAATTCTCGTAAACGAAGTTGCTCCAAGACCTCATAACAGTGGCCACTATAGCATTGAAGCCAGCTATACAAACCAATTTGAGCAACATATTCGTGCTATTTTAGACCTTCCTCTGGGAATAACCGATAGTAAAGTAGGCGGAATTATGGTAAATTTAGTGGGCGACGCAGCTTACGAAGGGGAAGTGGTTTATAAAAATATTGAAGAAATAATGAAAATGCCCGGGGTTACACCACATATTTATGGCAAAAAAATAACCCGGCCTTTTAGAAAAATGGGCCATGTAAGCATTGTTAACAAAGACCTTACTGAAGCAAGAAAAATAGCCGAACAAGTTAAAAATTCAATTAAAGTTATTTCTAAAAAATAAATATACCCCACAGGTTTCGAAAATCTTTGAGGTATTCATAACCATAAAAATTATGAGTAAAGTAGCAGTAATTATGGGAAGCACCAGCGACCTACCGGTAATGCAGGATGCGATAGATATCCTGGAAGGTTTTGACCTGGAAGTAGAAGTAGACATCGTTTCTGCCCATCGCACCCCCGAAAAATTATTTGAATATGGCAAAACCGCCCATGAACGCGGAATTAAAGTAATTATTGCCGGTGCCGGTGGCGCAGCTCACCTACCGGGAATGATAGCTTCACTCTCCCCACTTCCGGTAATTGGGGTTCCGGTAAAATCCAGCAACTCCATAGATGGTTGGGATTCGGTTTTATCTATTTTACAAATGCCAGGTGGGGTTCCAGTTGCTACCGTAGCCCTGGATGGCGCAAAAAATGCAGGAATTCTTGCAGCTCAAATTATTGGCGCATCAGATAAATGTACTTTAGATAAAATTTTAGTCTATAAAGAAGGACTTAAAGAAAAGGTAATAGAAGGTGCAAAAACAGTAAAAAAATAACAAAAGCCACGTCTTACGACGTGGCTTTCTATGTAGTAGACTTACCTATATCTGTAAAAAATTATTTATTAACCATTCTAAATATTTAAACCAGAAAACTTAAAAACTACTACAATATTTTAAAGCCTGAATATACAGTTTTTCATAGAAAAACATCGTTTTGTGTTAAAAAAAATAATGAAAAACGTCAAATTTAGGTTAAGTACACCTTTCTACGCGCTTAGACCACTATTAATAAATAAATTAGCCCATTAAAATAAAGAAGATATAATGACTACTCATAATAATCCGCTTTTAGAGAAATTTGATCACGCTCCTTTTTCAAAAATATCCAACCAACATTTTAAACCTGCCATCTTAAAAGGTATAGAAATAGCACGGGAAGAAATTAATGCCATTAGCACAAATAATACCGAAGCCACATTTGCCAATACCATTGAAGTTTTAGAATATTCAGGAGAAAAATTAGATAGGGTAACCAGTATATTTTTCAATCTTAATTCTGCCGAAACAAACGAAGAAATTCAGCAAATTGCACAGGAGGTATCCCCTCTTTTGTCTGAATTTAGAAATGACATCATACTAAACAAAGCTCTTTTTGAGAGAGTAAAAGCTGTTTATAACAAAAAAGATCAACTTAAGTTAAATACTGAACAAAAAACGCTATTAGAAAGAAAATACAAAGCTTTTGCCAGAAACGGTGCCAACCTGCCTATTGAAAAGCAAAACAAACTTAGAGATATAGATAAAAAACTTTCAAAGTTAAGCCTGGATTTTGGACAAAATGTCCTTGCCGAGACCAATAAATTTGAATTACATATTACAAATGAAAACAAGCTAAAAGGTCTACCGGAAAGTTTTAAAGAAGAAGCTGCACAAGTAGCGGCCTCCAAAGAAAAAGAAGGTTGGGTATTTACTTTAGAATACCCAAGCTACCTTCCTTTTATGAAATATGCTGAAAACAGGGAGTTGCGTAAACAAATGGCGCTTGTCTTTGGTGCTAAAGGCTTCCATGGAGATGAGTTAGACAACCAGGAAAATATATTACAAATTGCTAAATTAAGATTTGAAAGGGCCCAACTTCTAGGCTATAAAACACATGCACATTTTGTCCTGGAGGAACGTATGGCCGAGACTCCTGAAAAAGTAAACAGCTTTTTAGAAGAGATTCTTGAAAAGGCAAAACCTGCCGCTAAACGTGAGTTTAACGAATTAGAAAATTTTGCAAAAGATCTTGACGGAATTGATCAATTACAAAAATGGGATGCCGCCTTTTACAGCGAGAAATTAAAGCAAAAACTGTTTAACCTGGACGATGAGAAACTAAAGCCTTACTTTAAACTTGAAAATGTAATTGATGGTGTTTTTACAATAGCTCATAAACTTTATGGCTTAAGCTTTCAGGAGGTTTTTGACGTAGACAAATATCATGAAGATGTAAAAATTTACCGGGTATTGGATGAAAACAATAAAGAAATGGCTTTATTTTATGCCGATTTCCACCCCCGCCCGGGAAAAAGAGATGGCGCCTGGATGACCGGTTACAAACCTCAATACAAAAAAGAAGGCAAAGAAGAACGGCCACATATTTCTATTGTATGCAACTTCACCAAACCTTCTAAAAAGCAGCCTTCTTTATTAACTTTTAATGAAGTTACCACACTTTTCCACGAATTTGGCCACGCGCTGCACGGTATTTTGGGAGACACCCAATATCCAAGCTTATCGGGTGCAAATGTTTATTGGGATTTTGTTGAACTTCCAAGTCAACTATTAGAAAATTGGTGTTATGAAAAAGAAGCGCTTCAGTTATTCGCCAAACACTATGAAACCGGCGAGGTAATCCCTATGGAGTTAATTCAGAAGATAAAAGAATCTGCTAATTTCCAGGAGGGAATGGCTACCTTAAGACAATTAAGCTTCGGCATGTTAGATTTAAGCTGGCATGGAATAGACCCTTCAGCTATTGAAGATGTAAAAACACATGAAGACAGTGCTTTTGAACGCACAAAATTATTCCCAAATGTTGCCGAAAACTGTATGAGCACTGCTTTCTCGCATATCTTTCAGGGTGGTTATTCTGCAGGATATTATTCCTATAAATGGGCCGAAGTATTAGATGCCGACACCTTTGAGTATTTTCAGCAAAATGGAATTTTCAGCAGGGAGATTGCCAATAAGTTTAAGACAAATATTCTTTCACAAGGAGGAACAGATCATCCTATGACGCTTTATAAAAAATTTAGGGGAAAAGAACCTAAACCCGACGCTTTGCTAAAACGCGCCGGATTAATTGAGAAATAATTAAACTAAAGAGGCTGTTTGAAGAGTTTTTAAAATCGTCATTCTAAATTTATTTCAGAATCTAAGACTTTGGTTAAGTAAAACGTGATAGAAGTAGTACGCCTTAACGGACGGGCAGGTTCAGCTTGACGAAATTAGACTTTTTTCAAACAACCTCTTTTCTTTATTGATCCAATTTCAACATTAAAGAACCTTATAGAATCTATAACTGATAAAATCAAATACTTTTGTTAATTTTAATTTGTTTTTGATATAAGCCTATGCCAACTCATAAACTAGACCCCACAAAATGGGTGGACAAGTATTCAGATTACCTCTTCAATTACGCTATTGTTAGAGTTAACGATCGCGAGGTGGCAAACGATTTAATTTCTGAAACATTTTTAGCCGGCCTTAATTCTAAAGAAAATTTTGAAGGAAGGGCCACAGAGCGAACCTGGCTTATATCTATACTAAAACGAAAAATAATAGATTATTATCGAAAAACGAATTCTATAAAAGGCCAGGCCGAAGTTCGTATAAATTATTCAGATTCTGAAAATGATGGAGATTGGCTAGAGGAACAGGTAGCCGATGCTTTTGATCGTACTGCCGAGGATGAGATGGAAAATACCGAATTAGGAATGGCTATCTTAGAATGTTTAGATCAAATAAACGAAAAGCACGCCGCCATCTTTAAAATGAAAACCATTGATGAGGCTGATACTGAAGCGGTCTGTAAAGAATTTAATATCAGTCCGTCTAACCTTTGGGTAATTATTCATAGGGCACGTACCGCATTGGCCGCTTGTCTTGAAAAAAACTGGTTCTAAAATATGCCGAAAACAAAATTTTTTATTTTCGATTGTTCGAAAGCAGAAAACTGCTGTGACAAAAGTCAATATAACGAGTCGAGTATTCGCGAAAAAATGTGTATGCTCATGCATCTAATTTTTTGTAAACCCTGTCGCAACTACACTTCTAAAAATTCTAAACTTACTCGTTTAATTAAAAAATCTAATCTTAGAACCTGTTCTGAGGAAGAAAAAAAAGCCTGGCAAAATAAGATTGAAAAAGAAATGGCTAAGAAAGAATCTTAGCTATCAACAACATCAGAAACCATAATACCGGAATTCCCTCTACCCAAAAAGACGAAAAATATACCCCCTGATTAACCTGGGCAGTTTTAATAAAATATACCGATGTTAGTAGCGTAAGACTTAGCGCAATTACATTTATTACTGAAAAATGGAACTTAAAAAACTCCAAAAAAAACACAATTACTACAAGAACATACCCCAATTTTTTGGTATTTCCTACCCCTATCTGCTGAGGAATGGTATGTAAGCTTCCAGAATCAAACTTTAAATCCCTTATCTCAAAAGGTAAAGTTATTGCTATCACAAAGCAAAATCGCTGAAAAAAAGTAATTCCCAATTCGCCGGGAGAAATTCGATTCATCAATGGTAAAATTGCAGTCACTCCAGCCCAAACTAAAGCGATTATAAAAATTTTCACCCCACCAATGTTTCTAAGATTTTGCTTGTTTTTCCACAGGGGAATGGCATACAATAGCGTAAAAACACCAAAAATAGCCGCTGCTATAAGTATTTCTATATTCTGCCTGAATGCAAAATATAGTAAGGCAAGAAAGCAAAAAAAGGAGAAAACCTGTATCAGTTTTAGGTTTTGGGCAAGACTGGCGTGATGTAGTTTTGCAATACGGGCATACTTCACAAAATTATAGCCGGTAATGCTTCCGAAGAAAACAAAAAAAAGCAGGTTTAAATCAATACCAAGATTGAACTCAAGAAGACCTATCAAACTTAGGGAAACTACCGCCAGAGCCACATGCAGACTACTGTTTATATAGAAATTCAATATGTTTTTAAAACGCTGCATGTTGCTAAATTAATCATTCTTCCTGCAACCAATAGTAGCCTCAAAAATCTTAACAAGTGTATACCGCTAATCATTAAAAAATTACGTAAAAAAATATGTACTTTTGCGGCACAAAACACAACTTTATTTTAATGAGAACAGATTCTTTTGCCCTACGCCATATTGGGCCCAGAGAAAGCAACCTCCAGGCAATGTTGGACACCATTGGTGTAGATTCGTTAGAACAGTTAATATACGAAACCATTCCCGATGATATTCGTTTAAAATCGGCCTTAAATTTACCTTCAGCACTTAGCGAAAACCAGTATGCCGAGCATATTGGAAAACTAGCTGCAAAAAATAAGGTTTTTAAGAGTTATATAGGTTTAGGTTACCATCAGGGTATCCTGCCTGCGGTAATTCAAAGAAATATCCTGGAAAACCCGGGTTGGTACACAGCTTATACGCCATACCAGGCAGAAATTGCCCAGGGTAGACTGGAAGCTTTATTAAATTTCCAAACTATGGTAAGCGATCTTACCGGAATGGAAATTGCCAACGCATCGTTATTAGACGAATCTACTGCAGCAGCAGAGGCCATGGGCTTATTATTCGCGGTGCGCGACCGTAAGCAAAAGAAAAATAATGCAAATAAATTCTTTGTTTCAGAACAAGCCTTGCCACAAACCATAGAACTTGTTCAAACACGTGCCAATTTTATGGGCATTGAGCTAGTGGTTGGCAATCATGAAGAATTTGACTTTAGCGATAAATTCTTTGGTGCATTAGTGCAGTATCCCGGCAAGCACGGGCAGGTATTCGACTATAGCGATTTCGTTTCAAAATGTAAAGATGCTGAAATAAAAGTAGCTGTTGCCGCTGATATTTTGAGCTTAGTTAAATTACAAGCTCCCGGAGAACTAGGTGTAGATGTAGTTGTTGGAACCACCCAGCGTTTTGGAATTCCATTAGGCTATGGTGGGCCGCACGCCGCTTACTTTGCTACTAAAGAAGCATATAAAAGAAACCTTCCCGGAAGAATTATTGGGGTAACCAAAGATCTTGATGGGAACCACGCTTTAAGAATGGCGCTTCAAACCCGCGAGCAACATATTAAACGTGATCGTGCTACCTCCAATATTTGTACTGCACAGGTACTACTGGCAGTTATGGCAGGAATGTATGCCGTTTATCACGGGCCTGAAGGTCTAAAGTATATTGCCGATACCGTTCATTTTTCTACAGTAACTTTAGCTGAAGAACTCGAAAAAATGGGTGTTAAGCAACTTAACTCAGCTTATTTTGACACACTTAAGGTAAAAGCTGATGCTCAAAAGATTAAAGCAGAAGCCGAAAAGAACGAAATCAATTTCTATTATCCTGATGCTGAAACGGTTTGTATTTCATTAAATGAAACTACAACCCAGGAAGATATCAATAATATTTTGAAGGTTTTCGCTACAGTTTTAGGTAAAGAATCTACTAAAATTGAAAACTTAAAAGAAGAATCGGCAATACCGGCAGCACTTCAAAGAAAAACAGAATTTCTAACGCATGAAGTTTTCAACCTTTATCATTCAGAAACTGAATTGATGCGTTATATCAAAAAACTGGAACGCAAAGACCTTTCATTAAACCAGTCTATGATTTCGCTTGGAAGCTGTACTATGAAATTAAACGCTGCTTCAGAAATGCTTCCGTTAAGCAATCCGCAATGGGGAAACATACACCCATTTGTACCGATAGAACAGGCGGAAGGCTACCAAATTGTTTTGAAAAGACTGGAAGATCAGCTAACTGAAATCACAGGATTTTCTGCCACCTCGCTTCAGCCCAATTCTGGTGCACAGGGAGAGTATGCAGGTTTAATGACCATTAGGGCTTACCACGAATCTAGAGGTGAAGGACATAGAAATATATGTTTAATTCCATCTTCGGCACACGGTACCAACCCGGCCTCTGCAGTAATGGCCGGAATGAAAGTGGTTGTAACCAAAGCATCAGAAAATGGAAATATAGATGTAGACGATCTTCGAGAGAAAGCCATAAAACATAAAGACAACCTAGCTGCTTTAATGGTAACCTATCCATCTACCCACGGGGTTTTTGAATCGGCTATTAAAGAAATTACGCAAATTATTCATAATAATGGCGGGCAGGTTTATATGGATGGTGCCAATATGAATGCCCAGGTTGGCTTAACCAATCCCGGGGTAATTGGTGCCGATGTTTGCCACTTAAACTTGCATAAAACTTTTGCAATCCCACACGGTGGAGGTGGCCCGGGAGTTGGCCCTATTTGCGTAGCCGAACAATTAAAACCCTTTTTACCAGGAAACCCGGTTATTAAAACCGGTGGAGAAAATGCTATTGGAGCCATTTCTTCAGCACCCTGGGGCTCTTCTTTGGTATGCCTTATTTCTTACGGCTATATTACCATGTTGGGCAGTAAAGGACTCCAAAAAGCTACAGAATATGCCATCCTGAATGCCAACTATGTAAAAGAGCGTTTAAAAGAGCATTACAAAACTCTATATTCTGGAGAGCGTGGTCGTGCCGCTCACGAAATGATTTTAGATTGCCGTCCTTTTAAATCAAAGGGCATAGAAGTGGTAGATATTGCCAAAAGGTTAATAGATTATGGGTTCCATGCCCCTACTGTTTCTTTCCCTGTGGCAGGAACTATGATGATAGAACCTACCGAAAGTGAAAGCAAAGCCGAACTCGACAGGTTTTGTGATGCTTTGATTTCTATTAGGCAGGAAATTGAGGAGTTGGATAGCGAAAAAGACAATGTACTTAAAAATGCCCCTCACACTATAAATATGTTAACTTCAGATGAGTGGAAATTCTCATATAGTAGAGAAAAAGCTGCTTATCCGTTAAGTTATGTGGCAGAAAATAAATTCTGGCCAAGTGTAAGACGTGTAGACGAGGCCTATGGAGATAGAAACTTAATGTGCACCTGCCCTCCTATAGAGGAATATATGGAAGCATAATTTTTTTAAATGCCTGAAAATTATGTCAGCACAGCTGATGAATAAATTTTCAGGCATTTTTTTATTAAGTGATTTTTATCACTAATAAGTTTATTTTTCCATTTTATTTAAAGCTCATTATATTTGTATTGAGTACATTCGGAGTCTAATCTTAACTAAAAGTCAGATGAACATTAAAATTACCGGCACAGGTAGTTATATTCCCAAAGTTATAACCGCAAATGCTGACTTTGAAAATCATGAATTTTTCAATCTTGACGGAACAGGTTTTCCGCAGGATAACAAAACAACCATTGCCAAGTTTAAAGCTATTACGGGCATTGAAGAACGCCGTTATTTGGAGGAAAATTTAAACACCTCAGATATGGCAGTTATTGCTGCCCAAAAAGCTTTGGAGGATTCTGGAATAGATCCTGAAACGCTAGATTATATTATTGTGGCTCACAATTATGGAGATGTTAAACACAAAAGTGTACAAAGTGACACCGTACCAAGCATAGCTACCAGGGTGAAATATCATTTACGTATTAAAAACCCAAAATGTGTAGCTTATGATATGCTTTTTGGCTGCCCGGGATGGATAGAGAGTCTTATCCAGGCACAGGCTTTTATTAAGGCCGGAATGGCAAAAAAATGCCTGGTTATTGGTGCTGAAGCTTTATCTAGAGTGGTAGACCAACACGACCGCGACTCTATGATTTTTTCAGATGGTGCCGGCGCCGTGATTTTAGAAGAAACCGAAGAAGAAGGAGGAATCCTTGCCTACGAATCGGCTACCTATGCTTTTAATGAAGCTAATTATATTTACTTTGGAAAATCTAACAGCAACCAAGCTCCAGACGACCTTCGTTATATAAAAATGAATGGCCGCAAAATCTATGAATTTGCTTTGATGAATGTACCGGCCGCCATGAAAACCTGTTTGGAAAATAGCGGTAAAAGTATAGACGACTTAAAAAAGATTTTTATTCATCAGGCCAATGAGAAAATGGATGAAGCTATTATTAAACGTTTTTATAAACTACACAAGTTAAAAGCTCCAGAAAGAGTAATGCCTATGACCATTCACGAGCTTGGTAATAGTAGCGTTGCTACAGTACCCACACTTTATGATCTTGTAATTAAAAATAAAATTGCCAATCAACAACTTAATAAAGGTGATGTGGTAATGTTTGCCAGTGTGGGCGCCGGAATGAACGTGAATGCGATTGTTTACCAATATTAGATGTACGAAAAAAGCTTTCCCAACAAACGATATAAAGAAACTTTAGAGTTTTTAGAAGCTAACGTTCCCGCTCCTGCCAAAATCCTTGATTTAGGGGTTAAAAATCCTTTTTCAGAAATTATGGAAAAGCATAATTATAAGGTTGAAAATACCAAGGGGGAAGATTTAGACCTAAATACCAGGGCGGTAGAAACTACAGCCTATCAGGTAGTAACTGCTTTTGAGATTTTTGAACACCTGGTTTCTCCTTACAATGTATTATCTAATATTAAGGCCGACAAATTAGTAGCCAGCGTTCCTCTTAAACTTTGGTTTTCCAATGCTTATCGCAGTAAAACCGATATGCGGGACAGGCATTTCCACGAGTTTGAAGATTGGCAATTTGATTGGCTTTTAGAAAAAGCCGGGTGGAAAATTATTAGTCGAAAAAAGTGGACCAACCCCGTTAATAAATTGGGGATAAGACCTATTTTAAGATATTTTACCCCAAGATATTACGCGGTGTACGCAGAGCGCATTTAGGCGAAAATATTTCTTGCTAAAACTTTAAATTTTGTCTTTTGAAGATTTATATCATTATCCCCGCGTATAACGAAGCTCAATTTATTGGCAAAACCCTTCAGTCTTTAATAAACCAAAGTACACCGGCCAGTAAAATTGTGGTAGTAGATGATGGCTCTACTGATGAGACTCCCAAAATAGTTTCAGAATTTGGTATAAAAAACCCGCAAATTTCGCTTGTAAAAAATAATGCAATGGGCAAACATATGCCCGGCAGCAAAGTAGTAAATGCCTTTAACAAAGGACTCCAAACTTTAGATAATGATTTTGACATTATTTGCAAGTTTGACGCCGATTTGATTTTTCCGGAAAACTATTTAGAAAGAATATGTTTTCATTTTAAGGAAAGCACCAAAATTGGTATGGCTGGAGGCTTTTGCGAAATTCAGAAAAATGGAAAATGGGCACGCGAAAATTTAACCGGAAGCGACCATATTCGTGGTGCTTTAAAAGCTTACAGAAAAGCTTGTTTTAATAATATTGGCGGCCTTAAACCTGCAATGGGATGGGATACAGCAGATGAATTACTTGCGCAATATCACGGTTGGCAGATAAAAACCGATGCAAAATTAAAGGTAAAACACCTTAAACCAACCGGCAAGGAATACACAAAAACTTCAAAATACAAACAGGGAGAAGCATTCTACAGTTTAAGATACGGCTTTGCTATTACCTTAATTGCTGCTGCCAAACTTGCCATTAAAAAGAAAAATTTTGGCTTTTTTCTAAACTGTATCAAAGGCTTCCTGTATGCGCAAAATAAAAAACGACCCTATCTTGTAAATAAAGATGAAGGTCGTTTTATAAGAAATTTACGCTGGAAAAAAATGCAGAAAAAACTATTCTAGACTACCTGATTTTTTGTCATCTAACATCATATACAATGGTTTCCCTGTATTTCCATTAGGAAAAGCTATACCTAACAAAGCAGAAACCGTTGGAGCAATATCTATTATTTCTGTACGCTCTGTTGTACTGCCCTGTTTTACTCCATTTCCATAGAAAATTAGCGGCGCGTGGGTGTCGTAATTTAAATCACTACCATGAGTAGATCCAGTTCTTGAATATACAATGGTAGCAGGATCTAATACGTACATTATATCTCCACTTCTCTTTTGATTAAATCCATTTTGAATAGCTCTACCGGTACCTACAACAAAGCTACCACCGTTTATTAGCTGATCTCTAGTATATACTTTATCTATTTGGTCTAATTGAAGGATATAATGAGCTAATTTAGCCTGTAAAACTGAAGAGCTAATCTCCAATTCTTCCATTAATTCATAATTGAAGAATATTTGACTATTTGATACATTTTCTATAAGCTCCTCTTCCCCAAATTCCATGGCAGCAAATTCTTTAAGCTCTTCTTCAAACTCATCAGACTCAAAGTATCCTGCCGGGATATTTACCGATTGCAAATAAGCAGGCACATCTACCCCACCGTGATCTGCAGTTAAGAAAATCGTATAATTTCCTTCACCTACTTTAGCATCCAATTCTTTTAAAAGTTGGGCAATATTTTTGTCTAATCTAAGGTAAGTATCCTGAATTTCTTTAGAGTTCACCCCGAAGTTATGCCCTATCTTATCGGTACTTGAAAAGCTTAATGTAAGAAAATCGGTGTCCTCATCCTGCCCTAATTCTTCGGCTTCAACTGCGGCCAGGGCAAATTCCAGAGTAATATCGTTTCCATAAGCTGAATTTTCGATAATATCAAATCCGCCATTCTCATCACTCAATTCTGCCAGATCATAAGGGAAGGTAGCATCCTTTTTTCCTCTAAAGCCTCCTTCAAAGTTATTTTTATCACTCCCGCTTTCTTTATAAGTATCAATATCATACAAGGTATTCCAGGGCTTTAAATAGGCTTCCACTTTATCGGAAGCGTTAAAATCTTTCACCCATTTTGGTAATTCATCCATATAAAATGAACTGGTAATCCACTTGCCCTCATCACCGCCATGAAACCAGTAAGCTGCGTTGGCAGTGTGCCCGGCAGGCAGAATAGAGCCGCGATCTTTAATAGAAACACCAATGGTTTTTCCTCGCATTTGGGTATGAAGCCTGTTCTCGTCGCTAACTGTGGTAGTTTTCATTCTATGTGGAGACATTTTACCGGCATTATCTTTAGTCCCAACCGGTTCTACAGTCTCATCTCCGGCACAATAAACAGACTCTTTTACAAATTTATCATACCATCCGTTCCCAATAATCCCGTGGTTCATTGGGCTGGTTCCTGTATAGACTGAAGCGTGACCGGGCCCGGTATAAGTAGGCACATAATTAAAATGGTTATTTTTAAAATTATAGCCTTCATTAATTAATTTCTTAAATCCATCTTCTCCAAACCGCTCCCAAAATCGGGTAAGGTAATCATAGCGCATTTGGTCTACCACAATCCCTACTACAAGCCTGGGCTTTTCCCCTTCTGTTTCCTGAGCAAAAGCCTGGAAACTAAACAATCCTATTAATACTAAAAATGCTAATCGCTTCATCTTATATATTTTTATTAGAAGTAGCCCAAAATTACTAAACTTATTGGGTCAAAGATTAATTCTACGTTAAATACTTTCGAGTAATTTTTTAGTATTTTAGCTTTACAAAAATTGCTTAATGAATTATCTACACTCCATTGGGGAATATTTTTTAATGCTGAAAGGAACTTTCCACCGAATGACTAAAACATCGGTTTTGAGAAGTTTGATCTTTAAAGAAATAGACGACCTCGTAATTGGATCAATGGGAATTGTTTCTTTTCTATCATTTTTTATTGGGGCTGTAGTGGCTTTGCAAACTGCCTTAAACTTAAACAATCCTTTAATTCCAAAATCCCTGGTAGCTTATGCTGCAAGGCAATCTATAATCCTGGAATTTGCACCTACCTTTATTTCTATTATTATGGCAGGTAAAGTAGGATCTTATATTACGTCAAGTATTGGGTCTATGAACGTAACCGAACAAATAGACGCCCTTGAGGTAATGGGTATAAACTCTTTAAATTACCTCATTTTCCCAAAGATTATAGCAATGCTATTTTATCCGTTCGTTATAGCAATCTCTATGTTTCTTGGCATTTTGGGCGCTTATACCGCAGCAGTTTTAGGAGGTTTCGTACCGCCTGATCTCTTTGTGCAGGGACTTCAGGAAGATTTTATTCCCTTTCATTTGGTGTATGCCTTTATTAAGACATTTTTATTTGCCTTTATTTTAGCAACTGTACCCGCTTACCATGGTTATTACATGAAAGGTGGGGCCTTAGAGGTTGGTGAAGCAAGTACCACTTCTTTTGTTTGGACGAGTGTGGTTATTATTATTACAAACTACGTTGTAACACAATTATTACTAAGTTAGATGATAAAAGTTGAAGATTTACATAAAGGCTTTGATGGTGAAGAAATTCTTAAAGGAATAGATTTTACCTTTGAAAGAAGTAAAACCAATCTTATTATTGGGCAATCGGGTTCTGGAAAAAGTGTACTTTTAAAATGCATGCTAGGCTTATTTACGCCTGAAAAAGGGGTGATAAAATATGATGGCAAACCCTACAATCAATTCACAGAAGACGAACGAAAAGACCTTAGTAAACAAATTGGAATGGTTTTCCAGGGAGGCGCTCTTTTTGACTCCATGACGGTTGAAGAAAATGTATTATTTCCATTAAGAATGTTTACCAAAAAGAAGAAAAAGGAAAACCTGGAACGGGTTAGGGAAGTTCTAGAACGGGTAAACCTTGATGGTAGTGAGAAAAAAATGCCTTCTGAAATTAGTGGTGGAATGCAAAAAAGGGTTTCCATTGCCCGGGCCATTGTAAACCGACCTAAATATTTATTTTGCGACGAACCCAACTCGGGGCTGGATCCTAAAACCGCTACTGTTATAGATAACCTTATTCAGGAAATTACGCACGAATATGATATTACTACAATTATCATTACCCACGATATGAATTCGGTACTCGAAATTGGAGAAAATATTGCTTTTCTAAAAGATGGCGTTTTAGCCTGGAAAGGAGACAAATCGCAAATCTTTAAAACCGATGATGAAACCGTAACAGATTTTGTTTATTCCTCTAACTTATTCCAAAAAGTAAGAAAAGCACAACAACAAGGGCTCTAATTAACAGATTTAACCTGTAGGGTATCGAGCTTCAACCTAACTTTTAGCCATTTTTCAAATCGGTCTTTCTGTTGAGACACCTCACTGGCTTTTATATTTTTCTTCCAACCTACTGTAAAAGTGGGAATAGTATCTGTCTTCGAGAAATTTGTGGTAATCAAATTAGAGTATCCCAACTCTTCTATTCCTTCATAATTTATTTTGGCTTCCTGGCTTAGATCGCTAAAAGAAAAAGAACTGCTACGGTATTTCGAAATTTCATTTTCTAAAATTGCTATTTTTTCATCTTTATCCTCTATTAGCTCCTGGTTTTTCATATACAAGTCTTCCAGGATCCCGCTTCTAACCTGTGTAGACAGCTCATCTATGGCCCCGGTAGGATCTGCGCCCTGATGTATAATTAGTTTCGTTTCCTTTAAAGCCTCAAAGTCTTTTAATTGTTTTTCCCAGGTGGTAATTGAAGTTTGCGGCACACGGTTCCCAATTAGATAAACTTCTATACTTTTTTCTTTATAATCGTAAGTGGCTTTAATGGTTTCTGTGCCTTCATACCTCATTACATTAGACACAAATTCTTTTGCTTTAGATTCAAAAAGCTGCTCCTGAAGCAGGAATACAAATAGAATCACACTGGGAATCATTACAATTACTGCAATGGTAGAAGCTATTTGGGCTGTTCTTTTTCTCCTTTTACTGTTTACATATTTTACCAAAGGAAAATCAAGCACCTTGGTTACCACAAAGGTAGAAAGCGCAATAAATACAGCGTTAATTGAAAATAGGTACAAAGCACCTCCGGCATAGGACCAGTTACCTATAGCCAAACCATAACCAACTGTACATAAAGGTGGCATAAGTGCAGTTGCAATTGCCACACCAAGAATCACACTGGCAATGGTACCTTTTTTTGTTTTTGCCACTATTAAAGCGAGACCACCAAAAATAGCTACCAATACATCTAAAATAGTGGGATAAGTTCTTGCAATAAGCTCAGGGGTTTCTTCTTTAACAGGCGAAATAAGAAAATAAACATAGGCGGTAAGCACACTTAAACCTACCATTAAACCCAGGTTAATAAAGGATTTTCTTAATGTAAGCACGTCATTAATGGCTACAGACATCCCTACACCAACAATAGGCCCCATTAAAGGAGAAATAAGCATCGCACCAATAACAACTGCTGTACTCCCCACATTAAGGCCAACAGAAGCCACGAAAATAGAGAATATAAGAATCCAGGCATTATGCCCTTTAAAAGATATATCTTTCTTTACAGCTTCTACCGTAGATTCTCTATCGGTATCGTGCCTAATTTCCAGCAGCTCTCTTATAAGTGCCTTTATATTTTCCCAAATCCCTTTTGTTTTTGCTTCCAAGTTCCCAGACTCATCTTGAGTTTGGTGGGATATATTATTTTCTGGTTTTTGATTCTTATCCATAGAATTTACTCGATAAACGAGATTTAAATGCTACGAGCCTTAACTCGAAATTTATAGATTTCGCATGTGCAACCACCCGGGATTATTGTAGAGTGATCTATCCTAATTCTTCTCCAAATTGGTCAACTACCTTATCACGAATGGCTTTAATTTCCTGTATTCTATCTTTTGGAGTAATTAATAACACATTATCATTTTCTACCACTACAAAATCATGTAACTGGTCTAAAACTACAACTTTATTGTTTTTGGTTTTAATAATATTCCCGGTAGATTTTAATGGCAACAACCTACCGTTTACAATTGTATTCTGTTGCTTGTCTTGTATCAACTCATCTTCAAGCGATCTCCAGGTTCCCAAATCATTCCATTTAAATTTCGCCGGAATCACATAAACGCTATCAGACTTTTCCATAATGGCGTAATCTATAGAGATACTCTGTGCCTTCTGATAGTTTTCAACTAAAAACTCCTGTTCTTTTTCCGTATTATACACCTCAACTCCTTTTTGGAAAAGTCTAAAAGTCTCGGGTTGATATTTCTGAAAGCTCTCAAGAATAAATTTAGCACTCCAGATAAAAATTCCTGCATTCCAAACGTAGTTCCCTTCCTCTAAAAAACTTTCTGCCTTTTTAAAAGAAGGCTTTTCTGTAAATCTTAGCACAGGCTTTAGCCCATCGCCATCATCTTTTTTATATTTAATATACCCATAACCGGTATTAGGGAAAGTAGGTTCAATTCCCAGGGTAATTAATTTATCTTCTGAAGCTACTATCTCAAAAGCCTCTTCAATATTTTCCTGAAACGCAAGGTCCCCCTGAATCCAGTGATCACTCGGTGCCACTAAGATTAAGGCGTCACTATTTTTCTTTTTAATTTTTAAAGCACCCAATAAAATACTTGGCGCCGTATTTCTCATACAGGGCTCTAATACAATTTGCTCATCCTTCACTTGAGGAAGCTGTTCTTTTATAATCTCTTTATAATCTTTATGCGTAAGGATTATAATATTTTCTGCCGGCATTAATTTTGCCAGTCTGTAAAAAGTAATTTGTATAAGCGTAGAACCTACACCCAAAATATCCTGAAATTGCTTGGGATATTGTGTAGTACTAACCGGCCAAAACCGGGAACCAATCCCGCCCGCCATTAAGATTGCGTAATGATTTGTGTTTTTCATAAAAGGGGAATTAATTTTTAAGCAGTTCTACTTCTGCATTTGGTTGAAACAAATAAACCTTTCCCGTATCAACCTCCAGACATTCGTAGCGTTTTATTTTCCGCTCTCCTTTTTTAAATGTTTTTCCGTTATAAATTCTAAAAATTCCCCCTACAGGAATTTCAAAAATATAGTTTTTATCGTTTTCAGGATCAAAAGTTTTAAGTGCCACCGATAATTTTGCATCGGTATCGCTGCTAGCTGTGGGATTTTTAAAATGCCGGGCAATTACCGGAAGTAATACCGAAGGAAAAATATCAGGCCTAATAAAAGGCAGCATTAATTCTTTAAAAGTATACTTCCATTCGCGACCGTGCGGCTTTATTTGCCTTCCAAATTTCTCAAAAGCCTGTAAATGTGCAATTTCATGAACCAAAGTGATTAAAAAGCGATATTCATTTAAATTGGCATTTACTGTAATTTGCTGTGTCCCATTAGGCATTCTTCGGTAATCTCCATGCCTGGTTTTACGTTCATTCACAATTTTTAGATGAACATTATTGTCCTTAATCATTTTAAAGATAGGAGAAACAGCTAGTTCCGGAATATATCTATTAAGGATTTCTCTCATTGGCTAAGGGGTACTATTTGAAACCTGAAGTATTTTACCATTATAGAATTTATGCCCGGTAAGACTAAAATTCGTAATATACTCGGCCATATCCTTTGCCGAAAGCGGAACTTCCAAACCGGGAAAGGCTTCCTCCAGCATCTCGGTTTGCACAGCCCCTAAAGCTAACACATTAAATGAAGGTCCTTTTTCTTTATACTCTTCAGCTAAGAGCTCAGTTAAGGTTATTACTGCAGCTTTACTGGAACTATAAGCTGAAAGGCCCGGGAATTTTACACTTCCCTGTATACCTCCCATAGTACTTATATTCACCACATGGGCATCTTTTTTCATAAAGGGCAATAGCTTTTGAGTTAAACCTATAACACCAAAGACATTAGTGCCATACACCTGCTGAAACTCTTCTGCTGAAATTTTTTCAAAATCCTTATTGACCAGGGCTCCGGCATTGTTTATTAATACATCAACCTGTTGCCATTCTGATTTTACAAAAGCTTCAACTTTAACTAGATCTTCGGGTTTTGAAATATCACAGGAAATAGCTGTCACCCCATCCAAATTTAATTCAGAAACCGGCTTGTCATTTCGTGAAAGCGCCAGTACTTTGTGCCCATTTTCGGCAAAAAGCTTCACCATCTCATAACCCATTCCGCGGCTGGTGCCTGTTATCACTATATGCTTCATTTGTATATAACTTTAATCACTATCCAGAATGAACTCTTAAAAATTATACGAGTAACATACTATTTATTTGTTATTCATTCAATTTTATTTCCTTCTCAGAAGTATTGGCCATTTTTAGAATGCCCGGAATCACACTTTCAACAACCCTGGCCATATGCTCCACATCAAGTCTTTGCGCCTCATCTGCAACATGGTGATAATAATTGTAATTTGTAAAATCAAATGTTGAAATAGTTTGTGCTGGCACATGAAATTCCTGGTAAAAAGGATAATTATCGCTTCGCTTAAAAAGATTATACTCCTTTGCCTGCGGCAAAAATCCAAGTACTTTTTCTCCAGAATATTCATTGAATTTTTCTGCGAAATTAGAGTTTTCATACCCCGTAAGGTAACCTATATAATCCTTCCCGGTCATAGGAACACCAATCATTTCAAAGTTAAATAAGGTGTATAGATCGAGCTTATCTTCTTTAAGCCTTTGTGCTATTTTCTTTGCCCCCACCAGGCCCATTTCCTCTGCCGAAAACAATACAAACATAAGGCTTCGTTTATGTTCGCCTATTTCGGCAAATTTCTTGGCCAATTCTACCACTGCCACAGTTCCTGCAGCATTATCGTTAGCTCCATTAGCAATAGAATCTCCTTCTACAGGTTTCTGAACACCTATATGATCATAATGAGCCCCAAGAATAATAAATTGATCCTTCAATTTAGGATCGCTGCCCTCCAACATACCCACCATATTAAAACCCTTAACACCATCTATGGTAAAATTATGCCGGTAAGAATCAAAATATTTCTGGACATTGTTTTCTTTGAAAATACTTTCAATTTTTTGCGCAGCTAATTCTATTCCTTCTGTTCCGGTTTGCCTTCCTCTTAATTCATCAGAAGACAAATAATTTAACAGCTCCTGAATTTCAGCTTTTTCAACCCCGGTATTTGAGCCTGCTTTTATTTCTACTGAAGCTAAATCTGCCTGTGCTTTTGCGTCTGCAAAATTTAATAGAAAAGTCGCTAATAATGCAAAGTGTAATGTAATTTTTCTCATATCGCTAAAGATAAAAAAATCCCGCAAGAGTGCGGGATTTTAATAATTAGTTATTTATATAAATCTAGTTTATGCCAACATAGTTACCGGGTTCTCCATATACGTTTTAAGCGTTTTCAAGAAAGCAGCACCGGTTGCACCATCTACAGTTCTATGATCACAGGCAAGTGTTAATTTCATAGTATTCCCAACTACAATCTCCCCGTTTTTAACTACTGGTTTTTCAACAATAGTTCCTACAGAAAGAATTGCAGAGTTTGGCTGATTAATAATACTTGTAAATTCAACAATACCAAACATTCCCAGGTTAGACACGGTAAAGGTACTTCCCTCCATATCTTTAGGTTGCAACTTCTTATTTCTTGCTTTACCGGCAACGTCTTTTACATTATTCCCAATTTGGGTCATAGACATTTGATCGGCAAATTTTAAAACAGGAACTACAAGACCTTCTTCTACGGCTACCGCAACACCCATATGAATATGCTTAGCGATTTTCATAGATTCACCCGTCCACTGGCTGTTTACCTGCGGATGTTTACGAAGTGCCATGGCACTAGCTTTAATCACCATATCATTAAAAGACACCTTAACATCTGGCATCTCATTTATTTGCTTACGTGAAGCCATTGCGTTTGCCATATCTACCTCTATAGTTAGATAATAATGTGGCGCATTAAACTTAGACTCACCAAGTCTCTTGGCAATGGTTTTACGCATCTGAGAATTCTTAATTTCCTCGAAACTCTCTTCTCCTGCAGGCACGTAAGGCTGTGGCTGTGCTGCAGCAGTATCTTCTTTGGCAGCGGCTTTAGTTTCAGCAGGTTTTTCTGAAGGTTTATAATCTTCAATATCCTTTTTAACGATACGGCCATTACCACCGCTACCTTGAACATTTGATAGATCTATACCTTTATCTTCTGCCATTTTCTTTGCTAATGGAGAAGCAAATATCCTACCTCCGTCTTTAGTTGCTCCAGAAGATTTCTTTTCTGAAGATTCACTACTACCAGTCTCCTGAGATTTTTCCTCTTTTTCCTCTGATTTCCCAGAAGTTTTCTTTTTAGACTTTCCATCTACCGAAACATTAGAAACATCGGTACCTTCTGGCCCAATAATAGCCAACAAGCTATCAACTTTTGCAGTCTCACCCTCTTCAAGCCCAATTTTAAGAAGCGTACCTTCATAAAAAGATTCAAACTCCATCGTAGCCTTATCGGTTTCAATTTCTGCAAGGATATCTCCTTCTTCAACTTTATCTCCTTCCTTTTTCAACCAGGATGCAACGGTACCTTCCTCCATAGTATCACTAAGACGAGGCATGGTTATAACCTCTACGCCTTCAGGGATATCTGAGTCATCACTTTCGTCATTGCTTTCTGTCTCATCTTGCCCTGCGGCTTCTGAGGACTCTTCTTTTTTGTCTTCCTTAGCGTCTCCTCCGCCATTTAGCAAGCCTGAAATATCTTCACCTTCTTCCCCAATAATAGCAAGCAAGGTATCTACAGGAGCGGTTTCACCCTCTTCGATTCCTATATGAAGCAAAGTCCCTTCATGAAAAGACTCAAACTCCATCGTAGCTTTATCGGTTTCAATTTCTGCAAGGATATCTCCTTCTTCAACTTTATCACCTTTTTGCTTTAACCATTTTGCCACAACACCTTCTTCCATGGTGTCGCTTAAACGCGGCATATTTATTACTTCTGCCATAATTTATTGAGGTTTATGTGCTAAAAACGGATAATCTTCCTGTTCGTAAACAACATCATACATTACGTTCTTTTCAGGGAAGTCTGATTCTTCTGCGAATTTCTCGCACTCAGCAACCTTATCTTTAACGCGCTTGTTGATCTTTTTTATCTCATCTTCTGAAGCATACTTTTTATCCTTAATTATACCCAAGACTTTAGTGATAGGATCTAATTTCTGATATTCTTCAACTTCTTCTTTTGTTCTATATTTTTGAGCATCACTCATAGAGTGCCCACGGTAACGGTAAGTTTTTAATTCTAAAAATGTAGGACCTTCACCTTTTCTTGCTCTTTTAATCGCTTCATCTAGAGCCTCTGCCACCTTAATAGGATCCATAGCATCTACAGGACCACAAGGCATTTCATAACCATTACCGAGTTTCCAGATATCTGTCCCTTTAGCAGTTCTAGCTACCGATGTTCCCATTGCATAACCGTTATTCTCTACACAAAATACTACCGGTAAATTCCATTTAACCGCCATGTTTAAAGTTTCGTGAAGGGAACCCTGTCTTGCAGCGCCATCTCCCAGGAAGGTAAGTGTTACGGCATCACGCTTAAAGTATTTATCTGCAAATGCCAGCCCGGCACCCAGTGGAATTTGACCCCCAACAATACCGTGACCACCGTAAAAATTATGCTCTTTAGAAAAAATATGCATGGAACCACCAAGACCTTGAGACGTACCGGTTCCTTTACCATAAAGCTCTGCCATTACACGTTTAGGATCTACTCCTAAACCAATTGGCTGCACGTGGTTACGATAAGCAGTAATCATTTTATCCTTTTCCAGGTCCATTACATGAAGGGCACCTGCCAGGATAGCTTCCTGCCCATTATACAAATGCAAAAAACCTCTTACTTTCTGCTGTATATAAACTTGCGCAAGTTTGTCCTCAAATTTACGCCAAAACAGCATATCCTCGTACCACTTTAAATACGTGGCTTTTGTTACTTTCTTCATTTAACATATTAATTTTAAGCCAGACAGATAGGGTTTGCCAAGCGGATAACAAAAATACTATTTTAAACAAGAATGGAAAACAGTTTTCAAGCAAAAATAACGAAAACGTTATAAGGCCGTCTTATCAAACATTAAAGGAAGTAAATCTTTTATGGAATTTGCCTTCATAACCTGCCCACTTTCCCCCATAAAAAATACCGGAATTTCAGATTTCTGCTTCACTTCATACTCAACCAGCGCCTGCCTACATGCCCCACAGGGCGGCACAGGAGCATCAACTTTATGCTTCATAGATTTAGCTGAAACAACCATATAATTAATTTGTGCCTCTGGGTATTTAGCACCCGCATAATAAATTGCCGTACGCTCTGCACAAAGCCCGGAAGGATAAGAGGCATTTTCCTGATTACTTCCAGTAACAACTTCATTATTATTTAAGACAAGAGCAGCTCCAACCTTAAACTGAGAATAAGGCGCATAGGCATTATCACGGGCTCGCATAGCTTGCTTCATCAAATCCCGAATAACTTCAGGAAGCTCTTCGATAGACTCATAAACTTCAAAAGTTGAGGTAACTTTAAATGGCTTCATATAAATATATTGAACACAAAAGGTAAAATAAAGCTTTTATGCGGCAAACATTAAATTGCAAAAAGTATCCTAAAATTAAATTAGGTCGCGGCAAGCTAACAGAAGATTAGACGGAAACACTTTTTTTTAGACCCCAGAACCAAGCCTGGAGTCTCGATAACTATTAGGCATAAGTCCCGACTACAAATTAAATTAGTAGGCTGTATATTGATCTCCAAAATTAAAGGTTAAGCCAAAACGCAAAGTTCCCTCTAAAGGACTGGGAACAGAAGAAGTAGAAAATAAATACGACACATCTATATTCACCTGCTCGTATTTAAAACCCGCCCCGAAAGAAGCAAATCTTCTTGAACCTTTAGTTAGGCTCTCACTAAAATATCCTGCTCGAAATGCAAAAGCTTCGCGATACACATATTCGGCACCAAGGGCCCAGGTTACCTCCCTAAGCTCTTCACTAAAACCATCTGGAGCATCACCCCAGGATTTAAAAATTCCTTCAATAGCACCTATATCATTGTAACGCGCGTCATCTTCAGCATCAATTTCACCATCGCCATTAAAATCTTTAGGCGTTGGCACTAAAAGTTTATTGAATTCAACATAAGCTCCCAATCTATTTTCAATATCGAAAATAAAATCAAAACCTCCACCTACTTTAAAATTAGTAGGAATAAAGTTCTCCTGGCCGGCATCGTCATATTTCATTTTGGGACCAATATTGGAAATATTAGCACCCGCTTTCCAAACACCATCGAAACCAGAAAAAGTTAACTGATCACTCCTATAAAAAGCAGCTATATCTACCCCAAAACTATTTGCGGCACCTAAATCTTCTTCATCCTGCAAACCCAAGTTTGAGTGCAAATAACGCCCGGCCACTGCCATAGCAATATTTTCGCTTAATTTTAAAGAATAAGAAAGATCAAAAGTAAGTTCATTTGGATTCACCACAAGAGGTGCCTGTTCAATAGTAGAACGCCTTTCTATACTACCAAGACTAAAATACCTTAAACTGGAACCAAAGGCACTTCTTTCACTAATACGCTGGTAATAGGTGATATTTCCAAGAAAGATATCATTAACAATATCACTTAAGTAAGGTGTGTAAGAGACTCCAACCCCATGTTCACTAGGCGAAAAAGCGTACTTGGCAGGATTCCACTGCTGGGAAAAAACATCAGCGGAAGTAGCAACACCCTGATCTCCCATTCCGGCAGCCCGGGCATCTGCAGCTACCTGCAGGAAAGGCACTGCAGTAGTAATAACCCTATCCCTTTCTTCCTGGGCCATCATTTTAAACTGAGAACCTAAAACCACCCCAAGGATTAATATTGTAATTTTTTTCATCATGCTAGTTAATGATTAACAAATATATACTAATAATCTTGTTAAGAAAAGACCTTAAGTTTAAAATATCTTAAAAACGAAAAAGGAAATCGCTTTTATTCCCAGTTAAAGTCTAAAAATAATTAGTGTAGGTTTATAAAAACTCAAAATAAGCCAAAATATTGTATAATCAGTATTTTAACTACTTTTTTAATCCCAACGACCTTCAATTAAATAAAAATCATTTAATTTTGCTGCTTTCATGTGTAGCCTTCCCTTTAATTTTGAAAGTTATGCAGATGTTTTTAAAAACCCAAACACACCCTAAGCCCTAAGGCCATCAGGGGTTTAAATAAAATTAAAGCCCTGGCACCAACATAAAATAAACTTGTACTTTTAGCGTTAATTACTATATTGCAAAGCCTAATATTTCTACCAAAAGAGAAAACAAATATGAGAATCAATATTGCTTTTAGAGCCTTTACAACCCTTGTTCTTGGCGTTGGTTTGCTAAGCTGTAACAATTCCCGAGACTACGATAACAGATCCAGAGCAACCGGATGGGACATTAATTCAGATGAAGGCGGATTTCAATACAACACAGATTACAAAGAGCAAGAAGCCGGCCCAGGGCTTGTTTTTGTAGAGGGTGGAACCTTTACAATGGGACAGGTACAGGACGATGTGATGCACGACTGGAACAACACTCCTACCCAACAGCATGTTCAGTCTTTTTATATGGACGAAACGGAAGTTACCAATATGATGTATATGGAGTATCTTGATTGGCTAAAGAAAGTTTTCCCTCCTACACAGGAAAATTTCCGAAATATATACAATGGCGCCGTTCCAGACACCCTTGTTTGGAGAAACAGACTTGGATACAATGAAACAATGGTAAACAACTACCTACGCCATCCCGCATATGGAAACTACCCTGTAGTTGGTGTTAGCTGGATACAAGCGGTAGAATTCAGCAAATGGAGAACCGATAGGGTAAATGAGCTCTTACTGGAAGAGGGTGGTTATACCAAAGAAGGTGCCCGTTTAACCGACGTACAGGCAGGTACCACTTTTAACACAGAAACCTACCTTAACGCCCCAAGTAAAGCATATGGAGGCAATACAGAAATTAGCCAGGGAGGCGATGAGTCTCAGGATATGATTGAAAACCAAAACACCGATGCAGAAGGCAATGCTCTTGGCGGCCAAACTTATGTGCAACGCAAGGATGGTGTTTTATTACCAGAATATCGCTTACCAACTGAAGCCGAATGGGAGTACGCTGCTGCTTCTCTGGTAGGAATTAGAGATTACAATGTATATAGAGGAAGAAAAAAATACCCATGGGACGGGCAATACACTCGGTCTGGCGATGTAAAAAGACAGGGAGACCAATTAGCTAACTTTAAGCAAAGCGATGGAGATTACGGCGGAATTGCCGGTTGGAGTGATGATGGTGCCGATATTACTGCTGAAGTAAAATCTTACGAACCCAACGATTTTGGTCTTTATGATATGGCTGGAAATGTTGCAGAATGGGTAGCCGATGTTTATCGCCCAATAGTTGATGATGAATTTAATGATTTCAATTATTATAGAGGAAATGTTTACACTAAGAACGCAATTAATGAAGATGGAAGTGTAAAAGTAGTTGGTGTAGATGAGATTGAATTTGACACCTTAGCTACCGGAAGATTGGTTGCAAGATCTTATCCCGGAGACATCGCACAAGTACCGGTTACAGAAGATGATACTTACATGCGTACCAATTATACCAATAGTGACCAACGTAACTTTAGAGACGGCGACAAAAGCTCTAGCCGTTATTATAGATCGTATCAGGAAACCGAAGACGATTCCCAGCGTATGTACAACTCACCAACCTACAATGTAGCTGGCACTCGTGACACTTCTGGAGTGGCAAAACGAGGCTATGATAGTGCAGATAGAACAACCCTTATTAGCGATGAGGTAAGAGTTTACAAGGGCGGGTCCTGGAGAGACCGTGCTTACTGGTTAGACCCGGCACAACGCCGATATTTCCCACAAGACATGGCTACAGATTATATTGGATTTAGAAATGCAATGTCCAGGGTTGGATCAAAATCTTTAGATAGTAATAAAAAAGCTAAGAATTAGAGATTCTAATCTTCTAAAAATTATAAAAAAGCCCTATTCGTTTAGGGCTTTTTTTATAGTTTTATTTTTAAAGCAGCCAGAACCAAAAAGGTTTACAAAAAACCCATTATGAAAACAGCTATAATCCATCAAAGATTTCTTGTAAGCACCGGTATTTCTACCGACACCCGCAATATAAAACCAGGAAGCATCTTTTTCGCTTTAAAGGGAGCTAATTTTAACGGAAATAAGTTTGCTGCACAAGCTATTGCAAAAGGAGCAGCTTGTGCTATTATAGACGACAAGGATGCAGCCTTAAATAACAAGGAATACATAGTAGTAAAAGATAGCCTTAAGGCACTGCAAAAATTAGCCACATTTCATAGAAAGTTCCTGGGAATTCCAGTAATTGGAATAACCGGTAGTAATGGCAAGACCACCACAAAAGAACTTATTTCCAATGTACTCTCAAAAAAGCACAAGGTTACAGCTACACGGGGAAACCTAAACAACCATATTGGGGTACCTCTTAGCTTATTAACTATGACGGAAGAAACCGAGATAGGCTTAATTGAAATGGGAGCTAATCATCCCGGAGAAATTGAATTTCTATCTAATATAGCTATGCCTGATTACGGTTTTATCACAAATTTCGGAAAAGCTCATCTGGAGGGTTTTGGAGACTTAAATGGAGTTATACAGGCTAAGACTGAACTATATAGACATTTAAAAGAAAACAAGAAATTAATATTCCTAAATCTAGACGACGACGTACAGATGCAGGAAATAAACTATAAGCATACATTTAGTTTTGGAACAAACAGAAAGGCCCAGGTAAACATTATTTACCCCGAAAATAGTGAGTCGGCAACATTAAGCTTTAACGATATACTTTTTCAAAGTCAGTTAAGCGGCAGCTACAATTCAAAAAACATGGCAGCAGCACTATGTATTGGCCTGTATTTTAAAGTTCCTCTTAATGAAATTAGGACAGCTATAGAGGACTACACCCCCTCTAACAACCGGTCTCAGGTTATAAACTGCCATTCCAATAAAATTTATATGGATGCCTATAATGCAAATCCAACAAGTATGATGGCCTCCTTGCAACATTTTAATAACATACAAACCAACACCACCAAAATTGTAATCTTAGGAGATATGGGAGAGCTTGGGAATGCTTCAGAAACTGAACATCAAGTTGTGGTCAACTTCCTGGAAAATGCCAATATTTCGGAAATTTATCTGGTAGGAAAACAATTTAAAAAGACCAACACCAACAAGCCTAACATCATCAAATTTGAGAACACCAAAAATATTAAAAAGCATTTACAGCTTGCAGAATTAAAAGACTGCAGCATTCTCATTAAAGGCTCCAGGTCTATGGCTTTAGAGGAACTATTAGAGGTATTTGATCCTAAAGCTTAATCTCCTTTACATCCAAAAACCCATACGCACTTATATTAAGAAGAATTAATAGCAAACTGTCTCCTGGAATAATTTGGACAACCTTAAGAGTATTTACATTACCTGAAAGAAAAATACCAGGTGCAGTTTCCATTTTATCTCCAAGTTTATCGTTTACCACCCCTAGCTGCTCTTTGATATGAGGTTTGAGATCTAACCTCATTTTATTTTTAATCTTTTGATAAATTAAGGTATTGGCAAATGCTTCTAGTGAGTTATCCATAAACCAATTTTCGCTATGCCCTTCCAGTTCATATTCCTCTACATCTATCACCTGATCTTCTTCATTAAAACCTAAAGAAATATGCACAACCAAATCCACCTCTTTATTTTTAAAAAATGTAGTTAGTGTTTTCAGTCTCAAATGAAGGCTAATATCAAAGTTTGGTTCTTTACTTTTAACTAGACTAACACCAAGCACTTCCACATAATTTTTTACGGTACCCCTGGAGTCTTCCATCCCAATTTGCTCACCCAGTAATTGTCTCTGGAGTACAGCTTCTAACACCCGGTAACTAATCTTTACCGGTAAATCCAACCTTATATTGTCTTCCTTTAAAAATTTATTCATAACTGATGCTTCAGTTTTTAAATTAGCTTCTATAAAAAGGAAACTTAAGTTATTTCTGACAAAATATTCTGAAAAAGCAGTTAAATAAAATCAAACTTTTTAGTTTAATCTTATTTAGCAGAACACCTTATAATAGCGGAAAAAGAAAATTTTAGACATCACTTCAAAAGCAGCTTAATTTTTAACCCAGAAACATCTGTTTACAACTCTATAAATATTAAAAATAAGTAAGAACCTCAGCTATTACAATTCAGAATCCAGTTTAAAATTAAAACTACCATTACTTACCAACTTCACAGAATTATCTATACTATTATAAGCTTTAAAACCAAAATTTCCCTTAACATAATTACCATCGTCTTGTTGAATTTGTATAAAGGGAAGCTTGTTTTCTGCCTGCCTTGTTTCAGCATAAGAAAACCAGTCTCCAGCCGGATTAACCAAAGCATACCTCATCCAACTTTCACCAAATTTATCATATCCAAAAGTATATTTCTTTGGACCAATATAATTGCTTAGAAAAATCTCCATAATTTCCCCATTGTTTGTTTCGGCCCTTATCACAAAGCTAATGCCACCATAATCATTTAATCTCTTCTTACAGGAAATAATTCCTTCTACACGATCTATCTTGAGGTCCTCACCATCAATCTGCGCACTTAAAAATTCTTGTTCCTGTCCATTATCTATAGTGTCATCACCACTACATCCTACTAAAAGACATATTATCAAAAAACATGGGACTACCGAATATCTAAGAAAACCTCTCATAACTATAATGTTTAGCATATAACAATCAACTACTTAAAATTACTAAACATAGGTCTATCAAAACAGGGGTGTTTCACACTATTTAATTGCAAATCAATATTTTACATGTATTAATTTTTCTTAAATGCTTATTATAACAGCAAGAACCCGTTAATATTAACTATATAACTCTAAATCCCCCCTCACAATAAAATCCCAAATTGTGCTGTTTTTCCCTCAAAAACCAAAATATTTTATATCTCAAAATAATGATTTTCAGCATTTTGCATCCCATTTACGGAAATCCGTAAAAACCTACGTAACAAAAGGCCTAAATTCGTGACACATAAGAGCAAATAGATCTGTATTTGCACTTGTTTAATTTGGCGATTAAATAATACCGGTTGCAACGGAGATTAAACTGAGTAGGGTCTGTTTAATTTTTACGTAGCCGGTATTTTTATTTAACCACCTCACTTTTCTTTTTTCCGAAATAGTTTTTTAAAAGCCATCCACCCAAGAAAGTTGTAATTAAAGAAAAGCTACTGTAAAGAATCGGTACCAGGCTAATATTACTATCCCTCAACACCTGGTTGGCAATAAATAGTGCAAGCACACTATTCTGTAGCCCCATTTCTATAGCTATTGTATAGGCCGAGCTATGTTTCAGTTTAAACCACACACTAACCAGATAACCGATAATTATCGTTGTAAAATTTAAAATTATGAGCGGAATAAGAAGATTTAGATGCTTTAAATATTCAACATTCTGTTGCGATTCATCAAAAAAGATCACTACCAGAAAAGCCAGCAACATAATACCAGGTAAGATATATTGTAGAGCCTTATGAAGTTTACCACCAAACTTATGCCCAAAGAATTCATTTAAAAGTATCCCTAAAATTACGGGCAAAATCACAGTGAATAAAATATCACTCATCGTATCTCCAAAGCTCAAGCTAAAGGAAAGCGCATCATTTTCAAAAATCAAAAAACTCAACTGAACCACCAAAGGAACCGTGAATAGAATAATAAAGCTATTAAACGCTGTTAAAGACACAGATAACGCCACCCTTCCCTTAAGTACTTTGGTCACTAAATTTGAAGCTGTTCCCCCGGGACAGGCGGCGAGCAACATTATTCCAATTTTATACACAGGCTCTATTGGCCAAAAATAAATTAAAAGAAATGCGATAACAGGCAACAAAAGAATTTGAATAGCCAGCCCGGTAATTATGGCTCGTGGATAAGCAAAAACCCTCCTAAAATTCTTAAAATTCAACTCCAGGCCTATCCCAAACATGATAAGGCCCATAGCCAGCGGCATAAAAATATTGGCGATTTGTTGCATATTTCTTTTAAAACGAATTCAAGATAATATTTTTTTAGCTCGAAAGGACTTTCCCACATATTTACTCTTACAAACCAAGAGAAAGAGTTAATACTACTTTAAAAATTTTAGTTGTAAACTCTTTGATTCTTTGATGTGCAAGAATCTTTATTTAAGCTTTCGAAAGAACAAAAAAATTGAAAGATTTTAAAACAAAACAATTAATGTAAAAAATACGTTTATTATCTTTGAAACTCTCTTAAAACCAACTGCAATTTGAAACCAACAGATCTAAACAAGAACATCCCGGAAGAATTTAAAGATTTTAAAGCTGAAGTAAAGGTGGCTTCCCCCGGAAGAATTAATTTAATTGGCGAGCATACCGATTACAATCAGGGGTTTGTAATGCCTGCGGCTATAGACAAAAAAATTTATTTCCAATTTAGAAAAAACAACTACAATCTAGCACGCATTTACAGTGAAACCTTTGATGCTTATACAGAATTTAAGCTTCAGGAAATCACAAAAAGCAGCAATTCCTGGGAGAACTATTTACTGGGCGTTATAGATGAAATCCAGAAATTAAACAAGCAGCTAGAGGGTTTCGATTGTATTATGAGAAGTGAATTACCCATAGGAGCCGGAATTAGCTCTTCGGCGGCGTTAGAATGCGGTTTTGCGGGAGGTTTAAATTCCTTATTCAATTTAGAACTAACCCCTATGGATATCGTTAAACTTTCACAACGAGCAGAAAATAACTTTGTGGGAAGTAATTGCGGAATTATGGACCAATTTGCCTCAGTAATGAGCAAAAAAGATCATTTTATAAAGCTTGATTGCGAGACATTAGAACCCAAATTTATACCGGCTAAAATTCAAAATTGTAAACTACTACTCGTAAACACCAATGTTTCTCATAACCTGGCCGACAGTGAATATAATACACGCAGAAAGGAATGTGAAGATGTCGTAGCCATGATTCAGCAAAAATATACAGAGGTACAATCACTAAGACAGGTTTCTTTTGAAATCTTAGAAGAATTTAGAGATCAAATTGACGCCACAAACTTTAAACGTTGCCAATATGTATTAGAGGAAAACGAACGTGTGCGCCAAACAGAAAAAGCATTACAAGACGCTAACCTAAAATCAGTTGGCCAATTAATGTATGCCTCCCACAGAGGTTTACAACATCAATACGAAGTAAGCTGCCCTGAACTGGATTTTCTGGTCGATTTTTCTGAAGATAAAGACTTTATTTACGGCTCCCGAATGATGGGTGGAGGTTTTGGCGGATGCACAATTAACTTGATTGAAGCAGATAAGATTAAGGCTTATATTGAAGAGGTAGAAAAAGTATATAAGGCAAAGTTTAATATTACGCCAACAGCAATAACAGTAGTTCCAGATGCCGGAACTCAAATTACTAAAGTTTAAAAGAAGCAAGATGAGTACCGAAATAAACAAACATCCACACAGACGTTATAATATTTTAACCGGAGAATGGATTTTAGTTTCACCACATCGCACCAAAAGACCCTGGCAGGGAAAAACTGAAAAAAACAATAATGAGAAACGGGAAACCTATGATCCCAAGTGTTATCTATGCCCCGGAAACTCAAGAGCAGGTGGAGAAACAAATCCTAACTACACGGGAACTTACGCCTTTGAAAATGATTTTCCTGCCCTATTAACCGAAGCTCCCATAAAAGACTTTGATAACGGACTTTTAAAAGCCGAGGCCGAAACAGGAATATGTAAAGTGGTTTGTTTTTCTCCAGATCACTCCCTTACCCTTCCTTTAATGGAAGTAGATGATATTACCGAAGTCGTAAAACTTTGGAAAAAGGAGTACCAGGAACTGGGCAGTAAAGACGCTATAAACTATGTTCAGATTTTTGAAAACAAGGGAGCCATGATGGGGTGTAGTAACCCACATCCACATGGGCAAATTTGGTCACAAAAATCTATTCCAACAGAAATCTTAAAAAAATCCAGGCATTTTAAAAATTATTGGAACGAAAATAAAAGCAGTTTACTAGGCGATTATTTAAAACAAGAGTTAGAATTAAATGAGCGTATTTTAACTAAAAACGAGCATTTTGTTGCCCTGATTCCTTATTGGGCAGTTTGGCCATACGAAGCCATGATTATTCCCAAAAAGCATTATCAGCATATTGGGCAGCTAAATAAAGAAGAAGAAAAAGCTTTTGCCGAAATTATTAAGATACTCACTACAAAATACGACAATCTTTTTGAGACCTCTTTTCCGTATTCTTCGGGAATTCATCAAATTCCTACCAACGGAGAAGATTATCCTGAATGGCATTTTCACATGAGTTTTTATCCACCGCTTCTAAGATCGGCTACAATTAAAAAATTTATGGTAGGCTACGAAATGTTTGCAGGCCCACAGCGCGATATTACCGCAGAACAGGCAGCACAGAATTTAAACGCTCTTTCTGAAACACATTACCTTAAAAAATAATCGAAACTAAAACTTTCCTTTAAAAAGCCCTTTCATTATTTGGAAGGGCTTTATTATTTATCGAAACTGGACCAACATTGAATCAGGTTTCAAAGCAAGCGGGGTTTCCTATCCTACGCCTCTTTGATCCCTTGATCCGTTATTCTGTACTTATTCTGTACTATATGAAATAAAAAAAAGCTTCACATTTCTGTGAAGCCTTGTCTTTGCTAGTAGCGGGAACTGGAGTCTATTTGGTCCAATTTAATTTTTTACAGCCCTGATTATTAATTAATTAAAAATACAAATTTGCTTGATATGTGACAATTCCGTGACGGCACATCAGCTGAAAACTCCTAATACGCCTATGATTCACGGATTTTATGTTACATCGAATAAGCTCTTTTTTTTAAAATTTATCTTTTTTGTTGGAGTTTTAAAAGTTCATATTTAAGCTCTTCTTGTTTATCTTCAACATCCTTTAACTCGCTTTTAATTTCATTAATATCGCTTTTAGAGTTTTTTGAATCACTTAAAATCATTTTGATACTACTAGAATTTTCTTTGGCTGCGTTTTGAATATCATTATATGAAAGCGCATAGATTACTCCTGTAATTACAACCAACCCTACAACTGTCCAAACAAACCATTGTATATCTAATTTTGATTCAATTTTTGGCTCAAGTTCCTTTCTCAGAGTATCACTGGAGTCAGAAATTTTATCGTTTACATTCCTGATATTTTCAGTCAAACTATCATATCTGAGATTAAAACTATCATTCAATTGTAATATTAGACTATTTGTTCCGCCAGTTTCATTTTGACTTAAATCAACATTATTTAGAGGTCGGTGCTGATCAGAATGAAATCCAGAGGAGGTTGCTGAACTTTGATATGATTTTCTTTGATTTAATTTACCTAAGCTTTTTTTCAAATCATATTCATCCCTACCCGGAGAAGAATTCTGCTTTTTATGTTTCTTCTTTTTAGCCATTCCTAAAAGTCTTTAAGTTTCTCAACAAGGGACTTCTCAACAGCTAAAGATGCTGTAATAACATCTTTAATTTTACTTTTACTATTTATTTCTTGATTATCAGTCCGTAATAAATAATTATCAGTATCAATAGCTATACCTGGATCATTATTCCGTTCTGGATGCCTAAATTCCTTATTTAAAAAATTATCATTTTCCTGAATAGGTCCTACATGGTAGGTCCCATTCTGATAAACAATTTGGAGTCTTAAATCGGTAGTTGGGAAGTCCTTTAAAAAAATCGTTGATGGGAATTCCTCCTCAAACTTCTTTAGAATTTGATTAAACTTTCTGGATTTAGTTTTATAGGTACCTTGAATTCTACAACCTATACGGTTAAGGGTAATATTTCCAAGGTGAGTTTTAATAATTTCATATGATTTAAAAACATCACTAATGAAACTTTCGACTGATTGAATGTTAGAAGATATCAAAGCAAACCTATTAACTTCCATAACCAATAGATTTCTTACTAAAGTCTCCTCGGTATGATCTGCAATTTTAAAACCAGAATCACCTATGGTCCACTGACCACCTTTAATAATATTTTGCTCAAATAATTCGTCTAAAATAGATCCCTTAACATCTAAAAATTTAGCCACAGGTTTAAACCTTAATTCTAGTACAATCTTTCGATTTAGAATTAAAGATTTTTCAATATTATTTCTCATCTATAATCGGTTAGTTTTCGGTATTTCTATAAATATCTTCACAAGATAAAAGGTTTCCTTAAGAAGTTGGCACAGATTATCCCCTCTGTACTCAGTCTCCATTAAATCCAGTTGACTAATACATTTAACTAAACTCAACAAGCAACCCACTACCCACTGAAATTCAGAACCCTAAGTTAAAACACTTGCTTGAGCTTGTGCCAAATTCGTGACACTTTTTTACTTAAAACGACGAAACCCCCAGTGTTTACTGAGGGTTTCGTGGATTTAGTAGCGGGAACTGGACTCGAACCAGTGACCTTCGGGTTATGAGCCCGACGAGCTACCTACTGCTCTATCCCGCGATATCGACTGCAAATATAAGACGTTTTTTAAGTTTCAGCAAAGCTTTTTCAATAAAAATTAAAGAAAAAATCAGGAAAAATAATGCATACCTGAATATCAAACAACTAGCCTAGTCTTTTAATATAAAAGAATTAAAAACTAAAGAAATAATTATTGCTCTATGCTATTGGCCTCAAAAGCCTGCAACTCATTTTCATGAAATGAAACCACAAACTCAATGGGATTACAGCAATTCTCACAGTCTTCAATATAAATTTGTTGTCTCACCGAAGGATCTAGCAAAACCGATATTTCTTCCCAGCAATATGGGCATTGAAAAAAGTGCTCAAACATATATTACAATTCAACATTCAACAATTGACCGGTAAGCTGTAACAAGCTTAACTCGGCAAGCTTGGCATCGTATTTTGCAAGGCTTAGACTTGTCCTGGCATCTAATAGGTTAACCTGGGCCTGCCTAAACTCAATAGAAGTAATTCTTCCAAGTTTAAATTGTTCCCGGGATCGTTCAAAATTATCTTCATTGGTCCTTACATTTTCTTTCTGGACCTTATAAATATATAATCGGTTTTCATAATTACCAAGGGCATTGGCAATGTCTCTTCTAATTCCCAGCGAGAGTTGCTTTTTTTGTAATTGCTGGTTTTCATGATTTATTTTAGCATTCTGTACGCGCAGGCTTGTAGCCCCCCCATCAAATAGATTCCAATTTAAACTAACTCCACCCGAAATCCCGTCGGTAGTTTGCCTACTACCCGGAAAAAATGCCGTTGCTGCACTTCGGTTGTAATTCCAGCCATAAGAACCGCTTAGGTCTATGGTAGGCAGGTATCCCGATTTACTTATTTTAATATCATAGGCTGTAATTTCCAAACTTTTATCTAACTGTAGTAAAGACACATTATTAACTTCGGCATCTGCAACATAGCTATCCAGCTGTAATTTTGGGATAAAGCTTACCGTAGTATCCACACTAAAATCTTTATGTGTCATTTGGCGGTCTAATAATACGTTTAAATCTCTTTTTGTATTACTAAGCTGTTGCTGTGTCTGTAGAAGGTTTACACTATCGTTATTAACATCTACCCTGGCATTAAGGACCGCAAGATTGTTACTTTGTCCAAAATCAAATTGATACTGCGCCCTGGTTACTCGATCTTTTGAAGTTTCCAAAACATCTTTTAAAACTGCTACATTTTCAGTAAGCCGTGCGATTTCATAATACACAGCTAATAATTGTAACATGGTATTTTCTATAGTTTCCCGGGCCTGTAATTTTGAAAGCTGATATTCCTCTTTTAAACTTTTATAATTATACAACCTGCCCAGGCCATCAAAAAGGGTATAATTTAAATTCACAGAGGCGTTATAAGAATTGTTTTCTATCCCATCTTGCTGTAACGGTTCTCCATCTTCGGGTTCGGTTAACCTATCGTTTAAATCGTATCCTGCTCCTGCCCTACCCGTAAGTGTGGGCAAATAACCTGAATTTAAAATCCCCTTATTATTTCCAGCAATTTCAACCTCATTTTCGGCAATTTTAATTCCATAATTAAATTCTAGCGCAAGTGAAATCGCCTTTTCTTTTGTAATAACTTCTTTCTCCTGAGCCAGGAGATTCCCTATAAAAAAAAATAGGATTGCAAAAGTTAGCTTAACTGACCTCTCCATGGGCTTTCTCTTCTTTTTGTTCTTTTATTGCTCTTTCTACTTCTTCATTGCTTACCTTATTTCCCGTGGCAAGCCATTTTCCGCCTACTTTAATATTATTGCTGATAGATAAAAGTAATGGCAGCAGGAGCAATGTTAAAACAGTAGCGATGGCAATTCCGTAAGAAATAGAGATTGCCATGGGTTTTAAAAACTGAGCCTGCCTGCTTTTCTCTAAAAGCAATGGCGCCATTCCTGCTATGGTGGTAAGTGAGGTAAGAAAAATAGCTCTAAACCTGGCACGACCGGCTTCATACAATGCATTCTCAAACTTCATCCCATTTCGCAAGTTCACGTTGAATTTACTAATAAGCACCAGGCCATCATTAACCATAATTCCAACTAAGGCAATAATTCCTAAAGCTGAAAGTACATTTACCGGAAAATTATGAATCCAATGTCCCCAGGCTACTCCAATAATGCTAAAAGGAATCATAATCATTAACAGTAATGGCTGACTGTAACTTCTAAAAGTAAAGGCGATTACTGCATAAATAAGAAATAACACTACCGGCAAAACTCCTTTTGCTGAACTGGTTAATTTATTCGCCTCCCTGTTTTGCCCTTCATAAGAAACAGAAAGGCTGGGGTATTTTGCCAAAAGTTCTGGCATCACATTGCTTCTAATATCTGCAAGTATTTCCGTTGAGCTTCCATTAGGATCTTCCATATCTGCACTCACCCTAATTTCCCTAAGTCCGTTTAAATGGCTTATAGATTCAGTACCACGAATAATCTTATAACTGGCTATTTCTTCAAATGGCACACGATCTCCTCCCGGGGTTGTTAAGCGCATATCGTCTAAATCGTTAATAGAGGAACGATTTTTAAGGTCGTAACGCACCCAAACCCTTATCTCGTCCTGACCTCTTTGAAAACGCTGTACCGGGGTTCCAAAAAAACCGTTTCGTATCTGGCGCATAACTTCATTAAGATCTAATCCTAACGCATAGGCGCTTTCCTTAAGCTCAACATTAATTTCCTTTATTCCCTGCGGATCATTATCTGTAACATCTTTTAAGAGCGGGTTGTTCTCAAAATTCTCCTTCAACTCTTCTTTTGCAGCTTCCAATTCCTGGAGGTTGTTCCCCAATAACGACACCGAAACTGGTGAACCTCCAAAATTACCACCCGAACCAAAAGTAAGGTTTTCTACCCCATATACAGGCCCAACTTCATCCCTTATAGCATTGGTTATCTCGGGAGATCCAAAATCCCTTTCTTCACCTGGAAGTAAATTTACTTGCAAAGAAGCTTTATTATTCCCGGGACCAACTCGTTTTATAATATTCTCTACTACGTCCTTATCCCCACTTTGACGCTTACTAAAATCTTCATTAACCCGCCAGGCTGCTGCTTCAACCATAGAGATAATAGAATCTGTTTTTTCAGGATTAACACCCTCGGCCATTAGAAGGCTTATACTCACACGGTCACTGGCAATACTGGGAAACAAAGTAACCCTAATCCAGTTTCCGCCAATAGCTCCAATAGTAAAAATTAGGATCGCCACTAAAATTCCTAAGGCTAATATTTGTTGCCTGAGCACAAATTTTAATATTGGGCTATAAAATTTATCCCTTAGATAGCTCATAGCATTATCTCCTACGCGATTTACAACGCGCATCTTAATAAAGAGTTTTGCAAGCCCCTTTTTCTTTTTATCTTCTTCTGGTTTTCTTGCCTGCAAAGCTTTGGAATGAGCAATATGTGCAGGCAAAATTATAAGCGCCTCTACAAGGGAAACTATCAAAGTTAATATAACCACCGTAGACACTTCTCCGAAAAACTCCCCTATTCTACTATCTAGAAATAAAAAAGTAGAAAACGCCAAAACCGTAGTTAGAATAGCGGAAATAATGGGCGGAATAACCTCCATAGTTCCATCTAAGGCCGCCTGAATGGGAGATTTCCCCATCTCGTAATGCTGATAGATGTTTTCACCAATAACAATACCGTCATCTACCAGGATACCAATTACAATAATCATCCCGAATAAGGAGAGCACATTAATGGTTACGCCAAATTGCCCGGCAAAAATAAACATTCCCAGAAAGGCTATAGGCAGGCCAAAGGCTACCCAAAATGCCAGTCTTATATTTAAAAAGATGGATAAAAATAATAGAACAAGTAATATTCCTACCGCGCCATTCTCAAGTAATAATTGAGTTCTTTGACTTAAGGTGATAGACGAGTCTGAAACAACATCCAGTTTAATCTTACTGGCTTTTGCGTTATAGTCTTTTATATAGGCTTTTACCTTTTTTGCCGCAGATAAAAGATCTTCGTTATTTGTATTGCTTATAGCTACATTTACGGCGATATTCCCATTAAAATAAGAAGAATTGGAGGTTTCGCCAAACTGATCCCGAACTTCAGCTACATCACTTAAGCGTGTAGTTTGCCCGGTGACTGAAGACCTAATTACCAGATCGTTTAAAGCATCTGCATAGTAACTTCTGCTATTTGCCCTTATTAGATAATCTTCGGCTTCGGTTTTAATAGTTCCCCCGGTACTTAAAATATTTGAAGCTCCAACGGTTCTTGCAACTTCTTCAAAAGTTAAATTATAAGCCAAAAGATCGTCCTGGCTAACGGCTATTTCAATTTCTTCTTCTGGGAAGCCCGAAATTTCTATTTGCGAAACACCGTCTAGTTGTCGTAAATCATTCTCAATTTGCTCACTAATACGTTTCAAAGTTACCAACGGCACATCTTCACCGCTTATGGCAAAACTAATAGAAGGCCTAACCCTTTCCTGTTTTGAAACCACAAGTGGCTCCATTCCCCCGGGAAAGCTAGGCACCCTATCTACCGCGTTCTTAACTTCGGTAAGCATAACATCTATATTCTCGTCTTGCTCAATCTCTACGGTAATAGAACCACCACTTTCGCGTGCTGTAGATGTTACCCTATCTATACCTACAAGGCCCTTTAGGTTATCTTCTATTTTTAGAATAATACCTTCCTCAATTTCCTCGGGTGCCGAACCGGGGTAGTTTACATTGATATTTATAATTCGGGAGTCCTCCAGCGGAAAGAAAGAAGAGTTTAAACTGGCCACTCCAACAATACCAAAAATTACAAATGCAAGGATGAGTATATTTACGGCTACCTCGTATTTTATAAAATAACTGATTAACTTTCTCAAAGTTCTGTAGCTTTAGCAGTGTCTATTTTCTCCTGAATTTGCACTTCCATTCCCGGGTATGCTCCAGGAACCGGAGCAGAAACCAAAGTCTCACCATCTTCCAGGCCTTTTACCACCACTTTATTACTCGAAAAATAAACCGGGTTAATTTCCTTTAAAACCAAAGCGCTATCCTGTACCAAATAAACTTTGGTACGATCTATTAACAATTCCCTGGGGATTTCTATGGCATTTTCTTCGTCCCGCGCGTCTAATTGTGCCTCCAGGTACATTCCTTCCCTAATCCCGGGCTCTTCAATTCTTATAAAAACCTGTATGGTTTGTGAGGCCCTATCTACCCTGGCGTTAATTCGACTTACCGTACCTTTAAAAGTTTGATTACCTTCAAGGTCCTGTAGTTTTACATCTTCCCCCGTTTTCAAAAGATCTGAAAACCTTTTTGCCACGGCTACTTCCAGTTCGTACACCGATGGGTCTATAAATTCCCCCAATTTTTGGCCAGGTCTTACCAAAGTACCGGGATTTACGGCAGCTTCGGTTAAGACACCATCAAATGGTGCTCTTATGGTAAACTTTCTAAGGCGTTCTTCCAGGTTTTTTATATTATAATAAGCTGATTCGATTCCCCGACCGGTAACGAAGTACCGCTCTTTATCTGAATCTGGCTCTGGCAATGGTTTTATAGAATTATTGATATCAAAATTAGTAAGATATTCCTGCCACTTTGGGAAAGATTCCGGGTAATCTAACCGAAGGTCTGGCATGATAGAAGTGATATTATTAAATAATTCACTTTTAGCTGAACGCACACTGGCAGCATATTCTTCTGAATTTATACTTAAAAGAACCTGCCCCCGGCTATAAAACTGCCCCGGCCTAAAATCTTTACTGCTACGCTGAAATATGCCCTGTACTTCCGAAAAAAGCTCCAGTTTTTTAAGTGCTGTTACATTTCCATTAGCAGGAACCACAATAGGTACCTTACGGTTTTCTACAGTTTCTACGAATACATTTTTTATAACTTTAGTGCTTTCCGGCACTTTTTTCACATTACTGTCAATAATTGCTTTTGCCCCAAAAACTGCTAAAACAATAAGTAATACTCCAATAAAAGAAAGAATGATTTTGCGTTTATCCATGTTTGTAAGACCGCATTCTTTCCATTTGGTTTAATTTTAGAATTGAAATTTTACAAAAAACTATTCCAAATCATCAAGAAGCTCCTGAATTTCTTCCCATTCCTGCATTAAAGAGTTTAATTCTTTTTTCTTGCTTTTATACTTATCTAAATACCCGGGACGGGCCATAACCTCTTCGTAACTTGTAGCCAATTCCATATCCCGTGCTTCAAGATCCTTCTCCAGCTTCGTTATTTTAGACTCGGTGTTACTTAGTTTATTTTTCAGGGATTTTATCTTCTTTTGATCCTTGTAGGCCTTTTTGTTGTTAGTGGCGGCTATTTCTTTTTGCACTTTTGCAACCTTCTCCTTCTTCTCAACACTTCGCATATCTTCCAGCTTACGTTGGTCTAAAAAGAAATTAATATCTCCTAAATACTCCTTGATCTTAGAGTCTTTAAACTCATAAACCTTATTGGTTAAGCCCTGAAGGAAATCCCTATCGTGCGAAACAATTATTAAGGTTCCTTCAAACCTGTTTAAAGCTTCTTTTAAAACGTTTTTAGATTTTATATCCAGGTGATTGGTAGGCTCATCCATAATAAGCACATTAAAAGGCTGTAGCATAAGTTTACAAAGGGCCAACCTGTTTCTTTCACCACCAGAAAGCACTTTTACCTTTTTATCTACTTCATCTCCCCTAAAAAGGAAAGACCCCAACATATCCCGAACTTTGCTTCGGTTCTTTTCGTTGGCGGCATCAATCATAATATCATGTACGGTTTTTTCACCCTCCAGGTAATCTGCCTGGTTTTGAGCAAAATAACCTAACTGTACATTATGTCCTAGTTTAAGATGTCCTTCATAAGAAATTTCATTAATTATAATCTTGGCAAGGGTAGTTTTACCCTGCCCGTTTTGCCCAACAAAAGCTATTTTACTTCCACGTTCTATTAAAAGGTCAATACCGTTTAACACCTGATTATTACCATAAGCTTTTGCTATATTTTCGGCTTCTATCACCACTTTTCCGGGTTGTATAGAAAGCGGGAAGCTTACATTCATCACCGCATTATCATCTTCATCTACTTCTATACGGTTTATCTTATCCAATTTTTTAATAAGCGATTGTGCCATGGAAGCTTTTGAAGCCTTAGCACGAAATTTCTCAATAAGTTTTTCGGTAGTTTCAATCTCCTTTTGTTGGTTCTTTTGTGCAGCCAATTGTTGTTCTCTTAACTCTTTTCTAAGAACCAGGTATTTTGAATAGGGTTTATTGAAATCGTAAATTTGGCCTAATGAAATTTCTATGGTCCTATTGGTTACATTATCCAGGAACATTTTATCGTGAGAGACAATAACCACACAACCAGAATAATTATTAAGAAAATTCTCTAACCAAATTATACTTTCAATATCCAGGTGGTTGGTAGGCTCATCCAGTAGCAAAATATCGTTATTTTGCAACAACAGCTTGGCCAGCTCAATACGCATTCGCCAACCTCCAGAAAAAGTCTCGGTTAATTTATCAAACTGTTCCCGCTGAAAACCGAGTCCCAGTAACACCTTTTCGGTATCACCTTCATAATTATAACCTCCAATAATTTCGTAGGTATGGGTTATCTCACTAAGATCCTGAATAAGTTGTGTATAAGAATCACTTTCATAATCGGTTCTTGTCGCTAATTGATGGTTAATATCATCTATTTGCTTTTCGAGTTTCTTTATTTCCTCAAAGGCTTGTTGAGTTTCCTGCAACACAGTTCGCCCTTGTTCAAAATCAATATCCTGCTTTAAGAAACCTATATTTAACTCTTTATCTCTTGCTATTTGGCCTTCGTCATATTCCTGCTCACCGGCAAGAATTTTAAGCATAGTAGATTTTCCGGCTCCGTTCTTTCCAATTAGTCCCACGCGATCTCCGGCACCAAGCCTAAAGGTTAACTCTTCAAAAAGGTATTCTCCGCCAAAAGAAACAGAGAGGTTATGAATATTAAGCATTTGTATATTTTATTTTTGCAAATATGCCTAAATTTACAATGTGAAAAAAATATGTTCACGCCCAATCTACACAGTCATAAATACATATAACTCCCTGAATACCAATTATGAAATTTTTAGAAGGAAGTAAACTTTACAGTATTTTTACCGGCACCTGTCCGGTTTGCCATGCAGAAAGCATGTACAAAGAAAGCAATCCCTATAAAATACACCGTGTTTTTGAAATGCACGAACATTGCTCTAACTGTGGTACTAAATATAAAATTGAGCCCTCTTTCTTTTTTGGAGCTATGTATGTAAGTTATGCGGTGGGAATTGCATTTGCAGTCGCGGCCTTTATAATCACTTATCTTTTTGTGGGTAGTGATTTAATGACCTCCTTTTGGGCAATTATAGGAACCCTGGTGGTTTTTATGCCTGTAATTATAAGATTATCCCGAAATATCTGGATTAATTTCTTTTTACACTACAAACCAAATGCTGGCAAAAATTAAGCAGGAAAATGCTTTTTATTAAATCGGTGTAAATCTATTTCGGCCGGAAGTGGAATTTGATCTTCAATCAATTCAATTAATTGGGCTGAGACCATAGGAGAAATCAGGATTCCCCTACTCCCAAAACCATTACAACAATAAAGGTTTTGATGCTTTGGATGCCGTCCTACAATTGGCTTTCTATCATTACTGGCAGGCCTAATCCCCGCAGACTGATCCAATACCTCATATTTACAGCTAATGAGTTTTAAAAGCTTCTCTTCCAACTCATTCCTTGCTTCTTTGCTTGGCCGCGGATCTTTATCTTTACTATTATAGGTTGCGCCCACTTTATATAAATTATTGCCCAGGGGAATAATAAAAACCGAAGATTTCACCGCTTCCTGTAGCTGCAATTCTTCTGAATAAATTGTGAGATATTCACCTTTATTTCCGCGAAGCGGAAGGTAGTTAAAGAATGGATTTTGCTGCATTCCAAAACCTTCACAAAAAATAATTTGTTTAGCTGAAATACCATTGTATTCCACTGAATCGGGTTTAATCTGAAGCTTATTGTATTCGAATCTTTCAAACTTAATTTTGCCTTTTTTATTTAAATAGTTCCGATATTCATTTAGTAAAACATCGGTATCCACAATTCCGGTTTGCCGTACCCTGCCAAATGAAAACTCAGAAGGAATACATGCATTAATTTTCTTAACTAAATTAGTGTCTAAAAATTCAGAAAGCAACGGTTTATCTGCTGCTGCAAACCAGTTATTTTGTTCTTCAGCCGAATAAAATTTCCTATAGATTTCTATGGGGTAAACAATTTTTGCCTGTAAATGCTCCTCCATTTCTTTATAAAAAGGAATTGCGGTTTTCATATGCTCATGGGCATTCCAGGCCAGTGTAAAGCGCTTTAGAATTACCGGATTAAACAATCCGCCGGCCACCAGGGAAGACCTTTGTGAACTGTCCTCAAAAACCACAAACTGCTTATTCCTTTTTTCCAGGTTACGACTTATAGCCAACCCACTTAAACCTAATCCAACTACTATATAATCTAACATATTTCAAAAATAAAAAATTAAAGCAAATTGTGTCCTTGCAGCATTCCCATTAAAAACCAGCCATAAAAATCAAAGGAGGCATTTATTAAAATATAAATGTTTACTATTAAAAAATCCGCTCATTAAACCAATTTAAAATTCACCTTTAGGTAGGCATAAAAAAAGCGCTCCCGGGGGAACGCTTTATATTTTATTATGGTTTTTACAGCATTAGTAATTCCACATATCTAACTCGAAGTTTCGTATTTGTTCTTTTATACGTTGGGCTTCCAGAAGTTCCATAAAGGCATTATCCACAATATATTCATCTACTTCGCGATCTCCATAAACATTTTCTTCTTTGTATATTACTGAAGAAAACCTCCTGGAATTAAGCAAATGATCGAAAGTGACAGACTGGCCTGAGTTATTGCCGGTAAAGGCTTTATTATCATGCAAAACTTCTCTGGCATCGGGGAACCAAATCCAGAACAGTTCAACAAGATCTGTTTGACCTGAGTCTATAAAATTAACATCTGGAGCAACCGGTGCAATACCAAGGAGACGGTATTTCATCTCTGCCTGGCGCTTATCAAAATACCACATACCGCGAATATGATATTCGGCTATATCAGCTGCACCAAGATCCCTACGATCTATAAATTGCGCATCTACCTGCTCTCCTGCATTATATTGCTCAATACCCAGATCTGTTGTATCTACTTTAGAAATCGTTGCCTGGATATCTTTTAAAGTACGCTTTTCATTAAAATAAGAATCGGCATAAATATTCTTAATCTTTCCGTCTTTAATAGCAGCAATCAGAACATCATAAAGAGCACGACGATTGTTTCCAATGTTATTAGTATCTATTGGATAATATAGTGGAAAGTTAACCCTTTCGTCCAGATCTATCTTCTCCCATACAATTTTAGACCACAACACATCTCGTTCTTCAACATACCCATACTCTAACGGCTTATCATTTAAGTCGCTTTGAATTTGAGCTTCAGTTCTTTTCCCTATATCTTCCGGACTATTGGCATTTAAGATATTAGCCTGTCCATAAGATGTTACGGTAAGAACCAACATCAAAGTATTTAATAAAAATCCTCTCCAACTCATCTTCTAAATTTTATTAGTTTGTCAACTCAACAATTACAGGAGCTACCTTTTTTAACTTGTAACTAGAGTTTCCGGCAATACTGGCCTGAATATCAAAAATTTGTACAGTCTCACCTCTTCCTGCTCTTCTCAAGGCCGCTTTTGCATTGTTATCTAACTTACTACCATTAACTCGGATGGTAGGCTGTCCAGGCACTTTAAAACTAAATCCTGAAACATTTAAGTTAAGATTAAAATCAAAGTCTGGCAAATCTGCACTAATAGTAGAGATCTCTAAGCTATTACGCTGCATTTTAACCGTACCATCTTCTCCCCTAACCGTTCCAACCGGAGTTGGAATATCTTTAATCCTAAAGGTTGAACTAGAAGGGTAACTCTGTCCATCTATAGTTCCAGTAACATTAATCTTTACTTCCCTAGCTTGCAAATTTGTTACATTCATAACATAACTACTACCGGATTTCCTAGAAAGTCCAGGAGCAGAAGCCTTAACATTATTATCTGGAACACCAGCCATAGATATAGTTAACGGGTTTTGAACTCCACGATATAGCACATTCATTTTATCTGCTGAAATAGTAGCAGCATTTGGTTTAGGAATTACTGAGAACTCCTGATCTACTGGAACATCAACAGGCTCCCCATCTTGCATAAAGACAAGTTTACCTTTGATTGAATGTTGACCAGCATTCCCAGCAGGAACATTTAATAGTACTTTACCTCCTTCTATAGAATATTCTGACTCGCTAAGCGGTCTTCCATCAAGACTTAATTCTACCTTATTTGGTTTCGTGGTAGCATCAGTCCTTCCCAAAACAATAGCACCATTAAATTTCTCCCCTTGATAGAAAGCTGATTTTGAAGCTTCTAACAATGTGCTATAATTTTTCATAGCAACTTCGTTTTGTAGTTGCCCTTCAAGCATAGCAGACAAAATATTATTCTCTGTTGTTCTAATATCAGACTGGATTTGCGTTAATTTTGTAAGCGAAGCAATTAACGGAAATCCCTGATAGTTGTACATCAACCAGGACTTGGTTACATTTTCATTATCGGTTACTTCTTCAGTAGAAAATTCTTTTGCTATTTTGCTCTTAATTTGTGGATAACCGTCTCCCAAAACAGCAAGCACTTCATTTCTATAGCTATCTATTGCCGCCACAAATTCTTCTCCTCTAGGAGTTACTCTTCCGCTTGCGAAAAATAGGTTATCTAACTTATCAGAGCGATCCATAGATTCGTAGTTGGTCTTTTCTTCAGCTTCAAAATCAGATAATAATTCCTCCTTAAGGCTACCTATTGTATTATATAAATTATCGGAAAGGCTACTAATTTGTTCTGCTTTTGCCTTTAACTCCTCATATTTTGCAGGTTGTTCTTCGGCTTTAGTGGCTAAACCTGCCATTGCCATCTCATTACGTTGTGATGTGGTAGTATTAGACTCCTCAAGGTCCTCGTTCATTTGACCAAAGGCTGTTAATACTTCCTTAGACATATTTAGTGCCATCATCGCGATGAATACCAAATACATCAGGTTAATCATCTTCTGTCTTGGTGATTGTTTTCCAGACGCCATGTGCTAATTAGTTTGGTTCATTAATAATTTAGATTTCAGGGAATGTAATGCAATCACTAATTAGACATACTACGGGTACCGTTCATTGCAGTAAGCATACCTCCATAAACTCCGTTTAACGAGGAAAGGTTAGCGGCAAGTGATCCCATTTCCTGGTTCAATTTACCGGCATTCTCAGCAACTTCCTGATTGATCTCTGCCTGACGGGAGGCCGATTCTACCTGAGCCTTATAAATATTGTTTAATGTTTCCATTTGAGTTGCAGCAGTGGTAAGCTCTTCACTATATTTCTTTTGTGAAGCCATAGCATCTACAGTTGGAGCAATCCCCTTTGCTGCTCCTTCAAAATTACGAATACTATCTCCAAGGCTATGCATTAAGTTTGCATCTATCTTAGCTTCCTTAAGCATTTCGTCTAATTTCTTAGAAAGTTGCCCTTGTGTTTCTTTGTCGTCTTCAATTACAGTGGCAGTTTTACGAGTTCCCTGACCACCGGCTAGTTCCGGGTATACAAGAGACCAATCAAGATCATCATCGGTTGGTTCAAAAGCAGAATAAGCAAATACAAAGGCTTCAACTACAAGACCTGCAATAAGCATAGGATTTGCAAAAGGCCAGTGCATAATTTTAAAAAGCGCTCCCAATATTACAACCGATGCACCTAAACCGTACACCATGTTGGTTATTCTTTTACTTGAATTTGATTTTGCCATAATAATAAAATAGATTTAGATTCTCTACTGGTTAATAGGTTGTTAATTGTTGTTTGGTTGATTTAAGGTTACATCAGTACCGAGGTAATCCTGTACTGTTCTAAAGCCAATATAGCTTCTTGCTGAATCTGCATATTCGTAATCTCTTGAACTTACCTGAAGGAAATAAGCTACATCCTTCCAGGAACCTCCACGAACCACTTTTCTCATATCATCAGGATTGTTAACAGTAGGGTTCATTGAAGACATATATTGGTAAGAAGCCGGATCGTAAGAAGAATCTACCCATTCTGCAACATTTCCTGCCATATTATAAAGCCCATAATCGTTGGGATCGTAAGATTTTGCTTCTACGGTATACAAAGCCTGATCTGCGGCATAATCTCCTCTTAGAGGTTTAAAATTCGCCATAAAACACCCACGATCGTTTTTAGCGTATGGACCTCCCCAGGGATAAGTTGCCCCTTCCAGGCCACCACGGGCAGCATACTCCCACTCTCCTTCTGTTGGCAAACGGTAAGAGGGTACATTATGCTCTCCTTTTTCCCTTCTATAATAATTGTGGTACAAAGTTCTCCATTGCGCAAAAGCCCTTGCCTGTTTCCAGGAAACCCCAACTACTGGATAATCATCAAAAGCACTATGCCAGAAATAATCGTTGTGCATAGGCTCATTATAAGAATAATTAAAATCTCTAATCCAAACAGTAGTATCTGGATATATAGAAATCTCTTCCCTTTTTATAAAATTACTTCTATTTCCCTTTTCCCTGGCAGCATTTTGCACATCCATCCAGGAGTAGGTAAACTTTAATTTTTCAACATCAATGGTACGCTGCCCATTATAAACTTCCTCCATAGGGATGTACATCATATCCATTACCTCGGCATAATACACATCTGGATAATCTTCGGTATCCCAAATAATATCTATATCCTTGTTTAACCGGCGATTCTCGTAAGTATCAGAAGGACCGCCCTGGCCGTAAGTGTTTAGCATATACTCCTCATAAGGTGTCATATCACCTTCATCTGTATCTAAAAAGGCATATTCACCAATTCCACCTGAACCTTCGGTTTCTCCCATATTTTCGGCCATAATAGCCAATTCGGTTCTAACGATAGAATCTTTTACATAATCAACAAACTGGCGGTATTCAGCATTGGTTATTTCGGTTTCATCCATATAAAAAGAACGTACTGTTACCGTTTTTGGGGGTGCATTTCGTTGGCCTGCGATATCATCATCAGACTTTCCCATAATAAAGGCACCTCCGGGAATTAATGTCATACCCAGCGGCTTCTCCGGATTCCACTTTTCCCCTTTCGCACCAACCAGCTGCCCACGATCTCCACGCCCACAACTTGCAAGTATGGCCAGAACAGCTATTAGCGAAATAAATTTCTTCATAGTATTTCTTCGGTTAAGACATCTCAATTTACGGCAGTAAACCTATCTAATTATTTTTTAAAAAACAATAATTTGGTTAAAAATACAGTAAATCAAATTAATGCGTAAATTTATTTTAAACTTCGTTTTTCCTTTTTGCTTTGTACCATCTTTCAGGAATTACCTGATTACAGGCCTCCAAATAATCTTCCTCACTGCAAGGTAATAACGTACTTCTTTTAAGTTTAGTATCTATGTGTGGCAAAAACGGAATCTCTATCCACCAACGCCCGCTTACCGGACTTTTATAAAAAACAAGTACTTCATCATCTATAGGAACCTGATACTTTATAAACTCTTTTCTTGCCGAAATAGTATTCTCATTGGTACGATAATTAACCCCTTCAGCAAAATACCACATTATTTGCGCCATTAACATGGCCCCCAGGTTTCCGTATTTAATATTATCGTATTCGTATATACCAAAGGAACTTACTTTATCACTAATGCCGGCATAGCGTGCAAGCGCACAAATTTCCTTTCCGTCAAATCCGTTAGGAGAAGCAATATCCCTGGCTCCCGAAGCAGCCGCACTAACAGCTGCCAAATCTACAGCTACCATATTGGCGTCTCGCATTACCGGCTCTACCAATTTAAAGTTATTACTTAACTCACCTAAACGATACGCATCAAAAAAGAGGCGGTCCATCAACTCTATTTCATCTTGAGAATTAAAATAAGTTTGATAACCCAAATTTGAATAATTAAACAAATTATAAGGCTGATTCACAACTATTTTACTGATATAAGACCTATTATTTATAGGGCTCTCTGCATCACCCAAATCAAAACGACTATCTATATTCACAAGATTAACCATTTGGTCTAAGGTATCGTATGCCCTGTATTGTGCGTAAACCAAATCCTGACTTCCGCCCAAAATCATAGGAATAACATCTTTTTTCACCAGTTGCGCTACCAGGGTCTGTAACGCAAAATACGTATCTTCTACAGTTTCGCCTTTTTCAATATCACCTAAATCTGCAATGGTAACATCCCAGTTTCCGGGATACAAACTATAAAAAGCTTTTCTGACTTCTATAAAGTCAAAAAAGTCTATTTCATCACCAAGGCGATTTTCCCTAACACCAACAACAGCAACTTGTACAGTTTCCAAATCTGGCAAACCTTCTTCTAAAGTATGCTTTTTTATACAATTCCCTAAAGAATGCTCACCAAACCCGGCAATTTCCTTTAGCAAATCTTCAGAAAGGGGACTCAGAAAGTCTAAATCCATATATTATTTCTTCTTTTTGGTAGTCGTTTTTTTCTTAGAAGCAGTTTTTTTAGCCGCCGTCTTTTTAGCAGGTGCTTTCTTTTTGGTGGTTTTCTTCTTAGACTTTTCTTCTAGAATTTCCTGCACCTCCTGTAAAGTCAAATTTTCTGCATCGGTAGTTTTTGGCAGTTCAATCTTGGTTTTACCTTTTATAATATTGAATCTTCCCCAACGTGCTTTTTCCACTCTAATTCCTTCTTCTTCCCAATTATGGATTAATTTCTCGCGTTCCTTGCGTTTTTTATCCTCAATTAAGGTTTCAATATCTTCAACAGAAAGATTATCAAAATCGTATTTTTTATTTACGTTAATAAAAATACCATTCCATTTTAAGAAAGGGCCAAAACGCCCCACGCCTTTCTGCACAGGCATATCTTCGTAATGGTGTATTGGCGCATCTGCTTTTTCTTTCTCTTTTATTAACTCCATTGCACGCTCAAAATCTACGTTTAACGGATCTTCTCCTTTTTCAAGAGAAACATATTTTTTCCCAAATTTCACATAAGGACCAAAGCGACCATTGTTCACTTCTACTTTTTCACCTTTATACTCCCCTAATTCTTTTGGAAGCTGAAAAAGGTCCATCGCTTCTTCATATGTAATTGAATCTAAGGTTTGGTCTGGCCCAAGACTGGCAAATTTTGGTTTTTCATCGTCTTCTACAGAACCAATTTGAACCATGGGTCCAAATTTACCCAATCTAACACTTACAGGTTTGCCGGTTTCAGGATCTTCACCTAAAATTCTTTCACCAACTTCCCTTTCAGCGTTTTTGGCAACATCCAGTACCTGCGGGTGGAATTCTTCATAGAATTCTTTCATCATATGGGTCCACTCTTCATTCCCTTCGGCTATATCATCAAAACCCTGCTCAACTTTGGCGGTAAAATTATAATCAAGAATGTTCGAAAAATGATTTACAAGAAAATCGTTCACCACCATCCCCACAGCAGTTGGCACTAATTTGCCTTTATCACTACCAACGGTTTCAGTTAACTTGTTTTCTTTAATATTTTCACCTTTAAGCACAAATTGCACATACTCTCGCTCTGTACCTTCTACCGATCCTTTTTCGATATAATTTCTATTTTGAATAGTAGAAATTGTTGGAGCATAAGTTGAAGGACGACCAATCCCCAATTCTTCCAGTTTCTTTACCAAAGAAGCCTCGGTATACCTATAAGGAGGCCTGGTGAATCGCTCTGTAGCGGTAATATACTTATTATTAAGTGGCTGATTTTCTTTTAAAGCAGGCAGCATTCCATTTTGCTCTTCTGCCTCCTCATCATCGGTGCTTTCTAGATAAACCTTTAGAAATCCGTCAAATTTCAACACCTCTCCATTAGCCGTAAAGAGTTTGTCGTGTTTAGAAGCTTCAATTTTAACATTGGTACGTTCTAATTGAGCTTCACTCATTTGTGAAGCAATAGCGCGCTTCCAAATTAACTCATACAAGCGCTGCTCATCCCTATCTGCCCTTACCGAATGATTGGCAAAATTTGTAGGCCTAATCGCTTCGTGAGCCTCCTGTGCGCCTTTAGTTTTTCCTTTAAATTGCCTTGATTTAGCGTATTTATCTCCGTAAGCTTTTAAAATTTCTTCTTTAGCTCCTTTTCTGGCATCTTCTGAAAGGTTTACCGAATCTGTTCTCATATAAGTAATATGACCTGCTTCGTATAAACGCTGTGCCATAGTCATGGTTTTGCTTACCGAGAAATACAACTTCCTTGCAGCTTCCTGTTGTAAAGTGGAAGTGGTAAATGGTGGCGCCGGAGATTTTTTAGCTGGTTTGGTAGTAAGCTCAGCCACCTTAAAATTTGACCCCAGGTTTTCCTGAAGAAATGCTTCAGCTTCTTTACGGGAATCAAAATTCTTTGGAATTTTAGCTTTAAAAGATTTTCCTTGCTCTGTAGCGAATTCAGCATCAATTCTAAAGGAAGCTTCCGCTTTAAAATTTTGAATCTCGCGCTCCCTTTCAACGATAAGTCTCACTGAAACCGACTGTACTCTCCCGGCAGAAAGACCTCCTTTAACCTTTCTCCATAAAACCGGTGAAAGCTCATAGCCCACCAATCTATCTAAAACCCTTCGAGCTTGCTGGGCATTTACCAGGTTATAATTAATCCCTCTTGGGTTATCTATAGCTTTAAGAATAGCCGATTTGGTGATTTCATGAAAAACAATTCTTTTTGTTTTCTCTTTTTTAAGCTTAAGCTCCTCTGCAAGATGCCAGGCAATAGCTTCTCCCTCCCGATCTTCATCACTTGCCAGCCAAACCATTTCAGCATCTTTAGCAAAGCCTTTTAGTTTTCTAACTACATCCTTCTTATCTTTAGAAACAATGTATTTTGCTTTAAAATCGCCCTCGGTATCCACACCTAATTCTTTGGTAGGCAGGTCGGCAATATGTCCAAAACTGGATGCCACCTTATAATCTTTTCCCAAAAATTTCTCGATGGTTTTTGCCTTGGCAGGGGACTCTACAATCACTAAATTCTTTGCCATAACTCTCTTTTTTCTAGCTGCAAAAGTATATCAATTTTTTATTAACAACCTAAAGCATTTCACAAAACAACTTCAAATAAGCCGCAAAATAGCCTCATTCAAGACTTCGCACAATAAAAAGTTTTTTCTGAACAACATAAAAAAACCCCACGGATTTGTGGGGTAACCTTAAAAAACCAAACAAATAAAATCAATTGAGCCTAAAAGAATTTAGCAAATTGATCTCATTACCTTTATAAGTATATTGGAAGAGTGTATTATCCCCAACCATTAAGAGCACTTCCTCTAAAGGGATAACGTCATAGGTGTTAATGTCTGGAAAGTGATCTATTAACTCCAGGTTGGGGGTATTTTTTGTATCAAATATTTTTAAGCCTGCATTGCCATCGCAAATAAATAACCAGTCATCTTTTACACCCAATCCATACGGATTTTCCATCGCGTAAGATTGCAGCAATTGCGGGTTGGACTTATCGGCTACATCTATCACATCAAGCTGGCTCCATTGCTGTCCGCACGCATTTCCACCTCGAATGGTTACATAAGCAATGTCATCTTTTACCACTACCGGATCACAACCTAGGATATGGCTAAACATAGACCTAAACTGAGGCGCAGCAGGAACTTCTATACTATAGATATACATCCCCCTGGAACTTCCAAGGTACAGATGCTCATCTTTTTGAAAGATAGTTTCAATATCGTCACCTACCCATTCTGTTTTTATCAGTTCAGGATTTTCTAAAGCTGAAATATTAAAAACTGATAATTGATATTGATCTACAGTATATAAATAATCATCGTATATATTAAATCTAGCCAAAGAACCTCCTGTCCCCGAGCCTCCAAAAGAATTGGACAGCTCAAAAGCATCACCCCTGTCGTTTGCCACCCATCCATTATCATTTGCCATCTCAATTTTCCTGATTTCCATAAGATATCCCACTATTACCTGGGTTTCAGGATTAAAATTATCGCTATCCATAAAAGCCGCATTGGCCGGTATACGGGTATTATGGTTTGGAAAAACATTTTCTATGCGCTCTCCCTGCTTAATATTGTTCATATCACTGATATCGAAAACCACCATATCCATAGCAGAGTTTGCAAATAGCATATCATCCTTTACCGCGATATCTGTGTTTTGCGGAATCTCAAGAAATTTAATTTTCACAGGATTTCGTGGATCGGTATTATCTATAATATGTACTCCTTTATAATCATCATTTATAAAAACATAATTACCATAAGCATAAATTTTACCCGCCTGGGTAATTGCCCTGGGCTCCGAAATTTCAACCATTGCCCTAAACTCAGCTATAGGCTTAACAATAGGGACCGCAACATTATAAAAATCTTCCCCAGCCTCTTCCTTTTCACAAGATGCGAACAAAGCCATTAAAACGAGTAAAGAAAACAGATAAAAGTTGCGTAAATTTCTCATAATAATCAGGTTAGTCCCTATAGAGATAACAAAAACACTAAATGGTTGCGTTAGAAAATTAAAAAAATTGCTGTCACTTTGTCAGAAGTCTGTTTTAGCCTTATCTTTGCCCTTCTTAATCCTGAAAAGGAAACTGTGAATTATGGAGAAGAAAATAGATGAGAAAAAGCAGGGAAATACCCTGGTAATGGAGCCCAGAAAAGAAAATAATCGCAAGCTTTTCATTGAAAGCTATGGCTGTGCAATGAATTTTAGCGATAGTGAAATTGTAGCCTCCATTCTTGCTAAAGAAGGTTTTAACACCACCCAAAAGCTTGAAGAAGCAGATCTTGTTTTAGTAAATACCTGCTCTATTAGAGAGAAAGCCGAACAAACAGTTCGAAAAAGGCTTGAGAAATATAATGCTGTTAAAAAAACAAACCCGGGGATGAAAGTTGGCGTTTTAGGCTGTATGGCCGAACGTCTTAAAGAGAAGTTCCTTGAAGAAGAAAAAATAGTAGACCTTGTAGTTGGCCCAGATGCCTATAAAGACCTACCCAATCTTATAAACGAAGTGGAAGCAGGTCGCGATGCTATTAATGTACTCCTTTCTAAAGAAGAAACTTATGGCGACATTTCGCCTGTTCGTTTACAAAGCAATGGAGTTTCAGCTTTTGTTTCCATAACAAGGGGTTGCGATAATATGTGTACCTTTTGTGTGGTGCCTTTTACCCGTGGAAGGGAACGAAGCCGCGATCCACAGAGTATCATAGAAGAGGTTAACGAACTTTGGGACAAAGGTTTTAAAGAAATTACGCTTTTAGGCCAAAACGTAGATAGTTATCTTTGGTACGGTGGGGGCTTAAAAAAAGATTTTAAAAATGCTTCTGAAATTCAAAAAGCCACAGCCATTAATTTCTCCCAACTTCTAAAATTAGTTGCTGAAGCACAGCCAAAAATGCGAATTAGGTTCTCTACTTCAAACCCACAAGACATGACTTTAGATGTAATTGAAGTAATGGCTGCTTATCCTAATATATGTAAACATATTCACTTACCGGTTCAAAGCGGAAGCAATAGGATGCTTAAAGAAATGAACAGACTTCACACCCGGGAAGAATACTTTAAACTTATAGATTATATTAGGGAACTTATGCCAGAATGTTCCATTTCCCAGGATTTAATAGTTGGTTTTCCAACTGAAACCGAACAAGACCACAAAGACACCCTATCTTTAATGGACTATGTAAAGTACGATTTTGGATATATGTATGCTTATTCTGAACGCCCGGGCACCATGGCTGCGCGTAAACTAAAAGACGATGTTCCTGCAGAAACAAAACAACGCAGACTGGCAGAAATAGTGAAATTACAACGTGAACATAACCACTATAGAACGCAACGCTTCCTTGGCGCTACCGTAGAGGTTTTAATAGAAAGGGAGTCTAAAAAATCCAGTGAACACTGGAGCGGTCGTATAACGCAAAACACGGTAGCCGTTTTTCCAAAAGAAGATTACAAAGTTGGCGAGTTTGTAAATGTAAAAATAAACGATTGCACCAGTGCAACGCTTATTGGCGAAGCAGTAGGATATAGTGAAAACAACTAAAATTTAAGCTTATTTCAAATAAGGAGAACATATCCTTATAGGAAAAATAGTATTGTATATGGAATCAATTCAGGCAGTAAAGCAACGCTTTGGGATTATTGGAGACGACCAGCGCCTTAATCGCGCTATAGAAAAAGCAATTCAGGTTGCTCCAACAGATATTTCGGTATTGGTAACCGGAGAAAGTGGGGTTGGTAAAGAAAGTATCCCAAAAATAATCCACTCACTTTCCCACAGAAAACACGGCAAATACATTGCGGTAAACTGTGGCGCAATTCCCGAGGGGACCATAGATTCTGAACTTTTTGGGCACGAAAAAGGCGCTTTTACAGGGGCCACTCAAACCCGTAGCGGTTATTTTGAGGTAGCCGATGGTGGTACCATTTTTTTAGACGAAGTTGGGGAATTACCGCTTCCTACCCAGGTTAGGTTACTTCGTGTTTTGGAAAACGGGGAATTTATAAAAGTTGGTTCTTCCAAAGTACAAAAATCTGATGTTCGCATTATCGCAGCCACCAACATTAATATGCAGGAATCTATTAAAAAAGAGCGTTTTAGGGAAGACCTTTATTATAGATTAAGCACGGTGGAAATAAAACTACCTCCTTTACGAGATCGCAAAGACGATATTCATTTACTGTTTAGAAAATTTGCCTCAGACTTCGCCCTAAAATATAAAATGCCTACCATTAAGCTTCAGGACGAGGCAGTTGATTTACTGCAAAAATACCGTTGGGGCGGTAATATTAGGCAACTAAGAAATATTGCCGAGCAAATTTCGGTTTTAGAACAGGATCGTATCATTGGGCCAGAGCGTTTAAAAGAATACCTCCCCAATATTGGCAGCAATTTACCCGCAGTGATTGCCGATAAAAAGAAAGAAAGCGATTTTAGCAACGAACGAGAGATTCTTTATAAGGTACTTTTTGATATGAAAAGCGACCTTACCGACCTCAAGAAGCTCACCTTAAAACTAATGGAGAGTGGAAATACACAAAAGGTGCAGGATGAAAACGAAAGTCTTATCCAAAAAATATATGGCAATAATGAAGAAGGAGAAGATATAGATGCCGAAGAACTGGATGCTTTAAGCAACGAAAACCTGGAAGTATTACAAATTCCGCAAAACAGTCCTAACTCTGAACTCAACAGGGAAAAAGATAAATATTATTTTGCTGAAGAAATTCAGGAAGAGGAAACGCTTTCTTTACAGGATAAAGAACTGGAGCTTATTAAAAAATCGTTGGAAAGACATAACGGAAAACGTAAAGCTGCTGCTGAAGAATTAGGCATTAGCGAACGTACCCTATATAGAAAAATAAAACAATACAACCTGTAATTTAGTCCCCTACTTTATGAAAAAACTTGCTCTTCTTCTATCTGCCTTATTCATTTTTTCCTTTCAATCTTGTGGAATTTATTCCTTTACAGGTGCAGATACCGGTGCTGCAGAATCCTTTCAGGTGAATTTCTTTCAAAACCAGGCAGATTTGGTAGAACCCGGAATAGACAGGACCTTCACCCTGCAATTACAGGATCTTATTCAAAACCAAACCAATTTAAGCCTGGCAAATAGTAATGCCGATCTTATTTTTGAAGGTGAAATAATAGATTTTTACGTAGCACCAATTACTGCTACAGCCGATAATACGGCTGCGCAAAACCGACTAACCATAGCAGTAAATGTTCGTTATTACAACACCCTGGAACCCGAAAAGGATTTTGAAAGAAGATTTTCTTTTTATTACGATTATCCTGCCAATGCTCAACTAGTTGGAGGTACTCTAGAAACTGCGGTAAACGAAATCTATACTCGTTTAACCCAGGATATTTTTAATGCTGCATTAACCGATTGGTAATTATGCAAACAACCGAATTTATACAATTGCTCCAGCAGCCGGCAACAATCACCGCCGATCAAACCACTGCGTTAGAAAACATAATTCAAGAAGCCCCGTATTTTCAGGCAGCCCGTGCCATTAGGTTAAAAGGTTTAAAAGAACATCAGGAATTTAGCTACAACAGCGCACTAAAAAAAACCGCTGCCTATACCACTAACCGTAGCGTGTTATTCGATTTTATTACTTCTAAAGAATTTAATCAGAATAAAATAGCCAGGCAAATTCAGGATCAGGAAGAACAATTACGAAACATCACGGTTTTTGAACCCGAAGAGGTTTTTGCCAAAAGAAGTATGGCTATAGATGAAGCCATTAAAATGCAACAATCGGAATCTGAACAGGTGATGGATCCGGAGCTGTTTTCTGAAAAGCCAAAAAATGCTAAAACTTCCCAAAAAACAAATTCAGGGAATAATAAATTAAAATTAGGCAAACCTTTGGAGTTTGATGCTTCAGAATCGCATTCTTTTTCTGAATGGCTTAGGCTTACTTCAGCACAACCCATACAAAGAGAGAAACAAAAAGAAGAATCACAAAAAAATGAACTTCAGCATAAAAAATTTGAACTTATTGATAGGTTTATTTCCAAAAGTCCCAAAATAAAACCCGGCCAGCCTACCAATAAATCAAATCTTGCAGAAACCAATGCCACCCCACCCGAGTCCTTGATGACAGAGACTTTAGCAAGGGTTTATTTAGAACAAAAAAATTATAAAAAAGCCATTCAGGCATATAAAATATTAATTTTGAAAAATCCCGAAAAAAGTGGTTTCTTTGCTGACCAAATTCGAGCGATCGAAAAATTACAAGAAAATAATACAAAGCAAGAATGAGCACATTCACGATTTTTTTAGCATTAATAGTTATTGTAGCCTTTTTACTGGTAGTGGTAATTATGGTACAGAATCCTAAAGGCGGAGGACTATCTTCCTCTTTTGGCGGTAGTGGACAACAAGTAGGTGGCGTTAAGAAGACCGGAGACTTTTTAGATAAAAGTACCTGGACCCTGGCTACCCTTTTATTAGTCCTTATTTTACTTTCTAACGTAACAATTATGGACGATGCCGGTTATGGTGAATCGAAAGTATTTGACGAAGCTTCTATGCCTCAAAACACTACAACTCCACCGGCACAAATGCCAGGACAGTCAACAGAATCTGACAGCGCTCAATAAAGGCTTTATTCTTTATACAATTTACAAATGCCAGCTTATGACAAGCTGGCATTTTTTATTGGTAAATGGCAGTAAAAACGAGGTGGCATAATTTTAGAAATAGGCCTTATCGCTTATTTAAATATTAATTAACCTAAATAAATTTATAAAAAAATGGGACTAAACATTAAACCGCTCTCAGATAGAGTTCTTATTGAGCCCGAGGCAGCCGAAACTAAAACGGCATCTGGAATTTATATTCCCGAAACAGCTAAAGAGAAACCACAACGTGGAAAAGTAGTAGCTGCAGGCAAGGGTACTAAAGATCACGAAATGACTGTAAAAGTTGGTGACACTGTTCTGTATGGAAAATATTCCGGCACAGAGTTAAAACTGGATGGAACAGATTATTTAATGATGAGAGAAGACGATATACTTGCAATAGTATAAACTTCTTTTCCCCGCTTTAAGGAAAGGTTTAAAAATAAATATTAACAATTAGATTTCCATTTTGACGGAAATGACAAAATATAACTAACAATGGCAAAAGATATAAAATTTGACATTCAAGCTCGCGACGGAATTAAGCGCGGTGTAGATGCATTGGCAAATGCCGTAAAAGTAACTTTAGGTCCAAAAGGACGAAATGTAGTAATAAGCAAATCTTTTGGGGCACCAAACGTAACCAAAGATGGTGTTACAGTAGCAAAAGAAATTGAACTTGAAGACCCATTAGAAAACATGGGGGCTCAAATGGTTAAGGAAGTTGCTTCTAAAACCAATGATCTTGCAGGAGATGGTACTACCACCGCTACCGTGTTGGCACAGGCTATCGTAAAAGAAGGTCTTAAAAACGTTGCTGCCGGTGCAAGCCCAATGGATCTAAAAAGAGGTATAGATAAAGCCGTAGAGGCCATTACCAAAGATTTAGAAAAGCAAACCAAGGAAGTTGGTGATTCTTCAGAAAAAATAAAGCAGGTAGCTTCTATTTCAGCAAATAACGACGAGCATATAGGTGATCTTATCGCCAAGGCTTTTGGCAAAGTTGGAAAAGAAGGTGTAATTACTGTAGAAGAAGCTAAAGGTACCGAAACACACGTAGAAGTAGTGGAAGGTATGCAGTTTGACCGTGGTTACCTTTCTCCTTATTTTGTGACAAATTCAGAGAAAATGACCGCAGATCTTGAAGATCCGTACATTTTATTGTTCGACAAAAAGATCTCTTCCATGAAAGATTTGCTTCCAGTACTTGAGCCGGTAGCACAATCTGGAAAGCCTCTTTTAATTATTGCTGAGGATGTTGACGGCGAAGCGCTTGCTACCCTGGTAGTAAACAAACTACGTGGTTCTCTTAAAATTGCTGCCGTTAAAGCTCCAGGATTTGGAGATCGTAGAAAAGCAATGTTAGAAGATATCGCTATCTTAACCGGTGGTACCGTAATTTCTGAAGAAAGAGGATTCTCTTTAGAAAACGCTACTATAGATATGTTAGGTACTGCTGAAAAAGTGGCTATCGATAAAGACAATACTACTATCGTAAACGGTGCTGGTGATAACAAACAAATTGAAGAACGTGTAAACCAGATCAAAGCTCAGATCGAAACCACTACTTCAGATTATGACAAAGAAAAGCTTCAGGAGCGTCTAGCTAAATTAGCTGGTGGTGTTGCCGTACTTTATGTTGGTGCAGCTTCAGAAGTTGAGATGAAAGAGAAGAAAGACCGTGTAGATGATGCCCTTCACGCAACCCGTGCGGCTGTAGAAGAAGGAATTGTTGCCGGTGGTGGTGTTGCTTTAGTTAGAGCTCAGGCTGTTCTTGCCAAAGTAAAAGCTGAAAATGATGATGAAGCGACAGGAGTTCAGATAGTGGTTAGAGCTATTGAAGCTCCACTTAGAACCATTGTAGAAAATGCCGGTGGCGAAGCTTCTGTTGTAATCAATAAAGTTCTTGAAGGTAAAAAAGAGTTTGGTTACGATGCAAAAACCGACACTTTTGTAGATATGATGAAAGCCGGAATTATAGATCCTAAGAAAGTAACAAGAGTTGCCCTTCAAAACGCTGCTTCTGTTGCCGGAATGATTTTAACTACCGAATGCGCGCTTATTGATCTTCCAGAAGAAGACAAAGGCGGTGGCGGAATGCCAGGTGGAATGGGCGGAGGTATGCCCGGAATGATGTAATGGCCCGGCCATAACAACCTATTAAAAAACCCGTTTCTTAATTGAAGCGGGTTTTTCTTTTTTTCAGGAACTTAAAAAGTTAGATTATAAGGATAAAGAACATCTTCTGGATTTTTTAAGCAAATAATTTCTCGAGTCGAAATAAGAAGACCTCGGTATTTCTTACTCCTCTTAATTGTGCTCTAAATGATGACAACATTAGAAATAACACATACCCAGGAGCAGCACCAATATATCCAGGAGGAGATCAAGTAAGGCGGCAGAAAAATGCTGGATGAAGAAACCTTAGAAGGTTTTGAGATCACGCTTCAAGTAGGGATTCCAAATATCTATACTTATCTGGAGATGAATTATATCAATAAGATAAACCTGGGCGAAGTGGAATGCAGTTTCAGTAAAAATTAAATTATTTACAAGCGACATATTTTGTCGTGCTTAATGTTTTAATTTGCTATATCAGTTCAAAAAAATGAGTAGATCTAAACGCAAAACGCCCATACTTCCCAATTGTAAAGCTGCTTCAGAAAAAGCTGAAAAGAAAAAGCCAATCGCAAACTGAGAAGGATAAAAACTATCTCGAGGCCAGCTCCTGGTATTATAAAAAAGTAATAATTTCATTTCCAGGCAGGCCATGGAAGATTTAAATCTCGATTATCGAGTGAAGGAAAAATTAGCAGGTTCAAAAGAAGAGCTTTCGCAGAAAAAAGAAATATCCGATCGCTGGAATTGGGAAAAAGACGGTAAATCTTACCGAACCGATTTAAGTAAAAAAGAAAAAATCAAGTAATATGAAGCTACTATACCTACACGGACTCAACAGCAAATTGAGTGATGAAAAAAGAGAAATTCTGAAAAACTACGGACAGGTCTTCGCACCTGATATAGATTATCCCACAAGACATTTTCAGCCGGAAACGATTTTAAAACAGTATTCAACCACAGAATTTAAAGTAGTGATGGGAAGTAGTATGGGCGCGCTAAATGCTTATGCGATTTCAGAAATTATAGGCAGGCCGGCACTATTGTTCAACCCTCCCCTATCTAAATACAGGGAGGTAGAATCCAAAAGTAAATTTACTCGCGGAATATCTTCAAAACAGATATTACTGGGAGGGAATGACGATGTGGTAAACGCAGCCGAAACCCTAAACTATCTAGGACAAAACCTGCAAAAATCTAAGCTAACTATCAAAGTGCTACCACAATTAGGTCATCGTATTCCTATAGATGTTTTTACTCATCAGGTAGAGAAATTCTTTAGGGATATTTGTGCTTAAATCTATTACACTAGTCCGTCAGTTCGAGACGAACTGCAAAAGAATAGAAAATCGGTGGTATAACGTTTCAAAGCAGCGCTTTGTAATCTTTTTCCGCAGTATCAGTTTTGTTTTACGTTAAAAAATCTTGAAGCCATGGAAGGATTTTAGTAAAACAAAACTGATTTTCAGCTTTGCTGAAAAATACCTTGGAAAAAGCGCCTTTTCTTTTGTTTCGTTTTCTCTTGTATCCGACGAACGAAGTGAGAGGAATACATAGCAAAGAAAAATGAAAATAGGTTTTTTAAGTCCCAGAGTTGAAATTTAGTCAATTAGTTTGATAAATTCCTCATCGATATTATGTGGGTTCAAAAACTTGTTCTCGATAAAATTTTTCAAAGAAAAATCACTCGAACTGAGGTTTTTGAACTCAAATTAATTTCCATCGCATTAACCAAAAAAGTAAAAACCATGTCTGTACGCCAAACCATAAAACGTCATTATAAAATCATCTCTCTACTAAGGTTGCGCCCTATGACTTACGAAGAAGTCCAAACTGAAATGGCCAATGATCCCGATTCGGTAGAAGAAAATTTGCTGACTTCCCAGCGTACATTTCAACGAGACATTAAGGATATTGAATCTATTCATAATATTGAAATAAGCTGTAATCGCAGTAATAACCAATATCATATTATTGATGATGTGGAGGAAACGCATTCGCAGAGATTACGGGAGAATTTTGAACTTCTAAATGCTATTAGGCTTTCAAAAAGTTTTGGTAATCAATTGATTTTCGAAGAAAGAAAACCTCTGGGCACACATCATTTAGCCGGATTATTACACGCCAGCCAGAATTTTTTAGAAGTAAGCTTTAAATACCACAAATTTTGGGATAGTTCAGTGAGTAATCGCAAAGTTAAACCCATCGCACTAAAAGAAGCCCAAAACCGTTGGTATCTTATTGCAGAAGATACCAAAGATGCTATTATTAAAAACTTTTCGCTGGACCGAATTAAAAACCTGGAAATTACCAAAGACAGGTTTAAGCCAATAACCTACCAGGCGTATGAAGAATTTAAAGACAGCTTCGGAATAATAAACGGCACAGATGAAGATCCGGTTAAAGTTGTGCTTTCGTTTACACCAAGGGAAGGCAGGTATGTAGAATCACTTCCCCTACACCATAGCCAGGAGTTAATTTTTAGAAACGATAACGAAATTAGGTTTAGTTATTTTATTCGCCCTACTTACGATTTTAGAATGGAAATCCTTTCTTATGGCGACCAGGTAAAAGTAGAAGAACCAAAAAGTTTAAGAAGTCAAATTAAAGAGGAATTAGAACGTAGTTTATCCAATTACAACTAAGTGGCTGTCTCAAAAGTAAGATTCAACGTCATTACGTCCCGATAGCCATCGAGAGAAGTGAAGTAATCTGCTTATTGATTACCAACAAGTTGAGATTGCTTCGTTCCTTCCTTTATAGAGTTTGTAATACTCTAATTATAAGTCACTTAAAATTATAATAATTTTAAATAAAAAATGAACAAAAAACGCAACCATCCCTTCTTCAGCAAAGCTGAATTCATCCCCTCCTTGCCAAGTAGGGGAGCGCTTATCGGTTAGTTAAGTGAATTGAAATTGCACCTTCCCTTTTGAAGGGAAGGTGGCTTCTTCTGCGATAGCGGAAGGAGTCGGAAGGGTTGATATGGGATAGCATTTAGGTAAATTTAATTAGTTAAAAATCAGTTTTCCAAGCTTAAAGATTATCAAACTTTAAATATTTGTGTATTCGTGGCAACTTTTTTAAACTTCCAATCTGAATCCATTATATCAATATCGCCGTTTTTCAAGTTTATTTGGAATGGGGTTTCGCAATGACAAATCAAATTATCTTTTACACGGTCACTTAAAACTCTCCAAAAATTAATCATTCCGAAAATCTATTAAATATGAAATTCAGGCATTTTTTTATATCGCTTCTACTCCTTTACTTTTTCAATAATACCATTTTCGCCCAGGCCATAAGGGAAAAAACTAAATATGGAGAACAAGTCTATTTTCTGGAAGGAAATGTTCTAAAACAAAAAAATAAATATGGAGAGGAACTATTCTACTGGAACGGCGAGGAAATTAAACTAAAGAATAAATACGGCAAAAGTCTTTACTATTTAGATGGCAACACGCTAAAACTCGACAATAAATATGGCGATCGGCTATACGAATTTGATGCTTATTATATCCGATACCGTAATAAATACGGTCCAAAAATCTGGTATTTAGATGGACGGGTTTTAAAACGAAAAGATACATACGGCGACCCGGTTTATTATTTTGAAGGCATCCCTGATAGATGGTTACTGGTGGCTTTGTTGGATCTTGCCTAGGAATGAAATTAAAATTTATAAGCTCACGACACCGCTTGTCTTTAACTTATTTCATATTAGTCCACATAAATAAAAATAACTATGGAAGCGATCCCTTTCTTCAACGGACTCTCAAAAACACAATCATTTGAAAAACTTTCAGAATTCACTATCAAAGAAGCGCTACTGACTTGTGTTCTATCAGATTTTGATCCCGATTCTTTTATAATAGAAAATCATGATAATCGCTGCCTTACTTTTAATAATGAAAAATACCTTTTTTTTATACTAATCGAAAAAGACCAGGCAATTCTTGAAGAAATTAAAGAAGCCATGGATACCATTCAACATTTACACACCGCTATAATTCAGATAGAACTCGACCTCGATCTTTCAAATTATAAAAGGTATTTTCGTTTAAGTGTAAATGATATTATTAAAGGTGGAGTCAAAAGAGGAATTCCTAAGAAAAACCTCTTTTTTACCTTACTAAAAGATTTATACGGTAAAAACTGAAAATGCGCTGTAATTTTCCAATGCAAACTGTCAGTGAATCTCTTAAAAATAGCTTTTAATTCTTTAAGATTTTATTTAGATTTACCATCATTTACATTTTCCATAGTCCCTACACTTTGGAAGCTGAAATTCTAAACCATCACTGAATTCATGGCAGAATCAGACTTCCTATTAATTACCCTAAATAAAAAATGACCCAATCTAAACAACAACTGGAACAACAACTCTGGAATATCGCTAACACGCTCCGTGGAAAAATGGGAGCAGACGAATTCCGGGATTATATTTTAGGCTTTATTTTCTATAAGTACCTGAGCAGGAAGATGGAACTTCACGCCGATAAAATCTTAAAACCAGACAAGCTTACTTTCAGGCAACTGGAAGGCCATCCGCAGGAAAAACTTTATCTTGAAGCTGTTAAGGAGGATGCTTTGGTGCATCTGGGATATTATCTAAATCCTTCTGAATTATTCAGCGAACTTGCCCGGCGTGGCAATGGAAATGGAAAAAGTAAATTCATTCTTGGAGATCTTGCCAAAGTGCTTACCAATATTGAGCAAAGCACGATGGGGAGCGAAAGCGAAGAAGATTTCGGGAATCTCTTTGAAGACCTGGACCTTACCAGTAGTAAACTTGGTAAAACCGAGGAAGCTAAAAACGAACTTATTGTAAAAGTACTCACCCATCTGGACCAGGTAGATTTTGACCTGGAAAATACCGAAAGTGATGTGTTGGGCGATGCTTATGAATACCTGATAGGAAAATTCGCTTCCGGTGCCGGAAAAAAAGCCGGAGAGTTTTATACCCCGCAGCAGGTAAGTAAAGTCCTGGCGAAACTGGTGACCATAGATAAGAAACAGATTAAAAGTGTTTACGACCCTACCTGTGGCTCGGGCTCGTTGCTTTTAAGGGTTTCCAAAGAAGCCGAAGTTGGTGCTTTTTACGGGCAGGAAAGTAATCCTACTACCTACAACCTGTGCCGAATGAATATGATTATGCACGATGTGCATTACAAACGTTTCGATATTTATAATGAAGACACGCTGGAAAATCCTTCGCCAGATCATATAGACGAACGCTTTGAAGCTATAGTGGCAAACCCGCCGTTTTCTGCTAAATGGAGTGCGAGCCCTTTGTTTATGAGTGACGACCGCTTTTCAGCTTACGGCAAACTAGCCCCTAAAACCAAGGCCGACTTTGCTTTTGTTCAACATATGGTACACCAGCTTTCCACTACCGGGACCATGGCTTGTGTGTTACCGCATGGCGTATTGTTTCGCGGTGCGGCCGAAGGCCATATTCGTAAATATTTAATTAAGGACAAGAATTACCTGGATGCGGTAATTGGTTTACCTGCCAATATTTTCTACGGAACAGGCATCCCAACCTGTATTTTGGTACTAAAGAAAAACCGGGAAAATCAGGAAGACATTTTATTTATTGATAGCAGTGAACACTTTGAAAAAATAAAGACCCAGAATTACCTGCGGAAAAAAGATGTTGAAAAGATTATTGATACCTATAAAAGCAGGACCACCCTCGATAAATTCAGCTATGTTGCCAAACTGAGTGAAGTAGAAGAAAACGATTACAACCTCAACATCCCCCGCTATGTAGATACTTTTGAAGAAGAAGAACCGATTGATATCAATGCCGTTGCTGCCGAATTAAAAAATTTGGAAAAAGACATGCGTACAACAGATACTGAAATAGCCGATTTCTGTAAGCAATTAGGAATTGAACAACCTTTTTAACTCAACTACGTCATGCTGTCCCGAAAACTTTCGGGATTGTTTCAGCATCTAATACACTTATGACAGAAGAAAAACAAATAGAAGATAGGAAGTTAATTGAACACAAAGCTGTTCCCAAACTTAGGTTTAGGGAGTTTGATGATGAATGGGAGTTTAAAAAATTTGGAGAAATAACTACAAAAGTTGGTAGTGGAAGTACTCCAAAAGGGGGTAGCAATGTTTATCAACAGAAAGGAATACCATTTATACGTAGTCAGAATGTAATTCAAAACCAGTTAATCCTTGATAATACATTTATTTCTGAAGAAATTAATAAAAAAATGAAAGGCAGCATAGTTCGCCCAAATGATGTGCTTTTAAATATCACTGGAGCTTCAATTGGTAGAAGTTGTCTCGTTCCTAACGATTTCAAATGCGGAAATGTAAATCAGCATGTTTGCATAATTAGGCTAAAAAATAATTACGCCCCTAAGTTTATTCAGGTTTTTCTTTCTTCTGAAAAGGGACAAAGACTGGTTGATCAGGGACAAACAGGAAGTGGAAGAGAAGGATTAAACTTCCAAAGCATCCGATTATTTAAAAGCAGATTTCCCTCCCTCCCCGAACAACAAAAAATCGCCTCTTTTCTATCTGCGGTAGATAAAAAAATCCAACAACTCACCCGTAAAAAAGAACTCTTGGAAACTTATAAAAAGGGAGTAATGCAAAAGTTGTTTTCGCAGGAGATTAGGTTTAAACCTGCCCAGAGCGGAGCCGAAGGGAATGACAATGGGAAGGATTTCCTGGCCTGGCAGACAAAAAGATTGGGAGAAATATTTACCATTACTGCTGGAGGCGATATAAAGAAAGGTAATGTAAGTAAGTTAAGAACTGCTCAATTTAGATATCCAGTTTATGCAAATTCTGATAAGAATAAAGGATTATACGGCTATTCTGATATTTACAAAATAGACTATGACTGTGTAACAGTAACTGGGCGAGGCGCTTTAGGAATTGCAAATGCAAGGGTTGAAAAGTTCTATCCGATTGTAAGATTACTCGTATTAAAACCTAAACAAAAAGGTAATGTTATTTTTTACGAAAATTTAATTAATAGCTTTAATTTTTTCATTGAAAGTACTGGAGTGCCACAACTAACTGCGCCACAAATTTCAATATATAAAATGAAAATTCCTTGTTTTGAAGAACAACAAAAAATAGCAGATTTTTTAGCTGCCATAGATAAAAAAATAGAAGCTGTTTCACAGCAAATTGAAAAAACACAATGCTTTAAAAAAGGGCTTTTACAACAAATGTTTGTGTAACCCAATATAACTTATGATCAACCAGCGAAATCTTCAGAACCTACTACATACCACTAAAAAATTGGTTAAGCATCACCAGGAATTAATTGAAATAAAAGGAGAACATTTTAATCTGTTTTCTATTTTAAAAATCGAATCGCGGGAAAACAAAACTCATTCAGCTTTTATCTCAGAATTATTAAACCCGAAAGGATGTCATTTACAGGGATCGAAATTTTTAGAATTATTTTTTCAGGTTGTCGATAAGGAAGTTTCTGAAGAAAATAGACTACAAGAATTATTCAGTAATTCGGCAAAAACTCAAGTCTTTACCGAATTCGGAATAGGCAGAAGGAATGACTTAGAAAAAAAAGGGGGAAGAGTTGATATATATTTAAAAAATCGAAACTATACCCTTTGTATTGAAAACAAAATTTATGCAGCAGATCAACATACCCAAATTGAACGGTATTGCAATCATAATTCAGGCAGGAATACAGTAATCTATTTGACCCTTAAGGGAGATGAACCATCAAAAGGAAGTTGCGGAAGTTTAGAGGCAGGGAAGGATTTTATTCTTTTAAGCTACAAAAAACATATAATTGAATGGCTAAATTTGTGCTTGAAAGAAGTGCCCAACATTCCAAGTATACGGGAATCTATAAATCAATATATTTTATTAGTTAAAAAGCTAACTCATAACCTAAATATGAAACAAGAACAGGAATTAAGAGATACAATGGCAAGATATTTAGAAGAGGCTTCCTTTATTGCCGGCAACTATGATTCAATGATTACCGATTTCAAAAATAAATTTAGAAATGATGTTAAAAAAGCATTGGAAAATCATTTAGATACTAATAATTATTCTCTTGAAAAAGGATCGGCTGTTACGGCGAACATTTCCCAATTATGGATTATTATTAATTCTGTCGATAAAGAAGAATTCAAATTTGGTATTGAATCATTTAGCGGTAGCGGGCATAATAATGGAGATATGTTCATTGGGCTTTTCGATAAGGTAGCATCACCTGTTCTTAAAGATATCCCTTCGGAAAATGAAAAAAATCAATGGTGGAGGTTTACTCGTCAATTAAGAACTGAGGATGGAAATCCAATTAATCTTCATCACATTTACACTCTTAAAATTTTAGCCAGACCAGAGAGTAACGAATATCAGGAATTACTAAATCGAGTAGTAAAAACAAGTTTAGAATTTATAGAAAGATATGAAGAATTACTCAATGCCTCAATTATTAAAAAAGTTGAAAAGGTTTCTTCTTAATCCATAAGTTATGAGCTACCAATCTGAAGCCGTATTAGAAGACAAGCTGGTAAAGCAACTGGAAAAACAGAAGCATAAAAGGGTTCAGGTAAATTCTGAGGCTTCGGTATTGGCAAATCTTAAAAATCAGCTGGAGGCTTTTAATAAAACCACATTTTCAAAAAAGGAGTTTGACACTATCTTAAACCACCTGGCAAAAGGCAATGTTTTTGAAAAAGCCAGGACCCTTCGTGGCCGGTTTCAACTCACCCGCGAAGAAACAGGAGAATCTTTTTACGCACGCTTTTTTGATTCAGAAGACTGGACAAAAAATTTGTTTCAGGTCACCAACCAAATTTCCCAGGAAGGAACTTATAAAAACAGATATGATGTAACAATTTTGATAAATGGCCTTCCCCTGGTGCAAATTGAACTTAAAAGACGTGGTCTTGAACTCAAAGAAGCTTTTAAGCAAATTAACCGGTATAAACGCCACTCCTACTGGAACAACTACGGTTTGTTTAATTTTGTGCAGCTCTTTGTGATAAGTAACGGAGTTGATACCAAATACTTTTCTAATAATCCGCTTCAAGCCCTCACGTTCAAACAAACCTTTTTCTGGGCCGACGAACAGAACAGAAATATTAAAGAGCTTTTTGATTTTTCGAAAGTATTTTTAGACCCTAATCATCTGGGAAAAATGCTGTCTAAGTACATCGTATTTAATGAAACGCATAAAATTTTAATGGTACTTCGCCCCTACCAGTTTTATGCTTCCGAAGCTATTATTCATCGGGTAAAAACAAGTACCAATAACGGCTATATCTGGCACACTACAGGTTCGGGTAAAACGCTCACTTCTTTTAAAGCAAGCCAAATCCTGATGGATCTGCCGGAAGTTCATAAAGTAGTTTTCGTGGTAGACAGGAAAGATCTGGATTACCAGACAATGAAAGAGTTTAACAGCTTTAAAAAAGATTCTGTTGATGTTACAGACAATACCAATTCTTTGGTAAGTCAGTTTACCGATGACAGTAAACTTATACTTACCACTATTCAAAAACTTAATAATGCGATCTCTCCCGGGAGATACCAGTCCAGGATGAAGAACCTCCAAAACAAACGAATGGTCTTTATCTTTGACGAATGCCACCGAAGTCAGTTTGGCGACACCCACCAAAAGATCACCAGCTTTTTTAACAACCTCCAACTTTTTGGTTTTACCGGCACTCCAATTTTTGCTGATAACGCCGCTAAAAATGACCTGGGAAAACGTACTACGAAAGATCTCTTTGGAGAATGTTTGCATAAATATGTGATTACGGATGCTATAAGAGACCAAAATGTGTTAAAATTTAGTATTGAATATATAGGTAGGTATAAGCAAAAGAGCAACACTTTTATAGATATTGAAGTTGAAGATATAGATAAACGGGAAGTTTTAGACAGCTCAAAAAGACTGGAAAAAATTACCGGTTACATCATTAAATACCACGATACTAAGACAAAGAACAGGGAGTATTCTTCAATTTTCGCTGTAAGTAGTATTTCTAATTTAATTACCTACTACGAGCATTTTCAAAAGAAAAAAGAAGCCGGGGAACACGATTTACGAATAGCCACTATTTTCACTTATGGTGCTAATGAGGAAGATGAAGAAGCCGGGGGACTTTTACCAGACGATCAATTACTGGCTGCAAATACGGCTCCGCTTTATAAAACAAGCCACACCCGGGAAAAGCTGGATGAGTTTATTGAAGATTATAATAAAATGTATAGCACCGCATTTTCAACACGAGACAGCAAACAGTTTGAAAACTATTTTAAAGACATAAGCAAGCGGCTCAAAGAGCGGGAGAAAGTCGGTTTTAAAGATAAAGATCGGCTGGATATTGTTTTGGTGGTAAATATGTTCCTTACCGGTTTTGATGCTAAGAAAGTAAACACCTTATATGTAGATAAAAACCTGCGACATCACGGACTTATCCAGGCATTTTCCAGAACCAATAGGATCCTGGACGAAAAGAAATCACAGGGAGAAATTTTATCCTTTAGAAATCTTAAAAAAGCTACTGATGAGGCCATAGCGCTTTTTTCTAACAAAGAAGCGAAAGAAGACATCCTCCTACCCGATTACGAAAAAATTACCGAGAAATTTTCTAAAGCTTTTATTGAGCTATTGAAGATCGCGCCCACGGTAAAAAGTGTAGATAATTTACCATCGGAAGAAGAGGAACTGCAATTTGTAGAGGCCTTCCGGGCATTAATCCGTGCAAAAAATGTACTGACCTCCTTCGCCGATTTCGATTGGGAAGACGTACCGATGGACGAGCAGACTTTTGAAGATTATAAAAGTAAGTACCTGGATTTATATGAAAAATCGAAAAGTGACCACCAAAAAAATAAAACTTCCATTCTTGATGATGTAGATTTTGAATTAGAATTAATTCATAGGGACGAAGTGAATGTGGCTTATATTTTAAAACTTCTCGCCAACTTAAAACAGGCCGAAGGAAAAAATGCAATACAACAGAAAAAACAAATTCTGGATATGCTTGCCGGAGATGTAGAATTGCGGAGCAAGCGCGAATTGATCGAGAAATTTATAGAAGAACACCTGCCAAAAATAAGCGATATTGATGCTATCCCAGACGAATTTGAGAAATATTGGAACGACCAACGGGTACTTGCGCTTGCAGAATTATGTGAGGAAGAAAACCTGGATAAGGAGCAATTTAAATCCTTAATAGATGCCTACATCTATAACGAACACGAACCTTTACGCGATGATATTTTTAAATGCCTGGACAACCGCCCGAGCGTGCTAAAAGCAAGAGAAGTTGGCGAAAGGATTATCAATAAGATGAAGGAATTTGTGGAGGTGTTTGTTAGAGGGGTTGGGGCTTAATGATAAATTCAATGATTATGTAAACTTAACCGTTACCATCAAACAAGGCGACATACGCGAATTTGAAAATACTGGGGTTTATCCAGAATACCTGCTTTTTCAACCTCCCCGGTACTAAACAAAGTTGGAGAGTGAAGGTCAAGAAAAAACCACAGACCGGTAATTTAAAAAGTAAAGGAGCAGTCGTCTATGAATACAGCTTTGACGACCACTTTTGTAAATTTAGAAAGGTTAAAAGTGATGGTTCTTTCTCTGTCTGGATAGAACCTGAAAGTATGACTATAGAAATGAGAGATTAAAATAGAATGATGCCCCTTTTTATAAAGTATAAAGAAATTATTATTGGTATGCTTTTGTTGATGCTTCCAATTTTAAATTATGCCCAATGCCCTTCGGGAGATATCCTTTTGGAAACTCAGCAAGAGGTAGATCAATTTGTCTTAGATTACCCCAACTGTACTCAAATAAAAGCTAATTTAACCATAAAAGAATGGGATGTAACAAACCTGTCTTTTCTTGAAAACATTACCCGTATTAACGATAACCTTAGCATACATTTAACCAATGCTCAGTTTTTAGCCTTAGATAATCTAGAATTTGTAGGAGGAGACCTCGTGATAACTAACAACGAATATGTTGAGCATCTTAATTTCCCTAATATAAATTCAATTGGAAGAAACCTTGTCATTAATGGCAACACCAACCTCCTTTCTATTTCAGGTTTTGAAAAAATCACATCGCTTAATCACCTTGCCATTAGTGATAATTGGTATTTAGAAACCATACCGGAATTTGGAAAGCTAGAGACACTCACAGAAGTTACTCAAATTATTGAAAATGAACACCTAAAAGAAATTCGCGGTTTCAATGCCCTTATTTGTGCCACCGGCATAATGATTCACGGGAATGATTTATTAAAAACTATAGATGGCTTTCATTCAATAAAAAAAGTAGCCGGAAGTTTTGGGGGTCTCTCCATTACCTATAATACTTCGATAGAAGAAATTAAAGGTTTTGAAAACTTAGAGCATGCTAGCTATATACATTTGGTTTCCAATAGTGGCGCAAGCACACCAATTAATACAGTTCCTGTTTTTTCTTCCCTTACCGGTGCCGGAAGTGTTCAATTGGCGGGTTCCAACTTCCCGAAAATTTACAAAGGTTTTGAAAATCTGGTACAGGTTGGGGGCGTGACTATAGATGGTTTACGAAAAGTTGAAGAGTTTACAGGTTTTAACAAAATTGAAACGGCAGTAAGGGTGGTTGTAGCTAATAACAACCAGATGATAAAACTCAATAGTTTTGCTAAACTTCAGGAAACCCAATATGAATTCGTAATTAAACGAAGTAAGAATCTAGAGGAAATAGGAGATATCAAAGAACTAAAAAAAGTAGGTCATAATTTTGCGCTGGGAAGCCTCGCCATAAAGGATTTTGATTTTATAAGTAATTTGACAGAAGTAGGAAATACGTACTCTGAATTTGACATAGGTGAACTGCCAAACCTGGAGGATTGTTCTGGTCTTTCAAATTTGCTAAAATACGGCTATGTCCTGGATCCTATGTGGGTTAAAATAGATTTGCCCGGTTGCTCCACAATCGATGAAATTATTGCTTCTGCAGATACCGATAAGGATGGCATATTGGATACAGTTGATAACGACGATGATAACGACGGATTAACAGATGTACAGGAAAATGGGGGAAATGAATTTTTAGATACAGATGGCGATTTTCTACCAGACCATGTGGACTTAGACAGTGATAATGATGGCTGTCTCGATAAAGATGAAGGGATAAATCATTTTCAGGAATTCTCTCTTTCGCCGGTAATAAATAATCATCCGGAATTTTCGGAAATTGAAGCGGGTAGTAATATATCTTTTACTGCAGATGTTGCAAATGCTAATATTTTTCAGTGGCAGTTAAGTAAAGATAACGGAACTAGCTGGATAGATATACAGGATAATGTTTACTACAATAATTCTAAGGAGAGCACTTTAAAAATTCAGAATACACCGGAGTATTTTCATAATTATCTTTACCGTCTTAAAGCGGGAAACACTTCAAGCTCCTGTTCGCAATGGGTAATATCCCGCTTTGCATCTTTGGTTGTAAAATCTACTAGTTTAGGAAACCCCGGAGAAGATACAGAAGTTACTATATGTCCTTCTGAAGGGAAAATAGATCTTTTTTCTCTTATTAACGGGACGCCCGATAGCGGGGGGCAATGGAGTCCGCCACTAAATAGTGGAAGTTCAATTTTTGACACTGCTAAAGATACAGAGGGAGTATATCAATATTCTTTTAAAAACAATAACTGCCAGAGCGCTACGGCGAATATTTCGGTTTATTTTGAATCAGTACCTACTGCGGGATTAGATGGAAATCTTAGTATTTGTAAAAATGGAAATCCTGTAGATCTTTTTGAAATGCTAAATGGAGAGCCTTCGCCCGGAGGAACCTGGTCTCCGGCACTTTCTGGAAATAACGGAAAATTTGATCCGCAGATTGATAAAGGAAACATGTATACATATACAGTTAACTCGGGTAATTGTGCCCCATCTACTGCAAAAGTGACAATAAATTTAATTGAAGAAGAACTTAATGCTGGTGAAGATATAAATCTTGAAATATGTGATAATCAAGAACCGGTTGATCTTTCAGCCTACTTAAGTAAGAACGTATATTCTGGGGGCACCTGGTCTTCTAAGCTTAATCAGGATGGTTATTTTGACCCGAAAGTAGATTCACCCGGGGATTATACTTATACGGTCTCTATTGATGGTTGCGGAACAGATGAAGCACTTTTTTCTATTAAAGTGATGGAGGGACCAAATGCAGGAATGGACTCGGAGGTTGCGCTATGTGAAGACGCTGAATCCTATAAGCTTCTTGATTTTATATCTGGAGATCCCGACGAAGACGGTATGTGGACTCCGTCTCTGGCAAGCGGCACCGGAGACTTCGATCCTAAAATTGATGCTGCGGGTACGTATACCTATACCGTAGAAAATAATTCCTGTGGTAAAAAAACTGCCAGACTAAAAGTTTCAATTATTCCAACTCCCAATACAGGTGAGGATACTGAATTGGAAATTTGCGAAAATGATAATTCTGTGAACTTATTTACTTTGTTAGGGACAAATACAGAATCAGGAGGTACATGGTACCCGGAATTAAAAGAAGGAGCTAATATGTTTAATCCGAAACTGGACGACTCTGGAGTATATGAATATCGAATTGAGACAGAAAACTGCGGCTCTTATGTATCTTTTGTAAACGTTTATGTAAACAAATCTGGAAACACGGGAAAATCTACTTCTGTTTCAGTTTGTGAAAACAGCCCTTCATTTGATCTTTTTAAACTACTTGGCCCCAATGCTGAAAAAGGAGGGGTCTGGACTCCCATGCCTCAAAGCAATAACAGTATTTACAATCCTGCTGTAGATAGCCCGGGAGTATATACATATACCATTAATCAGGGCAAATGCGGTTCATCAAGCTCTACAATAAGTATTAATCTCGATGGAAGTGAGCTTATTCAAAATTATAAAATAAAGACCTCAGAATTTCATGAAACTAATTTTATTGAAATTGATATTTTGGATAGCGGAGCGTATGAATACTCATTAGACGGTGTAAATTTTGGCCCGCAAAATCGCTTTTCTGAATTATCTGGTGGAGAACATTCCATATTTGTAAAAGAAATTAATGGTTGTGCTTATCTAACAACAAAGGTTACCATTCTTGATTATGATAAATTCTTCACTCCTAACGGAGATGGCTATAATGACTATTGGAAAATTACTGGTATTCAAGGTAATCTCCATCAGATATATATCTATGATCGTTATGGCAAACTACTAAAAGTTCTAAGCTCCAAAGATAAAGGTTGGGATGGTATTTTTAATGGCAAACCGATGCCATCAGGTGATTACTGGTTTAGTTTAGAAATGAAAAATGGTGTTATTTATAAAAATCACTTTTCATTAATAAGGTCTTAAAAAAAGGGAGTTAGTATATAAATTTAATCTTTATATATCCTGGTAGCTGCATAACATGCGTCCCTAATGCCATAGGCAAGTTCAAAAAAGCTTTGATCATTTTCATCGGAAGGATCAATTCTGATAAAGTTGGCAGATGCCAAAACAGTTATCCCGGTTTCTTGATTATGTCTTAAAGTTGAAACATAGCTCAAATGTGCGCCATCATGACCGTAACCAATTCCGTCATTAAAGACCAACCCCAAACCATATAGTCCATGAGCGTCATCAGCAATTTGCATTTCGGTCATTAATTCTACATTTTCAGAATTCACACCAGCCTGTCCTGTTAATAGTAGCTTTATCCATTTGGTTATATCCCCGGCTGTAGATACAATGTTTCCTTCTGAGACATGAGGCGACATATTATCTTCGGAAGTTTCTATTCCAGGATTTCCATCAATATATAAGTGTGAATTTATATATGGTGTTCTAATTGTTACATCGTTTCCTTCCCAAACACTATAGGTATGGGTCAAACCTAAGGGAGTGATAAATTTTTCTGTAATATAATCACTGTAAGTCATCCCCGATACTATTTCAATTATTTTTCCGAGTATGTTATACCCGGTGTTTGAATAGTGAAAAGCAGTATCGGGCAAGCTCGTACTCAATTGATGTTCTGCATTTATTCCCACCAATTCATCAAAAGTAAAAGTATGACTTTCATTTTGGCTGCGAATGTAGTCTACATATTTTTCTCCAGCATATGGCGCAGGTACGGTATCTGGTATTTCATTATTTATAACGTCAAATACCCCGGCGCGATGTTGTAATAATTGCTTAATAGTAATTTGGCTACGATAAGGAATATCATAGGCAGGATTGTTTATTATATAGGTTCCCAAAGTATCGTCAATACTTAATAATCCATCTTGTTGCAAACGCATAATCGCTGCAGCCGTAAACGTCTTACTAATACTCGCTATCCTAAAATGGGTGTCGGGATTTGGAGTGGGTGTGATATTACTCGAAGCCATAAAGGTGCCCGAAGGACCAGTGATATAAAGCATTACTCCAGATTTTTCAATATTCCATTTCTCGTCAAATTCTTTATAAACGCTATCTGCTACCCGCTGTAAGGATACCTGTACCTGGTTGTTTTTAACATTGTCTTTTTCGCAGGAAGATAAAATGGTATTGCAGCCAAGAAGAAAACAAAATAAAAGAATTTTAATGTTCGAAATTCCGGGGTTTTTAAATTTTATCGTTTTCATTTGGCTACTGCTATTTAGTTGGTCTATGTTGCTATACCTTGCTTTTGGGACAGAGAAAAACAAAGCAAGCTTCAAAAATAGAAATTAAATTTATAGAAAACTTCCTTTTTTAAACTGAATATAATTATTCAATAATCCCCTAATCTGCTCTGCCGCTACAGGATTAGCAGAATGCACCTTGAATTTTAAATTCCGCAGATCAAGACCAGATTCATACACCAACCATTTCGCCGCGGCATAACCATCGGGAGCCACTTCTCCATTTTCATCCAGCCCCAAATCATTATCGAAGCTAATAAATTCCGGAAGGCCGTTTTGTTTAATGTACTTTACGAAATCAGCATAATTCCTTACCACCACAAAATCTTTGGCTACAGTTTTATCAAACACCATTTCGGGGCTACGGATATCATCGAGAAATAATTTTTTCATATACTTCTTTTATAGCTGAATAAGATAAAAATCCGCTTCATTTTTTCTGAACTTCCTTTACCCCTACATATTGGAAGATTTACAGACTGAAGCGGATCTATTCTTAACATTAAACAACACGAAGCAATTAACTTCACTACTTATATTTTCAAAGATGCAGGGAGAATACGGCAGAGTATGACGTGATAGAAATAAAATTTAGTCAGATTTAAGATTCCCTGGTTTAGGCAAAATAGAAAATCCAAACTATTCACCACTTTCTCATCACAAAAGTTTCGTTTCATTTAAAAAGCTTCATTAAAATTGTCCTGGACACGAGCCAAAAAGCTTAGAAAATAACGATATATAAAATGATTAAAAAAAGCTTTTAGGCTCAAGTCAGTCTAATCACTAACTGTTTTCAAGAGTCTTAATAACAACAATTAAAGATTGAATAAATGACCCCATTACCATCGAAAAGAAAACGGCTGAACGCTTTCAGCAATTTTCTAAAAAGCATTCTGAAGCTTTGGCCTGAATGCTGGATTTTATCTTCTAAAATGAAATTTCTCCCGGGAAAAATTTCGGCTCCACAGGCAGGAGGATTGAAAATATTATAAAAAAAGAATTAACGCAGTGATCGCAATTACCAGGGATATGTAGAAAAATAAACTCCACTTTAGGAATTCTGGAAGCTTTGATAGGAAGCCGCAGATCCTAAAAATGATAACGATGATTAATTAAGGGAATATGAACAAGGCGCAAACAATCCTGACATTTATAAATAGATAACCCTTTTTATTTGCGGCAAAAACCTGCTCTGATTATTAAAATTACTGTCATAATTCAGGCTTAAAATCTCAAAAATATTATTACCAATTAATTTAGGATAACCTCAATGGCTTTTTCTAAAAACTCATCTTTTCCTGACTTGACACCTTCTATGGTCTTATTGACATAAATATCTGGTATTATACCTTTGGCATGAAGTTGAGAACCATCATGCTTAACCACCTTCATTCCCGTCCACCTAATTGTATAATTTCCTAAAAGTGTAAAAGGGTTAACATTGCCATTTGTTCCTGCAGTGGGTTGTCCTACTATGGTTGCTAATTCATAGCCTTCAATAAAGCTCATAAAACTTTCAGCATAACTGATAGCTCTCCCATCAATAATGAAAACAATATTTTTGTCTCTCAAATAAGGTTTTTTAGGTTTCATTCCCCAACCTAAATTCACATAACCAATATTTTTTTCCTGATCTGGATAGATTTTTTTTGGAACTCTCATCCAGGCTTTGGAGGTATCTTTCTCTTTTAATAGATGAGCGATAAAACCATGGTTACCGTTAGGGTAACCCCTTAAATCACAGATAACACCTTTTGCCTGTTGAAGTTTTGGTAAAAGTTTAGTAATAGTATCCATTTCAATTTTATCGAGATTAAGATAATAGATACTATTATTTAATAACTTGTAGTTATGCTTTTGTATGGCTATATCCAATTCATTATAATCATACTTTCTATCGTGATTCAAGACTTTAGTTTTAGAATTAATCTCTAAAACCAGTTCTTCGTTTTTTTCAGCTAGAAGACTAATGCTTTTCGCTCTATAATTTAGCCATCCTCTAGTAGCAGCCGAGATTCTAGAATTGATTTCTTCAAAATAATTTTCTGAGGATTGACCATTTACCTTAGTAACTACATCTCCTATTTTAATATCTAAAGTTTTATCTTTTACTTTAGTGATAACCAACTTCTCTTCAATCCACTCCCAATTAATAGGGGGAATATATTCACCGGTTCTAGGACCGCGCACAGAGATATGTCCATCTTTTAGAGGGGCTGTAAATTTTTGTAAAGTCTCCAGATGATCAAGTTCTGTCTGGTCGTTGAAGCTTCTTTGCAAAGCGGTTGCTAATTCTTTTTCCCAGTCTACATCTACCTCATTAAAATAAGGGTAAAAATGTTGAAAAACGTTGTAAGTATTTATAATGTTTCCTAAGAAAACTGATACATCGTTGGGGCTTTTGTTTACAGTGCTTAAACGCTGCTGTAATACATCTAAGGATGTACTTTGAGGATAGGTGTTTTCAGAATTAGTGTATAGATTTAATGGGATTTGGCAAAAAATATCTTCACCAATTTCTTTTTCGATAAGCTCACCAAAGACTGGAAAGGCATCAAAAAGAGCCCTTCCCTTTACTCGCTTAACCTTACCTTCATAGGCAATAACCGCAGCCTGTTTTCCCTCTTTGCTATCGGTAGTTGAAATCGTATATGAATACCCCTGGCTATTTCCTTTCCAATCTGATTGTTTATTTTTCTTACCAATCGTTTTGGCTTCAAAACCATTATTTTTAATTAGAATTTCTATCCATTCGTTGTTTTCTTTATAATAGAGATGGACATCATCTAAAAACAAAGTTCCTTTACCTTTAATAAAGCTTCCCATAACCATCCCCGAAGCTAAATCATCTACTTTACCAACAATTTCATATTTCTTCCACGCATTGCTTTTAATTGGGTTGGCATCCATATTCTCAAAAAACCCCATCGTTTTATCAGATTTATCCACTCTCAACCATAAATGCCCAGTACCCCTAGAAGCGTTCTTCAGCTTTACCCAAGCAGTATATTTTATCTCCTTTCCTCTATATTTTTCTGCATCTATAGAGAATAATAGGTTACCAAAATCACTTGATTCATCAATTTCGTTATATCTGTTTACTCTTACACTACGATATACACCAGTCTGGTGATTCATACCCTTAGAAACACCTTTGTGCTGCCAATAGGTCGGTTTATAATCATTAATATTATCAGGTGTAATTACGCTTATATCATAGTTTTTATTTGTATTAGAAAAAACAACACTAGGTGCTATGGGTTTAAAAATTTCGTTTAGTGTGGTTACCACCTCATTAGAATTATTACATTTTAAAATCTCGCTCACTCCATAAGCTGCAAAACTATTCCAATCAATTTTGGAGGCTTCATCACTTGGATGAAAGTATTTTATATACCCATAAGCTTTAGCAAAAGTCTTTAAATAGTTTAGGTTTTCTTGTTGCTGTGCCTGTACTTCTCGAGACTCTTTTTCATTTGATGCTTTTCCTTTACACCCTATTATTAGCATTGCTACAATAAGTAATCTCAATGTATTTTTCATAGTTATCCTATTATGTAATTAAGTCTCAAAGCGTTGTCTTATTTAAATGCTACGATCGTTAGAGATAATTGTAGTCTGATAAAGCCACATAGTCATCAAACCAGTAGTTTCATTCTAAGACTGGTTTACAAATAAGGTATTTAAAAATTAGTATCAGTTTATCATTTTTGTTACACAATAAAAGTATCTGATTTTTAATTCTTTCATTCCATATTAAACTACTTTACAAACCGAAGCACCAATGCTTCAGCTGAATCTTTTAATGCAAAAATAAAAGCCTTTAGAGCACAATTAAGAGGAGTAAGAAATACCGAGTTCTTCTTATTTAGACTCGAAAAATTATTTGCTTAAAAACTCAAAAACCCAGAAAATGGTCTTGATCCAAGAAATACCGAGTTCTTCTTATTTAGACTCGAAAAATTATTTGCTTAAAAACTCAAAAACCCAGAAAATGGTCTTGATCCTTGATCCTTCTTGATCCCTGATTGATCCCAATTTACCCCATAAAAAAAGCCTCTCATTTCTGAGAGGCTTTTGCAATTTTGCGGTCTGGACGAGACTCGAACTCGCGACCCCCTGCGTGACAGGCAGGTATTCTAACCAACTGAACTACCAGACCGTTGCGTTATTGCGAGTGCAAATATACACCTGTTTTATAATTACACAAACCTTTTTTAAAAGTTTTTTTAAGTTTTTTTTCGGCGAATTAGGCAAACTTTTGTCTTTCAACAAAATAAGCCATCAAAATTTTATCGAAGTTTTTATTGATGTCGGCTTCTACATAAGTAATTTTATATTTAGCACATTCCAATTTAAGGTCTTCAACATATTCTTTCACCGCTTTTTGATAACTTTTCTTAATATTATCCGAATAGAGATCTATTTCTGCTCCGGTTTCCACATCGGTAAATCGTTTCGGTATATTTTCAAAATCAAATTCCAATTCACGCTTTTTATCCATAACATGAAACAACACCACTTCGTGCCTATTATACTTTAGGTGTCTTAACGCTTCAAAAAGGGCCGCTTCTTCGGTATCGGCCTGGAACATATCGGTAAATAAAAAAACCAGGGAACGTCGTTTTAATTTTTCAGCAATCTGGTGAAGAAACGTATAAGTTTTGGTCTCTTTGTGCCCGGTTTTCACCTCCAGGCTTTTGTTTAAGGCATCTAGCAGCCTATATTGTTGCCGGTCACTGCCTTTTTCAGGGGAATAGAACTCAAATTCGTCGCTATAAATACTAAGGCCCATAGCGTCTCGCTGGCGCTTTAGCATTTGCATAATACTGGCAATAGACAGCACAGAAAACCCAATCTTATTAAGCGAATTTATAGAGAATTTATTCACCTGGGGATAGTGCATGGAAGCCGAATTGTCTAAAATAAAATGGCAACGTAAATTGGTTTCCTCTTCGTAGCGTTTTGTATAAAGCTTATCGGTTTTGGCAAAAAGCTTCCAGTCTATATGCTTGGTGCTTTCACCATTATTGTAAATCTTATGTTCAGCAAATTCAGCCGAAAACCCGTGAAACGGACTTTTATGAATTCCCGAGATATAACCTTCTACAATTTGTCTTGCCAAAAGCTCTAACTGCATAAAACCCCCAGCCGAACTATATATTTCTTCCTTTAAATTCATAAGCCTCTAATATAAGAAAAGCCCGGGTTAAAGCACTGCAGTTAAAACCAAATAAACTACCTCGAGGCAAGCCCTCAACACATTCGCTGAAAAAAATTTAATTTTTAGGCAAGCTTCGGGGTATTACACCCTTTGGCGGCACCAATAAAAAACCCGGCACAAGACCGGGTTTATCATTATAAATGCTAAAACTTATAGCAATTCATCTAAAGCTTCAGCATACGTGTTTTTTGGCGCAACGCCTACCTGGCGGCCTACTACTTCACCATTTTGAAAAATAAGTACGGTAGGAATATTTCTTACTCCATATTTCGCAGCAAATTCCTGGTTGGCATCAACATCTAGTTTTCCTACAACAGCTTTCCCGTCATATTCAGTACTAATCTCGTCAATGATTGGGCCTACCATTCTACAAGGTCCACACCAGGCAGCCCAAAAATCTACCATAACAGGTTTTTCGCTCTTTAGCACCTGTTCTTCAAAATTCGCATCAGTTATTTCAATAGCCATAATTGTTTATTTTTTTCTGTTATACTTAAATCACAAAATTAGTCAATTATTTTTGCTTTCCTTACACAAGTGATATTGTATTTGGTTATATACTTATTCAAGGGATTTATTTGGCGGTTACCCCAGGCTTGTAGCCCGGGGTCGGGCTTTCAGCGCTACATGGTAGCCGGCTTCAATCCCTAACCGGAAAAATCAGTGAGCAGTTGGCTGGTTGGCAGTAAGCAGTAGACAGTAAAAATAATTATTATTGAATCCGTTACCTATATAGACAACTGCAAGTTCCCAAAGAAATTAAAATAACAGAGAACAAAAGATTGCCACACCCACAACTCACAACTCACAACTGAGAACTGAAATCAATTCAACTTATACATAACCTGTTCTTCTTCCAGCGTATGTAATAGCTCTTGCGATATTTTCACCTTTTGCTTTTTACTGGGCATATGCAGTTTCACCTGTTCTTTCATCTCATACACCACAAAATTCAATTTATGATCTCCCCTATGGGTTCTAAAAACATCTTTAAACCAATCGATTTTTTCTTCCTGAAGATCGGCAATATCCAGCTGTATAGTAAGCTTTTTAGCAAACTGGTCCATCACATCATGCAACAAGTAAATATTGTTAAATTGAATACGTGGCTCTCCTTTTTTGCCTGTTTCCTTATTAGTCCAGCCTTCTTTCACAAAAATCTTGATATGCACAAAAGAATTTGGAACCAAGAAATGCCTAAATTTGAGATATTCTTCTCCAAACATCCTAAATTCATATGTATCGGTATAATCTTCTACCGTAAACATAGCCCAACCTTTCCCCATTTTTGAAACACGGTGCTGCACATCGCTTATCACGCCTCCAAAAGTAAGGTCTCGATTTACGCATTTTTCAAGATCCTGGAATTCTCCCAGCTTAGAATTGCAAAAATAATTCATCTCATACTTGAAATCGTCCAACGGATGGCCCGAAATATAAATCCCTACCACTTCGCGTTCTTTTCTAAGCTTCTCCATAGTACCCCATTCTTCACAAGGCGGCACTATTGGTTCTGGGATTTGCACCTCACTGGCTTCCCCAAACAAACTTACCTGGGAAGAATTTTCATTCTCCTGAAATTTGGCCGCATATTTTATCGCCTTTTCAAGAAAGGTGATTCCATCGCCATCGTCGTGAAAATATTGTGCACGATGGGTATCTCCAAATCCGTCAAAACCACCCGCGAGTGCAAGGTTTTCAAAAGCTTTCTTGTTGGCCGCCCGTAAATCTATACGTTTTGCCATATCAAAAATAGATTTGTACGGTCCGGCTGCGGTTTTTCTGTTTTCTACAATAGTTGCCACAGCGCCAGAGCCTACTCCTTTAATAGCTCCCATCCCAAACCTAACCGCGTTATCTTTATTCACCGAAAACTTATAAAAAGACTCGTTAACATCGGGGCCAAGTACCTCTAGTTTCATGCGTTTGCATTCTTCCATAAAAAAGGTCACCTGCTTAATGTCGTTCATGTTGTTTGAAAGCACCGCAGCCATATATTCTGCCGGATAATGTGCTTTTAAATAAGCTGTCTGATAGGCTATCCAGGCATAACAGGTAGAGTGCGATTTGTTAAATGCATAGGCAGCAAATGCTTCCCAGTCTTTCCAAATCTTTTCCAAGACTTCTCTTGGGTGGCCTTTAGATTCTCCACCGTCCAAAAATTTTGGTTTTAGTTGCTCCAGTAAGGCAAAGATTTTCTTACCCATGGCTTTACGTAAAACATCGGCTTCACCTTTACTAAATCCCGCCAGTTTTTGCGAGAGCAACATCACCTGCTCCTGGTAAACGGTAATCCCGTAAGTTTCTTGCAGGTATTCTTCCATTTCGGGTAAATCGTAGGAAATCTCTTCGTCTCCATGCTTACGTGCAATAAAACTCGGAATATATTCCATAGGTCCCGGACGGTAAAGAGCATTCATGGCAATAAGGTCATCAAAAACCGTAGGCTTAAGATCCTTCATGTGTTTCTGCATTCCCGGCGATTCATATTGAAAAATCCCTACCGTTTCCCCACGTTGGAAGAGCTTATAGGTTTCTTCATCATCTAACGGGAATTCATCGGGCACCAAATCAATATTATGTCTGCCTTTTACTATTTGAACCGTATCTTTAATTAGGGTTAATGTTTTCAAACCCAGGAAATCCATTTTTAGCAGTCCGGCATTTTCCACCACCGAGTTGTCAAACTGGGTTACATAAAGATCAGAGTCTTTAGCGACCGAAACAGGTACATAATTGGTGATATCACCCGGGGTAATAATCACCCCACAGGCGTGAATACCGGTGTTCCTAACCGAACCTTCCAGGATTCGGGCCTGATTTACCGTTTGCGCTTCCAGGTCGTCTCCTTCAGCAATATTTAAAAGTTCATTTACTTTTTCTAAATCCTCGCTCCTAAATTTCTTTTTAAGGTCTTTGTCGTCCAATCCAAAGATTTTTCCCAGCTTGGACATGGTAGGGATCAATTTAGAAATCCTGTCGGCATCACCTAACGGAAGGTCAAGTACCCTGGCAGTATCCCTAATGGAAGATTTTGCGGCCATGGTACCGTAGGTGATAATCTGTGCAACCTGGTTAGCACCGTATTTCTCAATTACATAGTCCATAACCCTGCTTCGACCTTCATCATCAAAGTCAATATCAATATCGGGCATACTCACACGATCTGGGTTCAGGAACCGCTCAAAAAGCAAATCGTACTTAATAGGATCTATATTAGTAATTCCCAAACAATAGGCCACTGCACTTCCCGCAGCCGACCCACGACCGGGACCTACCGAAACATCCAGGTTTCGGGCTTCCCTAATAAAATCTTCCACAATAAGGAAGTAACCGGGATACCCGGTATTTTCAATTACCGAAAGCTCAAAATTTAGTCGTTCTTCAATATCTGGTGTGATTTCCCCGTAACGCTCTTTGGCACCAACAAAGGTAATGTGCTTTAAATAAGCATTCTCTCCACGTTTACCACCGTCTATTTTATCTTCTTCTACTAAAAACTCCTCAGGAATGGTAAAAGCAGGTAAGAGAACATCTCGTGCCAACTCAAAAGGCTCAATTTTATCTACAACTTCCTGCACATTACTAATAGCCTGGGGCAGATCTTTAAAGAGATTTTTCATCTCTTCGTCACTCTTAAAATAGTATTCCTGGTTGGGTAAACCATACCTATAACCACGTCCGCGGCCAATTGGCGTTGCCTGTTTTTCACCGTCTTTTATACAGAGCAAAATATCGTGGGCATTGGCATCTTCTTTTGCGCAATAATAGGTGTTATTAGTAGCTACCAGTTTTACGTTATGCTTTTTGGCAAAATCTACCAGCACTGTATTTACGCGATTTTCATCTTCCTGGTCGTGGCGCATAATTTCAATATAGAGATCGTCGCCAAACTCTTCTTTCCACCATAACAAAGCTTCCTCTGCTTGTTTTTCACCTACATTCAATACCTTGCTGGGAACTTCCCCGTAAAGGTTTCCGGTAAGCACAATAACATCTTCTTTGTATTGCTTTACAATCTCTTTATCTATTCGGGGCACATAATAAAACCCGTCGGTATAGGCTTTAGAAGACATTTTGGCCAGGTTGTGGTAGCCTTTTTTATTTTTGGCCAGCATCACCACCTGGTAACCATTATCTTTTCTGGATTTATCGGCGTGATTCTCACAAATAAAGAATTCACAACCTATAATAGCTTTTAATTCCCGGGCGTCTGCAGGTTCGTTATTGGCCAGGGCAGCTTCGTTTTTTGCTTTTACGGCTTTGTTATAATCTCCTACTTCTTTTACAAAGTGAAAAGCCCCCATCATATTCCCATGGTCGGTAAGGGCTACAGCAGGCATGTTTTCTTTTCCTGCAACGCTTACCAAATCTTTTATACTTATGGTTGACTGTAATACGGAAAACTGGGAATGGTTATGTAAATGTGAAAAAAGGACCTCATCAAGTTTTTCGAGGTTTTCTTCAATTTCTTCGGTAGTAATTTCTTCGGAAGGCTCCTGTTTCTGAAGCTTTTTCCTTATTTTATCGGAAGCTTTTTTAAGATTGATATGCTTTAAGCCAATAAGCTTTATAGGCTGCGGATTGGCCTCTGAAAAATTCTCAAAATAATCATCAGCAACATCAAGCTGCTCGCTGGTATAGGCTCTTTGGCGCACCAACTCTAAAAAACATCGGGTAGTAGCCTCTACATCGGCAGTGGCGTTATGCGCTTCTCCAAAAGGCTCTCCAAACAAATATTCGTGTAATTCGGTTAGGGTGGGTAATTTAAACTTACCGCCACGTCCGCCGGGAATTTTACACATTTGAGCGGTCACCTCAGTACAGGTGTCTAAAACCGGTAATTCCTGCAGGTTATTTTCCATGGTTTCCCTATGGAATTCGGCACCCATTATATTAATATCAAACCCCACATTTTGACCTATAACAAACTTTGTTTTATTCAAAGCTTCCTGAAACTTCTCCAACATTTCGCTAAGCGGAATACCTTCTTCGGCGGCAAGCTCGGTAGAAATCCCGTGTACCTTTTCAGCATCATAAGGAATATTAAATCCCTCGGGCTTTACCAGGTAATCCTGACTTTCTATAAGCCTACCCATATCATCGTGCAATTGCCAGGCAATTTGAATACATCTTGGCCAGTTGTCAGAATCGGTTAAAGGGGCGTCCCAACGTTTGGGAAGACCGGTAGTTTCAGTATCAAATATGAGGTACATGCGTTATATTTTTAAGCTTCAGAAGAACAAATTGGAGTGTTTTGCCAAGCAAATTCCGATGCTAAATTAAGGAACTTTTGACCCGATTTAAAAGGAAGTTTTCATCTTTTATCAACCAAAAATGCAGTTGGTCAGCATAGCTTGCAGTTGGTCCGAAAATACTTCAATTTACTAAAATTAGAAGGTTTATTTGCGCTTCACCTATAACTTTCTAATCTTTAGCCTAATGAAAAAAATTTTATTCCTAATCATTTTTTTAAGCTGCTGGAGCAATTGTTTTAGCCAAACCCATTTTAATTTAACTGAAAAAGAGAAGGATACTGCCTGGGAGTTTATTCGGCAGCGCTTTTTCCCACAAGGTTTTGTAGATCTCTACAAGCCAGGGAAATTTTATAGTGATATCAAGTATCATGTTAAAAATGGATCTAGGCAAGACATCTTATTTTTAAAAGCCATTATTAAAAATATTGACTCTCTAATACCCAACAATGTAAGTTATACGATACAAAGCGAAAATGCCAACTTTATAATAGAAATTGTAAATCCTGCCGACCAGGAATACTGGCCCTTTCAGAATACAAATTCTGAATTTAGAAACACAAATCCCAATTCAATTACAAAACAAAAATACTGGTTACCATTGCCTGATAATACACCTGTTAGAAAACGTGAAGAGATCCTACGATATGTCTCCATTACAGGTTTAACAGACATTAGTGATAGATTGGACCATATATATATACATTCTAATTTTCTTCAACAGCAAAAGTCTATCTTTTATCCACGAAAATACAAAGTTGAACTTTCGGAGAATTATCCAGAATTTGAATCCATAGACAAATTTTATCTTTCTAAACTATACGATGCCGATCTAAATAAACAGCTCGGTACATATGTACAAAATAAATATGGTTTTTGGTTTTGGCTGAATTTCAACTTTTCCGGGGATGTCCTATTTATAATTAAAACTTCTAGTTTACTATTTCTGTTTTTCTTGATAATGAGTATTGCCTACCGACCAATACTTATTAGAAAATATAAATATAAAGTTGTTAGTTATCTTGCAAATGGTGCTTTTTTAACTAATTTAACGTTACTGCTGTTACTATTAGTCAGTTTTTTTTATATTTACCCTAAAGACCAATTATATAGGGGCACATTCGCTGAATCATTATTATCAATCGATTTATTCATTTTTGTATTAATTATAAATACTGCAGCCCTTCTATTCTCTTCACTTCTTTTTTTAATGGATTATTATTTTCTAAAACGAAATCAAAACCTGATTCATCAGTTTCTTATCAGGACAACTAACTTCCTTATATTAAACTTCATAGGAACTTTTATTTTATACAAAATTGCTAACTCTTCGGATATAATTACTGTTATATTACCTTTCATATTTTTAGCAATAGCCAGAAGTACTTTCCTTTATTTTAAAGACCGCAATGAGACCATAATACGCGAAAAAGACGTCCAATTAAGTCAATTAACCGCCTCTAAAGCCCAGGCCGAAGTCGCTTCGCTGCATGCGCGTATCAATCCGCATTTTTTATACAATTCGCTAAATTCTATTGCCGGGCTAGCCCATATCGATGCTGATAAAACCGAGAAAATGGCACTTTCACTTTCCGATTTATTTCGCCACAACTTAAACCGAAAAGATGAGGCTTATTCCAGTATCCTGGAAGAATTAGAAGCGATAGAAGCTTATCTTGAGATAGAGCAAATTCGTTTTGGCGAGCGGCTTCAGTTTAGCATTGAGGTGGACGAAACTTTAAACGAGCTACAGATTCCGCGTAATATCATCCAGCCGCTTATCGAAAATGCAGTTAAACACGGAATTTCTGCAGTGGAAGGACAGGGAGTTATTAAGCTTAAAATCATTCAAAATCAGGATACTGTCGAGATTTCCGTTTATGATAATGGCCCCGCTTTTCCCGAAGGCATTGTAAGCGGTTACGGCCTGCAGAGCATTTTTGATATTTTGGAGCTTTCTTATCAAAACAAAGCCGCCCTTTCCTGGGAAAGCACGCCAAAGAAAAGGATATGGATTAGTATTGCCAAAAATGAATTAAAAAAAGGACAGGATGCGATTTAAAACATTGATTATAGAAGATGAAGAACCGGCCAGGATTCGATTGGAAAAACTCTTATCACAATATTCAGAAAATATTGAACTCGTTGGTTCGGCGGTAAACGGAAGAGAAGGCCTTGAAAAAATTAATAGCTGCAACCCAGACCTTATCTTTTTGGACATCCAGATGCCGGGAATGACGGGTTTTGAAATGTTATCAAAACTGGATGAAGTTCCACTTATAATTTTCTGCACAGCCTATGACGATTATGCGCTTCAAGCCTTTGAAACCAACAGCATCGATTATTTGTTAAAACCGGTAAAAATAGATCGCCTGGAACAAACCATCGCAAAGCTGAAGAAAATTAGACCAGGCCTTAGCAGTCCCGATATTATGCGTTTCTTAAAATCTTTTGAACAAAATAAAACTAAAAAAGAACTCACTTCGTTAACGGTAAAAACAGGCAAAAAAATACTGTTTTTAAAACTTAAGGAAATTGCCTACTTTAAGGCTAAAGACAAGTATGTAAATGTTTGCATGAAAAATGGCAAAGAACACCTTTCCGAAGAAAGTTTGCATCACCTTAATGCGCAGTTACCCCACAATTTTAAACAGATTCACCGGTCATTAATTCTTAATACCGATTTCATTAAAGAAGTACATAGTTATTTTAATAGCAGGTTTGCCTTTATTTTAGGTGATAAGGATGCAAGCAAATTAATAAGCGGACGATCTTTTCAAAAAAGTATAAAAGAGTGGATAAATTTATAAAAAAACCTCACAGAAACCGTTTAACGATATACTGTGAGGCTCATACGAACACTAAAAACTACTACTTCAATCAAACATCTGTTCGCATAATTTTTATTTTTTTATCAGGCCAGTAATTTTATTCCTTTTAATTTATTAAGGGCTGCAACAATTCCGTTTTTTTGCTTCAGCAATAAATTTGCTGTAGTTGGTGGTATCTCCGGGTTTTTTAAAACTTCTTCATATTCATCGGCCGCCACCTGCTCGCCCCTAACCGCCTCTTCCAGGGCAGCTTCATCTTTATTAGAAGATAGGCTGCTCTTAAGGTTCATCCAGGTACGATGAGCGTCTCCAGCCAAACTACCGCTCTTTTCAGGGTTTTCACCAAAATCACGAATCTCAGTTTCAAGTTCGTGCCCAAAATCGTAACGTTCCTGAGCCCTTTCAGAGAAAAATGCTTTCAGTTGCGGATCTTGTGCGTTTTCAGCAGCATATTGATAGCCTTTTTCGGCGTCCTTGTTCTTTTTCAATAATGTATTTAGCTCGCCGGCAACTTTTTCAGAATAGTTCATAGGTAATCTTTTTAACCTAAAATTGAACCCTAAAGATAAAACGCAATTCTTACAGCAAAAAGCTGTTTAACAGGCTTTAGCACTAATTAACTGCTTTTAACAACTATGTTGCTATTATAGAAAAAGTATTTCTTGATTTTTCTGGTTCGATGCCAATTTCAAGACTATAAATTTATTTACGGCCAACCTCTTGTGTGTTAGAAAAATATAGTATCTTTGCGGCCTTATTAATAACCGGGGTCGGGAACCCCACAATTTAATTTTTATGCCAGTAAAATTAAGATTACAAAGACACGGTAAAAAAGGAAAACCTTTTTATTGGATCGTAGCCGCAGATGCGCGTGCTAAAAGAGATGGTAAATTTTTAGATAAAATAGGAATTTACAATCCAAATACCAATCCTGCAACTATTGAGTTAGATGTAGACAGTGCGGTAAAGTGGTTAGAAAATGGTGCACAACCAACCGATACGGCTCGTGCTATCCTTTCTTACAAAGGAGCTTTACTTAAAAAGCACCTTGCTGGTGGCGTTAAAAAAGGCGCTTTAACTGAAGAAGAAGCTGAGAAGAAATTCGAAGCTTGGTTGGAAGAAAAAGAAGCTAAAATCGCCGCTAAAAAAGATAACCTAACTAAAGAAGAGCAAGAAGCTAGAAAGAAAGCTCTTGCAGCTGAAAAAGAGGTTAGCGACAAGCGTGAAGCTGAGGCTAAAGAAGCGGCAGCTGAAGCTGAAGCAGCAGCAGTAACCGAAGAAGGTGAACCAGAGGCAAATGCTGATAAGGAAGTTGATCAAGAGACTGCCGAAGAAGCAAAAACCGAAGAGAAAAAAGGCTAAAACCTTAACTGGCGATGACTAAAGACGAGTGTTTCTTTTTAGGTAAAATCGTTGGTAAATTTAGCTTTAAGGGCGAGGTGCTTATTAAATTAGACACCGATGTTCCCGAAATGTATTTAGAAATGGAATCAGTACTCATTGAATATAATGAGAACCTGGTTCCATTTTTTATTGAACGTAGTAACCTGCAGAAAAGTAGCTTACTGCGTGTTAAATTTGAAGATATTGAAAATGAGGAGGATGCCGAAGACCTGGTAGGCACCCTCACGTATCTTCCGCTTACTATGCTTCCGGAACTGGAAGACGATCAATTTTACTTTCACGAAATTATAGGCTTTGACGTAATAGATGCCACTCACGGCAATATTGGAAAAGTCACTTCTGTAAACGACAGTACAGCACAAGCTCTCTTTGAAATAGAAAAGGATGGCAAGCAAATCCTTATTCCTATAAACGATGAGTTTATAGACAAAATAGACAAAGAAAATAAAGCTATTTATGTAAGTACCCCGGAAGGTCTGGTGGAATTGTATTTGAATTAATTTTTTGCTCACTACAAACTAATAATTATTTAGCTGGTTAGTAAGTATTCGAGGTACCCTGCTTTTACTATAATAGGTATGCATAATTCTAAAATGCATTATAAAGCCATTAATCATTTTAACTTTAATACTAAACCCTATTTTAATTGAGAACTCCTGAACCGCAGGATCTCCTTGTCCGGTTTTCTTATTGCCCCACCTGGAAAACAAGAGGCCTTTTTATTCGCACCACCACAGGGTATAATACCCCGGGGCCTGCCTCGAAATTAAAATTTGTTTCCAACGAATACCTCGAGAGGCTCACCCCGTGATAATTTGCTTTTAGAAAGTTTACTACACAAATCTGCTATATTAAAGCACTTATCCATCTGTTAAAGAATAAGCAAAAAGAACCACAAAACCAGCTTAAACTATAAACTTTAATTGTGTTTAAGGGTAAAAATCACCAGTTGTATAAAAAATCAGGTTATTTGAAGGAATAATTTATAGTTAGAACCCATTACCACTGATTTTTTTGCTTGCTTTTCTTTGAAATTAAAGCCCCGTTTTCTTAATAATTTGTTCAACACTTTGTAATTTAGTTTCCTTAAATCTAAAGTAATAAAATGTGCCTCTAGAATTTTTCAAAGAAAACGAGCAAGTATTTAATACCTTATTTGAAGCGGCCTCTGAAGGTGTTGTGGTTGTAAATGCAAAGCAAATAATAGTCACGGTAAATACAGCGGCCTTAGAAATGTTTGGCTACAGTAAAGATGAACTTTTAGGAGCGCACCTCAACATTCTTATTCCAGAAAAGTATAAGGCCAATCACTACGAACATTTTGATAGTTTCATGGAACATAGCGAAAAGCGAAGAATGGGCCATGGCAGGGAATTGTTCGGAGTGAAAAAAAGTGGAGAACAATTTCCGGTAGAAGCAGGATTAAATCCGTTTAAAGTTGATGGAGAATGTTTTGTAATGTCTTTAATAGTAGATATTACAATTAGAAAAGAGAATCAGCGTCAGATTAGAGAATTAAACACTGAACTGGAAGGCAAGATAAAAATTAGAACCCAGGAGCTTAGCAACACAGTTGATAACCTTGAAAAAGAAATCGCCAAAAGAAAAGAGGCAGAAAAGCGTATTAAACTAGCTTTAAAACAGGAAAAAGAACTCAACGAGTTGAAAACAAAGTTTCTCTCCCTGGTTTCGCATGAATTTAAGACTCCGCTTAGCGGAATACTTACGTCTGCTCTTTTAGCTGAAAAATATACCCAAACCGAGCAACAGGCAAAACGAACCAAGCACCTTACCACAATAAAAAACAAGGTGCATTATCTAAATAATATTCTTAATGATTTTCTTTCACTGGAACGCCTGGAATCAGGAAATGTAAATTATAAATACACAGCCTTTAGTCTCAACAAATTAGTAAATGAGGTAATTTACAATGCCAATGTTACGCTCAAGTATGGGCAGGAAATAGATTATAACATTGATATGGAGGATATAACCCTGTATCAGGATGAAAAAATATTAGAGCTTATCTTATCAAATTTAATTGGAAATTCTATAAAATACTCACCAGAGGATTCTACTATCTATTTTAGGATCTATTCAAAGGATAAGAAAATTATTTTTGAGGTAGAAGATGAAGGCATGGGAATTCCCCAAAAAGATCAAAAACATATTTTTGAGCGTTATTTTAGAGCCGAAAATGCCTTATTGAATCAGGGTACGGGTATTGGGCTTAATATCGTTAAAGTACATGTTGAAAATATGGGGGGAACCATATTTTTTGAAAGTGAAGAAAATAAAGGTTCTAAATTTACCGTAATACTACCCAACCAAAACAGATAAATATCGTCTGGGTGTTAATTGAAAATAGCTTAAAATGAAAAAAATACTTTTAATTGAAGATGATGTAACTGTAAGAGAGAACACTGCAGAATTATTGGAGTTGTCAAATTATGAAGTAGTAACTGCCCCCGATGGAAAAAAAGGGGTAGAAAAGGCTAAAAAAGAGATCCCCGATATTATTGTTTGCGATATTATGATGCCAGAACTTGATGGCTACGGAGTACTCAACAAACTGTCTGAAGATCCGGAGACGAAAGGCATTCCCTTTATTTTTCTTTCGGCAAAAACAGAGCATAAAGATGTAAGGAAAGGGATGGACCTTGGCGCAGACGATTACCTCACCAAACCTTTTGAAGAGGAAGACCTGGTAAGCGCTATTGAGAGCCGGTTGGCTAAAATAGCAATTATAAAAGCACAGAAGAATACTAATGAGAAGGAAGCTATCCAAAATTTATCGGCATTTAGAAGCATGATGAAAACCAGGGAGCAGGTACATTTCAAAGCCGGAGAAAATATTTATGAAGAAGGAAAATCTTCACTTCATTTTTATATGGTGGGCCGCGGAGTGGTAAAAGCTCATAAGTTTGATAGTCGTGGAAAAGAAATGATTACCGAATTATATAAAGAAGATGATTTCTTTGGAAACCTAAGCTTTAATAAGAATTCGGCTTATGGAGAATATGCTACAGCGATGGAAGATAGTTTGCTATATGTGGTTTCTAAAGATGATTTACGCGATATATTAAAAAACAACAGTACTATTAGCATAGAATTGCTACAGGAAATGGGAGATCATCTAATGGGGGTAAAAGAACAATTAATGGAAGTTGCTTATGCTTCGGTAAGAAGAAAAACAGCACGCACCATTTTATTATTTGCACATAAAATAAAGAAAAACCCGTTGCATAGTATTAGAATTTCCCGGGCCGATCTGGCGGGGGTAGCGGGTATTGCTTCAGAAACTTTAATAAGAACACTTTCCGATTTTAAAAAAGAAGGACTTATAGAAATTGAAGGAAGAAATGTAAAACTACTGGACGCTGAAAAACTGGAGCATATTAGTTAATTTCATAAAGACCTGACGGCAATCATATTTGGGATTGATCTTTCACGCTATTTTTGGCCAAAATTTAGTGCTGAATTTCAAGCTCATGAACGTTTTAATACTTACAGATTTTTCTACTCAGGCATTTCATGCTGCCAATTATGCCCTGAACTTAAGTTCTGGGAACTCCCATTTTTACGTGCTTCATGCATCTAATGGGGAGGGTACACAGGTAGAGGAATCACTTTTAGCATTAGTAGATAAACTTAAAGAGCAACCTGAATCTAAAAAGCATCGTTTTTCGACACTTCCTTTTTCAGACAACCTTATTTATGCAACCCGTAAGGCTGTTATAGAAAATCACATAGACCTTATTGTTATGGGGGCCTCAGGGAAAAATACGTCTAATTTTCAAGGGCTTGGCGGTAATACCTGTAGTGTGGCCAAAAAAGTGAAATGCCCGGTTTTGGTAGTCCCTAATTGCGATTTTAAAGAATGGGAAAAACTATACCTTCCATTAGACTTACGCTTCCCGGTGAATATCGAAGCTTTGCAATTACTTCAAAAACTGCCGGTGGTAAAAGATGCTGCACTAAACGTATGGGGCTTTGATTTAAAAGATTCTGGTATAGAGATAGATGATTTTAATTTGATTGACTACAAAATAAACCAGCAAATTTTAAAACATGAATCAGATTTTCTGGAAAGTTTTTGGCCCGAAGCCACTTCAAAAGCCAATTTAATCTTATTTTTTGCCCGTCAACTCCATATAACAGAGAAGCTTTTAAATAGGCTTTCTACGGTAGAAACAAGAAAACAAAACCTTCCCGTGCTTATACTTCATGAGTAGACTTTTAAAGCTTGGTTAAAGTTTCTCACTAGCTTATTAAAATATAGCTTTTAGATAATTGTGCTTTTGCTAATTTTAGAAGAAAACCCTATGTTTATACCGAAAATTTAGAGCTGTTTTAAACTTTTTATTTAAAAGGAAAACAGAAAATTAAAGAAAACTTTATGACTAAAGACGAAGTATTAGATAGATTAAAAGTAGGTAATAAACGTTTTACCGAAGATAAGAAAGAAGGAAAACTACAGGATAAAGCACGAAGAGAAGATTTGACTTCTGGACAATCGCCTTATGCCATAGTTTTAAGCTGTGCAGACAGCCGCGTAGTACCTGAGCTAACTTTCGATACTGGACTTGGAGAATTGTTTACTGTGCGTGTTGCCGGTAATATTGCCAATAGCTCCTCTATTGCCAGCATAGAATATGCAGTGGCCAACTTAGGGACCGAGATTATTGTGGTAATGGGGCACGAAAGCTGTGGCGCTGTTACTGCTGCTATGAATGGAGGCGATAATGGTTATAATTTAAACCATTTAGTGTCTCATATAGCTCCTGCCATTGCTGCATCGAGCAAAGATGCTACGGTTAATGAAGTAGTGAAAAAGAATGCAAAACTAACTGCTGAGGAACTAAAAACACGTTCTACTATTATTACAGATGCTGTTGAAAGCGGAAAAGTTAAAATAGTACCAGCTTATTATAATTTAGATTCAGGAGTTGTAGATTTTTTATAAAGGAAATTATAGCAAATTAACGCCTGACACCTGACCAACGCAGAATTAGATAAAAATTTAATTGTAAGTCTATTTTTAAATTATAAAATGTTGACTATAGAGTAAAGAAGCCCTAAAATTTAATATTATTAGGGCTTTTTTTTATTGTGATAAACTTAAGCCAACTACCTCGGGGGCGAACCCACTAATCATTTGTTGGAAACAAGTTTTTAAACTCGAGTCAAACCAAAAGGTATTACACTCTTTGGCGGTGCCAATAAATAGTATTTCGTGAACTTGTTCAGGTATTTTTAATAGCTTTAATCTGTTTAATTCTAAAGACTCCTTCAGTTGTAAATCATTTTAAATTCACCTCTAACAAGCTTTAATAGTTAGTTAATATTATTTTTCCCTTGCCTGAAATATCTTTAAATATAAATGTGAAGACATTTTTCGGGCATTATTTTTAGCCCGGTTTGCCAGTTCTCCACTAAATAATTGGTCTATAGTTTCAAACCACAGGTTTAACCATATTCCAAAGTGATAAGAAGCAATTTCCTGATTGTTTTCCTTATCTACCTTTACATGGACTTTTTGCGGATTTCCCTTGTACAGCGCCTTAAAAAAAAGGTTGCTTTCCCAGAAATCGGTTAATTTTTCAATATGTGCATCCCAATCTCGTATAACTTCATTAAAGAAGTGACCAATCTCAGGGTCTTTTCTTACTTTTTTATAGAAATTGTAAACAAGTAAATAAACATCTTCCCGGGTTTTGATATCGGCTGGCATAAAAAGCTTTTAAAAAATATTAATAATGATAAAGATAGCAGATGTTGCCAGACTTATTAATAAGGAATTGAATATGATTTTTGGTTTAAATTGAGCTAAAACCAAAGCGTTATAGCCCATACAAACACTTACAACAATAAATAGTTGAAACATATCAAAAAGCGTATGTCCCTTCATTAAAATTAACATAGCAGCTACAGATCCCAGGCAACTGGAGGCAATAATCCCCAAGGCATAATGGGCTAAGCTCAATTCTTTAAAATCCCTCAGTAAATTATTGTAAAGTTTCATAATTTTTTCATTTGAGATCAAATTTACGGCATGAGCAAAACCCGGCTTATGAGTGAAATCATAAGCCTAAAAAAAAGCCTGAAAGAATATATATTCTTTCAGGCTTTAAATTCATTAAAAAAATGCTTTAGTTAAATTGAGTAAACGACTCCCTTTCTAGTTGCTCCCTATGATCGGGATGCGCTATAGAGATTAGCTCTTTAGCCCTTTGCTTTAGGTTTTTTCCATAGAGGTTAACAACACCATATTCGGTTGCTATATAATGCACATGAGCTCTTGTAGTGGTTACACCGGCACCCTCTTTTAGCACAGGTACTATTTTAGAGATTCCATTTTTGGTAGTTGAGGGCATCGCAATAATAGGTTTTCCACCTTCAGAAAGAGCAGCACCTCTTATAAAATCCATTTGCCCACCAACTCCAGAATATTGATATTTACCAATGGTATCGGCACAAACCTGCCCGGTTAGATCTATCTCTATAGCCGAATTAATAGCGGTCATTTTTGGGTTTCGCCTAATAATAGCAGTATCGTTGGTATACGCTGCTTCTTTAAAATGAACTATGGGATTATCATCTATAAAATCATATAAATTAGGCGATCCCAACGCAAAGCAAGTCACCAGTTTTCCGGTTTTTATTTCTTTATTGGCACCTGTGATTACACCCGATTCAACAAGAGGTAAAATTCCGTCAGAAAACATTTCAGTATGTATACCCAGGTTTTTATGATTTTGGAGATTACTTAAAACCACATTGGGAATACCTCCTATTCCCATTTGTAGGGTAGCACCATCTTCAATTAATTCAGCTACGTGTTTACCTATTTGCCTTTCAATTTCGGTAGGCTCTGTAATGCTTTTGGCAAGAATAGGTTTATTAACTTCAATGGCAGCATCAATTTTGCTACAGTGAATAATGCCGTCGCCGTGCGTTCTTGGAACTTTTGGGTTAATTTGGGCAATAACTTTTTTTGCTGTTTGAATGGCCGGAAGCGTAATGTCTAGAGAAGCGCCAAGTGAGCAATAACCATGTTTATCGGGTGGGGAAACCTGTATAAATGCAACATCCAGCGGAAGTAGATTTCTTCTGAAGAGATTATGAATTTCACTTAAGAAAATAGGAATGTAGGCACCTTTATTAGAATTAACAGCATTTCTAACATTTCCGGCAACAAAACAGCTGTTAATATTAAAAGCCTGTGAATACGGAGCTTCAGTGTATTTCGCCTTTCCTTCAGTATGAATATGAAAAATTTCTACTTCTGTTAACTCCTTATAACGTTCGCACAAGGCATCAATTAGCGTTACAGGGGTCATTGCAGCACCCTGAAAAAATATACGATTGCCAGACTCTACCATGGCAACCGCTTGCTGAGCTGACAATATCTTAAGGTTCTTCACGAATTTAGATTTGAATATTCAGGTTAAAATTGATTTCAATTTCTTCGTGTATTACAATTAAGCCAAAAATTTTACTGGGGGCTTCCAAATTAAAATCTTCTATGTTTAACTGCAATTTTCCGTCAAAACAAAGTTGTTTATCCCGGGTAATCTCAACCGGAAATTCATAATCCCTATCTATTCCTGCTATATTGAAAGTTAATGTAACCATGGCATCTTTCCCACGGCTCATGTCTATTTCTTTCAGCTTTAATAAAATTTTCGGATGTTTTTCAGTCTTAAGCAGGTCATGAAAATCTTTGTTTATTTTTCTATTTCCACAATCAAAATTGATGTTCTCTAAAGGTAGAACGCTATTTTTAAAGTAGAGAATATTGTCGTTTTCTGAATAATGCACTTTAAAACTGTCATTTTTAAAGCAAAGTGTATTAAAAGCACATTCAAAATCGGTGATATTTGTAGTTCCGGTAATGCTTAAATTACTATTAGGAAGAATTGATATTTCTTTGGTTTCAAAATTGGCCTGTGCTATACCAGGGATAGCAAAAATTAGAGTGAAGAAAAGTATGAAGTAAGTTTTCATCCTGATTAAATTAAGGCATTTGTATAAAGATACGCAATAGATTCTGTATTGAAAACTTGCTAAAAACAGAAAATAAAAAGCCCCGGGGAATCTCTTAGAGATAACACCCGGGGCTCAACATTCAACTTAAAAACTAATCGCTGCTTCTAGCGTAATTCCGTTGAATTGACCTCCATTGTTTAAGTTACCTGCAGGGTAGTCGTTGTACTCCTGGTTAACATACTCCAATTTTGCAAGGATGTTTTTGGTTAAGAACCAACCAGCACCTAATTGGAAGCGGTTTACGCTAATATCAGTACTGTTGTCAAGTTCACCATCTACAGTGCTGTAACGACCTCCTAGGTAGAAATCTTCGTTTGCACCAAATCTGTAGATAAGCTCTCCTGCATAGTGATTGTATGTTCTTGTATCAGTATCACCTTTGTCCTGTCCGCTTATGGTTTCAATAACTCCAAAGAACTCAAGTCCGCCATACTTAATAAATGGGTTGATCATTACAGAAGTCATCTCGTTTTTGAAAGATGGGTTAATACGTCCGGCTCTAAATCCAGGGCCATTTCCGTCAACATCAGTCATTACGTTGTAGTAACGAGTACCTGCACGGTCTCCTGTGTATAGGTAGTTACCACGCCCGTAGTTATGCCCACTGTGTAAAAGAGATCCTGTTAATCTAAATCTAAAATCTTCATTAAATTGTTTGTCATATCCTAATTTAGCAAGGAAAGAAGGATCTGTTTCACCATCACCGGCAGTAGATTGGTTTAATTTACCGTTTGTAAATCCTACCATCCCTAACCATGGGCCACTAAAATAGTATACTTCGGCACCTACTTCGGTAGTAAAGCTATCCATTAAATAGTTTCCTACAAATGGGTTGTGAAGTGAGTGAGCGTTGTCTGTTCTTCTAAAGTGAGCATCACCATAGTTGTTTTCCATGTGACCTATTTTAATTCTTAGGTTATCCATAAGTCCCTGGGCAAAACCTTCGCTTATAAAGTCTAATTTATCAATCTGGATATAACCTCCTTTTACATAAGCTTCAGTATGGTGCTGTGAAGAAAGATAAGTTCTTAAGTGCATTCTCACACCATCATAAAGCAATACATCAAGATCCAGGTTGGCAGTAGCCAGGTTAAAGTTTGCTTCCAGGTTTTGAAGTTCAGCAGCATCAGATTCGTGATCTAAAGACTGGAACTGGATAGTAGATGCTCCACCTAATCTTACCTGTAACCCATCAAACTCAGTGTCGGTATCTTTTTTAGCTTCAAAATCATTGATGCCTCGTTGATCGTTCTCTCTAAAATTAGGAAGGTCTCTGTCCCATATAGTTTTTCCTTCTACTTCTTGTGCTTGTGCCTGAAAGCCTGCGGCCATCATTAAAGCAATTCCAAAATATTTGATTGAATTTCTCATTGTAGTAATTTTTAAATTGAATAGTTATTTAGTAAATGTTGATTTGAATTTAATAGTTAGTTCTTCTCCTGTTGTAATTGTTCCAAACATAGCCGTAGGGGGATCTACTTTGAAATGCGTCATATTAATTTGTTGTTTACCATTAATTTGTAATTTATTTCCACTTAATTTTACCGTAAATTCTACCGGAACCTGCTTGGTTACTCCTGAAATTTTTAAGGAAGCAAGCCCTTTTACCTGATAGGAGTCGGCAGCTTTAGCTTCAATATTTTTAACTTCGTCTAACTGGAACTCTATATTTTTATACTTGTTAGTATTAAGTGCCTTGTAAGCATTTTTGTCCATCCCACCTTTTCCGCTATCTAAACTTTCTGCAGGAACTGTAACTTTTAAGCTAGGCATGCCGGTAAGTTTGCCTTCCTCGATAGTAATTGTGGCACTACCATTTTTAGAATTGGCTTTCATTTCCCAGTCATGGATATTTGAAGTTCCTTCAACGATAATTTCTGATGAATTATCCATTTTAAAACTTTGGCCAACCATACTTCCTGCGGTTAACAACATAAAAAACACTCCTGTGAGCAGCAACTGATATGATTTTAAAACTTTCATGATATTAGGTTTTTAAGTTGATACAAATTTGGGGCAGAAATACAGCAATATTTATGACGAGAGTCAGGTTTTTGCAGTTTTGATTTAAGACTTGTCTAAACCATAAGAAATTTTAAAAGACTTATAATCAAATTTTTACACAAGCTAAAACGTTTGCGATTAGCCTATTTTAACATTTGTTCATGCACAAAGCTAATAAAAATGATGTAGGAATTCTGTGAATTTTAGAGCTGGTTAAAACCGCTTAATAATAAAGCTCGTCAGTTTTTAGGTTTAAAAACCGTGAAGTGGCAAAAAATGTACTTAGCCAGGTAATCAAGATCCCCATCGCAAACACCCCAATAAATAGGCCGGCAAGTATTTTAAGGTCTGAAGTTAATGCAAGCTGGGGAAAACTATTATTAAGATAGTATAAAGCACCTGCCATTCCTATCAAGGCAATTATAGCTCCAATAATGCCCAGTTTTATGCTCTGCCAAATAAACGGCCTGCGAATAAATCCTTTGGTGGCACCTACCATTTGCATTGTTTTTATAATAAACCGCTTAGAATATACCGAAAGCCTTATAGAGCTGTTAATAAGCAAAACTGCAATAAACGTAAAAACTCCACTGGCAATAAGTACCCAGAAACTAATTTTCTTAACGTTCTCATTTAAAAGTGCAATAAGTGGTTTGTCGTAAACCACCTCATCTACAAAATTTTTAGAAGTAAGGTCGGCTGCAATGGCATCTACCTGTTCGCCCGAGACAAAATCGGCATTCATATAAACATCTATAGAATTCTGTAAAGGATTATAACCTAAAAATCCCATAAAATCTTCCCCTATCTCTTTACTGTGGGCCTCGGCAGCTTCTTCCTTAGAAACATAAGTAGTAGATTTAGTGTAATCGGCCATAGCCAGGCTTTTTTTGAGTTGTTCTATCTCAACTTCCTTGGCATTATCTTTTAGGTATACGGTAAGTGCAATTTGTTCTTTAAAATGATCGGCTACTTTTTTAGTATTTAAAACCAGCAATCCCAGCATTCCCAATAAAAAAAGTACTAAAGCTATACTTATCACTACCGAAAAATAAGAAGATACCAGGCGACGTTTCTGGTATTTTTCAAAGGATGTGCTCATAGGTCGATTACAGTTTTTGTGTAAAAATAAAAAAGATAAACATTCAATGCCTTTAAAACGTTTAAAGTTTGAAAAAATTAGCAAAGACAAAAATTATTTTCATTCTAACCCTGGATAAACTGAACTTGAAAATTTCTAACTTCGTTAAGCTAAATTGGATTTTACAGCTAAAAAGTCTATCGACTTAATTGATTGTATATCCCATATTTTATAAGCAAAACAAGTTAAAACATTTTTTAGCGATGCTTTTTAATTTTCTTTAAAATAAAACAGAACTTATGAATATTTTAATCTTTGGAATTGGAGGTGTAGGTGGTTATTTTGGCGGGAAACTCGCCAAAGCAGGTTACAATGTTAGTATGATTGCGCGCGGAAAACACCTTGAAGCCATTAAGAAAAACGGTCTCGAGGTAACGAGTATTCACGGTAGCTTTAAGGTTAAACCCCGGCTAATCACTAATGATTTAGCTGAAGTTCCCACGCCCAATCTCGTGATTTTAGGTGTTAAATCCTGGCAAATTCCTGAGGTATCTAAACAACTGAAGCCTTTCATTACAGCGGAAACTATGATCTTGCCTTTGCAAAATGGTGCTAATAATGTTGAAAAATTACTGGAGAACTTTCCAAAGCATAATGTATTGGGCGGACTATGCCATATTGTAAGTTTTGTAGAAAGTCCGGGGAAAATAAAGCACGTTTCTTTTGAGCCAAGAATTACTTTTGGTGAAATAGATAATTCAAACTCTAAAAGAATTCAAAACTTAAAAGTAATTTTTGATAAAGCCAGAATCACTAATTTTAACCCTGAAAATATTCAACTGGAAATCTGGAAAAAGTTCTTGTTTATCGCTACAATTAGCGGGCTTGGTGGCCTAACCCGGGTTTCTATAGATAAAATTAGGGAAAGCGACTATTTGTTCGATTTGTTATTAAAAACCGCACAGGAAATAAAATTGTTGGCAAATGCCAAAGGTGTTCCATTAGCCAAGGAACATCTGGAAAAGGCTTTTAAAATTATTCAAAATCAACCAGCAGGCACTACCGCTTCTACACAGCGAGACCTTATGGCCGGACGGCCTTCAGAATTAGAAAATTTCAACGGGTTTATTGTAAAAGAAGCTGAAAAGTTAGGGATTGAAACTCCGGTAAATAAAATGATATATGAGTGTTTACGGCCTATGGATAGATTGGCCAGAACTTCATAATTAGCCCCGACCTCCTATCAATAAATTTTGTCGCAGCTATTCCTGGTACATTTAGATTTCGGTTAATAATAGGTCGCTTAATCCATTCCTTGTAAATTCCCATAAGTGGTTTAAAATTGTAAATTTGCAGGCAGTATATAGAAAGTCGCATAGCGCGTAATTAGCAGGTAAGAAAAATAAAACAATGAGTTACAACTTCAACGAAATTGAAGCCAAATGGCAAAAATACTGGGCAGAAAATCAAACTTTTCGCGCCAGCAATTCATCTAATAAACCTAAATATTATGTACTGGATATGTTTCCCTACCCATCGGGGGCAGGGCTTCACGTAGGGCATCCATTGGGTTATATTGCCAGTGATATTTATGCACGCTATAAACGCCATACCGGGTACAATGTATTGCACCCACAAGGTTACGATAGTTTTGGCCTGCCTGCCGAACAATATGCGATTCAAACAGGACAACATCCGGCACTTACCACGGCAAAAAATATTAAAAGATATCGCGAACAGTTAGATAAAATTGGCTTTTCTTTTGATTGGAGCAGAGAGGTGCGTACTAGCGACCCCGAATATTATAAATGGACCCAGTGGATTTTTATTCAACTTTTTGAAAGTTGGTATGATCTGGAAACTGAAAAGTCACGCGCTATTACTGAACTGGAAGATATTTTCGCTTCAGAGGGGAATTCTCGTATAAAAGCAGCTTGTGATGATGAGGTTTTGGAGTTTTCAGCAGATGCCTGGAATGCGTTTTCTTCAGAAGAAAAACAACAAATATTATTAAAATACCGACTAACCTATTTAGCGGAAACCGAAGTAAACTGGTGTCCGCAACTGGGAACCGTTTTAGCTAACGACGAGATTGTAAACGGCGTTTCCGAACGTGGCGGTTATCCCGTGGTTCGTAAAAAAATGACGCAATGGAGTATGCGAATTTCGGCATTTTCAGAACGTTTATTGCAAGGTTTAGATCAACTGGACTGGACCGAAAGTTTAAAGGAAAGTCAGCGCAACTGGATCGGAAAATCGGTTGGAGCGCACGTAGATTTCAATGTTCAGGATTCCGGTTATAAAATTGGTGTTTTCACCACGCGCCCCGATACTATTTTTGGTGTGAGTTTTATGACCCTGGCGCCTGAACATGATTTAGTACAGAAGATAACCACACCGCAGCAAAAAGAAGAAGTTGAGGCCTATATTGCCGCCAGTGCCAAACGCAGCGAACGCGAGCGTATGGCCGATGTGAAGAGTATAACAGGAGTTTTTACCGGAGCCTATGCCGAGCATCCTTTTACAAAAGAACCTATTCCAATTTGGATTGGGGATTATGTGCTTGCCGGGTATGGAACCGGTGCGGTAATGGCCGTGCCTTGTGGTGACCAGCGGGATTACGATTTTGCAAGACATTTTGAAATTCCCATTCCTAATATTTTTGATAATGTAGATATATCTGAACAGGCTTTTTCCGGAAAAGAGGGAACAGTAATCGCAAATTCTGATTTCCTTAGCGGACTCGAATATAAAGAGGCACTGCAAAAGGTGATCTTAGAATTGGAAAAAACAGGTCACGGCTACGGCAAAACCAATTATAGGCTAAGAGATGCGGTATTTAGCCGCCAGCGTTATTGGGGAGAACCGTTTCCGGTGTATTACGTAAACGGAATGCCGCAAATGATAGATGCACAACATTTGCCATTGCAGCTTCCAGAAGTTGAAAAATACCTTCCTACCGAAACCGGGGAGCCGCCTTTGGGAAATGCAAGTACCTGGGCCTGGGATACGCAAGCTAATAAGATAGTGAGCAATGAAAAAATTGATGACGAAACGGTATTTTCATTAGAATTGAACACCATGCCCGGTTGGGCAGGAAGTTCCTGGTATTTATTCCGCTATATGGATGCCGCAAATAAGGAAGAATTCGTTTCTAAAGAAGCCCAGGAATATTGGGAAAACGTAGATTTATATATTGGGGGTAGCGAACACGCCACCGGCCATTTATTGTATTCCCGTTTCTGGACCAAATTTTTACACGACCGCGGCTATCTTTCGGTTGAAGAACCTTTTAAAAAGCTGATTAACCAGGGAATGATTTTAGGGCAAAGTGCTTTTGTTTACAGGCTGGAAGGAGAAAATGTATTTGTTTCTAAAAACCTTGTAGGAGAAAATAATGTACAGCCTATCCATGCCGATGTTTCTTTGGTAAATCATTCGGATGAATTAGATATTGAAGGCTTTAAAAAATGGCGTCCCGAGTTTAAAGAGGCTAAGTTTTTGACTGAAAAAGATGGTGCCTATATTGTAGGTCGTGAAGTCGAAAAAATGTCGAAATCTAAATACAACGTGGTTAATCCCGATGATATTTGTGAAGACTACGGCGCCGATACTTTAAGGATGTACGAGATGTTCCTGGGGCCGTTAGAGCAAGCAAAACCCTGGAATACCGCGGGAATTACCGGTGTGCATAACTTCCTGAAAAAACTTTGGAAACTCTATCATAATGGCGAGCAGTTTGAAGTTTTAGAAGAAAAAGCTTCATCCGATTCTTTAAAGACTTTACATAAAACCATTAAAAAGGTAACAGAAGATATTGAGGAATTCAGTTTTAACACCTCGGTTTCTACCTTTATGATTTGTGTAAATGAGCTTTCGGCGCAAAAGTGTAAAAGCAGGGAAGTATTAGAACCCCTTGCAGTGCTTATTGCCCCTTATGCCCCGCATATTGCCGAAGAATTATGGAGTAAATTAGGGCATTCAACATCTATAGTAACTGCCGAATATCCTGTTTTTGAGGAAAAATTTTTAGTGGAAAGCACCAAAAATTATCCGGTTTCCTTTAACGGAAAAATGCGTTTTACGATAGAGTTACCATTGGATATGCCAAAAGATGAGATTGAAAAAACAGTTATGGCAGATGAGCGCACCCAAAAACAATTGGATGGAAGAACCCCTAAAAAGGTAATTATAGTGCCCGGGAAAATTGTAAATATTGTAGGTTAGAAAGCAATTGAGATTATATAAAATGAAAAAATCCGTTTCCTACCCGGGAACGGATTTTTTATTTATTCCTTTTAAGTAGATGTAAAAGTTATTTTTGGGAAAACCCTTATAATAACAAAAATTAAAGAAGACTCATTACAGTCATTCTGGTTAGGGCTATCTATTTGAACTAGGATTAAAAACTTCTTTAAATTTTGGAGAAATCTTAGTTTTATACAAAGAAGCTTTTTATATATGCTGAATTGTTATTAGTAGCAGTAATTCAAAAAACAAAACTTATGAATAGTAATCGAATATATGGTATTGGCGGAAGCTCGGCTGGTGAAGAACTTTTAAAGTTAAAAGAACCAGGCCACAAACCTGAATCAATTAAGGATGAAGAATTTCAAAATAGGATAAATAAAGCATGCGAAGCCTTGAAATTAAACGGCCTGGATGCGCTTTATATAAATGCCGGCACCAATTTATATTATTTTACCAATACAAAGTGGCATCCTTCAGAACGTTTGGTTGGGGCTTTGCTTTTTGCCGATGGAAGCCTTTATTATGTTCTTCCTGAATTTGAAATAGGCACTTTTAAAGATTTCATTGGAATCTCAGGAGAGCTTCTTCCGTGGCTAGAACACGAATCCCCAATTCAAAAAATAGCTGAAGTTGTAAAAAACAATACCCGTTTAGCTATTGATGATTCAACGCCTTTTAGCCTGGTTTCAAAATTTCAGGAGCATCCAAAACTTGAAATTTCCAGCGGCGAAAAAATAATAAGGGATATTAGAATGCTGAAAAGTGAAGGGGAAATAGCCCAGCTTCAATACGCGATGGATTTAACGATGCAGGTACATAAAGCCACTGCCAAGATTCTAAAACCCGGAATAAGTACCGCTGAGGTAGAAAACTTTATTGATGCGGCCCATAAAAAACTGGGGATTGAAAGCGGTTCCTATTTTTGCATTGTATTGTTTGGTAAAGATTCTAGTTTTCCTCACGGAGTAAAATCTCCAAAAACCCTAGAAGAAAACGATATGGTATTGGTGGACACCGGCTGCCAATACAATGGTTATATCTCAGATATTACAAGAACCTATTGCTATGGGGAAGCCACCGAGGTTGAAAAAGATATTTGGCAATCTGAGAAATTGGCACAAATAGCCGCTTTTAATGCTGCACAAACCGGTAAACCTTGCGGATATATAGATGACCAGGTTAGGGTGCAATTAGAAAAAGACGGACTGGGCCCCGATTATAAGTTGCCCGGCCTACCTCATAGAACGGGCCATGGTATAGGCCTGGAAATTCATGAGCACCCATTTATTCTTAAAGGCAATGAAATTAAGATACAAACGGGAATGACTTTTAGTATTGAACCCATGATTGTGGTGCCCGAAAAATTTGGGGTTCGTTTAGAAGACCATATTTATATGACAGAAAAAGGCCCAAAATGGTTTACAGAGCCTGCCCACAGTATTGAAAATCCGTTTGGCGTAGTGGCCAGACAGTAGATTACTTCCTGGTAAGCTAAAGAGGTATTAAACTTTAATTATCGAGTAAAGCTGAAATAGCTTTAAAAGAATTTTAATTAGAAAAAGACCTAAAAAATGCTGAAACCATCATTTTTTAGGTCTTTCTTGAATAAAAGGGGAACATTAAAGTTCTTTTTGCTCTTCGGGTTTTTAAAGAAAGGAACTTCCTAAAAACTATAGATTAGGTTGGCATATAAATTCCTGCCCGGCCTTGGTATATTATTCCAATCTGAATAGGTAGAATAATATTCATCAAATAGGTTTTCCCCGCCAACTTTTAAAACCATTTTTTGAGTGTTGACATACAATATTTTTGATAAGGCCAAATTCACCACCGAGTAAGCAGGCGTTTGATTTTCGCCAAATTCGGGGCTATAATCTAATTGTTTGGTAGCGCTTTCTATATTTGCTTCTGCATAAAAAGAATTCTTCCTGTAGCGCAGGCCGGCTTCAAAAGTGAAGGGTTGTACCAGGGGTAAATTGGTATTTGAATCATCCCTCCCAAAACGATAAACCGCTTTCACTTTTGCTGTAAAATCTTTTAAAAAGCTATATGTTACCTGCATATCGTTACTCCATAATTTTGCGTGTGCTAATTGCTCATACACTTTAACGCCGTTTATCCCTATATTCATTGGGGATAGGCTAGGATCGGGTTTTCCTATTATATAATCTGAAATATAATACAACGACGAATTAAAACTTAAAGAAAAAGACTTATGCTCATATTGGGTGGAAATATTTATTTCTGAAGATTTTTCATTGCGCATATTAGGGTTTCCTATATAATCAAAGCCATCAAAACTGTTGAATAAGTAAAATCCATAAGCCTCAGAAACCGAAGGTGCTCTTTCGCCATAGCCCAAACCAATACTAAGCGTCCAGGGGTGAGTAGAAAAATTTAGTTGTGCCCCGGTATTCAACAAAAAACGGGTGTTTGAATCTTCCATTTCAGGATAAAATATACGTAAGCTTTCCAGCCCAAACTCATTTTGTATGTTGTTGTTATGCACTCCCATGCCCAGGGAAATTTCTGCCGAAAATTCCTTATTTATTTGGTATAGATCTTTGCCAAAGAAACCTGTATAAATAGTATTTACGTCGGGCCAGGTTAACATAAACATATCTTTTTCATTTGGATCTTCGGGGAACATGGTCATTTCGGCCAAAGACTTATTAAAATGCCCATTTAAAGATAGATCCCAGGTATGCTTTTTAGTAGTTCCCTTTAACTTAGAATACATTCCTGCGGTTTTGCTCCAGCCGGGCATATCCATTCTTATAGGCACATCGGGACGCTGGGAGTCGTCCATTATATGAGTGACGTCGTTATAATAAATCTTGGTTCTCCATTCATTAAAAAACCCATATTTATAATTGGTTATATATTCTAAAGAACCTATATATGCCCTTGCCAGGGAAACATCCATAGGTAGTGCGGGATAACCAACATCTTGGGCTTCGTCAAAAATAAAGGAAGCTTCTATGCTTTTATTTTCTTTTAGCTTAAATCCGCTTGTTGCTGAAAAATTATATTTGGTAAATTGTGAGTAGTTGATTTCTTTATCCCCGCCGGCTTTGTAATTTTCGGCATCCCTATACATAAAATCAATATCGGTAAAAACTTGGTTCGAAGCATATTGCAGGGCAGCTCCTAAAATTTTTTGTTCGTTGATGCTCTCTATTCCAGATTGGGCATTTCCGCTCCAGCCGGTATTTTCAAACTCACCTTTTTGGCGCTCTAAGTCTATGGCCCCACCAATGGTAGCACCATTTTCGGCGCCGGCCTGTCCTTTTTTAATTTCCGCTTTTGCCAGGTTTGAAATCTCTACGTAAGAAGTTATGGGATCCATCTTATCTGTACAGGCTGCATAGATGCGCATACCGTCTATGGTTACCACGCTTCTTTCTGATGCCATGCCCTGAATCATTGGCTCCCAGGCATAAGCGCCTCTTTTTATAAAATCTACAGCGTTTGCTTCTTCTAAATAAGTTTCAATAGTGGCCAAAGACTTATTTTCAAGATGGTGTTTATTTGATTTCTTACCAATTAGAATAACTTCTGTTAATTCCTGCGGAATTATAAGGCTGTCTTGTTTTTTAGCATGTTTTTCCTGGGCTCTAATTCCAAAACTGAATGTAAACACGAGCCAAAATATAAGATACTTTTTCATGGCTTTTTTAAAAAAATTGGCTGTCTGAAAAGGCTTAATTTTTTTGTATTATTCTGATTCCCTGGTAACTTATAGAGTTCACCCCCATTTCTTGTACTAACTGAAATATGTTTTTCGATCAATAAACATATTTGAGACTGAAACGAATTTGGTTTCCAAAAAACAGACTTCCCAGACAGTCCGGTTAATTAAAATTCAATTTCAAAGTAAATACTACTCGATTCATTGGTCTCAGTGACTTCCTCGCCTTTTAATACTTCTCCGGCTTCATTGAGTAATTGCAAGTTGATTTTCCAATAACCAGACATGGTGAGGCTTAATTTTCCGTGGTAAAAATCATCTAAACCGGCCTGAAAAAGGTCTTCGTTATTTGGCGAACTATGGTTCCCCATACTGGGCATACGCGGATCAAGCTTTAAAGTATAACTGTTCACCATAGGAAAGCTCATCATATTTTCCATTCTAAAAATAGCAGCAGAGATATCGTTTACGGCTACTTTTGGAGCTTGTGGTTCAATTAAAGCCGCGATATAGCGAACACCATCACTTCCTGTAAATACACTTACCCGATTTCTTTCGGTTGGTATTACCTCAATAATATCTTTTGCGGAATGTTCCTGGCCGGCAACACTATAATTGAAATCAAGCTCCCAATATTCGGTATTGTTTTGGGCCATTTGAAAAATGATATAGCCTTCGTAAAGAGTTTCTGTACCAGCCTTTTTGTTAATTTCTGAATGAGGGCCACTATGAGACATGGCTTCCATATGCATTACCGGGGTCCAGCTAACTTCGGCATTAGAAATAAAATCCTCTTCATCTTTTATCTGAAAATAGATTTTATTGTAGCCTTGCTCGAGCTTACCGTCTTCGGTGAAGATTGTAATGCTGTGAGCTTCGTTTTGTATTTCCTGAACAAGAATTAAATCTTTGGTTTCATTAATTTGAATTGGGGTGTCGTCGTTAGACGAGCAAGAGAATAGTATTGTTGCAGCAAAAAAGCTGATATATTTTAAGAGTTTCATCGTATAAAAATTTGTTGTAATTAAATATGTATCCCTGCCAGAGAGAAAACTTTCCGGTTAACAGGTGGTTTTAGAAAGAAAACTTATACGATGGGAGGATCTATAAAATCTGGAACAAAAAGAAAGTAGTAATTATTTAAGTAAGCATCATTCACCAGAGAATTTTGCACAATATTTTTAGGTATCGTGTTGTAAGCACTGGCATAGAATAAAATAATTTCTTTTTGAAGAATATCCAAATAGCCTGGTTTTTCTTTGGAAGTATCCCCTTTAGCAAGTTTTGAAAGTTCACACTTTCCGTTACATTGCAATTCTGGCTTTTCTTTATTCACACAAAACAATTCCACAAAGTTTTTAGTATCTACCATATAAAAACTTATCATAATCCCACTCTTAATGCTATTGAAAGAGATCAATAACACAAAAAGTGAAACAATTATGGATTGCCGGTTCTTCATTCAATTTACAAAGATAAACCTCTGGCTAGCATAATTGATATGATTTCACTCATAAATATGCAATAACCGATCAAAGCTAAGAATTAGTCCATTTACTCCCTCCCTTTATATACGAAGTGTTTCTGCATGCCAGGGAAACAATAGGCTGTGAAAAAGAATAGTGTTGAATTTGGTACGGTTTTGCTCTAAGTTGGCGTTAAGGAAATGTCTAAGTGCCGATTTAATAGTATTTAAGAGCTTTAAAATAAAACATACCTCAGAAAAACAGCCTTTTTAGAGAGCGATTTTGTTAAATAACTGTTTAATATTTTTAAAAGCTTTTTATGAAAAGAGTTGTGAATATGATTTTAAGGAAAGGCGTAACTAATTAATTTTTACTGTTATAATTATGTGAAAGAAAACAGCCTATCTTTAAATCAATCCCAATTAAGATGCCTCCGTTCGGGTTGTTTATAAGAAATATTCAAAAAACCGGGCGCACGCTGCATTATTCTACTATTTTAGCGTTTTAAATTTTTAAAACTATTATAATGAAAGAACTTGTTGAAAACATCCAGAACACTTTTGAAAATTTCCAAACGGAAGCTAATGCACAATTAGAAAGTGGAAATAAAAGTGCCGGAACCAGAGCTAGAAAATCTTCTTTAGAGTTAGAGAAGCTTTTAAAAGAATTCCGTAAAGTTTCTATTGCTGAATCTAAAAAGTAAGCTTAAAAAGATACTGTCTGAAAAGTTCCAGAAAAAGTCAAGCTGGCGAAGATTAACCTTTCAGACAGTATTCTTTCATTAATTGTTTACACTCTCTATTTAGCACATCTATGCCCAGGGGAGTTCTATAAAAATTTCCGAGACCTTTAACCCGGAAATTAAGCTTTCCATTAATCTGAAGCTATAAAAAAGACCACCTAAATTACTTTTTCCGCTAAATAGCGTTGCACCGCATAAATATCAATGCTTTTATTAAACTTTTTACTTACGCTAGGAACATTTTCACTGGAGATCCAAATCTTAAGTTCGGCATCAAGGTCAAACGTACCGGCTGTTTCCAGGGAAAAACGGGATATATGGCGATAAGGAAGCGAGAGGTATTCTTGTTTCTTTCCTGTTAAACCCTGAACATCTATAAGGATAAGGCGTTTGTTGGTAAACATAAAGATATCACGTAGCAAGGAAAAACCCAATTCAATCTCTTCAGATGCAGTAAGTAATCGCCCATATCTTTCGTCTAATTGTTCTTTAGAAATACTGCCCGCATTTCCCATAATTTTATTTAGTAAACTCATATTATCTGATTTTTGGTTGTTAAAGATAAATCTATTTTAATTTATGCTTGTACTTATTTCTGGTCTTCAGTGAGATCTTATCACCAAAATCGATTTCAATTTGATGATGTACCAGGGATATCTGAAAAAAATAGCCTTCAATTGTTTACATTTAAATTCTAAAGCGGAAAAACTTTATATGAACCTCCATGATTTTCTTAGAAATATTGTTCCTTTTTCTTCTGAAGAGTTAACAGATATTACTGCTCATTTTGAGCGGGAAATTGTTTCAAAAAATCAAACCCTGGTAAAAGAAAACCAGGTATGTACCAAACTTTTTTTTGTTGAAAAGGGTGTGGGAAGAAGTTATTATTTAAAAGAAGATGGGAAAGAAGTGACGCAATGGTTTTTTATAGAAGGAAAATTTATGTCTAGTATAGAAAGTTTTTTCCAGCAAACGCCAAGTCTTTATTATTTGGAAATGCTGGAAGATTCTGTTCTTTATAGCATAACACGAGAAAACCTCGATTTGTTATTTGCACGTTATCACAATATGGAAAAATTAGGCCGATTATTATCTACCGAAATGCTAAGCCGGGTAGTAAATAAATTAAATGCCGTTCAGTTCCAGACCGCAAAGCAACGCTATGATTATATGCTTACTGAATTTCCATCTATCTCAAGCAGGGTCCCTTTAGGTTCAATTGCTTCTTACCTGGGTATGACACAGGAAACCCTTAGCCGAATTAGGCGAGGTGATACTTCAAAAAAAACCTGAGTTTCACTATTTGATATAGGTCAAAGGAAAGCTTTCTTTTAGTAATGAAATTTGCACTAATAATAAATTGGTGTAATGAAAATGAGATTACTAAAAACAAAGTTGCTATGCGTTTTACTCACCGGCCTTATTCCGGCCATTGGTTTCTCCCAGGAGATAGATCCGGTCCTGGATATGCTTATCCAAAAAGCGCTTGAAAAGAACCACGGTTTGAATATTAATCGATTGGAAGGCGAGCAGGCCAGGATAGACCAAAAACAAGCCAAAGCGGTGTTTCTGCCCGAGATTACTTTAAATGGAAGCTATACCAGGCTTAATGACGATATAACTTTTGATGAGGATACCCAAAAGCTATTGATGTCTACTCAGAAATTGCTAATCAAAGAAGCTGCCGGACTTCCTTTTAACGCTGCTTTTCCAGAGAATGTTCCACTGCAGCCGGCAAATAATCTTCAGAATAAAAATATTTTAAAGTCTTCGGTAGATTTAGACTGGGTACTTTTTAGCGGATTTGAAGCGACAAATGCCCGAAAAGCTGGAAAACATAAAGAAGCATCCTTAAATTATGCGGGTGAGGCCCAAAAGGATAAGCTAGTTCTAAATCTTATTGAAACCTATAACAAGCTAGCTCTGGTAAATGCCTCTCAAGAAGTACTGGCTGCTTCAGAAGATCAGCTTCGGGATCAGGAACGCTTTGTTAAGAAGGCAATAGAAAATGGTCTTGCTACTCCTATAAGTCGGAAAAAAATCGAATTGGCTCAACAGCAACTAGAAGGAAAACAGCTTGAATTTAAGCAGAACAAGCGTTTGCTTGTTGAGGTGCTACACCAGATTACCGGTGAAAACAGGGAAGTTTTGCGTTCGCTTTCTCCCCAACTAAGTGCTATTTCCTCTACCGGAACTGCAGCTGAAAAGAGGGCAGAAATACACGCATTGGAAGAGGCTGAAAAAGCTGCAAGCTTCAAATCTAAAATGGAGAAAAGCAATTTTATTCCGAAGCTGGCATTGAAGGGCCATTATGAATTTCTGGAAGATGACCTTTCGCTGCTTGACCCGCAATGGTATGTAGGAGTTGGCATTAAATGGAATGTTTTTGATGGTGGGAAAAGTGCCTTAAAAAGCAAGAAATCTCAGCTAGAAGTGCAAAAATATCAGGAACAAATTAAAGAAGCTGAAGAGATGATCTCTTTAAGTATTGTGAAGGCACAAATGTCTTATGAGGCTGCACTTCAAAATACAAGAATTGCAAATAAAGAGATTCAACTGGCAGAGGCCACTTTTGAAATGCTAAAGAAACAGCATAGAAATAATCTTGCTTCTATAAGCGAAGTGTTGGATGGGTTAAGAGACCTGGAAAGTGCAAACTTTAAGCTTCAGGAATCTTATTTCGATCAAAACAAAGCTGCCACTACACTTATGCACGCTAAAGGAATACTCAATTACTAAATACATCATAAAAAAAGATATGAAAAACATTAAAATTGGTTTTATACTGCTTGGTCTTTTTAGCCTGGCATCTTGCAATAATCAGGAAGAAATTTCTCCGGTAAGGGGAAAAGTGAAATTTGAAACTATTTCAGTAAGCAGTAAGCTTGCGGGGCGGGTTAAAAAGTTATTTGTTGCTGAAGGAGATGAAGTGCGCAAAGGAGATACCCTGGCATTTCTGGATATTCCGGAAATCAATGCAAAAATGTTACAGGCCGAAGGAGCTATGAAGGCTGCTAAAGGGCAGCTTAACATGGCTAATATGGGGGCGACAGAGGAACAATTAATTCAGATAGAAGGGAAATTGAACGCAGCAAAAGCAGAACAGGCATTTGCCCAGGAATCCTACAATAGGCTTTATAACATGTATAAAGATTCGCTGGTAAGTCTCCAGCAACTTGATGAGGTAAAAATGAAGTTACAGATGGCCAATGCCCAGGTAAGCGCTGTGGAAGCCAAACACCATGAGGCCGGGAAAAGAGCCAGGACAGAAAAGATAGATCAGGCGCAAGGGCAACTAGATAGGGCACGGGGCGCAAAAGAAGAGGTATTGACAGCCTCAGATGAAATGTACCTTATTGCTCCTGCCAATATGAGCATTGAAACCATTAGCCTTTTGGAAGGAGAATTGTTAAGTCCCGGCTATACCCTGATTAACGGGTATAAAAAAAGTAGCCTTTACTTTAGATTCACCATAAATGAATCCAGCATCTACGATTTTAAAAAAGGAGATGAACTAAACCTGGTAAACCCATACACCGAGGAGGAGTTTAAAGGAAGAATAGTAAGCATAAAACAGTTACCTCAATATGCAGAGATTACAAGTACCGCTCCTTTATATGATCTTTCGGAATCTGTCTATGAACTTAAGGTGATCCCAACTTCAGATGTTTCGGGAAGTAATTTTTATACCAATGCTACTATTCTATTAAAAGACTATTAGTATGAAAAAGTTTTTCGACTTATTAAAAATAGAATTCAAACGAATTTTCTCCAACTCTGTACTTTGTGCTATTTTTTTTGGTGCACCAATACTTTATGGGGTGTTGTTTGGGTATGTTTATCAGCAGGCAAAAGTGGTAAATTTACCCATTGTAATAGTAGACCAGGACAACAGCCCGCTATCCACTAGTATAATTGATGCTTTTGAAGATAATGAAGCACTTCTGGTAAAAGACCATAGGTATACTCCTGGCGATATCCTGGAAGAGATGCCGGTTGAGCAGTATGTAGCTGTAGTGACTTTGCCTTCAGGATTTGAGGGGGATATACTTCAAAAAAGATATCCTGAAATAAGGGTAGATCTTAATATGGCCAATATTCTTAATGCAAATATTGCCAGTAAGAACATTCAGCAAGTGTTAATGACCTTAAATGCGGGCATTGAGATAGAAAGCCTACAAAAGCAGGGTGCATCTCCAGATCAGGCGAGGGCAAGTTATGAGAGTTTTAAGGTGAATTTCAACAAACTCTATAATTCTACAGGTAATTACTTAAGCTTTATGCTTCCGGGATTATTAGCGGCCATTATGCAGCAGGTAATTTTTCTGGCAATGGCGTTAGTGTTCTCTCGTGATTTTGAAGATGGCTATTTTAAAAGCCTGGTCCAAAAGAATAAACCATCCTGGTATCTTATTGTTTTAAAAGCAACTCCTTTTCTGTTATTTCTTCCGGTAATGTGGTTTGTAGTAAGTAGACTTTTCATTTTCTTTAATGTAGAAGCAGCAATTTTTAATACACCTATGCTAATATTGATTATTCTATTGAGCTTAGCCTCTATGGGAATTGGTATGTTGTTCTCGGTGATAATTCCAAATCAATTAAAAGCTACCGAACTTTTAATGGTTATCTCTACCCCGGCATTTATTTTAAGCGGATTTACCTGGCCAAGTCTTGCAATTCCTGAATTTATAAATGGTATTGCCCAGTCTATTCCGGTTACCCATTTCTTAGCAGCTTTTAGAAAAGTAGCCTATTATGGAGGTGATATTAGCGATATATTTCCAGAAATTAAAATGTTGCTAATAATTATTATTATAAGCTTTGTGGCTATGTTACTGTTACTACAGCTTAAAATCAATAAAAACAAAAAGCAAATAAGCGAATAGGGGCTTATATATGCCCCTTACCAAAGCTATTTTGTCTCTATTCCCGGTTCCTAATGAAGGCCGGGATAGAGTTTCTGCCATTAGGAAGCAGGCTATGTTTTACAGAATTCTAAATTAATCTTAGGTCTTTCATGATGCCAATAAGATGCAGATTGGTGCTGGGATTAAACTCTTTGTGAAATCTTTAAAACATTGTTTCCTGGCACTTCTGCTACAAAACTTTTTCTATGTTTCATACCAGATCAAGCTCATTGAGAGATATTTTAAAATATTGATTTCAGAATGATGAAAATTAACAAGGTTTTGACTCTAGAGCGCTTTTTAGTCTTAAGCCGGCTTTATTGCAGTCTTGTAAATGGGCTATAGAAAAAATACATTTTTAGGCATCTTGCTGTTTTAAAATTTAATTGCTCTATCCCAATGAAATAAATATAACGGTTTTACAAAACTCGCTTGTTTTTGGATTAGCTAAAAGTATAAAGCAGCTGAAAATTATGTTATTGATAATTTTTTATAGTGTTTTTACTAAAATAAACAATCTAAGTTTTGATAAAACCTAATTTTTTATTTGTTTAATAGAAATAAGATGTTGTATATTTGCCAGCCTTGTTTTAAAACAAGGAGCGATTAAAATTTAAAATGAAATTAGCATTTAAGTGGTAAAAATCACCGAATGTTGATATAAGAGTAAAATTAAGTTGTGTTGTTTGTCCCGCATTTGTCGGGATGTGTAGTTAGCCGGTTAATATCTTGTGTTGTGAAGATTTAGGCTAACCAATGAGAAGCTTTTTTCCGTGTATTCGGGAAGAGGCTTTTTTCTTTTAAACTTTGATCGAAATAAGTAGAGACTCCAAAATCGAGCTTTTTGACTAATTTTTACTGTTGTTATTTGGAATACAGTTTTTAGACAACAGTAAATGTTTGTTTGCCACGGCAACGCTGTTTAATATTCATTTACTCAAGGGCTAAAGAAGTTATAACTGCATCCTGGCAATTATATTATTCTATAGCATCCTCATTTTTCTCCAGTACTACAGGTTGATTAAAATATTTTACAATCTCATCTAAAGAATTTTTTATTTGGGCGTACTCCTTAGCCAGGTAGATTGATTTTTTAAACTTATAACTTCCTTGTGCAAAAAGTGTATTATCGGTAAGGGAGTACTTAAGTTGAATTTCAACTAAACCGTTATCTACCTTATAATCTTTTGGCATATCTAAGACTGAATAGTTTTTAGGCACTTCCAATGAAGACCTGAACTGATTTTCCCAGGGATAAACAAAATCTACCGGATATGTCCTCTCTTTTTGAGTAAGGCTGTTTTTAGATAAGGGAAGGTTCAAAAACGGCATTATAACAATATTATTACCTAACTTCTCTGTCTCATATTTTGTTTCAAATAACATGGAATAAGGGAAATCATTCCTTTTATAACCATTAGTTCTTGACCTCTTGATATCTCCAATCTTGTCCTCATAGAACTTTCTAATTTCTACAGAATCGTCCTTAAATCTTTTTTTTGCCGCATATGACTCATATTCTGTGTTCTTTATGGAAACCTGAGCTTTAACATCTTGAGTTACCGTATCCAGAATCATTGTAATAGTATTCCTCTCTTTAGAAGGAAAATTGTTTTTAAGACTTATCCATTTTGGCGTAGCCTCTTTTTCCACTATCAACCCAATTTCGTTGTTACATCTGGTTGGGAGTTTATTATAAGATAGTAAATCTTCCGTCCCATCTGCAAGGAAAGAATAGTCGCTTTCTACAAGGGCAACAACATAATTGGTAAAGTGGTCAAATGGGTAACCGGTACTAATTTTTCCGTGATTTCTAGTACTTAGTATAATTGGTTTCGTCTTGATTTCAGCCTCATTAAGAAGGCCAATCATAAATAGGTTTATATCTGCTACATTTCCGCGTTTACTATTAAAAAAATCTTTCACATCTTGTGAAGCATATTTACCATATTCACCGTTCCACTCAAAGTTGTTTTTAACATATTCAATTATGTCTTTTGCTTTTTGTGAACTGGTATTGCCTGTAAAATTTATTTCTTCCAGTAAAATTTTCTTAGCAAGCCTTGAACTCTTTTTAATATACTTTCCAAATTTTTCATTCTTCAAGAGTGATTCATTTAGTTCCGGCCAGGTGGAAATTATATCGGTTGTTCCGCCTCTAGGACTGTGAAACTTAGCAAGCTGAAAGTCCATTTTAATTATATAGTCATTTATGGATGAAATGTATGATTCGTCAGTAAAAGCAGGTATATCAGTCAAAACGTAGGTATGAATATAATCTTGAAATTCTATTCCGCTACCAATATTTTTACCGTATGATTTATTTATAGAGCCCCAGGATCGTTTTGTTTTTCCTTTCACCGAATTCTGATAATCAAAATCGTTAACACCCTGAGCAATAAAAACATATTCATAGAATGGAATCATGCTAACCTGATATTCGCTGTAAAGAGTCGGAATTTTATCTTGAAATTGCCAGTCTGGTAAATTAAAGTGAAATGGTGTTTCTAAAATGTAACGATACTCTAATATGGCACCGTCCTGAACATCTGGAAAAACAAATTTCTTATGGCGCCATCTATCGTTAATACGCTCTTCGTAAATATTAGAAGGGGATAATGCTTTTCGGGTTAGCTTGCCATTGGTTGTATTATAGGTGAATGCCTCTATAGATTTTATGATTTCAGTTTTCCCAAATCCGTCAACATAAAAAGGTATAGCAATTTCAGCGTGCTGAGATTCCGACTTATCAAATATCTTGATCCTTTTATGCCTTTTAAATTGAATGTTGTAACCATTATCAATATCAAAAAAAATAGACTCTCCCTTGTCGTAAAGTACAACCGCCTTGGCTTCTTTGTCTTTTTCATAATACTTCATCTCAATTTCTGAATCAGAAATTACCCCAAACTCCAAATCTTTTTTCTGGGAAAAAACAAATTGACTTAGCAAAAGGCTGATAAATAAAAGATTTCTCATTTTATAAGTATTGCTGAATTCTTTTTATGATTAACTATGGATTGAAGGAAACGATAAAAATCGCCATATTCCTCAACAGGAATTTTAGAGGAAAGTAAAGTGAAATTCTCTTCAACTATTACCTTGTTCTTTTCTTTGCTGTAGTGGGTGTTATACAAACCGTACTTACTCTCTATGCTTATATCTTCGGGAATTTGTATTCTTTCTGCCTCTAATAATTCGAATGCATAAAGACTTTTGTCTGACCTATTAACTGGAAGATTAATGACCACATCCAGTTCTCTTTTTGATGGCTTTTCAAAGTCGGGTAACTTAATTCTCAAAGGGTTGATTACCTTGTACGAACCAATTTCACGAATAACCGAGGCAGACTTACCAAAAGTTTTAATATGTACAAACGAACTATCCCTTTCTAAATCTACCGTACTCCAGTCTCTAATCTGGATGTTTCTGGCTCCGGTAAGCTTAAGTATCTCCTTATCCAGTAGTTTTTCTTCTTTTTCAGAAATTAAATATCTTAAAGTTTCAAACTCCTCACCTCTTACTTTAAGGTCGAGTTCCATTTTTGTTTCACTATTTTTCGATAACTGAAAATTATAATTTCTCTCTCTCAGCACATCTGGAGGTAGAAGCTTAGGTGTTTTGATTAGTCGACTCTTTTCTCCGTCAACAGCTAATGCATACCTATTTTGAGTTAATGTGCCCAGGTAATTAAAGGGCAAAGCACTGGATGTGTTTTCGAGCCAGATAGTGTCCTTTTTTAATGGAACCATTAATATAACATGATTAAATTGTTGGCTGGGAAAATTTGTATTTATTTCTGCCTCACTGCTCCCTGCTTTTATTATTGTATTTAAAGATTTGATTCCCACACTTTTCAACATTGCTTTCATATAAGTTGTAAGTGCCTTACAGTCTCCATATTTATTTTCGCAAACATATGAAGCCGGGTAACTTTTAAGCCCTCCTACATCTATAGCAACATTGATATATTTTGTATGGTCCTGCATATGGTAGTAAAGCTTTTTAATAACTTCTTTTTTTGAACTTATACCATCAATTATTTTTGTTATTTTTCGCTCTTCAGAAAAGGTAAGTTCATCAAGGCCATCGTTTAATTTATCTAACCAATTTCCAAAACTGGACCAGGAGCTTGAAATACCTTCTACACCATATTTAAAGTGGTGAGGTATTACCCTAACTATAGGGATTATTTTCTCTCTTGCTGGTGAATAAATTTCTTCTTTAGGTATTTTCAAAGCAGAAGATTTCCAACTTAGGATTTTTCGATTGTCAAATTCAGACTCGTGGAATTCAGTATTTTTTGAAGATTCAACCTGGAACCCAAAGTTTGCCGGCAGGTTTATTTCTAATGAACTTTTTAATGTTGGCACATTACTATAAAGAAAGGGTGTCCACCAGGCTAGATATAAAAACTCTTCTTCTTCGATAGTATAACTGTATTCAACCCTATATGGATATTGGTTCCAATAAAGATCAAATTCAGTAATTAGATCATCTTGATAAAATGCCTGGTAAGAAAGCTCGTTTCTGGTAGTAAGCTCTTTCTTTTTTAATTTTTTTATTCTTTCGCCTTCTACGTCGGTGAGGTAGGCATAATTAAACGAAAACTCTTGTTGGGGATTATGCCTCATTTCAATATGAGATAGCCAGTTTTCTTCCTTATTGTTTACCTGGACCAGAATTGTTTTTTTTGTAGTTTTCTTACCGTTCTTACTGATATAGATTTTAGTTTGATTATTTATTACCTGACCGAATGATGTTTGAGGTAAGCCAGTAATAAACCAAAATATAATTAAGTAGCGTAAAACTTTTAAGCGCAATAGATGTTTTTTAATGATACAAATTTAGAACTGCAGCCTGGGTTAAAATAAGTTATGGAAGTAGGGATCCTTATATTTGGCCTGGACCGGTTTTGGTGAACAATTTAAAATTTTTTCTAATACTGGCTGCTATTTTAGAAGAATAAAATTCAATTAATCTGGTCTTTTTGGTGTTTTTTGGTAATTATTTAGCAGAATAACAATTAATTTACAGCTATAACTATTGTCTTTGATTTCACTTTATTCATCTGTTTTTTACAACAAAAATCATTATCTTAATCCTAATGGTCTCCTTTAATATTTACGCTTTTGACTATTAATTCAGCCTACTTAAATACATTTGGTTTTTTATTTACATTATTCGAGATAATACATTTAGGGCATTGCCGGTCATTACCCTTTCCACAATTTGTTCTGCCGAAATAGCTTTGTTTCTCGGCTGTATTAAAGGGCAGGGTTCTTTTACTTCTTTGAGGTAATTATAAGCGTGCATTAATAGATAATCATCAAGTTTGTTTAATTCCTGGGAAGTCCAATAACCGTTAATTGGATCTATTATTCCGTCAAAATCGGTTCCCAGGGCCTGTATCCCCCAGGCATACTGGTTGTTTAGATCTAAAATTTCGGCAATATGTCTTATTTGGTTCCACACCAGTTTTGACCACGAATAGAGAATATCCCGTCGTTTAATATTGCCACGGGCTTCTCTTAAAACTACTTTAGAAGCAATGCGGCGTTCGTCTAATTGAATTCCGAAAAGGCCGTTAGATTTCCCTATTTTAATTATTTCGTCATCATAAAAATTAATGTCATCGATCATAAAAAGACCTTGCTGGGCAGCCGGTGTTTGGTTGATGCCCCCGGGTTCTGAAAGTCCGGTAACACCACCGTGACTGGCAATAATTGGGATGTTTTGATCCTTGAACTCCTTTAGGAAATCAAAAAAATCAAGCCGTGCTTTACGGCTCATATGCTTTATGTCTATATAAATAGGCGGCACAATATGCCCGTTTTTATCGGTTTCTTTTTCTAACATAGCTCTTATGGCACTCCTGCCGGCTTCAGTTAGGCCTTCGTTTAAGCCATTGTCCTGGTCTACAATACACTTTACAAGTCCGCCTAAACTTTTGGAGTGGCCACATAGCCCATTCCAAAAGTGATGGGCAAGGCTTATAAAAACCGGTCTTATCATTCCGTTTTCTTCCCTCCTTAACTCTTTAACCCTTTTTACCAGGCTTTTTAATTCGTTTTTGTTTACCCCATCTGGGTAGGTATTCCAGGCTTCATTGGGATTCATAACCTGATCGAAAACATGGCCTCCCTCTATGGTAGGAATAAATATTATTTTTGATTCCCCCAGTTCATTATTACGTTCGGCAATTTCTATATCAGCATACGAATTGGAGATTAGATAACATACTTTTTGTCCGTCTATGCTTATTTTATTTCCCGATTCCTGCTTTACAAATCGCATTTCCAATTTTAAATCTTCCCAATAACTTTTTAAATCCTGAATATGGTCTATACGCTGTTTCCCAAATTCGGTTGCCAGCATAGTGAGAACATCCGAAATTAGCGCTTTCCCAAGTTTATTTTTAAAAAACTGTTTTTCCTGAGGGTAGAAAGACAGGCAAACCACAGCAACCCGGCCCCGCTTTAGACTGGTGCCATCACTTTGTACGAAATTGGTAAGCGTTGCGATATAATTTTTAATTTTATCAAAAAAGCTGGGAGCATCGTGAAACCAGATAGAATGCTTGTGCCGCGGATTTCTTGATTGTAAGCCGGGTGTTTTTGCAAAAGATCTTGCAAATGGTTTCATGGATGGATGGCAGTGAAGATCTACAATAAAATTCGATTCCATAATTCAAAGTTTTTAATTTAGTTTCGTTTATTTAATTTCTTACTAAAAGCCGGTATTCGTTTTATCACTAATGCGATCCTCCATTAAACTTTAGCTTTTTCTTTAACTCCTTTTAATCACAACCAATTTTTGCACGGATTTCTTTGTATTGTTTCCAGTCAAATTTTTGAAGAAATTCCAGGGCTTTTTTCGCTCCTAAAAGAAATAGTTGCTGTTGGCGCTCTTCTGTCATGCCAAAGTTTAGCCAATTGTAATCTTCATCTGCATCAATACGGCAAATAAGTTTTTCATAATCGGGATTTTTAAGGATAAAATCATAATCATGAATTTGCCTCATGGTACTTATCATAGCTCCGCAGTATCCAAATGTGCCGCTAGTTTTAGCATAAGACTCTCTATATGTACTTAACCTCACTCCAAAAGTGGGCCTTGAGGGTTGTTTCCCGCTTGGAATATGAAATGTGTTTATTGGGAAGTTAGATAACATTCCACCATCTACAAATTTTACCGATGCCGGCACAGGGCCGCTATAACTAACAAGGTCTACCCAGTTTTTGTCTTTAATTTTACCGGCATTGGGAATGTCCTTTACCGTAAACGGATAAAAGAAGAAAGGGATAGACATAGAAGCCCGAACAAATTTTGCGGGATGAATATTCTCAGCTTCCTGCCAATACAATTTTCGCATTTTTGGAAATTCTACCTTGCTATGCGTTGTAATTTCGGAGGTGATAATGGCTAATCCCGGTTTTTTAAATTGGTATGCGGTATTGGTTAAGTGCTTTAATTTTGGAAGAGTAGCTCTTCTTTTATCCAAATCTGCCAGGCTGTGAATACCATTTTCTTCCAGGGCTTCAGTGAGCCATTCTTCAAAATGATTGCCGGGGTTTATACCCAATTTATTTTTTAACAGCTTAAAAATTTTCCGGGCATTCCAAACAACATTCCAGAATATACTGCTGTTATTTTCTATCTTTTTTTGAACCAGTCTTTTAATTCCGGAAGGCCCATCTACAAAATCGAAAAAATTCTTATCTCCTATTATATTTATTATTTTTTCTGAAGTGGGTTCCCCTGGTTTGGCTACGCCGGCCATCAATATGGTATTTATAGAACCTGCCGATGTTCCAGCCAGGCTATAAAAGCGTATTCCTGCTTTTTCCATAATATAGGTGTAACCCACTAAGGCAATCCCCAAAACGCCACCTCCTTCCTGCACCAGGTCTACATATTGATTGCCTTCAGAATCTACGATATCAGAATAAGGCTTATGTTGTTCTTTAAGAGCAATTGCTTCCTTAACTATTTGCTGTACTTCTGGATTGTCTAAAAATCTATTGTTTCCCATACTAAAAAATTTTACCCAAAAGAGAGAGCATAACTTTACTGAACTTTTCAGAATTAGCTGCGATCTTATTTACCTTATTGTTGCGGGAGGTGCTGGATTTAACGATTTCCATTAATTCCGAGAAATCTTCCATCTCACTCTTTTCGGGAAAAATCTCCTGAATTTCTTTTTTGGTAAGATGCGTAATAGAAGACATTTCACCTGCTAGCTCCTGGTTAGTTTCAGCTGCAGCCGTTACAGCAGCATTCTTGGCTTTTTTTCGAAATTCTTCCCAATCTATTTTTGTGCTATTTCCCATTATATTTGATTTAGGATATTATTTAATTGTTCTGTATAGTTTTGAATGTTCTCCCGAATCGCATTATACCTGTTATCTACACTGTTTGCGGTATTGAGCATTTTTTCAGTGATTAGGGCTGTATCGTTAATCGTTTTGCTTATTTTATCATCGCTTATACCAATCATGTTGAGATACCGCTGCCGGTTTTCATCAATTTCAGAAGCCGAAAAAAGAAAAGAAGTGATGGTGTTATTGATGCTCCTGGCATTTGTATATTTTTCCTTGAGAGCCTGTTCTAATTTATATTCTAATTTATCAAGGGGGGCTATCATTGTTTCATATTGCAAATTAATTTCTTCTTGCAGGGCGGGAGCCGTGGCCAGGATAAACTGTAACCTGTCTTCGGGACTACCTTCATTAACAACCATATTCCACATATTGCTAATATCCTGTTGCCTAAAATATTTTTCAGCATATAAGGGTAGCCATACGGTGTTTATATAATCTTTGGCATTTTTTCTTTTTAGCTCAAAAAAGCTATGAACCAGGCCAAGGTGCGAATTTTCAAGCTCCTGGATTTCTGTGTTAAGTTGTTGAGAGAGTACCGGAGCTTCCCTGGGTATGCTAGCACAAGAAACTAAGGATATTGCAATAATTACAAGATAAAAATTGAATATTATTTTTTTCATAGCTATAAAAATTAGAAAACTATATAAAATTATCTTAAATTCTTATCTAAAGGAAGGGGAAAAACATCCTTTTTTATAAATAAATTTACACCAACATAGAACAGGCTTGTTTTTATATTTAATACTAAGTCTTGTAAAATGAAATGTTTATATGAATTTTAAAAAGTGGCTGTGCCTATTTTAACTATTAACCAAGCGTTTTTTATGAAAAATATATCCCAGGTATTAGAAAGCTTAGATGAAATTATAAACGAGACGGAAAAAGAGAATAATGTACTTGGTTATTTTGCCGTTTTGTATCGTAGGGTAACCTGGAAAGTAAAAGAAGCCATAGAAAATCGCCACTTTGACGATGCAGAAAGAATGGAGAAGCTGGATGTTGTTTTTGCTGAAAGATATATTGTTGCTTATTATAATTACAAAAGAAATTTACCGGTAGCAAGGTCCTGGCAAAAAGCCTTTGACCTGGCTACAAATTTTTGGCCAATTACTTTACAGCATTTGTTGATAGGGATGAATGCCCATATAAACCTGGACTTGGGAATTGCTGCGGCCAAGGTTTCGGAAGGAAAAAATATTGAAAATTTAAAAGCAGATTTTAATAGAATTAACCAGATTTTGGCCGATTTGGTAGAAGAGGTACAGCATAACCTGGCAACTATCTGGCCTCCGCTGGGCTATATTTTAAAACATACCGGGCAGGTAGATAATCTTATGACCAATTTTAGTATGCAATTGGCTCGTGATGGTGTCTGGCGGTTTGCTAAGACATTACACGCACCGCAGGGAAAAGCTTACAAAGATTGTGTTTTAGAAAGGGATATCGCGGTGGCTAAAGTTGCCGATATTATAACAAATCACCCACCCCGAATACGTTTTTTAATCGGTGTTGTTAGGCTTGGAGAATTAGGGTCGGTAGCAAGTAAGATGCGCAAGCTTAAAAAAATTACAAGCTAATAGGAGTTTGCTTTTAATTATGGAGTAAACTACAATTCTTGCTTAAAAACTCAAAAACCCAGAAAATGGTCTTGATCCAAAATGGTCTTGATCCACTTTATCCCCCGTCCAGTTTTCTCCAAAACAAAAAACCGAACTCTTTTCAGAATTCGGTTTAATTTGTTGGCCTACTAGGGCTCGAACCTAGACTCTTCTGGACCAAAACCAGACGTGTTGCCAGTTACACCATAGGCCATTGCTGTAATGCGGATGCAAATTTAAAACAAAGTTTCTATTGCACAAACTTTTTCCACAAAAAAATTATAGTTTTTTCTTAAGGCCTGAATTCACTTTAAAAAAATGGTACAGAGAGCTTGCAAAACAGCTTTATTTCCAGTCTTTTCAGAAAATATTTTGTTTTAAAGTCCGTTACTAAACTACTTCAGCAAATCTTAAGGCAGTAATGCTGTAAAATAAGCTGTAAGTTCACTTAACCTCAATTCAATTAATTCCCGATTATCGGGCATTCTTATTTTTATTATTAAATTCGCCACATAAGATTCAATTTTACTATAAAATGACAGATTTTAGCTTTAAGAAGTGGAACAAAATATTGGGATGGCTGGTATTTTTAATTGCACTCACCACATACACCCTCACCCTGGAACCAACAGCAAGTTTTTGGGATGCCGGTGAGTATATTGCTACTTCAGCAAACCTTGAAGTAGGGCATCCTCCGGGAGCACCATTATACCAAATGCTAGGTGCATTCTTTGCTACTTTCGCACCCGACAATTCTCAGGTTGCACTTATGGTGAATTTCATGTCTGGGGCGGCCAGTGCTTTTGCTGTGTTGTTTATGTTCTGGTCTATAAGTTTACTGGTTTTAAAAATAGCCGGACCCGCAGAAAAGCTTAAGCCCGCCAATAAAGTGGCGGTTTTAGGAAGTGCCCTTGTTGGATCTTTAGCCTTCACTTTTACAGATAGCTTTTGGTTTAGTGCCGTAGAAGCCGAAGTGTATGCTATGGCCGCCTGTATTATGGCGCTGCTTTTCTATTTAGGCCTGCTTTGGGAAAGGGATATGTTTAAACCAAGAGGAAATAAATGGCTTATTTTAATTTCACTGGTGGTAGGTTTATCTTTTGGAGTTCACTTTATGGGCCTACTTACCATTCCTGCAATTGGCTTCTTATACTTCTTTAAAAACTACAAAAAAGTTACTGTAAAGAACTTTATCATTGCAAATATTGTAGTGGTAGCTGTTTTGATGTTTATCTTTAAACTACTCCTACCCTACACCCTTACATTCTTTGCTGCTTCAGAATTGTTCTTTACCAACTCCCTGGGACTTCCCTTTAACACAGGTACCATCATAGCGCTTTTAGCCATTGTAGCCCTCTTTTACTTCGGAATTAATTATACCCGGAAGAAAAATTATTTTCAATTAAACACCCTATTTCTGTGCATTCTTTTTATCCTTATCGGGTTTTCCAGTTGGGTGATGCTTCCTATAAGGTCTAATGCCCCTACGGTTATTAATGAAAACAGCCCCGATAACGCCCGTGAACTATTGGCGTATTATAACAGGGAACAATACGGGGAAACTCATTTGTTTTATGGTCCGCAATTTTCTGAAATGTATGCTGGCCTGGATGCAAACAATCCGTATGCCGATGCAAAACCTAAATACGAGAAAGACGAAAAAGCCGGAAAATATATAATTGTAAACGATTATAAAAACGCAAGACAAAACCTGGACGATTCCCATAAGGCCATTTTGCCGAGAATGTGGAGCTCGCAACACGCGGCCAATTATATGGATTTTACCGGCCCCTTGGAATTTACTATAAAACCCGAATACCAGGGCGAAGAGAGACTGGTGAGCGCGGTAAACGAATTTCAAAACAGGTATGCACAGGGTGAGTTAGATAATAACGATTATCATAATTTCCTTCGCCAGTTTGGGGATTACCTCAACATAGAAAAACCATCTTTCGCCTCTAATATTGGGTATTTATTAGAATATCAAATTGGCTATATGTACTGGCGTTATTTTATGTGGAATTTTGTTGGGCGCCAGGACGATAACCAGGGAAAATATACCGATTTGCATGGAAACTGGCTTAGCGGTATAGATTTTATAGACGAGATGCACATAGGGCCTCAGGATAACCTTCCCAGCGATGTTAAAAACAATAAAGCAAGAAACACCTACTATTTCCTTCCTTTAATTTTGGGATTAATAGGACTCGTTTTTCAATTTAAACGTGATAAAAATAATTTTTGGGTATTACTGGTGTTTTTCCTCTTTACAGGAATAGCTTTAAAAATATACCTTAACGAAAGGCCTTTTGAGCCACGTGAGCGTGATTATGCCTTAGTAGGTTCATTTTATGTATTTGCTATCTGGATAGGTTTTGGCGCCTATGCACTATTTGATTGGGCTAAGAAATTCCTAAAACCAAAACTGGCAGCACCTATTGTAATTGCTGCATCTTTACTGGCAGTACCGGTACTTTTAGCTTCAGAAAACTGGGACGACCACGACCGTAGCGGTAGGGATACTACCCTTACTATGGCCAAAATGTACCTGGATTCTGTAGATGAAAATGGAATTATTTTCACCATTGGGGATAACGATACTTTTGCGCTTTGGTATGTGCAGCAAATTGAACGTTACCGTACCGATGTAAGAGTTGTAAATACCAGCCTGTTTGCTACCGATTGGTATATAGATCAAATGAAGCAAAAGGCTTTTGACAGCGACCCAATACCTTCGCAATTTGAAAATAAAGATTACAATGGGGTTAATGACGCCGTTTTTGCCAAAGAGGTTACAAACGATACTATCCCCATTAAAACCTGGCTGAATTATATTCAAAATGACGACCCAAGAACGCAAGCCGAATTGCAAAGCGGACAAATGATCAATACTTTCCCTACTAAAAATATTCGTATTCCGGTAGATAAAGAAACTGTGTTAAAAAATGGCATCGTAGACGAGCGATTTGCTGATGAGATTGTAGATGAAATTGTGATCAATATCGATTCAGATGTTATTTATAAGAATACATTGTTGATGCTGGATATTCTTGGAAATAATAACTGGGAAAGACCTATTTATTTCTCCGGTGGAAGCTTTAATGACGAAGATTATCTGTGGATGAAAGAATATCTTCAATTAGAAGGGGTTGCTTATAAATTAGTGCCTATAAAAACCCCGGTAGACCCAAGAAACCCTTATGATATGGGACGTATCAATACAGATAAAATGTACGATATAGTAACAAACTGGGATTGGGGCAATATGGGATCAGACGATATTTATCACGATCCGGAAACACGTAGAAACTCTATTACCTACAGAAGCAACCTGGCCAGGCTGGTAGAAAATCTACTAAATGAGCAAGATACCACAAGAGCCAAAAAAGTGCTTGATCTTGCTATGGAAAATATGCCGGTAGAACATTACAATTATTATGCACTATTAGAGCCCTACGTAACCGGTTATTATGAGGTAGGCGAACCCGAAAAAGCGAGGGAAATTTGGAATAAAATCGCTACGCATTATAAAGAAAACTTACAGTATTACGGTAGTTGGGATATAGATAGGCAATACCGTAGTTTTAATGAAATTATCTCTAATATTGAACGCTATAGGGCCCTGGTAGATATACTTGTAATGCATCAGGATGAAGAGATTATTGAAGAAAAAGCCGATGAGTTTAATAAGCACCTGGAGATGTTTAGACATTTTTACGGTGAAGAAGAAGAAATAACTCCAGAGGCTCCTGAAGAGGTATTACGTGAAGAAGGAATAAATTCTGAATTAAATACAGGCAATTCTCTTAGGATAGATTCATCGGAATAGAAGAAATGGAATATCCAAAAAGCCTATTTTCGTCAAGCTGAACTCGTTTCAGCTTCTAATAGGCTTTTTGATTATCAATATCTAAAGTCCTGAAATAATCCCGAAAAGCTTCCGGGACACAATGAGAATTTTAAAATTTATTTCGACAGCCGATATGAGCTCGTTTTTAGTAAAATATCCTTTCCTTTTAAGAAAGCTTTATCCCAATAGGCTTACAAGACTTGAAGCAGAAAAGACCATTTACCTAAGCTTTGATGATGGACCAATCCCCGAAATCACTCCCTGGGTTTTGCACACTTTAGAACAATATCATGCAAAAGCCACTTTCTTTTGCATAGGTGATAACATTAGAAAAAACCCGAAAATATTTCAGCAGATATTAAAAGGAGGACATCGTGTGGGAAATCACACTTTTAACCATCTAAACGGATGGAAAACGAAAACCGATGCCTATGTTAACAACGTATTGAAAGCTGAAGAAAGCCTTCTTGAAAATAGAGGCGAGAAAAGAGACAATAGAGAAAAGAGAAAGGGAACAGAAAGCAAGAACAAAAAAGGAAAAACCAGAAACCACGAAACCGGGGAACAAAACCCGCAACTCGCAACCCAGAACTTTCAATCCCAAAGCTTAAACCTAAAACTATTCCGCCCACCTTACGGAAAGATTAAAAATTCACAAGCTGCAGAACTTGTAAAACAGCATTATAAGATCGTTATGTGGGATGTGATAAGCGGTGATTTTGATCACAGAATTTCTAAAGAAAAATGCTTAAGCAATGTTCTTAAAAATACTTCGGAAGGAAGTATTATTGTTTTTCACGACAGTATCAAGGCTTCAGAACACCTTAAGTATGTACTACCAAAAGTACTAAAACATTATACCGAAAAAGGCTTTGCCTTTAAATCGCTCTAAAGATATTCCTTTAGAATTCCTACCAGGGTTGCTGCATCCTGTTCGCCGCTTTGGCGCCATTTCATCTCGCCAGACTTATAAATTATAAGTGTTGGCAATACTTTAACCCGAAGGGCTTCGGCAAGCTGTACATTTTTATCTACATCTATTTTTATCACTTTTACCTTATTGCCCATAGTGGCGGCAACTTCTCGCAAGACCGGGTTCATAAGTTTAGAATCCTCGTTCCATTCGGTATAGAAATCCAGCAACACCGGAATATTGAGGTCTATTAATTCACCAAATTTTGACATGCAGCTTTTGTTTTAATTAAATTCGCAGTCCCCTTTTCTACTTTAAAATAAGACTGGTAATACAATGGTTAAAATGATAATTCTTTGGAGAAAACACTAATTCAAATATAGTAAATTCTATAAATTATGCGGGTTTTGAACCTTTTTTGAGTTCAATTACACTAATTTCAGGCCAAATCCCCACTCTCCCCGGAAATGCCAAATAGCCAAATCCGCGATTTACATTAATATAACGTCCAAATTCCTCATATATTCCTGCCCAATTTTGATATCTATACTGCACAGGACTCCATCTAAACCAACCGGGAATTTCAATTCCAAACTGCATTCCGTGAGTATGGCCGCTAAGTGTTAAGTGGTAATTCTTTTTGTCGTTTTTTATTTTTTCCTGCCAATAAGAAGGATCGTGACTCAATAAAATTTTAAAATCTTTCTCGCTTAGTCCCGCTCCTGCTTTATCTAAATCGCCAACTTTTTTAAATCCGCCGGCACCCCAGTTTTCCACACCAACCAGGGCAATTTTTTCTCCATTTTTTTCAATAAACTTATGCTCGTTTAGCAAAAGTTTCCAACCCATATTGGCGTGGGTTTCTTTTAAAGTATCTAAATTTTCCTTTTTCTCCCGGGCCGAATTCCATTGCTTATAATCGCCGTAATCGTGATTTCCCAAGACAGAGAAAACTCCGTCCTTTGCTTTTATTTGACCAAATAAGTCTTTCCAGGGCTCCATTTCTGAAGCTTCATTATTCACTAAATCCCCGGTAAAAACAGCGATATCTGCACCTTGTTCGTTTAAAAGGTCTATCCCGTATTTAATCTTCTTTTCATTATCAAAACTGCCACTATGAACATCGCTAATTTGTGCAAGTCTATATCCATCAAAAGCCTCGGGAAGATCTTCAAAATATAACGTATAATTAAGCACCCTAAAATTATACCTTCCTTTATACATACCATATAAAACCGAAGCAAATGGAATGGCCGCTATTCCCAGGGCCAACTGACTTAAAAATTTTCTTCTGGACGGAAGGGAAAAATCTTCTTTAGAGGAAAAGAACTTCTCAAAAGTCCCAACACCCAATCTATAGATATCTTCCCCAAACATGATTAAGGTTAAAATAAGCTTAAATAGGAGCACCGAAAGCAAAAAACCAAAAGCATATCCCCTGGCACCGGTAAGCAAACTCCCTTCTACCGGTGTTAACCATTGGTAAAGAAAATTAGCAAATACAGCAAGGGTCACCACAAAATAATGCGACACCGCCCAGTAATTTCGGGTTATGGTTTTTAATGCCTGGTAGGCGTAAATCTCAATAAATAAGACGAAAATTATAAATAATATCCAACGCATCAGCAATCCCATTTTTTTGCGAATATACTTTTAATCATCATTTTTAAAATTTGGTTTAGCTTTAATTTAACGCCTGTTACAGGCCTTAAACCATATTTACACAAGCACTTAAATAGTGCCAGAAATGTTGTTTAGCTATAAAATTTGACTATACCAGCAATAAGAAGTATTTTTCAAGGCTTTTTAATTATAATAAAACAAGCGATGAAACGAAGAAATTTTATAAAAGCAGCCGGTATATCCGGTGCTGGTGTCACCCTTTTACCGGGCACCTATAATTTACACGCCTCCACTTTTAAAAAACAGGACAAACCTTCCCCTATCTGTATAGCCACCTGGAATTTTCACGAAGCCAGTAAAACTGCCGGCGAGTTACTTTACAAAGGAGCCTCGGCCCTGGATGCCGCAGAACAGGGCGTAAGGGTTGAAGAAGCAAATCTTAACAACACAACGGTTGGAAACGGCGGCGCGCCCGATAGAGATGGAAATGTTACCCTGGATGCCTGTATAATGTCTCCGGAAGGAGAATGTGGCAGCGTGGTTTATTTAAAAGAAATTGAACACCCCGTTTCTGTAGCCAGAAAAGTCATGGAAGAAACACCCCATGTAATGCTTGCCGGGGAGGGAGCTTTCCAATTTGCCATTCAACAAGGATTTAAACCAAAAAATTTACTAACGAAAGAGTCGGAAGAAAAATGGAGAAAATGGTTAGAAAAGAAAGAATACAAACCAATAATTAATATAGAAAACCACGATACCATTGGAATGCTTTGCCTTGATGAAAAAGGCGATATTGCCGGGGCCTGTACCACTTCTGGACTGGCCTACAAAATGAATGGACGGGTTGGAGATTCTCCTATTATAGGCTCAGGACTTTATATTGATAATGAAATTGGCGGCGCAGTAGCCACGGGAATGGGCGAAGCCATTATGAAAAGTGTAAGCAGTTTTCTTATTGTAGAGTTAATGCGCCAGGGCAAAAGCCCACAAGAAGCTTGTGAAATTGCCATACAGCGAATTGTTAAACAGAACAGCAATTACAAAGATTTTCAGGTAGCTTTATTAGCTTTGGGAAAAAATGGGGAAGTAGGTTCTTATTGCCTCCATAAAGGCTTTACCTTTGTAAAATATCAAGACAACAAAAACACCAATACACCCAGCCAATCTTATCTCTAAATGGAACAAAAAAGATCTTACCGTACTGCATTTATATTTGTAACTATACTTTTTTTCCTTTGGGGGTTTATAACTGTTCTCGTAGATTCTCTTATACCAAGACTTCGGGAAGTATTTACCCTCTCCTATTTTCAGGCCGGAATGGTACAATTCGCCTTTTTTGGGGCCTATTTTTTACTATCTATCCCAGCAGGTTATATTTTATCTAAAATTGGATATAAAAGAGGAATTATTCTAGGGCTTGCAACTATGGCGATGGGCTGCTTATTATTTTATCCGGCGGCCTCCTATCGTGTCTTCGGAATTTTTATGCTGGGATATTTTACACTTGCAGCGGGTATCACCATACTTCAAGTCGCCGCAAACCCCTATGTAACTATTCTTGGACCAGAAAAAACGGCTTCCAGTAGGCTTAACCTTTCACAGGCATTTAATTCACTGGGAACAGCAATTGCTCCGGCATTAGGAGCTCTTTTTATTCTTCAGGACAAGGTAAAAACCAGTGCTGAAATTGAAGCCCTGGATGCTACTGCCCAAAAAACCTATTTAGCTGCTGAAGCAGCTGCAGTACAAACGCCATTTTTAGGAATTGCTGCTTTTATAGGAGTGATTGCCCTTGTTTTCTTTTTTGTAAAACTTCCAAAAGTTGGCGACAAAGAAGCTTCTAACGATTACAGAAAAGTATTAAAAAACAAAAATCTTATTCTTGGCGCTATTGGATTGTTCTGTTATGTAGGTGCCGAAGTTGCCCTGGGAAGCTATATGGTAAACTATTTTCTAAGCCTTGATCTTGCCACTACAGTAAGGGAAACTTCTTTTATGCGTACTATTGCAGAATGGATTCTAAACACAGGTGTTTCAGCATCTAGCGATATGGCTGTAGTAGGAGTCTTTGTTACTTTTTACTGGACAGGAGCTATGATTGGTAGATTTATTGGTTCCTATCTTACCTCTATATTCAATCCGGCAAAAATTCTAAGCATTTTTGCTATTGGAGCCATTGGAATGATCCTTATCTCTAATCTAACAGTAGGGCTTACTGCCATGTGGACCATTATAGGTGTGGGATTATTTAATTCAATTATGTTCCCTACCATTTTTAGTCTTGCGCTAGATGGCCTGGGAGACGATAAAGCCCAGGGTTCGGGAATTTTATGCACCATGATTGTGGGAGGTGCTATTATCCCTCCTGCCTATGGCTACCTTACAGATTCTTTTAACTTTAATGTAGCCCTAATTTTGGTAATGCTTTGCTACGCTTATATTTTTTATTACGCTTATAGGAATAAGAAAAGAAAAGTTGCAGTAGCCTAATTTTATCTGGTATTAATCTATAAGTTTTTAGCAAGGCCTAAAGCCAGTATGATAATATCTTTGTAGTTTTGGGATATTCAGAAAAAATAATATTCCAAAAGATATGTCTGCTCAAAAACGCCTGTTTCTTGTTGATGCCTATGCCCTAATTTTTAGGGGCTATTACGCCTTTATTAAAAACCCAAGGATAAACTCTAAAGGTTTTGACACTTCGGCCATCATGGGGTTTATGAATTCCCTTTTTGATGTTATTAGACGCGAAAAGCCAGACCATTTGGCCGTTTGTTTTGATAAAGAAGGCAGTCAGGTAAGAACCGAAATGTTTGCCGAGTATAAAGCCAATCGCGATGCAACGCCAGAACCTATAAAAGATGCTATTCCTATTATACAGGATATCTTAAAAGCCATGCATATTCCTGTGGTAGAATTAGCCGGCTGCGAAGCCGATGATATAATAGGAACTCTCGCCAAACAAGCAGAAAAAGAGAACTACCAGGTTTTTATGGTAACCCCCGATAAGGATTTTGCCCAGTTGGTATCTGAAAATATTTTTATGTACCGCCCGGCAAGAATGGGAAATGGGATAGAAATTTGGGGAATTCCCGAGGTACAAAAGAAATTTGAAGTAGAGCGTCCCGAGCAGGTGATAGACTTCCTGGGAATGATGGGAGATGCTGTAGACAATATTCCCGGACTTCCTGGAGTGGGCGAAAAAACAGCTAAAAAATTCCTGAAGCAATTTGGAAGCATGGAAGAGCTGTTGGCCAATACCGACCAGTTAAAAGGAAAAATGAAAGAAAAGGTAGAAAGCCATGCCGAACAGGGTATTCTTTCTAAACAACTGGCCGCCATCCTAACCGATTGTGATGTAAAGTTTCACGCTGAAGATTATGAGCTTTCCCAACCTGACGCCAAAAAAGTTCAGGATATATTTGATGAACTTGAATTTAGAAGGCTTAAAGATCAATTTATAAAGTTATTTAGCGGCGAAGAAGACGCGCCTCAAACCCAGGTTAGCAACTCTCCTTCAGCTAAAAAAGTTTCAAAAAATGCCGGAGAAGGTCAATTTTCATTGTTTTCAGGAAATGATTCAGAAAAAATTGAAGCTACATCGGGCGGAAGAAAATCTTTAAAAGATACTGCACACGTCTATCAAAGCCTAAACAGCAAAATGGCCAGGCAAATCTTCCTTCAAAATTTAGCAAAACAAAAAAGCGTTTGTATAGATACTGAAACAACCAGCTTGAATGCTTTGGAAGCAACACTGGTAGGTATTGCTTTTTCATGGGAAACCGGCAAAGGTTTTTACCTTCCTTTTCCCGAAGAAAAAGAAAAAGCACAGGAACTTATTGAGGAGCTAAGACCGTTTTTTGAAGATGAAAACATTGAAAAAATTGGCCAAAACTTAAAATATGACATCAAGGTTTTAGCTAAATATAATATTGAAATAAAAGGGAAGTTATTTGATACTATGATAGCGCATTACCTGATAAATCCGGATATGCGCCATAATATGGATGTTCTTGCCGAAACTTACCTTAACTACACCCCGCAGCCTATTTCAGAATTAATAGGAAAAAAAGGAAAGAACCAAAAATCTATGCGGGAAGTTCCTTTAGACCAGCAAACCGAGTATGGTGTAGAAGATGCCGATGTAACCCTTCAACTTAAAAAATTCTTTGAACAGGAATTAAAAGAAGCAAACACCCGAAAGCTGTTTGATAATATTGAAATTCCATTGGTTCGAGTACTGGCCGCTATGGAATTGGAAGGAATAAAGTTAGACGAGAAATTCCTAAAATCACTTTCTGATGCCTTGGATAGCGACATTAAAGACCTGGAGAAAAGTATATATGAAGAAGCTGGCGAAGAATTTAAAATAAGCTCCCCAAAACAATTAGGACTTGTTCTTTTTGAAAAAATGAAATTGGTTAAAAAACCAAAAAAGACCAAAACCGGGCAATATTCAACCAGTGAAGATGTACTATCTAACCTGGTTAAAGAACATAAAATCGTAGAAGATGTGTTAATGTATAGAGCTTTGGTTAAATTACAGAATACGTATGTAGATTCACTGCCAAATCAGGTACAGAAAGCTACTGGCAGGATCCATACCGATTATGTTCAAACTATTGCAGCCACCGGAAGACTAAGCTCCAACAACCCTAACCTTCAAAATATCCCTATTAGAACCGAACGTGGGCGCCAGGTTAGAAAAGCTTTTGTTCCAAGAGACGAAAACCATATTCTGTTGGCCGCCGATTATTCTCAAATTGAATTACGAATTATCGCTGCGCTTAGCAAAGAAGAGAATATGATGAAAGCTTTTAAAGATGGCAAAGATATTCACGCCGCTACAGCCTCCCAGGTATTTAATGTACCCATAGACGAAGTAACCCGGGAACAAAGAAGTAACGCAAAAACAGTAAATTTTGGGATAATCTATGGTGTTTCGGCTTTTGGATTAAGCAACCAAACCAATTTATCACGGGCCGAAGCCAAGGAACTTATTGACACTTACTATAAAACCTATCCTAAACTAACCGGTTATATTGCCGATCAAATAGATTTTGCACGTGAAAATGGCTATGTACAAACTATTTTAGGCAGAAGACGTTATTTAAAAGATATTAATTCGCAAAATGCCGTGGTAAGGGGCGCTGCCGAAAGAAATGCTGTAAACGCACCCATACAGGGTAGTGCAGCAGATATTATTAAGTTGGCAATGATTAATATTTATATGAAATTAAATGAAGGGAAGTTTAAAACAAAAATGCTACTCCAGGTCCATGATGAATTGGTTTTTGACGCCCATAAAGACGAAGTTGAAGAAGTAAAAAAGATGATCCAGTTTGAAATGGAAAACGCTTACAAACTAGATGTTCCTTTAGATGTAGAATTAGGAGAAGGCCAGAACTGGCTGGAAGCACATTAAAAAGCAGTGGGCAGTGGTCCGGTTGGCAGTAGAAATTACGATCTTAATGCAAAAAACCTCACAGCTTAAACTGTGAGGTTTTTCTATCTAACACTAAAAATATTGGCTGGTTTAATTCACTCTTGTGTATTCTAAAGATAAAACCCTAACATCTTCGGCATCGGTTCCATCCGGATTTCCATAATATTGTTCAGATTCAAATTTACTAATGTCAAAAGCGAAAGTATTGGCTGTTCTTTGCAGAACCCTGCTATGGGTTCTTGTGGTGCCATCTATGGTCATGGTAATCACCAAACGCTCTTCATTATTAAGATTTTCAACATCCCAGTTTCCCGAATCTGTGCGGCCCGAAAGACATGCGAATTCATCATCATTGTTTCCGGCTTTAAAATCTAACTTTGAGTTGGTAGTTATCATATCGCCATTTTGTAAAAAATTAACCCCCATATCCTGGAAACAATTTGTTTCCAAAAGTATGTTTGAATTAAAAACACCATCATCATTAAGATCTACTACAGTATCGGTTTCCATAGCCGAAAGTATCCATTCACCTTCAAGATCGGCTGGAGTAATAGTAGCTGTAGCATTGGCAGGATTTAATTGGTTCGAATTCAAATGATCTTCATTAGGCTCGCAAGACACTATAGCAAGTGCTGCTAAAAATATGCCCATAACATTTTTAAAATTAAGTAGATATTTCATAGCTAATTCAATTTGAGACTACAAAAATACAAAGCATTCAAACAATTTTATGACTTTTTTAACATAAAATTTACCACTCAACACATTTACAGGCATTTCATCGATATTAAATCTTCTAGATCAGGGAACAAAATATCGCTATACTTGCCTTTTGAAAGTAAATTCCAAATAGTGTGATTCTATTTCCGAGAATAGAAATTAAAGCTATATCCCTCAAAATAAATTAATTAATTTCCAATTTGCTATATGAATTTATAATTGTACATTTGCACCCCAATTTCCCGACATGATTCGTGTTGGGAATTGGGAATGGAATGTTTAATAACAAGTAAATTTAATTAGTGTGGACACATTAAGCTACAAAACAGTATCAGCCAACAAGGCTACCGTGACCAAAGAATGGGTACACGTAGATGCTGAAGGACAGACGTTGGGCCGCCTATCTTCTGTAGTAGCCAAGCTACTAAGAGGTAAGCACAAACCTAACTTCACCCCGCACGTTGATTGTGGTGATAACGTAATTGTTACCAACGCAGAGAAGATCAACTTAACCGGTAAGAAATGGGATTCGAAAGAATACATTCGTCATACAGGTTACCCGGGTGGACAAAAAAGTCTAACAGCCGCTGAATTATTCGAAAAGAATCCAGAGCGAATTATCGAAAAATCAGTAAAAGGAATGCTACCAAAGAACAAACTTGGAGCAGATCTATTTAGAAATTTAAAGGTTTACGCAGGATCTGAACATGATCATACTGCGCAAAAGCCTAAAACTATTAACTTAAACGATCTTAAGTAATGGAGGTTATTCACAAAATTGGCCGTAGAAAAACGGCAGTTGCGCGTGTTTATGTTTCTGAAGGAAGCGGAAAATTTAGCGTGAACAAAAAAGACCTTAAAGACTACTTTACCACAGGTCCTTTACTTTACAAAGTAAACCAGGCCCTTAACCTTACCGGAAACGATGGTAACTTTGATATTACCGCAAATGTTTACGGAGGTGGTATTACCGGACAGGCAGAGGCCATTCGTCTTGCCCTTTCCAGAGCAATGGTAGAGTTAGATGCCGAGAACCGTTCTATATTAAAGCCTGAAGGTTTAATGACCAGGGATCCAAGAATGGTAGAGCGTAAGAAATTTGGACAGAAGAAAGCCCGTAAGAAATTTCAATTCTCTAAACGTTAATTTTTATTGGAATTTATATTCCAAAGTTCATTTAATATTAAAAAGAATTTTGTTGTTATCCCAGTTGCTATTGGGAGTTAGTTTAGCATCTAAACAGGTAAGGCCGTGTTTTTAAAACAGCCACTTACGTGTTGCTATCTTCAACAGAACGTAAACTATTACAAAAATGGCAAATAAAGTAGAAGTAAAAGAATTACTTGATGCAGGTGTACATTTTGGACACCTTACAAGAAGATGGAATCCAAATATGGCCCCATATATCTATATGGAACGTAATGGGATTCACATCATCAACTTATACAAAAGTGCTGCTAAAATGCAGGAGGCAGGTGATGCCCTTGCCAAGATTGCAGCCAGCGGTAGAAAAATACTTTTCGTAGCTACCAAAAAACAAGCTAAAGAAATAGTAGCCGAACAAGCTGAAAAAGCAAATATGCCATACATTACCGAGCGTTGGCCCGGTGGTATGCTTACCAACTTTGTAACTATTCGTAGAGCCGTTAAAAAAATGGCCTCTATAGATAGAATGAAAAAAGATGGTACCTTTAATACACTTTCTAAAAAAGAACGCCTTCAGGTAGATCGTTTAAGAGCTAAATTAGAAAAGAACCTTGGTTCGATTTCTGATATGAGCCGACTTCCAGGAGCGCTTTTTGTTGTTGATATTACTCGTGAACACATTGCTATTAAAGAAGCTCAAAAATTAAACATTCCAATTTTCGCAATGGTAGATACAAACTCAGATCCTCGTGAGGTTGAGTACGTAATCCCATCTAATGACGATGCTTCAAAGTCTATCAACAAAGTGGTTTCTTATGTTGCTGATGCTATTGTAGACGGCCTTTCTGAAAGAAAAGCTTCAAAAGAGTCTAAAAAAGAGAAAGCTGATAAGGAAGAGAAAGCCCCAAAGGCTGCTGCCAAGCAACCAGAAGGAGAAGTTCCTTCTAAAGATGCTGAAGACAAAAAGGCAATGAAAGAAGCTAAAAAAGATGTGAAACTTGAGTCTAAAAAAGAAACTTTAGACAAAGCTGCATCTAACGAAGAAGAATAAAAACAACATTTTATAACCTTCAAAAAGTCGTTTAGTTTCTTTCTTAACAGTTGGTCTCTAAACGACTTTTTTAAATAAAAAATAATACTATGGCTAAAATAACCGCCGCAGAAGTAAATAAATTAAGAAAAGCTACCGGTGCCGGAATGATGGATTGCAAAAAGGCACTTGTAGAGGCAGAAGGTGATTTTGATAAAGCTATTGAAGTTCTTCGTAAAAAAGGACAGAAAGTTGCTGCTAAGAGAGCCGATAGAGATTCAGCCGAAGGTGCTGCCATCGCTAAAGTAAACGACGATAACACCAAAGGTGTTATTATTTCTCTTAACTGTGAAACCGACTTTGTTGCCAAAAACGACGATTTCATCAAAATGGCCAACAATTTTGCCGATATCGCGCTTACAGTTTCTTCTAAAGAAGAGTTACTTAAAGCAGATTACAACGGGATTTCAGTTGAAGATAAATTAACTGAGCAAACAGGAGTGATTGGTGAGAAAATAGAAATTGGTGCTTTTAAAACTTTAGAAGCTCCTTTCGTAGGTTCTTACATCCACGCAGGGAATAAAATTGCTGTAGTTACAGGTCTTTCTAAAAATGTTGAAGGTGCCGATGAAGCAGCAAAAAATGTTTCTATGCAAGCTGCCGCTATGAATCCTATTGCCCTTAATGAAGAAGGTGTAGACCAGGAAACCATAGACAAAGAAATAGAAATCGCTAAAGACACCCTTCGTCAGGAAGGTAAACCTGAAGAAATGCTAGACAAAATAGCAAAAGGAAAAATTCAGCGTTACTTTAAAGACAACACTTTAGTTAACCAGGCTTTTATTAAAGACAGCAAACAAAGCGTTGCAGGTTATGTAAAAACCCTGGACGCAGACCTTACTGTTGTAGGTTTTGAAAGAGTTGCTTTAGGAGAGTAATAAAGTCATTTCCGCGAAGACGGGAAGTCTCAATAAACTCAAAAACCGCTTCATTATTCTGAAGCGGTTTTTTTAATTTCACAAAATGTCAGAAAAAGCTTTTCAATTTAAAGAATTCAAGATAGAACAAGATCGCTGCGCCATGAAAATTGGCACCGATGGTGTTCTCTTAGGCGCGTGGACAACACTAGACAGAAAACCCGAAAGTATTCTTGATATTGGCACAGGAACCGGCCTAATCGCTTTAATGTTAGCCCAACGTTCTAACGCAACACTAATAGATGCCCTGGAAATTGATGAAGATGCCTACGAACAAGCTGTAGACAATTTTGAAAACAGCCCCTGGGGAGATCGCCTGTTTTGCTACCATGCCGCTTTTGATGAATTTGTAGAGGAAATGCAGGATGAGGAAAAATATGAGCTCATAATCTCCAATCCACCTTTCTATGTTGAAGACTATATTTCTGAAAACGAAAGTAGAAAAAAGGCTCGTTTCACTGAAGCCCTACCCTTTTCACAACTAACCGAAGGTGTTTCAAAATTACTTCATCCAGAAGGGGAGTTTAATACTATTATTCCGTTTAAAGAAGAAACAAATTTTATTGGCCTGGCCGCGGAATTCGGTCTTTTTCCCAGGAGAATTACCAGAGTTAAAGGCAACGAAGCTTCCCCAATTAAAAGAAGTTTACTGAGTTTTGGGTTTAAAGAAAACAAAATCACCAAAGATGAACTTATTATAGAAATTTCACGCCATCATTATACAAATGATTATAAAAACCTGGTAAAAGACTTCTATCTTAAATTATAATCTTAAAATTGTTTGCTTTAAAAAGCTTGGTTACATTTGTGTAAAACACCACACAAATGAGAACAGATAACTTCCAGGCTCCTGATTATTACAATCTTGACGAGCTACTTACAGATGAACATAAAATAGTGCGTGATGCCGCCCGAAAATGGGTAAAACGCCAAGTGTCTCCAATAATAGAAGATGCTGCCCAAAAGGCAGAGTTACCAAAATCTATAATTAGCGGCTTAGCCGAGATTGGAGCTTTTGGCCCATATATTCCGGAGGAATACGGTGGCGCCGGACTGGATCAAATCTCATACGGACTTATCATGCAGGAAATTGAACGCGGCGACAGCGGGATACGTTCTACAGCATCTGTTCAAAGTTCGTTGGTAATGTATCCAATTTTTAAATATGGTACAAAAGAACAGCGCAAAAAATACCTTCCAAAATTAGCTTCAGGAGAATTTATAGGCTGTTTTGGTCTTACCGAACCAGATCACGGCTCTAATCCCGGTGGAATGACCACCAATTTTAAAGATAAGGGTGATCATTATCTACTTAATGGAGCTAAAATGTGGATCTCTAACGCTCCTTTTGCCGATCTTGCTATAGTTTGGGCCAAAGACGAAAACAACCGTATTCACGGACTCATAGTAGAAAGAGGTATGGAAGGTTTTTCTACTCCCGAAACCCATAATAAATGGTCGCTACGTGCCAGTGCAACCGGGGAGCTTATCTTTGATAACGTAAAAGTACCTAAAGAAAATTTATTGCCGAATAAAAGCGGACTGGGAGCCCCTTTAGGCTGCCTTGACTCTGCACGCTACGGTATTGCCTGGGGCGCCATAGGCGCAGCTATGGATTGTTATGACACTGCCTTGCGCTATGCAAAAGAACGTATACAGTTTGATAAACCAATTGCCGCCACACAACTTCAGCAGAAAAAATTGGCTGAAATGATTACTGAAATCACCAAGGCACAGCTTATGGCCTGGAGACTTGGAGTGTTACGAAATGAAAACAAAGCTACATCGGCTCAAATCTCTATGGCGAAAAGGAATAATGTGGAGATGGCTATAAATATTGCCCGTGAAGCACGCCAGGTTTTAGGTGGAATGGGAATTACCGGCGAATACAGCATCATGAGACATATGATGAACCTGGAAAGTGTAATTACTTACGAAGGTACTCACGATATACATTTACTAATAACTGGAATGGATATTACAGGGATTCCCGCTTTTCAATAAAAGTAAAAAGGCCCGGGGATATTTAATAACCGGGCCTTTTTATTAATTCTTTTATTATTCAGTGGAAAGGAGGTTCCCATCAGCATCATAATATTCTGTCTTATACTTTTGATTATTAGCATCTCTGTATTCAATATAGTAAGATCCGTCTTCTATATTGTAAACTGTATTTGTAGAAGAACCGTCTTCTAACCTTTCAAAAAGCTCAAATAAAACGTCAGCCGCATATTTTTCTATTCTATTAATCTGCCCGTTTTCATCTTTAAATTCAATTGTCTTGATATCTGACAATGAATCTCTGTAATCTATTCTTACTTCTTTCTCGGGAGTATAATCTTCCCGATAATATCTATTAGTTAATTGAGTTAGCCTGCCCCCATCATACATTTTCTTGATTGCTAAAGAGCCGAATTCGGTAAAAACAAGTTCTTCTATCGTTTTTGGTTCACTCGTCCCATTAACATATATGAGAATCTTATTAGAATTATTAAGATCATCAAGCTCATAAAGAGTGCTTCCAGTAGAAGTACCCTGCTCAAAAATCGAGACCTCGGTTACTCTTCTTTCTTCATCAATTGCATCTATTTTCCAAACATATAGATCTGAATCACTCATCGACGAAGGACTATATGAAAAAGACTCGATTTTAGAATTTTCTTCATAAGAAAAATAATAATTCAAGGTAAATCCGCTGGAACCATCTGCACGGAGATGGTCTCCGGTAAAAAATTCTGGAAATCCGTTAGCATTGTAATCACTATAACTATAAGAAAGGAGTGGCCGCCAGGGATATTTCTCAAACGCCTTAGACTTTGAAATTTTCCCTTCTGAATCAAATTCATGAATCCAATGCACATTCCGGGTTCTGGTTTCCCATGATTCTACAATATGAAAGAAAGCACCCCCTTCTAATCCAGACATTTCGTAATCTAATTCGAGACTTTGAGCAAGATGGTTCGTAGCTTCTTCAGGAAAAACAACTTCCAGATCTGCTAGTGTATTCATATTAATTTCCATCACTAATTCACCCAATAATTGGATAATAGGATTTCTAAAATCAATTTCAGTAACCGACATAGCTTCTACCGCTTCATTTGAAATTTGAATACCATTTTCAGGTTCTTTATCGGCATCAAAAGTCTGTAAGAAAGCAGTAATATTTTTCACTTCAGAAGTATTAATATTAGCATTTGGAGTAACAGCAATATCAATGGGCGTAATTGTATTTTCACCTTTAGCTTCTCCAATTTTAACTGACCCTACAAAAAAACTGACTGTTTCCCCTTCTTCAAACTGAAACTCTCCAGCGGAATTGGTTACTCCTTCTTGGGTATTTGTTTTATAAATTAGACCCTTCACAGGAGAATCTAAAAAAACACCTGTTAAAAGAGCAGGTTCAGATGGTGTTGGATTCACTTCTGGTTCTTCTTCTGTTGTACAACTTAATAAACTAAAACAGGCTAAAACCAAGGCAAGAGATAAACGTTTCATTTGACTGATGATTTTTGATTGTCAGCTAAAATAAACATTTATTAACATTTTTTAACAAAAATCAAGCTTTTAAAGTAGATCAAAGCAAGGGCATCGTTTACAACGTTTGCCCTTTTTGTATTTTTCACAGCATTCTTTTTTAAGGGGTTTTGGTTTTTTGGCAACTACCCCATCTAATTGCAAATAATCTTTAGACTTATTTGAATAAAAAACGATCACATTATAAAATTGCAAACCCTGAAATTTCATAGGTTTAATATACTTCAAAAAGCTGAAATTGAGCGTTAATTCAATTTTAAATCAATGTTTATATTTTACAAATCCTAAAGAGAAGCTTACTTTTGCAGCATGGGAAAGAAAAATAAAATAGACGAGGTAAACAGGGCGCTACAGCCTAAAGTAAACCAACTTTTAGATCATTCTTTATATCAACAAATAACCACCCCCGAGCATTTACGGATATTTATGGAACATCACGTTTTTGCCGTTTGGGATTTTATGTCGTTGCTTACTGCTTTACAGGAAAAATTTACCAGAACCACTAATCCGTGGGTTCCGGTTGGGAATCCGGAGATAAGATATCTAATCAATGAAATTGTACTGGCCGAAGAAACCGATATTAATTATTGCGGAGATCGTCAAAGCCATTTTGAAATGTACCTGGATGCTATGGAAAAAAGCGGTGCTGACACAAAAAAAATCACCGATTTTTTACTACAGGTTTCCCATGGTACAGATATTTTTCTACTAATTGCAGCCACAAAACTTCCCCATAATATAAAAATCTTTCTGAAAAACACTTTTGAAGTTATTGATGAAGGAGAAACCCATAAAATAGCCTCGGCCTTTACATTTGGCCGCGAAGGCTTAATTCCCAGCATGTTTAATTCTATTATAGAGAACGTACAGAAAAATTTCCCTAAAGAAGACCTTAGCCTTTTTAAATACTATTTTAACAGGCATATAGAACTAGATGGTGATGAGCACGGTCCCATGGCTTTTAAAATGATAGAAGAGCTTTGTGGTAATGATGAAGAAAAATGGAAAGAAGTCTATCTTACCGCAGAGGAAGCGCTTGATGCCCGTTTAGAACTATGGAAGGGCATTGAAAAGGAAATTTCAGAGAATATAGATTCCAGAAAATTACAAACGGTTTAAAGGATTCCTTTAACAACAAATAAACCTTACACCATCGTCCTTCTGTTGCAAAAGCTTTCGGGATTATTTCAGAGCCTGCCTCGATTTTTTATCGGGGATCTAAAATATTGATAATCAAAACATATTAGAAGCTGAAACAAGTTCAGGGTGACGAAACTAGACATTTCAGATAGCCTTTTATAAAAAACTTCATTCTGAACTTGTTTCAGACTTTATCCCAAATTTACTTCGGGAATCTAACACGAATAACACCTATCAACTTATACCCTAAAACCGTTTCAGGGTGACGTCTAAAAATAATTTTAAGGTGCTTCAGGAGCAAGCTTTACCTCCAAACCATCTAATTGTTCGGTAATAGGAATCTGGCAACTTAATCGGCTATTATCTTCCACAAAAAATGCCTGGTCTAGCATATCTTCCTCCTCCATACTTTGCTCGGGTAAAACATGTTCTAAATTAAGAATATAGCACTGGCACGAGGCACACATAGCCATACCTCCACAAATTCCAATGGTACCTTCCTGGGCAAGTTCATAAGAACGAACTACCTCCATAAGGTTCATATTCATATCTGTTGGAGCATCTACCACATGAGCTTCCCCTTCCCGGTCTATTATTGTTATTTTTATATCAGACATAATCTTGTGTAAGACCTCACAGATATTGAAAGCCTATGAGGTTTAATCTTTTAATTTATACTCTTTACAACTTCTTTTTTCGCCTCCTTCTTACTACCATCAAAACCACTAACTCCGCTTACAGTAGTATACTTCATCACATACTTTTTATCTGGAAATATACGTTGGTAAGCACTTTGGCACATAATGGCCGCCTCGTGAAAACCACATAAAATCAATTTTAGTTTTCCGGGATAAGTGTTCACATCTCCAATAGCATAAACCCCGGGGATATTGGTTTGGTAATCGTAAGCATTATCAACTTTAATCGCATTCTTTTCTATCTCCAATCCCCAGTCGGCAATAGGACCCAATTTTGGGGAAAGACCAAATAGAGGAATAAAGTAATCGGTCTCCTTAATTTCTTTTTCGGAAGCTGAAGCCTTATGGGTAATCACTACACTTTCCAACTCATTTTCCCCTTTAAGATCAGTTACCTCAGCATTGGTAATAAGGTTTATTTTTCCGATTTTTGAAAGTTCTTCTACTTTCTCTACAGAATCTAAAGCACCGCGGAAATCGTTTCTTCGGTGTACCAACGATACTTCTGAAGCAACATCTGCTAAATAAATAGCCCAATCTAACGCTGAATCGCCACCACCGGCAATTACCACTTTTTTATCCCGATAAATCTCAGGCTCTCTAATGATATAAGCTACCCCTTTGTCTTCGAAATTGGCTATATTGGCAATTGGGGGTTTTCTTGGCTCAAAACTTCCCAAACCACCCGCTATTACAACAACAGGAGCGTGATGTTTAGTTCCCTTATTAGTGGTAACTATAAAACTACCGTCCTCTTGTTTATCTATGGTCTGCGCCCGTTCCCCGAGCGTAAACCCCGGTTCAAAAGGCTTTATTTGTTCCATTAAATTCGTTACCAGATCTCCGGCCAAAACCTCGGGAAATCCCGGAATATCGTAGATTGGCTTTTTTGGATAAATCTCTGAACATTGCCCTCCCGGTTGGGGAAGCGCGTCTATCAAATGACATTTTAGTTTTAATAATCCGGCTTCAAAAACCGCAAAAAGGCCCGTTGGACCCGCACCAATTATAAGTATATCGGTTTTAATCATGTTGTCTGCAAATTTGTACCAGGCTAGAACCTATTTTTGAATATTTACCACACTTTCTATTTGCGGTACATACTTTTTAATTGTCATTTCTACTCCAGATTTAAGCGTCATTTGGTTTACGGTACAGTCTACACACGCACCTTCCAAACGAACTTTAACCAACCGATCGTTCTCGATAGAGATCAAAGAAATATTGCCACCATCACTTTCCAAAAAAGGACGGATCTCGTCTAGCGCTTTCTCTACATTTATTTTTACTTCTTCGCTCGTCATTTATTTTTGTTTAACTGCACTACATCCTGCCATTGTAGTAATCTTAATGGCTTCTGTTGGAGGTAGACTTTTGTTCCTATTTACTGTTTCCTGTACCATTTCCCGGGTAATATTTTGAAAAGCGGTTTCCAGGGGTGTTGACTCTTGCAAGGCTGCAGGGCGACCAATATCTCCAGATTCCCTTAAACTTTGAACAAGTGGAATTTCACCTAAAAACGGTGCATCAATATCTTTTGAAAGATTTTTAGCACCTTCTTTTCCGAAGATATAATATTTATTTTCCGGCAACTCTTCTGGCGTAAAATAAGCCATATTCTCTACGATACCCAAAACAGGAACATTAATGCTTTCCTGGCGGAACATAGCTACTCCTTTCTTAGCATCGGCCAAAGCAACATTTTGAGGGGTACTAACCACTACCGAACCGGTAATTGGAAGTGACTGCATAATTGATAGATGGATATCTCCGGTTCCCGGGGGAAGGTCTACCAGTAAAAAATCCAGCTCGCCCCAGGCTGCATCAAATATCATTTGATTTAAAGCTTTAGCGGCCATTGGCCCACGCCAAATTACTGCCTGATTTGGTTTGGTAAAAAAACCGATAGAAAGAACTTTTACGCCGTAATTTTCTACAGGCTTCATTTTAGACTTTCCGTCTACATTTACCGAAAGAGGTCTTTCAGCTTCTACATCGAACATCATAGGAATAGAAGGTCCATAAATATCGGCATCTAAAATTCCTACTCTAAAACCCATTTTAGACAAAGTTACTGCCAGGTTCGCCGTTACCGTAGATTTACCAACCCCTCCTTTTCCGGAAGCTACAGCAATAATATTGGAAATTCCGGGAATAGCTTTTCCTTTAATTTCCGGCTTTTTATCGGCAGCTTCTACTTTTATATTAACTTTTACCTTTGCTTTTTGGTTTACATGCTCATGGATAGCCTTCATTACATCTACCTCTGCCCGTTTTTTAATATGTAAAGCAGGAGTTTGCATCACCAAATCTACCACTACCTCGTCCCCAAAGCTCATTACATTTTGAACAATCCCGCTTTCCACCATGTTTTTACCTTCTCCGGCCACAGAGATAGTTTCAAGCGCTTTTAATATTTCTTTTCTGTCTAACTTCATTTAAAAAATATTTACTATCCCAAAAAGTCAGGATACTTTTAGCGGCCTGTTAAGTATTTTCTATAATTCAGGCAGCTTATATAGATTCATTCTAAACGCAAATATAAGTGTAAAAGCTAAGAAAACGAAGTATTTGACCATAATTGATTTATTCAGGAATAAAGCAAAGCTATAGTGTTATTATGAGCAAAATTTCTATTTTATTTCTTCCACGGGATCCCAAAAGTATTTTTCAAGATCCTGCACTTTATTATCCTTCACTTTAACACCTTCGGCAGCTAACATTTGTTGCATTGCACTATGATCGCCAAAATGACTTTTACCGGTAAGGAGTCCATTTCTATTCACCACCCGGTGTGCAGGCACATCGTCCAGGTCTTTTGCCGAATTCATAGCATAGCCCACCATTCTCGCACTTTTTGCCGCACCTATACTTTTTGCGATCGCACCATAAGATGTAACTTTTCCGCCTGGTATTTGTCTCACCACATCGTAAACCCTTTCAAAAAAACTTTTTTCTTCCAAAACTAGGCGTAATAAATTCTTATAAGCGTAACAATAACTAAGATGAGCATTAGTGCGGTCATAAAATAGTTGGAATATTTTGAAAAAGCTTCTGCCTGTTTTTCAATTCTAACAAAAGAAAGCACATAAGCATACAAGGTAGTAAAACTGCCCAGGGAAGCGGCCAAAATAAACGCGACAATCCGGGACCAATCGTAAGAGCTTCCCACCCCAATATTTAATGCCCCCGCTATGGCCACAAAGTAAGGAACCGGAAAAATATTTAGGCCGGCCACCAGCATTCCCTTAAAGATGCTATTGGAATTTGCCTTGCTTGATTTATGTTCTATCCCCCCTCGCTTTTTTGCCTGAATAAAAAAATAAATACTTAAGAGTATAAATACAACCAGGCCTGTACGCAATAAAACATTCTGGACAAATTCATTTTTAAATATATATTTTGCCAATAAAACAGCAACGGTAGCTTGAATAATAACTACAATAGTAGCCCCAAATGCAACATAAAGCCCGTTTTTCTTTCCTTTTTCAACACAGGTTTTAGCCACGGTCATATTTACCAAACCCGGCGGCACGACTCCAAGTAGTGCCGCAAAATAAGTAATTAGAAAAAGCTTTGTTTCTTCCAAAAGGTACTTATTTTATTCTAAATTGAATATAGGTTATTGGTTTTCCCCGCTCAAGATACTGTTTTTCGTAGAAAGTTTGAATCTCCCTTACTTCTTTTGGAGAATATTCATTTTTATAGATATCGTGATGCGCATAAAGAACTTCATGACCTTCGCCATGAAGCAAGCCAAGCGTGTAGCCATGCATAAATTCACTATCGGTTTTAAGGTTCACCAGTCCTTCGGCTTTTAAAATATGTTTATATTTTTGAAGAAACTCGCTGTTTGTTAAGCGGTGTTTGGTACGCTTATATTTAATTTGCGGATCGGGAAAAGTGATCCAAATTTCATCTACCTCGTCTTCTGCAAAAACCCGATCTATTAACTCTATTTGAGTTCTTAGAAAAGCAACGTTTGCCAGGTCTTCTTCCAGGGCAGTTTTTGCCCCTCTCCAAAAACGGGCACCTTTAATGTCTATTCCTATAAAGTTCTTTCCCGAATCCTGTTTAGAAAGACCTATGGTATATTCTCCTTTCCCACAACCCAATTCCAACACTATAGGATTATTGTTTTTAAAGAAATCTTTTTTCCAATTTCCTTTTAATTTAAACTGGTCCTTCTCCAATTCTTCCCGGGAGGGCTGTATTACATTTTCAAATGTTTCGTTCTCCCTAAATCGTCTTAGTTTATTTTTACTTCCCACGCCTTAATTTAATATTTTGGTAAAACTAAAGAAAATAGCGCACAGGCCCTTAATAATATATTTGATATATGCAGAAGAAACGAATTTTAGTAGCGGTTTTAAATTGGGGACTTGGCCATGCTACACGATGTATCCCAATTATTAAAGCCCTGCAAGAGCACGATTTCAAGGTTTTTATCGCTTCAGACGGGGCTGCGCTGGAATTACTAAAAAAAGAATTCCCCAATCTTAGAGCTTTCGAACTACCTTCCTATAATATTTCCTATAGCAAATCTGCCCACACTTTTAAATGGAAATTACTTAGGGAAACTCCAGGAATTCTAAAAGCAATAAATAGGGAAAAAAAGGAGGTTAAAAGGCTTGTTGAAACTTATAAATTTTCCGGAATAATCTCTGACAACCGATTTGGCTGCAGACATAGTAAAATTAACTCTGTTTTTATTACCCATCAGCTAAATGTTCTAAGTGGCAGCACCACCTATTTAAGCAGTAATATGCACCAAAAATATATTTCAAAGTTTAATGAATGTTGGGTTCCCGATCTACCTGGAAGCAACAATTTAAGCGGTATGATGGGACATTTAAAAAAAATACCTGCAAATGTGAAGTATATTGGGCCGCTTAGCCGATTTAAGAATACGCCTCTACCAAAAAAATATAATTATGCAGTAATCTTATCGGGGCCAGAACCCCAAAGAACAATGCTTGAAAAAAAGCTACTTTACTCGTTTAACGCATCTGACAAAAAAATTATCCTGGTAAGAGGACTGATAAACGAAAAGGAGATGTTATCTAGCAATAAGAATCTCTACATCAAAAATTACTTAACTTCAGAAGCCCTGCAAAAAGTGATTCTGGAAAGCGATTTAATTATTTGCCGTTCTGGATACTCCAGTATAATGGATTTGGCCAAACTAGAAAAAAAAGCATTTTTTATCCCTACCCCAGGACAATACGAACAACAGTATTTAGCCAAAAAATTTATGAAACAAGGTGTTGCAGCTTATTGTCAACAGGAAAATTTTACAATTTCAAAACTTGAGGATTCAAAATATTTTTCAGGCTTCGGGGGTTTCAATTTCAGTGTCGATTTCCGGGATATCTTTACTTTTTTCGAGCGTAAATGAAAATTCACTACCCACACCAAAAACACTTTCTACATATATTTTTTCATCGTGGGCTTCAATAATATGCTTCACTATAGAGAGCCCTAAACCCGAACCGCCTTCCTTTCTGGAGCCACTTTTATCTACACGGTAAAACCTTTCAAAAACACGAGGGAGGTTTTCTTCTTCAATTCCTTCACCATTATCGGTTACCCGAACTATCACCTTATTTTTTATAAGGTTTTCTATACTAATTTCGGTAGTCCCGTCCTCCTTTCCATATTTGATAGAGTTTACAATTAGATTCGTTAAAATCTGCTGAATTCGATCCCTGTCGCCATAAACCCAAATAGGTTTATCGTAATCAATATCAAAAGTAAGCGTGATATTCTTTTTTGCAGCCTTCATTTCCAGAAGGTCAAATGAGCCCTGAATTATTTCTACAATATTAAAATCTTCTTTTTCTAAATGGAGGTCGCCTGTCTCAAGTTTGGTAATCATATCTAAATCCCGAACTATATAAATAAGACGTTCTACACCTTTACTTGCACGCTGCAAATATTTTTTACGTACCGTTTTATCTTTCATGGCACCATCAAGTAAGGTAAGTATGTACCCCTGAACTGTAAATAAAGGAGTTTTAAGTTCGTGCGAGACATTACCCATAAATTCTTTTCTATAGGTTTCGCGAACCTTAAGGCTATCTATCTCCAGCTTCTTGTCTTTGGTAAATTTTTCAACTTCGCGGGTAAGTGTAGCCATATCGGTAGTAACCCGGCTAGGACTTAGGCTAGTAGATTCCAGAAGTGAAACATTATCGTATATCTTTTTTATTCGCTTATAAATAAAATGTTCTACCCTATATTGGATAATAAAAAAAGAAACAAAATAGGTAATAATTATAAAAGTAAAAAAAGGGCCAAGTAAAAGGCCACTGGTAAAATGTGCAAAGCCTGCCAACACTACACTCAAAAATACGGTAATATAGAGTGAAGTCTTTATCGCAAACTTATATGAACGTTTAAACTTTTTTGCCATTAAACAACAAACTTATAGCCCACACCTTTTACAGTTTTAAAACATTCGTCGCCAATTTTTTCCCTCAACTTTCTAATGTGCACGTCTATTGTACGTCCGCCAACTACAACTTCCGCACCCCATACGTTATCAAGGATATCTTCTCGTTTAAAGACTTTTCCCGGTTTTGAGGCCAGCAATGAGAGTAATTCAAATTCTTTTCTTGGTAAAATTATCTCTTCACCACTCTTAATTACTTTATACTCGTCTCGGTTAATAATAAGGTCTTTAATTTTTACAACATTAGAAGTGGTCGTATCATCTTTAAAGCGCCTAAGCAAAGCTTTTACCTTGCTCACTAAAACTTTTGGCTTAATAGGCTTGGTTATATAATCGTCTGCTCCGGCATCAAAACCGGCCATTTGAGAATAATCCTCTCCCCTTGCGGTAAGAAAGGTGATAATTGTATCTTCCAGCTCCGGCAATTTTCTAATTTGGGAGCAGGCTTCAATACCATCCATTTCGGGCATCATCACATCAAGGATAATAAGCTGTGGTTTTTTCTTTTTTGCAAGCTTTACCCCATCGGCACCATTATCTGCTGTTATTACCTGGTAACCTTCCGAAGAAAGATTGTAAGCAACAATTTCCAGAATATCCGGCTCATCGTCTACCAGTAAAATTTTGATGTCTTTTTTTTTCATTTTCGTTTAATTGAATTGATAAATATGAGGTAAAAGTAACCATAAATTTGAACTTTTGTAAGCCCACCCCACTTGGTAACCTTAAGCTAACATAATAATCATAAACACATAATTTCAACTTAACAAAGGCTTTACACTGCACCCTTTAATTTGCAGCACAGAATGAAACACAGTGATGAAGAATTATCTATCTATTTTTAGCTTGCTTTTGTTAAGTACAATAATGCTAGCACAAAACGAAACTACCGGTACCATTGCCGGAAGATTATCTGACAATGAAACAGAGAATCAACCTTTGCCTTTTGCCAATATAATTATTAAAGACATAAACAAAGGAACCACTTCAGATTTTGACGGTTTATATGCTTTAAAAAATATTGAACCCGGAACTTATAGCGTAGAATTTAGCTTTATAGGTTACGAAACACTGGAAATTCCAAATGTAGAAGTTGTTGCCGGAAAGGTTACCGAAGTTAACACAGGACTTGGAGCCAGTGCAGCATCATTAGATGAAGTTGTTATTTCTACGGTTTCAAGACAGGACTCTGAAGTAGCATTACTTTTAGAACAAAAAAGTGCCATACAAATAAAGGAGAGTATTGGCGCCCAGGAATTGGCCAAAATAGGGGTCTCTGATGCCGGTACTGCTACCACTAAAATCTCAGGGGTGACCAGTAGTGAGGCTTCCGGGGATATCTTTGTTAGAGGTTTAGGTGACCGCTACCTTTATACTACTTTAAACGGATTACCAATCCCATCAGACGATGTGGAACGTAAAAATATAGACTTAGGCCTTTTTCCAACACGAGTTATTAAAAGTGTAGGAATAAGCAAAACTTATTCTCCCTCTTACTCTGCAGATCAAGCTTCGGGAAATATAGATATTGAATCCCGTGAATTAGTAGGAAGCGAAGAGTTTGACCTGGGAATTAGAGCAGGCGTTAACACCAATGCGATAGGCCAGTTTGGCGATTTTAAGGTAAGTCCAAACCAAGACAACGCTTATTTTGGTTTTCATACACAAAATATCCCTGTTGAATATAGCCTTTACAATCAAACCTGGGACCCGCAAACCGCAGATGCACCTATTAACCGCAGATATGCTTTAACAGCCGGAAAGAAATTTGGCGAAAAACTAAAAGTACTCTTAACGGCTTCACAGTCGCGCAAATTTGAATATCGTGAAGGTGAATTTACCGAATACCGAAACAATAACCGCTACGATTATTTTACCGATGTAGAGAACTTCACTCAAACCGACAATACCACCGGAATGCTTGATGTGCTTTACGAAATTAACGAGAATAACGAGATTAAAGCGACAAGCCTTTTTATAAACAAACTTACCGATGAAGTTTATGAAAGTGGTAGAAATGGTGAAGGCGTTGTTTTTGAAGAAACCAATCCCGGCGAAGGCCTTAACCAGTTTGTACGCGACCAAAATATAAAGCAAACTCGCTTATGGATTAATCAGTTGCACGGTACACACAAGCTAGCAGACAACAACCAATTAAATTGGGGGCTAGGTTATAACCTTGTTAATGCTGATGAGCCAAACCGAATAAGAAATGAAGTGAATTACGATGGCGAAGATTTTATTCAATTGGGAAGAACGGGCGGTTACCAACAAAGAAAATCTTCTCAAAAAATTAAAGACAACGAGATAAATGCATATGTCGAGGATAGAATCACCTTTGTAAACCCGCAAGAAAATGAAGAAATCACCAAAAATATCTTTGTTGACTTTGGCGGAAGCTACAGAAACAAACAAAGAGATTTTGTTTCCCGTTTTTTCGGCGTTATTGAAGGAAAAACAAACACCTTTAATCCTACTTCTTTAGATAATTTATCAAGCATTTTTGTTATAGATAACTTTAGAAGTGGAGACCTAAAAATTAAAAAGCTAACCCCCGATTTTTATAATGCCGAATTACAATCTTATGGTGGCTTTGTAAATTTCAACTATGGAAAAGACAATTGGAATGTAAACTTAGGAGCTCGTTTTCAGGAGGACAAACTTAATGTAGACTTTGATGTTAACAACTATCCTACAAACCTCCCGGAGTTTTCCAATCAGTCATATAATAACATTTATCCGAGTTTAAATTTCAAGTTATCCCCAACCGAGAATTCAAATATCAGGTTCTCGGCAAGCAAAACAATTACACTACCTGAATTTAAAGAAATTGCCCCTTTTGAGTATGTTTCTCAAACAGGGCAGGTAACAAGGGGAAATCCAAATCTTGATGCTTCCAACAATTTAAATTTCGATTTAAAATACGAACTATTTCCGTCTTCAGGACAGTTAATCTCCTTAACCGGATTCTATAAAAACATCGCTAATCCTATCAATAAAGTTCAGGATAGAGGAGCTGCAGGTGTATTCTCTTACTTCAACGCAGGAGAGGAAGCTAATATTTACGGGCTGGAACTAGAGACAAGACTAGAGTTAATTGATAATGAAACCCCGGAAGGGCTGGATTTTGGTATTGCTTTTAATGCTTCAAGAATGTGGCACAAGCAGGATCTTAAAGATGTATTTGACGGAGAAACCTTTATTAGAACTTTTAAATACAATAACAAAAGTGAAATTGGCCTTCAGGGAGCCTCAGATTGGATTTTCAATGGTTCTTTAAATTTTTCCACCGAATCAGAGAACCCTTTTAGTGCCTCGTTAGTTGGTAATTACGCTTCAGATAAAATATATGCACTTGGTGCTCCTGAAGCTCAGAATGATGGCGATATATTCTATAACGACGAAATTATAGAAAAAGGTTTTGTAACCCTGGATCTTGTGGTAAGCAAAAGCTTTGGCGAGCATTGGGGATTTCAATTCCGCGGGCAAAATCTTTTAAATCCTGAAATAGAAAGAGTACAGGATATTAGACCTAGCTCAACGGGTATAGAAGCCACACAAACTGTAAGGTCTTATACCAGAGGCGCTATTTTAAGTCTTGGAGTAAACTATTCATTTTAATAATTAATAACCATTCAATTATAAATTTTAACCATTCAATTTTATTAAAACCTAAATTATGAAGATTTTTAAAAACAGATTTTTACCAACTTTAGCCCTTACACTTGGGCTTAGCATCACAAGCTGTAGCTCTGATGATTCATTTGAAAGACTGGATGACGACGATCCATCAACAACACCGGAAGGAACCGAACTTAAAGGTAGCCTGGAAGAAGATCGCACCTTAGATGCGAGTGAAACTTATAATCTTACCGGCATATTTTCTGTAGAAGCAGGAGTAACCTTAACCATCCCGGCCGGTACTGAAATTGTTGCAGATACCGATGAAGATGCAACAGGTGTTTATATTGTAGTACAAAAAGGAGCTATGATAGATATTCAGGGTACTGCTACGGCACCGGTAGTTATGAGATCATCCAGTGCCGAAAGAGGAAGCTGGGGCGGACTCGTTATTGCCGGTGATGCTGAAACTACCGCTGGTGTAAATGCCACTGCCGAAGTTGGTGGAATTATCTATGGAGGGAGTAATCCTGAAGACAACTCTGGTTCTATAGAGTACCTTATACTTACCGATGCCGGAGCTCAAATTAACTCAGAGTCTCAGTACAACGGACTTTCTCTTTATGGAGTTGGGTCTGAAACAACTGTTGAAAACATCGCCATCTTAAACGGTTCTGATGATGGAGTTGAATTCTTTGGTGGTTCGGTTTCAGCTACCAATCTATATTTAGAAAACAACGAAGATGATGCAGTAGACTGGACAGAAGGCTGGAACGGTACTGTTACAAACACCTATGTTTATCATGATATAGAAAATTTCTCTACTGCCATTGAAGCAGATGGAGTAAACGGAAATCCAACTATAGAAAACTTTACTGCTGTTTCTTCAACCGGAGGTGTAGCATTACAGTTTAAGGCACAGTCTGGAGCCACAATAAATGGACTTTCACTTTCTGGATACGACACCGCTATTGATATTACAGAAGAGGAAAGAACCGATCTTTCTGCAATTCAAATTGAAGGAGAAACTGCAAGCCTGGAAGCAACATATGAAATAGATGCTACAGTAGATATTGCCTTATTTAACTGGGTAAAATAATATAAAACAGGTTTAGTAAGAATAACTTAGCTTAAATGGGCTGTTTGAAAAGATTTTCAGACAGCCCATTTTTTTTAATAAAAAATTAATACTCAAAGAGCAATAAACTTGGCAGGATTTTTGAAAATTTTATTGTAAGTTTGTACAAACCCCTAGCACAAAGAATGAAGCAATACTACTTCTATACTTTCATAATAGCTGTTTTCCTAACGTTTGCTGCTCCAAATGCAGTTTATGCTCAGGATACTACCAGCCTGGGGAATAAAACCGAAATTCCTATAGAAGGCCTATCTATTTATCCTAATCCGGTTACCAACGGAAAAGTCTACATTAGCACTTCACAAAACAAGGACAAGGATATTGAGATTTATAATGTTTTAGGGAAGCCTGTACAACGTACAAAATTAAGAGGAAAAGAGCTTGATGTGTCCGATCTTAGCGCAGGGATCTATATTCTAAAAATTAAGGAAGAAAAAGCTACGGCAACCAGAAAATTGGTGGTGCGGTAATTCGCTTTGCAATAGGTTCCTAAAAAATCTACCAGTAAACTATCTAAAGCCAAGCCCACGAGGCATTCGTTGGAAATAAACTTTTAATTTCAAGGCAAGCTTTAAAGTCACAATAATTACCGTCATAAACCGCGATTATCAAGTAAAGTTATTTACGGCAAACTGCTACCCAATATTTCTTACCTTCGCTTTTCTAAATTCCTATAAGAATGCTAGCTGAAAGAATTTTTAATATTTCTAGCCAACAGGATTTTGACGAGATTAGCCTTGAAGTTTTTTCTTATCAGTTTCAACATAATCCTGTTTATAAAGAGTTTTGTTTATTACTACAACGTACTCCTCAAAACGTTTTTCTGGTAGAAGATATTCCATTTTTACCCATAGAATTTTTTAAAAAAAAGAAAATTGTTTCTTCGCGAGCCAAAACTGAAATTACTTTTACCAGTAGCGGAACTACCGGCAACACTACCAGCAAGCATTACGTTACCGATTTAAGGGTTTACGAAGAAAGCTTTTTTAAAGCTTTTAAAGAATTTTATGGAAATCCCGAAGAAATGGTAATTTTAGCACTTCTACCCTCTTATTTAGAACGCCAGGGTTCGTCATTAATCTATATGGCCGATAGCTTAATAAAACGCAGTAAGCACCCCGAAAGCGGCTTCTATCTTGACAATCTTAAAGCTCTACAAGAACAACTTAAAGTCTTAGATAAAAACGGTAAAAAAATCTTGTTGTTAGGAGTGTCATTTGCATTGCTGGATTTGGTAGAAACCTACGATTTTCAGCTAAAAAATACCATAATCATGGAAACCGGTGGAATGAAGGGAAGACGTAAAGAAATGATTCGCGAAGAATTGCACAAGGTTCTTGCCAACGGATTTGGAGTAAGCAAAATTCATAGTGAATATGGAATGACAGAATTACTTTCGCAAGCCTACTCTACTGGCGATGGTATTTTTGAGACTCCTGCCTGGATGAAACTTCTTATACGCGATCCCGAAGATGCCCTAAATTACCTCCCACATAACAAAACCGGCGGCATAAACGTAATAGATCTGGCAAATTTTAACTCTTGTTCATTTATAGCCACACAGGATTTAGGGAGAAAAAAAGATAAAAACCTCACAGAGATTCTTGGAAGGTTTGATAATAGCGATATTAGAGGGTGCAACCTCTTAATCCTATAAAATAATTAAGAAAAACATTAGCTAATAAAAACTTAAAAATCAAGCAGTTATAGTTAAAAAATATTAAACTCTGTAATTTTTCAGGGGTTTTATCGACTTACTATATGTAAGATGACAATTCAATAAACTGCGTTGATTCTTACAACTAAGTGAAATTTTTTCATATTAGATTGGTTAGTTAGTTGCAAGCCCCGCAAACATCCTGTTTACGGGGTTTTGTATTTATCTACACCACTCTAATTATATAGGTATTTTTCTTTCCTTTATTAAGAATTACATATTTATTATTAATAAGATCATTTGTGGTAATGGTGTAATCCTCTTTTACCTTTTCTTTATTTACAGAAACAGAATTTTCTTTAAGGGCTCTTCTGGCTTCACCATTAGACTGTAAAAAATTGGTTTTAGCAGCTAGAGCTCCAATCATATCCAAGCCGGCTTCTATTTCGCTTTTAGTAATTTCGGCCTGGGGAACCCCTTCAAAAACATCTAAAAAAGTAGCTTCATCTAAAGATTTTAAATCGGTAGCGGTACTTTTTCCAAAGAGCACTTCAGAAGCTTTTAAAGCATTCTCATAATCTTCTCTAGAATGCACCATAACAGTCACTTCTTCTGCTAAAGTTTTTTGCAGCAAACGCATATGAGGGGCTTCTTTATGCTCCTTTACAATTTTTTCAACCTCTTCCTTATTTAAAAGAGTAAATATTTTAATATACTTTTCGGCATCAACATCACTGGTATTTAGCCAGTATTGGTAGAATTTATAGGGAGAAGTACGCTTGGGATCAAGCCAAACATTCCCACCTTCAGTTTTCCCAAATTTAGTCCCATCGGCTTTGGTTATCAGCGGGCAGGTTAAAGCATAACCTTTCCCATTACCTATACGCCTAATCATCTCTGTACCGGTGGTAATATTACCCCATTGGTCGCTACCACCCATTTGCAGCGTGCAATCCTTTTCTTTGAATAAATGCAGAAAATCGTAGCCCTGCACCATTTGATACGTAAATTCGGTAAAAGACATTCCTTCGGCAGCGTCAGAAGTTAATCGTTTCTTAACCGAATCTTTGGCCATCATATAATTTACAGTAATATGCTTGCCTACATCACGAATAAACTCAAGAAAACTAAAGTTTTTCATCCAGTCGTAGTTATTCACCATCACCGCGGCATTTTCTTCATCCTTTCCAAATTCCAAAAATTTAGAAAGCTGGTTTTTTATTGCCTGTTGATTATGCTGCAAAGTCTTTTCATCCAGTAGATTTCGTTCTGCAGATTTTCCAGATGGATCGCCAATCATTCCTGTAGCACCACCAATTAAAGCATAAGGTTTATGCCCACACAACTGAAAATGCTTAAGCATCATAACACTCACTAAATGGCCTATATGAAGAGAATCTGCAGTGGGATCTATTCCAACATAGGCAGATCGCATTGCTTCTTTTAAATGCTCTTCGGTACCAGGCATTACATCATGCAACATACCTCTCCAGGTAAGCTCTTCTACAAAGTTCTTATTCATAATTCTAATAATTTTGCACAAAAATAATAGTATCTCCCTTAAAGCCAGCACCACAAAAGCACTATTAACGAAAATTTTAAACTTCAGTAAAAAGCCGGGAGAAATAAAATAGGATTAAGAAGTAAAGATACTATAAACTCTTATTTTTCCTAAGTGGTTTTGGTATATTTACCACATGATTTTAGTTACAGGCGGTACCGGACTTGTAGGTTCACATTTATTGTTGAATTTATTAAAAGCCGGTAAAAAAATTAGGGCTCTTCACAGAAAAAATAGCGATCTAGCAGCAGTTGAGCGTGTTTTTAAATATTATACTTCTATAGAAGAAGCAACAAGCCTATTCAAAAAGATTGAATGGTTTGAAGCCGATATCACAAATATACCTCAACTCAATAAAGCTTTCGAGAATGTAGCCTATGTTTATCATTGTGCAGCACTGGTTTCTTTTAATCCTAAAGATGACAAAAAGCTTAGAAAAATTAATATTGAAGGTACTGCGAACATAGTTAATCTTTGCATCGCATTTAATATTAAGAAGTTGTGTTACGTAAGTAGTGTGGCTGCCCTTGGAAAAAGTTTAAAAAACAAGGAAATTAACGAAGGAAGTATTTGGAACCCCGAAGAAGACCACAGCGACTACGCCATATCTAAGTATGGTGCCGAAATTGAGATTTGGCGAGGCACCCAGGAAGGTGTTCCTACCGTAATTGTAAAGCCCGGGATTATTATTGGACCGGGGTTTTGGAGAGAAGGTACCGGCCAAATTTTCTCAAAAATTAATAAGGGAATGAAATATCACTTCCCCAAAACAGCTGGTTTCGTTGGCGTAAAGGATGTAGTTTATGCAATGCAACAACTAATGGAGAGCGAGATTAAAACCGAAGATTACATATTGGTCTCAGAAAATCTTAGCTTTAAAACGGTTTTTGACCTAACCGCCACTGCATTAAACAAGCCTACGCCTAAAAAAGAACTCAAAAAATGGATGCTATGGATGGGATGGTTTTTCCAGAAAATTGGCGGCTTTTTTGGTGCAAAAAGAAGCATTACAAAAAATACGGTGAAGACTTTATTTCAGGATAGTTTTTATACCAACCAAAAGATTAGGCAACATATTGATTTTAAATTTACCCCAGTAAAAGAAGTAATTATTGAAACAGCTAAGTTTTATAAAAAGACAACACCTAATTTCTAGACACCGGCGTAGTAAGACTATCACCAACCGGTTTAGTTTCAATAAGGCTGTCTTTTTCTTTTGTAATTGTATCTGGCAACCCCTCAAAATCTGGCTCTATAGTATCTCCCGCTTTCTTTAAAGAATCTTTTCTCGCGGTAGCAATAGAGTCTTTAATCCTCTTTTCCTGTAGCTGCAGAGTATCTAATTTCACTTTCAGCCTTTCAAAACCCTGCTTTACACTATCATAAATACGCTGATAAATTTCATAATTATCAGCGTAATAATCGTTGCTACGTTTAAACTGAAGACTATCTATATTATACTTTTTGAATATATATTCCTGACCTTGAATCCCGGTACTTTCAAAAATACGTTTACTAAAGTTCCTTGCAGATTGCAACAGGGAAATTTCTGTAATAATATCCACCATTTTATCTTCAGGGATAAGGTTTTCCGGTTTTTCAGATTTTTCAATATTCTGGCAGGCGACAAATGTCGCAACAACACATAGCAGTAAAATAATTTTCTTCAACATATTATCTATCAAACTGCAAACGCTCTGCTACCGGAGCAAAAGCCTGATGCTTGAAATTTCTATATACTAAATTTCCATTTACAAAGGTATGAGTTACCCTAGATTTAAAAGTCACGCCCTCAAAAGGAGACCAGCCACACTTATACTGAATATTATCTGCCTGAACCGACCAGGGTGCATTAAGATCTACCAGGACTAAATCGGCTTTATAACCTTCCCTAATAAATCCGCGATCTTTTATTTGAAACAAGATTGCCGGATTATGGCACATTTTTTCAACAATTTTCTCTAAAGAAATTTTTTCCTGGTGATAGAATTGTAACATTGCTGCAAGTGAGTGCTGCACTAATGGGCCACCGCTTGGGGCTTTGGTATATACATTTTTCTTTTCTTCTTTGGTATGTGGTGCGTGATCTGTAGCCACCACATCCAACAAATCGTTATTTAAAGCTTTCATCAAAGCTTCCTGATCTTGTTTAGTCTTTACAGCAGGATTCCATTTTATTAAGGTTCCTTTTTTCTTATAATCTGAATCATTAAACCAAAGATGATGAATACAAACCTCTGCAGTTATTTTCTTGTCTTTTAGCTTTTGTTTATTGCTAAATAAACTTAATTCTTTTTCTGTAGAAACATGAAACACGTGTAATCTGGCTCCTGTTTTCTTGGCAAGCGCCACAGCTCGGGAAGAAGATTTATAACACGCCTCGGCACTTCTAATATTAGGATGTTCTTCAATTGGAATATCATCTCCATAACGTTCTATATATTCCTGAAGGTTATTTTGTATGGTTTCTTCATCTTCGCAATGAACAGCGATAAGCAAAGGGGATTTTGAAAAAATTTGCTCCAAGACTTTTTCATTATCTACCAACATATTACCTGTAGAAGAACCTAAAAACAATTTTAGAGCCGCTGTAGTTTTAGGATCTACCTTTAGAATCTCTTCCAGGTTATCGTTGGTTCCACCAAACATAAAAGAATAGTTAGCATAAGATTTAGCTTCAGCCAGTTTAAACTTTTCTTCAAGTTTTTCGATGGTAGTTGTTTGTGGAAGCGTATTGGGCATTTCTATAAAAGAGGTAATTCCCCCGGCCACTGCTGCCTTCGAACCCATTTCTATGTTTTCTTTATGGGTAAGTCCCGGTTCTCTAAAATGCACCTGATCGTCTATTACTCCGGGTAGTAAATGCGTACCTTCGGCATCAAAGATTTGTACATCTGGGGATTTAGCACTAATACTTTCTGAAATTTCTACAATAATTCCGCCTTCAATAAAAACATCGGCTTCAATTATTTTACCCTCATTTACAATCTTCGCATTTTTTATTAAGACCTTCTTCATTTCAATTTAATCTGCTTAAAAAGACTTTTTATCTTCATTATTATTACACCAAAAATAGCTTCGGAAATTATAGAGCCACTCATTTTCGAGGTTCCTTGTGTTCTATCGGTAAATATCACAGGAACTTCCTCTAATTTATATTTTAACAAATATGCTTTAAACTTCATTTCTATCTGAAACGCATAGCCCACAAACTGTATACTATCCAGGTCTATAGTTTCGAGCACTTTCCGTTTATAACAAATAAAACCGGCCGTGGTATCATGAATATCCATACCGGTAATAAATCTTACATATTTAGACGCCAACCAGGATAATAAAACCCTGCTCATAGGCCAGTTAATTACGTTTACACCGGTAACATAGCGGGAACCTATAGCCACATCGGCATCATTCCTTTTACAGGTATTAAACAATCTTACCAGGTCGTTTGGGTTATGGGAAAAATCGGCATCCATCTCAAAAACATATTCATAATCCCGTTGTAAGGCCCATTTAAAACCGTGAATGTAAGCAGTTCCCAAACCAAGTTTCCCTACTCTCTCTTCAAGAAAAAGACTATCGTGAAACTCGGCTTGCAATGTTCTAACCCTGGTTGCGGTGCCATCTGGAGAGTTATCGTCTACCACCAAAATATGAAATTCTTTCTGCTGCGAAAACACATTTCTAACCAGGCGCTCAATGTTTTCAATCTCATTATAGGTGGGTATAATAACTATCCCCTTTACCATCTTACCAGTTTTTGCACAAATGTAGGCATTTTAAATCTTCGTTTCCCTTCTTAATCTTCAAGTTTTAACCTCAAAATAATTATACATTTGCATAAAAATTTTAATACTGGAAGCTGTAGAAAGACATATAAGCTCTATAGATTGGATTACCCTAACCTTAATGGGGGCATTCCTAATATTAGCCATCGTGAGAACCGCATATCCGCAGCGGTTCGACGATTTTATGTCCCTACTTGCCTCTAACAAATTTATGGTGTTTAGAGGAAAAAAGAACAAGGCTTTTCATCCTTTTAACATATTGCTTTTCTTTATTCACCTTATCTCTTTCTCGCTTATTTTTTTCCTGTTTTTTAATTTCTTTTGGGCAGAATCGTCTTTAGAGCCGCTTTTTTTATTCATTAGAATTGCCACCGCTTATGCTAGTTTTGTATTGTTAAAGTTTGGGCTGGAGAAAATTATTGGGAACGTTTTTTATTTAGACGCCCAGATAGACGCCTACCTCTATCAAAAAATAAGCTATCGAAATTTCATAGGACTTGTATTATTAATTCCGGGTTCAATATTTATTTACACCTTTACTCCTACTGCCTTGATCTTATATAGCTTGTTAGGTATTTTAGTCCTATCCAATATATTTAGCCTGTTATTGATTTACAGAAAAAATCAAAGTCTTATTACAGCTAATTGGTTTTATTTTATTTTGTACCTTTGCGCTCTCGAAATTTCCCCTTATATTATTTTGTACAAGCTAATTACAATTTAAAAAAGGGATAAAATAAAAGTATTGACATATGAAAGTGAAAACAATTTTAGTTTCCCAACCCGAGCCTAAAGTAGAAAACTCTCCTTATTTTGAGCTTGAGGAAAAACAAAAAGTAAAAATTGATTTCATCCCTTTTATCCATGTAGAAGGCGTTTCTTCTAAAGAGGTTCGCCAGCAGAAAGTAGATCTTAGCCGCTATTCAGCTATTATTCTTACTAGCCGTAACGCTGTAGATCACTTCTTTAGGATCGCCGAGGATTTACGTTACAAAGTGCCAGATAGTCTTAAATACTTTTGTTTGAGTGAAGCCGTAGCCTATTATCTACAAAAATATGTGGTGTATAGAAAACGAAAAATTTATGTAGGAAAAAGAACCTTTGCCGATCTTTCTCCGCTTATAAAGAAATATAAGAACGAGAAATTCTTATTACCCTCTTCAGATATGCTTAAGCCAGATGTTCCTAAAACCTTAAACAAACTAGGTGTGGAGTGGAAACAGGCAACCTTTTACAAAACTGTGGTAAGCGATCTATCTGACCTGCGGGACGTAACTTATGATATTTTGGTTTTCTTTAGCCCAAGCGGTATAAAATCATTATTCGAAAATTTTCCCGATTTTAAACAAAATCAAACTAAAATAGCAGTATTTGGCAACACCACTATCAAAGCGGCCAAGGAGCACGGGCTAACCGTAAACATAAAGGCTCCAACACCAGATACCCCCTCTATGACTATGGCGCTGCAAAAATATATTGCAGAAACCAACAAGAAATAAACCTATAGAAGAATTTTAAACCTCAATTATTGAGTTAAGATTACCTTCCATTTATATATTTTTTTAATAAAAAATCCGGTACAATTTGCACCGGATTTTTTTTTGAATTCAATTAACTAATTAAAAACAATGCTAAGAGGAAGTTGGCCCGCCGGCCATAATTTCATCATTAGCATATTCTTCAAATTTTTTAAAGTTTGTTTTAAAGGAATTTGCCAATTCCAGGGCTTTTTTATCGTAAGCAGTTTTATCTTCCCAGGTAGCTTTCGGGTTTAGAACCTCATCTGGAACATTAGGGCAGTGTACAGGCATTTGCAAACCAAAAACCTGGTGAGCAGTAAAGTCTACATCTGCTAACTCCCCTTGAAGTGCAGCACTAATCATGGCACGGGTATATTTAAGTTTCATTCGGTTACCGGTTCCATAAGATCCACCTGTCCAACCGGTATTAATTAGCCATACATTCACACCTGCCTCCTTCATTTTAGCGCTTAGCATCTCGGCATATTTAGTGGGATGTAATGGCATAAAAGGCGCACCAAAACAAGCCGAAAAGCTTGGCAAGGGCTCTTCAATACCGGCTTCTGTACCTGCAACTTTAGCAGTGTAACCGCTTATAAAATGATAAGCAGCCTGCCCGGGGGTAAGTTTACTTATAGGAGGTAACACTCCAAAGGCATCTGCCGCCAGGAAAAAAATATTTCTGGGATTATCGCCTACCGAAGGCACCTGAATGTTATCTATATGATGAATAGGGTAACTTACCCTTGTATTTTGAGTAATGCTTGTATCAGTAAAATCTACATTGCCCTCATCATCTAGTATAACATTCTCTAAAATGGCGCCCGGTTTTATAGCCCGGTATATCTCCGGTTCATTTTCTTCAGTAAGATTAATCACTTTAGCATAACACCCACCTTCAAAATTAAATATCTTATTTTCTTTAGTCCAACCGTGCTCGTCATCACCAATAAGTCGGCGGTTCGGGTCTGCAGAAAGAGTGGTTTTTCCGGTTCCTGAAAGTCCAAAAAATATAGCGGTATCTCCATCCTCTCCTACATTGGCGGAGCAGTGCATTGGAAGTGTATCTTTATAAACCGGCAGAATAAAATTTAAAGCCGAAAAAATCCCTTTTTTTATCTCCCCGGTATAACCGGTTCCTCCAATTAAAGCAATTTTTTTACTAAAGTTAAGAATCGCAAAATTCTCCTGCCTTGTCCCATCTACTTCAGGGTTTGCTTTAAAGCCGGGAGCGTTTAAAACCAACCAATCTTCTTTAAAGTTGTTCAGTTCACTTTCCTTTGGGCGTAAAAACATATTATAAGCAAACATATTAGACCAGGGATATTCGTTAATAAGCCTAATATTTAAGCGATACTCATCTTCTGCACACGCATAAGCATCACGTGCATAAATTTCTTTATCAGAAAGATACGAAGCCACTTTAGCATAAAGTTTATCAAACTTATCTGCATCAAAAGGGATATTGATGTCTCCCCACCAAACTTTATCACGAGTCACTTCATCTCTTACAATAAATCGGTCTTTTGGAGATCTTCCTGTAAATTTACCGGTATTAATTGCTAAAGCACCAGAATTTGTTTCTGTTCCAAGGTCATGTTCAATGGTATCATAATGAAGTTCTTCAGGAGATAATTGGTAATGTACCCTATTGGTTTTAATTCCATATTTCTCTAACGAAATCGTTTTCGTAGTTTGGGTATGTACATCCATAAATAAAAATGTGTGGTTTGTTTATGGATACAAAATTATAAATCTTATAGAGATAAACTGCTAAACTTTCTTAAAATTATTTGCGCTTTATTTTAATAAATTCAATCAATAAAAATACCCAGCCCCCTATTAATAACGTGCCACCAAGCGGGGTAACTAATGCAATACCAGTGAAATCTATAGGTGTTAAATTATTGGTTGCAAGCAAATAAATTGATCCTGAAAAGCAAATCACACCAAATAAAAGCAAGAAAAAAACCTGTTTTCGAAAGTTGAATTGCTTGCGCTGCACACTTCCCAATAAAAGAAATAACAAAGCATGGTACATTTGGTATTTTACTCCAGTTTCAAATGAATTAATAGCCGCTTCGCTCAGTAAAGGTTTTAAGCCATGTGCAGCAAAAGCTCCAATTATTACCGATAAAAGCCCAAAAAAAGCTCCTGTTATTAAAAATCTTCTATCCATTTAGGTGATTTTTTATCAATTAAATATTTAATACATTCGTAACCACCACACAAAATTAGTTTATTTTATGAAAGAGATCTTAATAATAGGGGCGGGAAAATCTACTTCTGTCTTAATTGAACATCTTTTGTCTAAAACCGAGACCGAAGATTTATTTTTAAAAATTGGAGACATCGACCTTGAAAATGCTAAAAAAGCATGCAAAGACAAAAATCATTGCAAGGCATTTCATTTAGATGTTTTTAATGCGGAAGCCAGGGAAAATGCTGTGAAAAATGCCGATATCGTGATTTCTATGCTTCCGGCAAGATTTCATATTGAAGTTGCCAAAGCTTGTGTAAAGTTCAAAAAAAACATGGTGACCGCTTCCTATATCAGCAAAGAAATGAAAGCTTTAGATGCTGATGTAAAGAAAAACGGACTCATATTTATGAATGAAATTGGGGTAGATCCCGGCATAGATCATATGAGTGCTATGCAGGTAATAGACCGAATTAGGGCAAAAGGCGGGAAAATCCTCCTATTTGAATCCTTTACCGGAGGGCTTGTTGCCCCAGAAAGCGACACCAATCTTTGGAATTACAAATTCACCTGGAACCCAAGAAACGTGGTAGTTGCCGGACAAGGAGGCGTTGCAAAATTTATACAGGAAGGAAAGTATAAATATATCCCATATCACCGTTTGTTTAGAAGAACTGAACTTTTAGAAATAGAAAATTATGGGAAATTTGAAGGCTATGCTAATAGAAACTCTCTGGATTATATGAGTATTTACGGCCTTGATGATGTACTAACACTTTACAGGGGCACCATTAGAAGGGTTGGTTTTAGCCGCGCCTGGAATATGTTTGTACAGCTGGGAATGACAGATGATAGCTTTAGCATAAAAGATTCAGAAAATATGAGCTATCGTGATTTTGTGAATTCCTTTCTCCCCTATTCCCCTACAGATTCTGTAGAGCTTAAACTTAGACACAACCTTAAAATAGACCAGGACGACCTTATGTGGGAAAAGCTGTTAGAATTAGACATCTTCAATAGAGATAAAAAAATAGGTATTAAAGAAGCTACTCCCGCCCAGGCTCTTCAAAAAATTTTAATGGATAAATGGAGCCTTGCCCCAGATGATAAAGATATGATTGTGATGTATCATAAATTTGGCTACGAACTCAATGGAAAGAAAAAACAGATAGACGCCACTATGGTACATATTGGAAAAGACCAGGCAGAAACTGCAATGGCTAAAACGGTAGGCCTTCCAGTAGCAATAGCTACTTTAAAAATTTTAAAGGGAGAGATAACCAGCCCGGGGGTTCAACTTCCCATAAAAAAGGAAGTTTACGAACCTATATTGCAAGAATTGGAAAAGCACCATATTGTTTTTAAAGAAAAAGAAACCGAATATTTGGGATATAACCCTTTTGGTGAAGTAGGAAATTAAATTTTTGAATTCAATTTCCTACTTTAGCTTTTTAACCCAACAAACCCCACCAATGAAAGTAGTAAACGAAAATGTTGTTATAGATGGTATAGATAAAACCATTTTAAATTTCCTAATGGAAGATGCCAAGAAACCTATTCTTGAAATTGCAAGGATTATTGGCATTACAGGTGCAGCTGTACACCAACGTTTGCGAAAATTGGAGAAAGCCGGTTTAATTGAAGGCTCGAAACTTATGATAAACCCTCGCTTGCTTGGTTATAAAACTTTGGCTTTTGTGGGGGTTTATTTAGATAAAGCTGTTAGTAATCCGCAAGCTGTAAAGCAGCTTAGCGAAATCCCTGAAGTAATAGAATGCCACTATACAACCGGTAACTGGTCTATTTTCATAAAAATTCTATGTAAAGATAACGAGCATTTAATGCAAGTATTGAATAAAAACATTCAAGCTATTGAAGGTATATCACGCACAGAAACCTTTATTTCTTTAAATCAGCAAATAAAAAGGCAAATCAAAATTTAATTCTTTGGATTTATTCTAAATAAGAATTAATTTTGGCGTCAGTATGAAAGTATTATACCAGTCGCAATTCTTTACTTCTTATCAATGCGATAAGAAACGATGCTTTTTTATAGCGTTTCCCCATAAAACAATTCAGCTTGGTTTTTGCCAGTTGTTGGCATTTAGGCAGCAGGTAAATAAAATTGATTTGGAAACACATTTTAACGGAGAAAATCATCACGGAATGGAAATGTTAATGCTTTGTAACCGCCAGCATTTCTTTATATTTAATACTTTAGAAAGCATAGACCTTAAAGAATTTATTACCGGCACTTTTGCTATGCTGGAACTCAACTCCCTTTTAACCACATCAGCTTAAAAGCTGCACTTTAGACTATTTCTAAATTCAATTTGCAATTAGGTTCTTAGTTTCTGTTTGGCTAATTTTATAAAAAATGAACCATGAAAGATTTAGTAAGACAAAAATTAAGCATCCATGTAGATATCATGGACCTTTTAAACAAACAAATTGAAAAAGAGGCACATTCCTCTTCGGCTTATTTAGCAATGGCCTCCTGGTGCGACCATAATGCCCTAAGCTATAGTGCCGATTTCTTTTATGAACAGTCTCTGGAAGAAAGGGAACATATGATGAAAATCTTTAGGTACATTAATGATAATGGCGGCACTGCATTTTCTCCGGAAGTGAACAATATAAATCACGATTTTAAATCTTTGGAAGAAATTTTTGAAACGGCTTTAGACCAGGAGATTTCTATTACCAAATCTATTCACAACCTGGTGGGAAAATGCCGAAAACTAAACGATTATACGACAGAGCATTTTCTACAATGGTTTATCCAGGAGCAAATGGAGGAAGAACAAACCATGCGCCGTGCACTAGAGTTATTTGATCTTATGGGAACCGATGGTCTGGGGCTTAAATTACTGGATGAACGCATTCCACAAATTAGAGAAAAACGCCCTGAATAGGCTTTAGAGTTAAAGTATAAATTTTGAAATTTAGCTTCCTTTTACATCCTTATTCTGAATTTATTTCAAAATCTAAATCGCTCAATATCAAAACTTTTTTAGAAGTTGAAACTAGTTCAGCTTGATGAATAAAGGCTTTCTAATTATAATAAAAGAAAACCCGCTTCAGTTGAAGCGGGTTTTCTTTTGTTATTTTCCGAAGAAATAATTTCAATATTAGTCTCTTCCCATATAAATGCTAAGGAAATAAAGTAAGGTTGCTAAAGAACCAACTGCAGCAACCACATAGGTTCTGGCTGCCCATTTTAAAGAATCTTCGGCTGCCTTATGCTCTTCGCCCGAAACCATATTCTCGGTTTCTAACCAGGCCAGGGCACGTTTACTGGCATCATATTCTACCGGAAGGGTAATAAAGCTAAATAAGGTTCCCATTCCAAACATTATAATTCCTAAAAGCAATACAGTACTTCCAATAGCCGTTGTTGCCATTAGGATTAAACCTCCAAAAATAACCCATTGCGAAAATCTTGAGGCTACACTTACCACCGGCACCAACTGACTTCTCATGGTTAACCAGCTGTAGGCATTTGCATGCTGTATAGCGTGACCGGTTTCGTGAGTGGCCACTGCCGCTGCAGCAGCGTTTCGCTGGCTATAGACCCCTTCAGAAAGGTTGATGGTCTTTTTTTGCGGATTGTAATGATCGGTTAACATTCCCGGCGTAGAAATAACTTTTACATCGTGAATATTATTATCACGCAACATCTTTTCGGCCAGCTCCTTTCCGCTCATGCCATTCTGCAAATGAACCTTTGAGTATTTTTTAAATTTGCTTTTCAGCCTGTTACTCACATACATGCTCACTATAAAAATAAGCCCGGCAATTATATAATATCCTAACATAGTTTTATTAATTTTTAGTGTTTCAAAGATAGCAAAAACCTCGCCATTTAAAATCTTAAGTATGTATGTCACGATAAATTAAATTGGAATAATTTTAACTGAATTCAAGCTTCGGCTTCCACAAAAAAATTAGTAATTAGCGGAAGATTGATTGTGAATATGTTATTTCTCAATTTAAGATATTACCTATATTTGCATCAATCACTACAAAAAAACTATGCAGTATAAAAGAATACTTTTAAAACTATCGGGAGAGGCATTAATGGGAGAGCGCCAATATGGCATAGACCCCGATCGGTTGGCAGAATACGCCGCAGAAATTAAACAAGTAACCGACAAAGGAATAGAAGTAGCCATAGTTATTGGTGGCGGAAATATATTTAGAGGTGTTGCCGGAGCCAGCAAAGGTATGGACCGTGTGCAAGGCGACCATATGGGCATGTTGGCTACCGTAATTAATGGACTGGCCTTACAAAGTGCCCTGGAAGATGCCGAAGTACAAACCAGGTTGCAATCGGCTGTAAAAATAAATGAAGTTGCTGAGCCTTTTATTAGAAGAAAAGCTATACGACATTTAGAAAAAGGCCGGGTGGTAATTTTTGGAGGTGGTACCGGAAACCCCTATTTTACAACAGATTCTGCCGCCGTATTAAGAGCCATAGAAATTCAGGCCGATGTAATCTTAAAAGGAACCCGTGTTGATGGAATTTACAATGCCGATCCTGAAAAAGACAAAGAAGCGACAAAGTTCGATTTTATTTCTTTTGATGATGTGATTAGAAAAGGTTTAAAAGTAATGGATACCACTGCCTTTACTTTAAGCCAGGAAAACGAACTTCCTATTATTGTTTTTGATATGAATACCCCGGGAAATCTATTAAAAGTGGTTACAGGTGAAAGAATAGGCACCAAAGTTAATTTATAAAAATTTACGCGCAATAAATATTTTAAAAATGGAAGATGATATTGAATTTATTATAGACTCTGCCAAAGAAGGCATGGAAAACGCAATTGAACACCTAAAAAAGCAATTGCAAAATATACGTGCGGGGAAAGCAAACCCTGCAATGCTTGGCAGTGTAAAGGTAGAGTACTATGGAGCTTTAACTCCTTTACAACAGGTAGCTAACGTAAATACACCAGATGCCCGAACCATTTCTGTACAGCCCTTTGAGAAAAAACTAATTCCTGAAATTGAAAAAGGAATTATGCAGGCTAACCTTGGGTTTAACCCAATGAATAACGGTGAAAATGTTATTATAAACGTCCCACCACTTACTGAAGAGCGTCGTAAACAACTCACCAAACAGGCGAAAGCAGAAGCAGAGGATGCTAAAATTGGCGTAAGAAACGATAGAAAGTCTGCTAATAACGAATTAAAGAAATTAGATATTTCTGAAGATGCACAAAGAGATGCCGAAAATGAAGTTCAGGAATTAACCAATACCTACATTAGCCGTATTGACTCAATTCTTGAAAACAAGGAAAAAGAAATTATGACTATATAATAAAAAGTCGGTTTCTTATACTAATTTAGAGGCTGTTTGAAGAATTATAATTCGTCCTGAACAAGTTTCAGGGTCTAAGATGTTGAAAATTAAAGCATATTAGAAGCTAAATTACCTCAATAAATTGGGCAGCTTAACGAAATAAATTTTTCACACAGCTTCTTCTATTTTAGGGCTTCAGCAAAATTATTTAAAATTCAGAAAACACTATGCGCCATTTGTTATTGCTTATTTTTCTGCTTTTTACAGGTATTTGCTTTGCCCAGCAAGAGCTTAAAGGCAGAGTATTAGATAAACAAACCGGTAAGCCGTTAGCCTATGTAAAAATACAATATCAGGGCCGCGAAATCCTTAGCAAAATAGACGGCAGCTTTAGCCTTAGCCTTACCAAAGACCAAACAGAACTTAAATTTTCTTATATAGGTTTTGAACCTCAAAACTTTACAGTTTCACAAGCCGTTGAATATATTAGGGTAAAGCTAACCCCTAAACCACAATGGCTTACAACGGTTACCATTATTTCTGAAACCAATAAAGCAAATGGTATTATTAAAAAAGCTATTGACCGTAAATCACAAAATAATCCGCAAGAGCGATTAAAAAACTACAGTTTTAAGAATTATAACAAGTTCTTAATAGATAATGAAAACAATGGACTGGAGCTAAAAAGTGACAGTACCAATTTTGAATTAAGCACTGTTATAAATTCTGAAGCCAGTTATTTTTCAGAAAAAGTATCACAATTCTATTTTTCAAAAAAACAAGGATTAAAAGAAGAGGTGCTGGGCTTAAGAAACGCCGGCTTTAAAAAGCCTATTTATGAGATTCTTTTGCTATCTGTAAATCCGTTTTCTTTTTACCATAAAGATGTTCGCATTTTTGAAACCGATTACGCCGGGCCGTTACAGAAATCGGCTTTTAAAAATTATGACTTTAAAATTCTTGACACTACAGCTACTGCCAGACCAGCTTATGTAATTTATTTTAAACCAAAAAGACAGCATAGCGTTGCCGGTTTGGAAGGCGTACTTTATTTAGACAAACAAAGTCTTGCTATTCAAAAAACAAAAGCACAACTTTTGGGCGCCGTAAAACTCGAAATAGATCAGGAATATCAGTATTTCCCTAATGAGAATTTATGGTTTCCAAAAACACAAAAAACCACCATAAGACCTGGAAATGGCGGAAAATCTATTTCTGTTTTTGGAGGGATGATTTCTTCGGGGACTGTACAAAAAAAGCAATCTATCATTAATAATATCCTGACTCCGGGAAAGTCTGACCCCAATTTATATCTTACAACCACCAGCACCAACTTTGACATTGACTTAAATGCCGGGAAAAACTTCAATTCTTCCGCAGAAATCACCATAAACCCCAAAGCAAATTTCCGTCCGGAATCTTTTTGGAGAGAAAGTAGAACTGAAGATTTAAGCTCTCAAGATAAAATTACCCGGGAAAAAGCCGAATGGCTGATTAAAGAGAAGAAAATTGAGGAACAAATAAATTTAAAAAATGCAGTTTCTCAGGGTTATTATCCGGTGAAATTCTGGGATTTTGACCTTGGTAAATTTTTTAAGTTCAATAATTATGAAGGAATTAGATTGGGCTTTGGCGGAAAAACCAATAATCAAATTTCAAATAAATTCAATTTAAACGGCTATTTGGTTTATGGTACAAAAGATGAGCTTTTTAAATATAGTCTGGGCACTTCAATCTATCTTCATAAAGCCACCGAAACCAATTTTAATTTAAACTATACGCGCGATATTATTGAAACTGGAAGTTTTAATTATTTACAGGGAAAAAATGAATTTTCTATTATAGAACCACGTTTTGTAAACATTAATTTTTTCTATAAACATCATACAATAAGCAGTGGCTTTACCCATAGGTTTGGATCTGATTTTAAGACCGAACTTCAATTTACCAAAAGCGATATTTATCAAACCAAAAATTACAGTTTTCTTTTAAACGGTCGGGAATTTTCAAATTACAAGCTTTCTGAAGCTACATTTTCCTTTTTATGGCGCCCGTTTGCAACCTTCTTAAAAACCCCAAATTCGACTAAATTAATAGAAAAAGGCTACCCCAAGTTTACCGGGCAAATCACCAAAGGCTTTTCTGGTATTTTTGGAGGCGATTTTGACTACACTAAATTTGGGCTGTTGGTAGAACACGAAATTAAAAGACTCAACCAGTCTCGAACAGAAATTATCCTGGAAGGCAATTATGCCACGGGGCAGGTACCGCTCACGCATTTATTTCATGCCTTACCAAATAGCCCCAGGCGAAACGGTATCTTAAGAAGGTTTTCGGTGGCAGGTAGGCGCAGCTTTGAAACCATGTACTACAATGAATTTTTTAGCGACAAACAAGCCATGTTGCATCTTAAACATCAACTAAGGCCCATAACTATACATAGGTTAATTAAACCTGAGCTCGTTTTTATATCCCGTCACGCAATTGGGGAGATTAGTAATCCCGAAAAACACAGTATTCCAATAAAAAGTTTAAAGCATGGCTACCATGAATTTGGAATAGAATTACAAAAAGTATTATTAGGTTTTGGGCTAGGAGCCGCCTATAGATACGGCCCTTATAGCCTATCTACTTTTGACGAAAACTTCGCCTTTAAATTCACCTTCCATTTAGATATCTAAACAAGTTTTACTTTAGTTGCTTAAAGCCTGATTAATAGGCTTCCTTTTTATACCTTTGCGCTCGCTTAAAAATTTCCCATGGCCAAGATTTTTAGTTTCGGATTTTGGAATTCTATTGCGCGTTTAATATTGCGTAACAGAATTATTATACTTCTACTTATTATAGCTACCACTGTGTTTTTTGCCAGCCAGTGGAAGAATATGCGCTTTTCTTTTACAGAAGCCAATCTTTTGCCCGACGATCATCAAGACAATATTGCTTATAACGAATTTTTAGATAAGTTTGGCGAAGAGGGAAACGTAGTACTACTTGGAATTCAGGATTCGGCACTTTTTGAACCTGAAAATTTTCAGGCCTGGAAGAAGCTAACCCACACATTAGAGTCGTCTCCAGCCGTAGATTTTACCATATCCCTAAGCAATCTTCAACAATTAAAAAAGTTTGAAGATCCCAGCCGATTTGAGATGGTTCCTTTTATTAGTGAAGAAAAACCTACAAAAGAAGCACTTCAACAATATCAGGACAAACTTTATAACCAACTTCCTTTTTACGAAAACCTGGTGTATAGCTCGCACTCCAATACGGTACAGTCGGCGATCTATATGAACAAAGAAATTGTAAACTCTAAAGAGCGTAAAACCTTTATAATAGATGAGCTACAACCACTTATTCTAAATTTTGAAGAAAATACAGGCATAGATGTAAAAGTATCGGGGATGCCTTATATAAGAACCCTGAATTCACAGAATATTATAGATGAAATCGAGCTTTTTATCCTCGCAGCACTTGCGGTTACTTCGCTTATATTCTTCTTCTTTTTCAGGTCTATTAGGGCAACCATTATTTCAATGATCACCGTTTGCATTGGTGTAATGTGGGCTTTTGGAGTTATTGGTTTTTTACATTACGAAATAACAGTACTTACCGCACTTATTCCGCCACTAATAATTGTAATAGGAATTCCCAATTGCATTTTCCTGATAAATAAATACCAACAGGAAATAAAAAAACATGGAAATCAGGCTAAATCCTTACAACGTGTAATTACTAAAGTGGGAAATGCCACTTTAATGACCAATATTACCACGGCATCTGGTTTCGCAACTTTTATACTTACCGACAGCACTTTATTAAAAGAATTTGGTATCGTGGCTTCCATTAATATTGTGGCCATATTTATTCTAAGTCTATTGATAATTCCTATTATCTATAGTTATATGAATTTACCGAAATACAAACACCTAAAACATCTTAATAAACGATGGATTGGTGGTTTTGTAAACTGGATGGAGCAAATGGTACGGCACCACCGTATTAGTATTTATATTACATCAATAATACTCCTGGTAGCTAGTATTATTGGAATTTATACTATAAAAATCTCAGGAAGTTTATTAGAAGATATGCCTGAAGAAGCTGCGTTTTTTCAGGATATAAAATTCTTCGAAAAAGAATTTGACGGGGTAATGCCTTTAGAAATTCTTGTAGACACTAAAAGAAAGAATGGCGTTTTAAAATTGGCTACACTTAAACGCATGGAAGAATTACAAAACCATCTTGCCGAAATCCCCGAGTTTTCACAACCAATTTCGGTAACAAGACTTGTAAAATATTCCAAGCAGGCATTTTATAATGGTGAAGCTAAATATTATCAGCTGCCCAGTTCCCAGGAACAAAATTTTATTATGCCCTACGCAAAAGGTTTTTCGTCAGGAGAGAATTTACTGTCTTCCTATGTAGATAGCACCGGAAGATATGCCAGAATTACCACCTACATGAAAGACATTGGCACCGATAAAATGGAAGATTTAGAAGAAGACCTTTGGCCAAAAATAAACAAGATTTTCCCCGAAGAACGTTACGAGGTTTCCATGACGGGGAAAGCCCTTATTTTTCAAAAAGGAACCAACTATTTGGTTAAGAACCTTGTGCTATCCCTTTCCCTGGCCATTCTATTAATCGCCCTTCTTATGGCCTGGATGTTTAGGTCTTTTAGAATGATTATTGTATCCCTGGTCCCCAACCTATTACCATTGTTGGTAACCGCCGGAATGATGGGGTTCCTGGGCGTTCCCATAAAACCTTCTACCATCCTGGTTTTTAGTATTGCTTTTGGAATTTCGGTAGACGATACCATTCACTTCTTAGCCAAATACAGGCAGGAACTTAAAGCCAACAATTGGAAAATTAAACGTTCGGTTTATGGCGCTTTACGTGAAACCGGCGTGAGCATGTTTTATACCTCTATCGTGCTTTTCTTTGGATTTTCGGTATTTATGATAAGTAGTTTTGGAGGTACGGTGGCCCTTGGTGGCCTGGTTTCGGCAACTTTGCTTTTTGCCATGCTTGCCAATTTACTATTACTACCTTCTTTATTACTTTCTTTAGAGAAGAATATTGCCAATAAAAAGGTATTAAAGGAACCGGCCATGAAAATTATTGACACCGAAGAAGACGAAGATGAAATTGAAAAAGAAACATCAAAAAGTTCTAAAAGATAATTAAGCCTCGTGACTAGTCTCTTGAGGTTTAGTGAAAAATTATTTTAATTGTAGCAGGCCGCCGGAAAATTAATGTATTTATAAAGATTAATAAAAACCGGCTTGCTTTGCAGGCTGAGACGGATAAATTATATTTGTTTCTTCTAAAATCTTACATAAATGATACAAGCAAAAATTGCTGAAATATTAGACAGCAATCAATTCCTACAGGAATTTGAGGTGAACGGCTGGGTACGTTCTTTTAGGAGCAATCGCTTTATTGCCTTAAACGATGGTTCTACCATTAACAATCTACAATGTGTAATAGATTTTGAAAATTTTGACCAGGACGAACTCAAACGAATCACTGTTGGCTCGGCAATTTCGGTAAAAGGTACGCTGGTTGAAAGCCAGGGAAATCAACAAAGAGTTGAAATTGAAGTAAAGGAATTTAAAATTCTGGGAGATGCCAATCCTGAAGAAGTGAAGCTTACCATCCTTTCTCCAAAGCGTCACAGCCTCGAGAAATTGAGACAGCAGGCCCATTTAAGGGTTCGTACCAATACTTTTGGCGCTATTATGCGTGTACGTTCAAAACTGTCTTTTGCAGTACACAGTTATTTTCAGCAAAATAATTTCCACTATGTAAATACACCAATTATTACCGGAAGTGATGCCGAAGGAGCCGGGGAAATGTTTAGAGTGAGTGCTTTAGATATGGAAAACCCACCAAAGAAAGAAGATGGCAGCATCGATTTTAGTGAAGATTTCTTCGGAAAAGAAACCAATTTAACCGTTTCGGGACAACTAGAAGGAGAGGCTTATGCCATGGGGCTTGGTCAAATTTATACCTTTGGACCCACTTTTAGGGCCGAAAACTCAAACACTTCACGCCATTTAGCTGAATTCTGGATGATAGAGCCCGAAGTAGCTTTCTGCGATCTTGACGGCAATATGGATTTAGCTGAAGATTTTATAAAATATGTGTTGAAATATATCTTAGAAAATTGCCAGGACGACCTGGAATTCTTAGATAAACGCTTTAAGACCGAAGAAGAATCTAAACCAAAGGCAGAACGCACCGGGATGGGACTTCTGGAAAAACTTCACTTTGTTTTAGACAATAATTTTAAAAGGGTAAGCTATACTGAGGCCATAGAGATCCTTAAAAATTGTAAACCCAACAAAAAGAAGAAATTCAACTATATTATTGAAGAATGGGGCGCCGATCTACAAAGTGAACACGAACGTTATTTGGTAGAAAAACATTTTAAATGCCCTGTAATTTTATTTGATTACCCGGCAAATATCAAGGCCTTTTATATGCGCCTAAACGAAGATGGCAAAACCGTAAGGGCTATGGATATACTTTTCCCTGGAATTGGTGAAATTGTTGGTGGTTCGCAAAGAGAAGAGCGGCTGGATATACTTCGAGGTAAAATGAAAGAACTGGATATAGACGAAAAAGAACTCTGGTGGTATCTGGATACCCGTAAATTCGGGACCTGCGTGCATAGTGGTTTTGGACTTGGGTTTGAAAGACTGGTACAATTTGTAACCGGAATGGGAAATATACGCGATGTAATTCCTTTCCCCAGAACTCCGCAAAACGCCGAGTTTTAAGATATTCTCAAGCCTCACAGGTTTTAAAACCTGTGAGGTTTTTTATTGGTAATCGTCAAGCTGAACTTGTTTTAACTTCCAGGATGATTTTAGCTTCATCAGATCCCGAAATAAATTCAGGATGAAGATCTTAAAAATAGAATATGATTTCTTCCCAACAACCAACTACCCATTGAAAATAAAAGAAACGCATATTGTTCCCGCGATTACAGAAAAAATCAGGCTACAGGAATATGCTATTGCAATTTTCCCTTCCCTTCCCACTAAAAGCTCCCTTAAAAAAGCTCTAAAAAAGGAACTCATTCTATTAAACGGCCAGCCCGCAAAGACTTCAGATTGGATTAAAGAAGGTCAAAAAATAGAGTTGCTGGAATCAAGAGAAAAACCACAAAAGCTGTTTACCAAAAAATTGCAGGTTATTTTTGAAGACGATTATCTTGCCGTAATACATAAACCTGCCGGAATTCCTACCAGCGGAAATTATTTTAAAACCATCAGCAATGCCCTTCCATTTAATTTAAACACATCCAACCAAAAAGATGCTTTGCCAGCTCCTCTACCGGTACATAGATTAGATAATCCAACCTCGGGAATATTATTAATTGCAAAAACCAAAGCTGCGCAGGTGTCTTTAAATAGGCTTTTTGAAGAAAAAAAAATAGAAAAAACCTATCATGCCCTGGTATTAGGCAGTCTATCAAATTCTGTTGTTATAAATAAATCTATCGAAAACAAAAACGCCGAAACCAAAATAGAACTTATTGAAGAGTTTCTGTTTAAAAATGAATCATTTAGTTTGGTAAAAGCGTTTCCAAAAACAGGGAGAACGCATCAAATAAGAATTCATTTGGCTGAAAATGGAAATGCGATTGTTGGCGACAAAATATATGGAGAGGCTTCAGAAAATATAAAAAAAAGAGGTTTATTTTTAGCAGCTACTGCCATTGAGTTTAGACACCCCATAACAGAAAAATTGCTTTATTTTGAGCTCGATCTTCCAAAGAGATTTAGAGATTTTAAGGAATTAGTTAAGAATACTTAACAAAATTTTACCACAATCATTTACTGTGCCAAAGCCTAACTAGCGTTGTTTTGCCTATTTTTGTAGTAAGACACCCAGATAGTTTATAGGTCTTATAATTAGAGACAACAAACATATCAAAGCGGCGTTGAATAGGTTAACTGATTAAACAAAAAGAAAAGGAGGCTGCCTGAAAGTCTATTTAGATCAAGCTGAAATTCGTTTCAGTTTCTAACATGCTCACTGAGCACAAAACATGTTAGGTCTTGAAGTAAACTTAAGGTGACGGCTTTTAAAAGCAGCTCTTTTAAATCTCGATTATAAAATTTATGCTTAAACAGCAATTAAATCTCAAATTATCTCAAAAGCTTTCTCCGCAGCAGATACAGCTCATGAAGCTTATACAACTTCCTACGCAAGCATTTGAGCAGCGTATAAAACAGGAATTAGAGGAAAACCCGGCTTTGGAAGATGGCAAATTAGAAGCCAGAGATGAATTTGAGGAGTATGAAGATGATTACAAGGAAAGAGATCGTGAAGATGAAGGAACCGAATCTATTGAGGCTGAAATAGATGTTGACGAATATTTAAGTGATGATGAGGTACCTAACTATAGGCTTCAAGCCAATAATTATAGTCCCGATGATGACGAAAAAAGCGTACCCTATGCAGCCGGCACTTCGTTCACACAATACCTAACCACTCAATTAAGTACGCTTAGATTTGATGAAACCGAAGAACAAATAGCTGCCTTTCTGGTAGGTAGCGTAGATGAAAGTGGTTATTTAAGAAGAGAGCTGCAGGATATTGTAGATGACCTGGCCTTTACCCAAAATATTTATACAGATGAAGATGCGGTAGAGAAGGTACTTAAAAAGGTGCAGGAATTGGATCCAGCCGGTGTAGGAGCCAGATCTCTTCAAGAATGTCTTCTTATTCAACTTAAACGCAAAGAGCCTACAAAAGCCGTAGAATTAGCCGAAGACATCCTGGACCGCTCGTTTGACCAATTCAGCAAAAAACATTACACCAAAATAATTTCCAGGCACGATATTTCGGAAGATGAACTTCGGGAAGCTATAGATGTTATTGAACATTTAAACCCGAAACCGGGAGGTTCTTATTCTGGAAACACCAGAATGATAGAGCACGTAATCCCAGACTTTACCATTAAAATTGTAGATGGGGATTTAGAGTTAAGCCTTAATGGCCGCAATGCACCACAAATGCACGTCTCTCGCGATTATAGCGACATGCTAAAAGGCTATAAAGAATCTAAAGAAAAAACAAAGGCACAGAAAGATGCAGTTATGTTTATAAAACAAAAGCTGGATGCCGCAAAATGGTTTATTGAAGCCATACAGCAAAGACAACAAACGCTTATGGTTACCATGAGTGCTATTATGAACTACCAAAAAGAATATTTCTTGACCGGCGACGAGCGAAACCTTAGGCCCATGATCTTAAAGGATATTGCCGATGAGATAGAGATGGATGTTTCTACGGTTTCCAGGGTGGCCAACAGTAAATATGTAGACACACCTTACGGAACCAAACTCATTAAGGAATTCTTCTCTGAGTCTATGAAAAACGATCAGGGAGAAGATGTTTCCACCAGAGAAATTAAAAAAATACTGGAAATTTCTATCGAGGAAGAAGATAAACGTAAACCCCTTACCGATGAAAAACTCGCAAGGGTATTAAAAGATAAAGGCTATCCAATTGCACGAAGAACGGTTGCAAAATATAGAGAACAATTAGACATTCCTGTGGCCAGACTTCGAAAAGAAATTTAATGAGATTCCTTTTAAAAAGTGCATCTTTTATTTTCCATCCGCTATGGCTGCCATTAGCGGCAAGTTTTTTCTACTTTATTTTTACCCCCAGGTTTTTTCCTGAAGGTATAGCAAAAGCAAAGTTATTGGCAATAGCCATACTTACTATATTTATACCTATTGTATTTTATTTCCTATTAAAAAATTTGGGAAAAGCACAATCTATCTTTTTAATAAATACCAGAGAACGAAAGTGGCCACTATTATTCTACGCGATTCTAATTACTATGGTACTAAACCAGATTTTAAACGCTTATAATTATGCTGCGCTTTATTACTACTTTACTGGAATTCTATTCGCCACTATAGTCGCCTTTGTCCTGGTTTTATTAAAAGTAAAACTGAGTTTACATATGATGGGCATGGGCGCCCTTTTGGTTTTTCTAATTGGCATCAGTTTAAATTTTAAAATAAATTTAGTATATACCATTAGTTTTTTAATACTTGCACTGGGGCTAACAGCCTCTTCAAGGATTTATTACAAAGCACATACAATCAACGAATTAGTATTGGGCCTTGCTTGCGGAATCTTAACGCAAATTATAGTACTAAACTTATGGCTATAATATATAAAACATAAGCCCCACTCTAAATACCGAAATATCTATTGGCGCACCATTCACTGATGCACCAGGAAACAATGGGTTTAAACTATAATACAAATGAAAATTAAAGGTGTTGTAACCAAAAGTAAAAGTTGCCCCCATTCGAAAGCGATCTAATTCTGGAACATCGGTTTGGACAACCTCGTTCCCGGGCTGAATAAATTTACTTTTAAAGTGATAGATGTATCCAAATCGCAATCCGGTATAAATCCTCCAAAACTTATAAGTTTCAGCCGTAGAAGTGCGCCATCTAAATTCTAAAGGCACCTCTATTAGTTGTGTAGTAAATCTATTAACACTATAGTCGATATTATTTGTCAGTTCCCTAAAAATACTTTCTCCACTATTATCTTCCCCTATAAAGAGGTTTTGACTATAGCTATTTAAAGAAAAACCTACTCCGGCTGCGATAACGACATTTCGACGTTTATTAAGTGGAAAATCCCTGGTAAATCCGGCATGAATACCTCCTGAAAAACCAGATTGCGAAATAGCCTCAGGCTTATTACTAATAAAATTAAAGCTTAGCCCCAGGTAGAATTGATCTTCGCGATATAAACTATCTAAAATATATGGAACCGAATCAGGTATACGTTCCAATTCTTCCTCTATCTCGGTTTGAGCTGATAAAGGCAGACTAAAAACAACAAACAAGCCATAAAGAAATTTGAATAATTTATTCATTTTTAGTCTACAGGTATATTTAGACTCAAATATAAAAAAAACATCCTGCCTAATATTTAAAATTAGACAGGATGTTTAATACAGTTTTGAAAAAATGACCTATTGGTCTTTATTGCATATTTTGTAATGCATCACCTTCTTTGGTTGTATAGTTGATTTTAAGAGCTTCAGCTTTTCTTAATTCTTGTTTAATATCTGAAACCAGCCCCATATTTGTTTCTTCATCTACCTTAAGGGCAGTTGTAAGATATGGTATCAATTCTTCTCGTTTTGTTTCTCTTTCAGAAAAGATAAACTGTTGAACTTCACCAACACTGGCAAATTTATCGTTCAACTGAATCCTTGCCTCAGTACCAAATGTTTGCTGGTATCTGGAACTTGGCTTTCCTGCATAGATATACATTACAAGATCCTTCTTGTCAAGCTTTTCAACCTGATCGGCGAATGGTAGTTTATTTTGTACCATTAACGTATTCTGGCGCATAACGGTAACAACCATAAAGAAGAACAGTAACATAAATACAATATCTGGTAAAGATGCTGTACTAATGGCTGGTTGCCCTTCGCTCTTTTTCTTTTTGAATTTAGACATAATTGAGTCTTAAATTTAAGTTTTAATTAGGTTATTAACTCTGCGGTTCAGCTTCAGAAAGCTTTTGAGGAATCATATCTTTAATTAATTCAATCCTCTCTTTAAGCGTTTCTTTAGCGCCTTCACTTGTACGCGAATCGTTATATTTAGCTTCCATCTCAGTAAAGCTGGTACCGAATAAACGCTGCGCTTCTCTATCTCTAAGTTGGTTATAAGCCGCCACAAGTTCGTTTTGTACAGAGATATAAGTTCCATACTCGGTTCCACGGTTATTTACCAAAGAGATAATAGCTTTCTGTGGGTTTACAGAAGAAGTGGCTTCTCCCGCTCCCTGGCAGAAATCACAAGCTTCATCACCTGTTCCTCCACCATTATCGATAAATTCAACTGCAGCTTGTCGCAGCTCCTCTATCTCCATCTCCTCATCTTCTACAAGTAATTGGTTGTTACTGTTAACCAAAACCTGAAAGATATTTCGTTCTTTAATTACCGGTGGCTCTTGCTCTTCTGGCTGCCATGGGGGTAGTTTTCTACTAATCCCACTATCTGTCTCAATGGTTGTGGTTACCAAAAAGAAGATTAGTAGCAAGAAAGCAATATCGGCCATAGAGCCGGCATTAACTTCTGGTGCTTCTCTTCTTGCCATAATTTTACTTCATTAATTTTTTAACTCCGGAAATTACCATTGCTAAAATAGCGATTCCTGCAAGGATGTAAAAAGTTACTAAACCTGCACTTATCCAGTGGGCCGCGCTAGCCGAAAGTATGTCTCCGTCTTTAAGCGTCATTTGAGAACCATCTGTAACAAGATAAGCTATTACAATAACTGCCAAAAATGTTCCTACGGCAATTAATGTGTTTTTTATATTTCCTTTAAACAGGCCTTGTACCACAAAGATAAGGACCAAAGCAACTACTATTGCCAATACTAAATATGCAACATACATAAATGGATTGAGCAAACTGGTTTGCAAATCGGCCGAGGCCTCTATAGCATCACCGTCTTCGGCAAGGATCCTTCCAAGAAGGATAAGCCCTATAACGCCAATAACGATAGATACATATTTTAATATTTTATGTAAAGTCATAATTTAATCTGGTCTTAGATTCTTTTTTTGTTTTTGTAAGCTACCAACATATCGATAAGAGTGATAGATGCATCTTCCATATCATTTACAATACTATCTATCTTAGCAATAATATAGTTGTAAAATATTTGAAGAATAATAGCTACGATCAAACCAAATACGGTTGTAAGAAGTGCTACTTTAATACCTCCGGCAACAAGAGAAGGCTGCATATCACCAGCTGCTTCAATTCTATCGAAGGCGGTAATCATACCAATTACAGTACCCATGAAACCAAGCATAGGAGCAATAGCAATAAATAAAGACAACCAGGAAACGTTTTTCTCTAATTGCCCCATTTGAACACCACCGTAAGCTACAACAGCTTTTTCTGCAGCATCAATACTTTCGTCTGCACGATCCAGACCCTGGTAATAGATAGAAGCAACAGGCCCTTTTGTATTTCTACAAACCTCCTTAGCTGATTCTACTCCACCACTATTTAAAGCATCTTCTACATTTCTAGCTAATTTTCTAGTGTTCGTAGTAGAAAGATTTAAAAAGATAATTCTCTCAATGGCAACAGCCAAACCAAGAATTAAACATAAAAGAACAATCCCCATAAATGCAGGACCACCTTCTATAAAACGTTTTTTAAGTTCCTGATGAAAACCAAGAGTTTCTTCGCCTGCCTCATCTGCGGAAGCTGCAGCCTCTTCATCCTGAACAAAATTCACAATTGTTCCAGGTAATGTATTAACATCGTTGGCCGCATTCAGGTTTCCGGCTCCAAGCACCATCACCGCGGCGATTACCAAAATAGAAAATAATCTTTTCATTACTGTTTGTCTTAATTTAATTAGTTAAAGGGTTAAAGATATAAAAATAAATTTTTAATAAAAATATAATAATTATAGCAGAGAGGAAGGGATTCGAACCCTCGATACGCTTGTGACGTATACACACTTTCCAGGCGTGCGCCTTCGACCACTCGGCCACCTCTCTTTTTGTTAACGTTTCTAAAACGGTTCGCCAAATAACGAAAAAAAATATACTCCGTCAAGCATCTGCCGTTATTTTTATGACATTTCCCCTCTTAACGAAGTTTCGAAGATGGTTTTAAACACTTTTGGAGACAATTCTTTCCCTAAAAGATACATTAATTTGGCTACCGCAGCCTCGGTACTTATGTCTTTTCCCGAAATCACACCTATCTCTTTCAGCCCCACGCTTGTTTCATACTGCCCCATCACCACACTACCTCCTATGCATTGTGTAACATTTACTATAATTAAACCTTCTAAAATCTTTTTCTTTAAAATATCCAGAAACCAATCGTCGCTAGGAGCATTACCACTCCCATAAGTCTCCAACACCACTCCCTTTAATCCCGGCTTAGACAATATATGGGCTACAGTAGCTGCATTTATACCAGGAAACATTTTTAAAACCAATACCTCGTTATTAAAATTGGTATGTAATTTTGTTTTTTGCCTTCGGTTAGGTCGCCAAAGTGCGTTATAATTTACCGACAGGTAAACACCAGACTCGGCCAAAGGTTCATAATTTAGAGATGCAAAGGCCTGAAAATGTTCAGCATTAATTTTTGTAGTCCTGTTAGCCCTATACAATTTATATTCAAAATATAGACCTACTTCCGAAATTACCGGTTTCCCGTTCTTTTGCAAGCCTGCAATTTGAATACTGGTAATAAGATTTTCCTTCGCGTCAGTTCTTAAATCTCCAATAGGTAACTGAGACCCTGTAAAGATGATAGGCTTGGTTAAGTTTTCAAACATAAAACTTAAGGCCGAAGCGGTATAAGACATGGTATCACTTCCATGCAAAACCACAAAACCATCGTAAGCTTCAAAATTATCATGTATAGTATTGGCTATTTTCACCCAACATGCTACATTCATATTAGAAGAATCTATAGGATCTTCAAAGCTCAAGGTATCTATTTCGTGTTCAAGAATTTTAAGTTCAGGAATATTATGTAATAATTCATCAAAATTAAAAGCTTTTAGGACTCCTGTATCATAGTCCTTTATCATCCCAATAGTTCCGCCGGTATAAATTAAAAGGATTTTAGCTTTTTTATTCATAAAGCGCTTCTTTATTAATTACCGGATTTGCATACATTAATAAGTAACTATTAAGCTCAAGGGGATTTTTCACATCTATCCTACGAGTTAGGCGACGTTCAAATTGCCTTTTTTCTTTATCTGAATATTTTTCAGCATAGGTTTCTGAATTTTTAAGCAAATCGAATGCGATATAATTAGCCGGCCATAATTTATAATTTCTATAAATATGTTCGTCTATTTTTGAAGCAATAGCTTTTAACTGTGCGTTTATTGAAGCATGTTTCTCTTCAATTTCTTCAAAAACCTCTTTACCTAAAACTTCTCCTGCATTAATATGGATACGCCCTTTATTACCAAGCGCACCTTGCATAATACTATTAAAATCTTCATTCGCAGACTTCACGTATTCCTCCTTCATTCTTTTGGCTAGAATTTCAGGCATTTTCAAAATATCTGTAGGATCAAATTCATAGGAAATCGCCACCGGAACAATTTTAAGATCGGCAAAATACTGTGCCAGGCTTTGCTTGCCTTTGGCCATACCAAGCATTTTCAACACTCCCTGCTGGGTATAATCACTTCCATCCTTGGTTCTACCCTCTCTTTGCGCCATCCAAACCGACCTACCATCTTCTAAGAGCAACTTTTTAATATAAGCTGAAAGGACCATAGAACTTTTAAGCATTTCCCGGGGACCAAGCCCTCGTTTTACCAAAAAATTCCTATTTAAACGAGACAATGTCATTAAAAAAGGTTTCTGCACTAAATTATCGCCAATAGCCGAAGCTGTCATTATTAGATCTTGCTCATACAATGTTGTATTCAACAAGCAGGTATCAAGAATAATATCACGATGATTTGACATGTAGAAATACGCCTGCCGGCCATCTAACTTATCAAAACCACTATACGTAAGCCCCTCGGTACTTTTTTCAATAACTTTTAATACAGAATTATAAATCACTTTAGACTGAAAATCCCTGATAGAATGGCAAGTACCCAATATAGCAGCAATTTCTTCTGAACTTTTCTCGGGAAAAGTAAATTGTAGAAGCGCTTTTATCATAGGATGCCCCAAATATTCCATCAAGGCAGGCTGTACCTCGCTATCTTTATAAAACCTTATGTCTTCGAATTCTTTCACGCAAATTTTATTAACTAGGCAAATGAACAAATTTTAATCCTAACCTACTTTATATCCCGAAGATATCTTTTGAATTTTGGGTGGTTATTTGAGCGATTTCAGCTAAGGGTTTTTGGTAAATGTCTGCTATCTTTTCTGCTACCTTTAGAAGATACTCAGGCTCATTTCGTTTTCCACGGAAGGGCGAGGGTGCCAAATATGGCCCATCGGTCTCCAAAACAATATCTTTTAAAGGAACTTGATCCAAAAATTTATTGATGCCGCCATTTTTAAATGTAACCACCCCACCAATACCGAGCTTTAAATTATAAGAGAGCGCCCTTTTAGCTTGATCCAGGTTACCTGTAAAACAATGAAAAATCCCAAAAAGATCATCGCTTTTTTCCTCTTCTAACACCTCAAAAACCTCATTAAAAGCCTTTCTACAATGAATTACAACCGGCAATTTATGTTTTTTTGCCAATCTAATCTGCCTTCTAAAAGCTTCCTGCTGTATCGCCAAAGTGCTTTTATCCCAATGCAAGTCTATTCCTATCTCTCCCACCGCATAAAACCTTCTTTGCCCAAACTGCTCCTCCACATGCTTTAATTCGTCTTCAAAATTCTCCTGAACATGCGTTGGGTGCAAGCCCATCATTAAAAAAACATGCTCGGGGTAACGAGCTTCCAGATCGTACATGGCCTGCGTTGTTTCAGAATCTATTGCCGGAAGAAAAAATCTTTCAATATGCTGCTTAAATGCATTTTCTATAAGCTGGCCCCTGTCATCTTCATAAACTTCGCTATAAAGATGTATATGCGTATCGGTTAAAATCATAAAAGCAAAAATAATTTATTTTGAAGACCTATCTTTGTGAAAAATACAAAGAATGTCATCTTTAAAAAAATTACTTAAAGAAAAAGGCTTTAAGCGTGTAAAGCTAAAATATACAAAAACACAGCATCTGGAATTAGTAGCCAGGATTAATGGGATTGAAGGAAACTTTATTCTAGATACAGGCGCCTCCAGTACTTGTGTAGGCCTTGAAGCAGTAGAACACTTTAAACTGCTTGCAGAAGATAGCGATATAAAAGCTGCCGGGGCTGGGGCAACCAATATGCTTACCCAAATTGCACAAAAGAATCAAATTGAAATTAAAGGCTGGAAAAAGAAAAAAGTAGACCTTGTACTTTTTGATTTAAGACATGTAAACGAAGCTCTTACAAATCATGAAGCTGAAAAAGTACATGGAATTATTGGCGCAGACCTGTTAAAAAAAGGGAAAGCCATTATAGACTACAAAGCACCGGCTCTTTACTTAAAATAGTAAAAAAAGGGGGTTTATCCCCTTGTCGTGAAACCACATTCTACCTAAGTTTGAGCTAATTAATGTTAGTAGAATGTCCAGCGTTTCAAAAAATAAAAATCCACATATTTTCCTTTATATACTATTGGGAATCTTTGTGATTTGTGTTTTATCTTTAAACATCGCGAATTTGTTGTTATTATTATAATTTGTTTTTACCAAAAAAAAGAGGCAACGAATTCGTTGCCTCTTTTTTTTGATTATCACTCTTTCCAATTAAAGTTCAAGAGCTCTTTTTACATCGTTATCCATCAATAGCTCCTCCGGGTTTTCTATAGCTTCTTTAATAGCCACCAGGAAACCTACAGATTCTTTTCCATCAATAATTCTATGGTCATAAGAAAGTGCCAAATACATAATAGGTCGAATCTCTACATGACCATCTATAGCAACAGGACGCTCTACTATATTATGCATTCCTAAAATTGCGCTTTGCGGAGGGTTTATAATTGGAGTAGAAAGCATAGAACCAAATACCCCACCATTTGTAATAGTAAAAGTACCCCCGGTCATTTCATCTACAGTAATTTTCCCATCACGCGCTCTTAATGCAAGGCGTTTCACCTCATCTTCTACACCTCTAAAACTTAAGTTTTCAGCATTTCTTATTACAGGCACCATCAAGCCTTTTGGGCCAGAAACTGCAATACTAATATCCTGATAGTCAAACTTAACCTGATGATCTCCATCTATCATAGAGTTCACATCAGGAAATTGCTTTAAGGCTCTCACTACTGCAAGGGTAAAGAAAGACATAAAGCCTAAGCCAACCCCATGCTTATCTTTAAATTCTTCTTTATATTTCTTTCGTAAATTAAAAATAGGCTGCATATCTACCTCATTAAAAGTAGTAAGCATAGCGGTATCATTTTTAACTGAAACCAAACGAGAAGCTACTTTTCTACGAAGCATAGACATTTTCTTCTTAGACTCCCCTCGTTTTCCTTTACCCGGGCTACCCATAGAAGCTTTGGCCTGAACCGCATCTTCTTTTGTGATACGACCATCTTTTCCGCTACCTTCTACATCCTTCTTATCAATCCCTTTTTCGTCCAGGATTTTTTTAGCTGCAGGAGACGGGCTCCCTTTTGCGTGAGAATCTTGCTTTTGCGCAGGTGTTGTGGACTTAGAAGGCTCCTCAGTTTTAGGTGCTGCCTTATCTTTATTTTCTTCCTCTTTATTTGAAGCCCCATCTTTAGACTCCTTTTTATCGTCACTTCCACCCGGCTTTTCAGCTTCGGTATCTATAAGACAAACTACTTCACCTACAGCCACAGCATCACCTTCCTCTGCTTTTAGTGTAATAATTCCGCTAGCTTCAGCCGGAAGTTCCAGGGTAGCTTTATCGCTATCTACTTCGGCAATTGCCTGATCTTTTTCTACATAGTCGCCATCTTCAACTAACCATTCAGCTATTTCAACTTCGGTTATAGATTCTCCCGGAGAAGGAACTTTCATTTCTAAGGCCATGATCTTTGTTTTTATTTAAAGTTTCCGCCAGGCGAAAACATTGGATTCGTTATTTTAAATTCTTTTTAATTCTCTACTGTTTTATCAAAAACGCTTGCAATCACCTTTTCGTGACGCTTTTTAAATCTTACAGAACTTCCGGCAGCAGGAGAACCATAAAATTTTCTACTGCAAACCCTAAAGTTTTTAGCTTGGTCAAAATGCAATAACATATGTCCATAAGCACCCATATTTCTTGGTTCTTCCTGGGCCCAAACTATATCATCTGCATTCTTGTATTTTTCAATAGTTTTATTCATTTTATCTGTAGGCAACGGGAATAATTGTTCCACACGCACCAATGCCACATCATCACGCCCATTCTCCTCTTTATACTCCAATAAATCGTAGTAAAATTTACCGGTACAAAACACAAGGGTTTTTACCTCTTCTGCCTTTGCTTTTGGATCGTCAAGTAAAGGCTGAAAACCGCCTTTTGAAAAATCTTCTTTTGTTGAAATTACTTTAGAATGCCTTAACAAGCTCTTTGGCGTAAAAATCACCAAAGGTTTTCTAAATCCGGCTTTCATTTGCCTACGCAAAATATGGAACATATTTGCCGGTGTAGTCACATCGGCTACGTACATATTATCTTTGGCACAAAGTTGAAGAAAACGCTCCATTCTTCCTGAAGAGTGTTCTGCCCCCTGGCCTTCATACCCATGGGGCAAGAAAAGCACCAGGCCGTTTTGTAATTTCCACTTATCTTCTGCAGCAGAAAGATACTGGTCTATCATTATTTGCGCACCATTTACAAAGTCCCCAAATTGAGCTTCCCAAATAGTTAAGGTTTTAGGGCTTGCCATCGCATAACCATAATCAAACCCCATAACACCATATTCTGAAAGCGGAGAGTTATACACAAAGAAATCGCCATCCCGACCTTCTATATTATTGTGCAAAATGATTTCCTCTTCACTATCTTCTACTTTTACTACTGCGTGGCGGTGAGAAAAAGTACCTCTTTCACTATCCTGACCACTAATTCGAATATTGAATCCTTCTTTTAGAAGCGAACCGTAGGCCAAGTGCTCTCCCATAGCCCAATCCAGCTTATCTTCCTCAAAATATTGTTTATTACGAAGCTCTATAATCTTTTTCACCTTACGCATAAACTTTTTATCCTCAGGTAATTTAGAAATAGCATCGGCAACCAAATCAAGATCCTCTAATTTGTAGGTAGTATCTATATCCTTGATCATTTCATCTTCAAAGACATTTTCGAAGCCTTCCCATTCATCTTGCATAAATGGGGTAATTCTTGTGTTTTTCTCCTTTTTAGAATCCTCGAGGTTTTCTTCCAGGTCTGCCTTATATTCTTCTTCAAGCTTCGTAAGATAAGCTTCATCAATTACCCCGGCTGCTTTTAATTTTTCAGCATAAATATCTCGTGCATTCTTATGTTTTGAAATAGCCTTATACAACTTAGGTTGTGTAAACTTAGGCTCATCTCCTTCATTGTGGCCATATTTTCTATAGCCCAATAAATCTATAAAAACATCTCGCTTAAATTTCATTCTAAAATCCAGCGCAAATGAAACTGCATGCACAACAGCTTCTACATCATCGGCATTTACATGCAATACAGGAGAGTGTGTTACTTTCCCTACGTCGGTACAGTAGGTAGAAGACCGCGCATCTAAATAATTTGTTGTAAAACCTATTTGATTGTTCACTACAATATGTATTGTACCTCCGGTTTCATAGCCTTCTAATTGGGCCATTTGCACCACTTCGTACACTACACCCTGCCCTGCAATAGCAGCATCGCCATGCACCAGAATAGGCAACACCTTCATATTGTCGCCTCCATAGTGCCTATCTTGTTTGGCTCTGGATATTCCCTGAACCACAGGCCCTACTGTTTCTAAATGCGAAGGGTTTGGTGCAATATTTATATTTATTCCTTTTCCATTATCTGTAAGTCGGCAAGAAGTCCACCCAAGATGATATTTTACATCACCATCAAAAATATCCTGTTCGTAATCTTTCCCGTCAAACTCACTAAAAATATCTTTTGCACTTTTACCAAAAATATTGGTTAAAGTATTTAACCTACCTCTATGAGCCATACCCATCACAAAATCCCTCACCCCGTAATCTGAAGCTTTTTCGATAAGCACATCGAGGGCTGGAATAAGGCTTTCGCCACCTTCTAACGAAAAACGTTTTTGACCCACATATTTTCTATGCAAAAATGATTCAAAAGAAACCGCCTGATTTAATTTCTTTAGGATTTTCTTTTTCTCCTCATTATTAAAATTAGGATGATTTTCGTTTGTATTTAATTTATCCTGAATCCATTTAATTTCCTCTGGTTTACGAATAAACATATATTCGATTCCGATAGATTCGCAATAAATTTTCTCGAGATGGTTTATTATCTCACGAAGGCTGCTTGGGCCAAGACCCAACATGTCACCCGCATTAAATTTTGTATCAAGATCAGCTTTCTCAAGCCCAAAGTTTTCTATATCCAGGGTTGGACGATATTGACGACGCTCCCTAACCGGATTTGTTTTTGTAAACAAATGCCCGCGGGTTCGGTAACCGTCTATAAGGCGTATAACCTTAAATTCCTTCACAACATGATCTGGAATCTCCCCTTCTTGAAAATTAACTGGAGCTTCTTCCAGGTTTTCTGCGGAAACTCCGTTTTGTTGCATTCCAAAATCAAAGCCTTGAAAAAAAGCCCTCCAACTGGGCTCTACACTATCGGGGTACTGAAGGTATTGATCGTAAAGTTCGGCAAAATATGCTGTGTGCGCAGCATTTAGAAATGAAAATCTATCCATAGTTTGAAACTAATGTTTCTTTTAAGTGTAAAACTAAGCAAAAATACGATTTTAAAAAAAACAGCCTGTAGTAAACCATAGAATTATCTTATGAATTATAAGAAGTTTAACATCCTAAAAACTTCAGGAGGTTGTTAAAAATATCTATTGCTTATAAATATGCAGATATAAGAGCAAAAGTATTAAGAAATTCTTAATCCAGGTTTTTCAAAAATTAAACCGTACGATTCATAAGCATTTCCCCAAATTCTCGTAAAGGGCGCTTTTTTTCTTCAGAGATTTCAATTTCATCAAGCACCTTAAAAGCCATTTCAGTATATTTTTCTATTTCAAGCTTTGTTAAAGCTGCGGCACCACTACTTCTAAATAGGCTTTTTACCGCATCAATTTTACCCGCAGTCTCAACAGGGTTTATAGTATACAAATGTTCCAACTGGCGCGCCTCGCTTTCTCCGGAAGCCTCCAGAGATTTTAAATAAAGAAAAGTCTTTTTATTTTCTATAATATCTCCTCCAGGCTGCTTCCCAAAAGTCTCAGGGTCTCCAAAAGCATCTAAATAATCGTCCTGAAGCTGAAATGCAATACCCAATAAGCGTCCAAATTCATATACAGATTCTTTATTTACGGCCGAAGTATTGGCCACAATGGCGCCCATTTGCAATGAAGCCCCCACCAGCACGGCAGTTTTATACTCTATCATTTTAAGATAGTCCTCAATGGTAACATCATCTCTAGACTCAAAATCTATATCATATTGCTGACCTTCACAAACCTGCATAGCAGTTTTACTAAACAATTTTGCCAATTCCTGAAAAGTCTCACTCCCATAATTTTCAAATAGTTGATAGGCATTTATCAACATAGCATCACCCGATAAAATTCCGGTGTTAATATCCCATCGCTCGTGCACGGTCTGCTTCCCCCTGCGCAAAGGCGCATCATCCATAATATCGTCGTGAACCAAAGAGAAATTGTGAAATATCTCTATGGCCAGGGCAGCATCCAGGGCTTTTTCATAACTGGCTTCAAAAATTTCAGCAGACATCAATACTAACACCGGCCTTAAACGCTTTCCTCCCAAACCAAGAATATAACGCATAGGGTTATAAAGGTTCTCGGGCTCTTTCACCTCTATTTTATAATCCAGATATTCCTGAAAAGCTTCTCTATATTGAGAAATAGACTTCATACCAAAAAATTTTCCGGCTAAAATACATTAATTGAAACTATTTCAAATTCGTAGAATAAGTTAAATTATCTTAAACCTTAGAAACTTTTCTTGTATCATAAGTTTCCATAACCTAATTTTGCACAAAAATTTCAAGAGAAATAACGTGAAAGAAGCAATTCAAACTACAGCTACCAACCTCTTCTTAAAACTAGGTTTTAAGAGTGTAACTATGGACGACATTGCAGAAGAAATGGGCATTTCCAAAAAAACTATTTATGCGCATTACAGCAACAAGTCTATGCTTATTGAAGGCAGTGTTTGGCAACTAATGGAAGAAATAAACACTGGTATAAAGTCTTTACGCGCAAAAAAACTAAATCCCATCGTAGAGAATTTTGAGGTAAAAGTATATGTACAGCGTATGCTTAAAAATGAAAAGACATCACCCCAATTTCAACTTAAAAAGTATTACCCCAAGATATATAACACAATTCGCAACAAGAAATTTGAAATCGCACAACATTCTATAATAGAGAATTTGGAGCGAGGTATTAAAAGTGGTCATTACCGCCCTAACATTTCCATTTCTTTTGTGAGCAGGCTTTATTTTGCCAGCTTATTAGCCATTAAGGATAAAAACCTTTTTCCAGAGGAAGAGTACAGCAACAATAAACTCATGGATTATTTACTGGAATATCATTTAAGAGCTATATGTACTCCAAAAGGCCTAAAAGTTTTAGAAGATTTACTAATCAAGAATAAAGAAAAAAATGAAATATAGACACCTGTTACTTTTACTAATTTCTATAAGCAGTATGGCCCAGGAAACTTCCCAAAGTTACAGTTTCTCCATGGAGGAAGCCATTGAATTTGGTTTAGAAAATAATTACACATCGGTAAATGCACAAAAAGATATTGAGATAGCCCTTAAACAAAAATGGGAAATTATTGCCCAGGGATTACCGCAAATAAGTGCTACTGCCGATTATCAAAATTATCTCAAACAGCCCGTCACCTTACTTCCGGCTGAAATAACCGGCGGCGAACCCGGCACTTTTACCCCGGTAACTTTTGGTACCGAGCAAAATGTAAATGCTACGGCCACCTGGAACCAATTAATTTTTGACGGGTCTTATATAGTAGGAATTCAATCAGCCAGAACTTTGCTTCAAATTTCTGAAAATGCCAAAACGAAAACCAATCTTGAGATAAAGAAGGCGGTAATTAATGCCTACGGCAATGTGTTACTGGCCGAGGAAAATGTAGCTATTCTTCAAAAAAATGTAGAAAACGTACAGAAGAACTACGATGAGACCAACGAAATCTATAAAAACGGGCTTACAGAACAGGAGGATGTAGAACAACTGGAAATCACCTTACTTAACTTAAAAAACAATTTAAGCCGAAGCAAACGTATGCGGGATATTGCTTATGAAATGTTTAATTTAACACTTGGGATTCCCGTTGAAATTCCCGTTAACCTAACCGAAGAACTGGATAACCTGGCGATGGAATATTTCGACCTGTCTCTATTACAAAAAGAAGTTCCGGTAGAAGAAAATATAGATTACCGCATTGCTGCGAATACAGCAGAGTCTCGTGAAATAGAGGTAAAACTGGAAAAATCTAAAGCGCTTCCTTCACTTACCGGATTTCTAAATTACGGCGTACAGGGGTTTAGCCAGGAATTCACTTTTTTAAATGAAGACCAGGAATATTTTGGGCAATCTATTTTAGGCTTAAGCTTAAACATCCCAATTTTAAGTAGCGGTATGCGTAGTGCCAGAACACAGCAAAAACAAATTGCCTACGAACAGGCCATGATAGAACTGGAACAAACAGAAAACGAAGTAAAACGCAAGATCAATTCGGCCAAAAGCGATTATGAGTTTAGCCTGGAAAACTACCAAAACCAAAAGAAAAATCTTGAACTTGCAGAAAGGATAGAGAGTAAAAATCAAATAAAGTTTTTTGAAGGAATTGCCAGTAGTTTTGAGTTAAGCGAAGCACAACGCCAACTCTACCAGGCACAACAAGACTTTTTACAGTCTATGCTTGATGTAATAACTGCCAAAGTAGAATTAGAAAACCTCCTGGACACCAGAAAATATAACAATGAAGATTAAATACACCCGTCAAATAACAACAATGAAAAAGTTAGCTGTTTTAATAAGTATTCCGCTTTTTTTGCTCTCCTGTGGAAATAAAGAAGAAGGAAAATCTATAGATGAACTTATAGAAAGTGAGAACCTCACAGAGATTAGAGCCAAAAAAACAGAATTGAGCAAAGAGCAAAGCGACCTTACCCAAAAGCTTGATAAACTTGACCAGGCTATAAATAGATTGGACAAAAGTAGACGTCTTGATCTCATTATGACGCAAGAAATAACTGACACTCTATTTAAGCATTATGCAGAAGTACAGGGGGATGTTGCAACTGATGAAAATATTGTAATCTATGCCGAGTTTTCAGGAATTCTTCAGGACGTGCGCGTAAAAGAAGGAGCCCAGGTAAGCAAAGGCCAGGTACTTGCTAAAATAGATGATGGCGGACTCTCAAGCGAATTAGCTCAATTAGAAACCCAGGCTACTTTAGCCAAAACCACTTTTGAGCGCCAGCAGCGTTTGTGGGAGCAAAATATTGGATCTGAGATGCAGTATTTAGAAGCCAAAACCAATTACGAATCTATGCAGAATTCTGTAAACAGATTAAAATCCCAATTAGATAAAACCATTGTAAGAGCTCCCTTTAGCGGAATTATAGACGAGGTAATTACCGAAGAAGGGGAAGTAGTAAGCCCTGGGCAAAGTCGGTTATTTCGCCTGGTAAGCTTAAAGAATATGTATGTAGAGGCCGATGTTCCCGAGGGTTATTTAAACAAAATAAACAAGGGCACCGAGGTAATTGTAGAAATAAGCTCTTTAGGCCGTGAATTTGAAGGTGAAGTAAGAAGAGTTGGTAATACAATTAATCCTAACAACCGTTCTTTTAGCATACAGGTTACGGTTCCTAACGAAAACGGGATGCTTAAACCCAACCAAATTGCCACCCTTAAACTAAATGACTACACGGCAGAAAACGCTGTAATTATTCCTGAAAATGCATTGCTAAAAAATGCGCAGGGCCAAAGTGTAGTGTTTATTTACAACGAGAAAGAAGCAACCGAAGACAATATAGGTATTGCTAAAAGACAAATAGTAGAAACAGGATATACTTATAATAGTCAGGTAGAAATTACCAGTGGCTTAAAAGCCGGAGAAATACTGATCGTAGAAGGCGCAAAAAACCTTAGAGATGGTCAGGAAGTTAAAATAAGAAACTAAGCTACAATGAATTTAGATAAAGAATTTAAGCTTTCGTCCTGGGCCATCAATAATAAAATGACGGTATATGTAATTATCGCCATTATCATGATTGGTGGACTCATGTCTTACTACAATATGCCAAGGGAAACTTTTCCCGAGGTTGTAGAGACTAAAATTTATGTAAGCTCTATTAACCCCGGAAACTCGGCCGAAGATGTAGAAAAATTTATTACCGAACCGCTGGAGGAAGAGTTTAACGATGTTGCCGGAGTAAAAGAAATTTCCTCTTCTACATTTCAGGATTATTCCCTGGTAATTGTTGAGTTTGATGAAGATGTAGAAGTTGAAAGTGCCAAGACAAAAGTAAAGGACAAGGTAGATATGGTGAAAGCCGAAACTACCTGGCCTACCTTAGATAATGGCGCCAAGGTAGAACCAAACGTGTTTGACCTTAACATTTCAGAAGAAATGCCTATTCTAAACATCAATCTTACCGGAGATTATACCGTTCAGCAATTAAAAGAATATGCCGAATATCTTCAGGAACGTATTGAATTGCTTCCACAAATAAAAGAGGCCAGTATTCGTGGGGCTGAAGAAATGGAAGTTGAAATCGCAGTAGACATCTATAAAATGACAGCTTCCAAGGTTAGTTTTTCTGATGTAATAAACGCAGTAAGTGCAGAAAATAGAACAATTTCAGGCGGAAATGTTATTAACAGCGGCGTTCAAAAAAATATACGTATAGTTGGGGAAATCGAAGATCCAAAAGAACTTCAAAATGTTGTAGTTAAAACCGATGGGGGCAATATTTTCTTAAAAGATATCGCGAATATTAATTTTAAGGAAAAAGATGCCACCACCTTTGCACGTGAATACGGTAAGCCGGTAGTAATGCTTGATGTAAAAAAGCGCGCCGGTAAAAATATGATCGAGGCCGTAGACCAGATTAAGGAAATTGTAAAAATAGAGCAGGAAGAATACCTTCCTGAAAGCCTTGGGATAAGCATTACCAACGACCTTTCTACCAATACCAAGAGCCAGGTAGACGATTTGGTGAACAACATTATTTTTGGGGTAATTCTGGTTGTTTTAGTCTTAATGTTTTTCCTTGGCTTTAGAAATGCCCTGTTTGTAGGAATTGCAATCCCACTATCTATGTTCCTTTCTTACATTATTCTATCCAGTATGGGATACACCCTAAATACCATGGTGCTTTTCGCCCTGGTAATGGGACTTGGAATGCTTGTAGATAACGGTATTGTGGTAGTAGAAAACGTCTATACTTTAATGGACGAGGGGATGCCACGAAAACAGGCGGCCAAGCAAGGTTTAGGAGAAATTGCCTGGCCAATTATAGCTTCAACAGCAACTACTTTAGCAGCATTTTTCCCACTAGGACTCTGGCCGGGAATTATAGGAAGTTTTATGGTAATTTTTCCTATTACACTGTCTATAGTCTTAGGTTCATCGCTTTTTGTAGCCCTTATAATTAACTCGATGCTTACCTCTCAGTTTATGAAAACAGAAGAAGGTGAGTTCACTAAGAAAAAACTTATAAGAATAAGCTCTATTCTAGCCGGGTTTGGAGGTTTATTACTCCTAATTGGATTCCTGGTAGATGCCGGTGCTTTAAGGGCTTTTGGAAATATATTAATCCTGGCAGCTATCCTGCTTTGGGCTTATAAATATTTTATATCAAAAGGTGTAGATTACTTTCAATATACCGCCCTTAAATGGATGGAGAATATTTATGAAAAAACCCTTAAATTCTCCCTACGCGGAAAAAAAGCCTATTTAGTTTTCTTCGGAACCCTACTTTTGCTATTCCTTTCTTTTGTATTAATTGCATTGGTACAACCAAAAGTATTGTTCTTTCCTGAAAATGAACCCAACCAGGTAATCACTTATATTGAATACCCACAGGGAACCGATATTCATAAAACAAATACCCTTACCAAAAAAGTAGAGCAACGCATCTTTGAAGCCGTAAAACAATATGAAGATGAAGACGGCTATAACTTTATGGTAGAGTCGGCCATTTCCCAGGTTGGTGAAGGTGCAGGAAACCCACAAACCGATGGTGGGCAGCAAAATGAAATGCCACATAAAGCCAAGGTCACACTCTCTATGCGCGAATTTACTGAACGACGCGGCGTAAGCAGTAGTGAAGTTCTATCTGTAGTTCGGGAAGCAGTACAGGGATTCCCCGGTGCTTCTATTGTAGTTGAAAAAGATGCAGCCGGCCCACCTACAGGTTACCCAATTAACATGGAACTAAAAGGTGAAGACTATGAGCAAATGCTAATGGAAGCAGAGAACCTGCGAACCTATATTAATGACCTTAGCATTGCAGGGATTGAAGAGTTAAAAATAGATGTAAACAAATCTAAACCCGAGTTAAGTGTAGAAGTAGATCGTAAAAAGGCAGGACAACTTGGAGTTTCTACCTCACAGGTAGGCCAAACGCTGCGACGTGCTATCTACGGGGAAGAGGTTTCAACTTACAAAGACGGTGACGACGATTACGAAATAAACGTAAGATTTGGTGATGAATATCGCTACAATGAAAATATATTGTTCAACCAACCGGTTACTTTCAAAGACCAAAACACGGGTGAAATAATTCAGGTACCAATTTCATCTTTAGTGAATACCGAGTCTTCTTCTTCTTTTAGTTCTATTAAAAGAAAAGATCTAAAAAGAGTAATTACCCTCTACTCTAACGTGCTTCAGGGTTATAATGGCAATGAGATTGTTGGCCAGCTAAAAACGGCACTTAGAAGTTACGATCTTCCCAAAGATATTAGTTTAGAGTTTACCGGAGAGCAAGAAGAACAGGAAGAAAATATGGCTTTCCTGGTAAAAGCTTTATTGATTGCCATGGGGGGTATTCTACTTATTCTTGTGGCACAATTTAACTCAATATCCAAACCAATTATTATTGTTATGGCAGTAGTATTAAGTTTGGTGGGAGTATTCCTTGGTTTGATTATCTTCCAAATGGATTTCATTATTATTATGACGATGATGGGGATTATCTCGCTCGCAGGAATTGTAGTAAACAATGCCATTGTTCTTATTGATTATACCCAAATTCTAATAGATCGTAAAAAGCGGGAACTAAATATAGATGAAGATGAATTGCTTACCCGCGCACAGTACTTCGACTGTATTGTAAGAGGTGGAAAATCCAGGTTAAGACCGGTATTGCTTACCGCAATTACTACGGTTCTTGGTCTAATTCCCTTAGCAGTAGGACTAAATATTGATTTCTTTAGCCTTTTTACAGATTACGATCCAAAAGTATTTATTGGTGGTGATAACGTTGTCTTCTGGGGGCCACTGGCCTGGACGGTAATCTTTGGATTGGTGTTTGCCACCTTCCTTACACTGGTAGTAGTTCCGGTTATGTTTTACCTTGTAAATAGAGCCAAAGTTAAAACAGCCGATAAACGCAAAGCGCGAAAACAAAGAAAACTGGAAGCACAGGCTTAAAAATTAAAAATGAGATTGTCTGAAAGGTCTATTCTCGTCAAGCTGAACTTGTTTCAGCTTCTAACATACTCTTAATTACCAACACGTTAGATCTTGAAATAAATTCAAGATGACGGTTTTAAAACCTTTTAAGACAACCTCATTTTTTTAACTAAAAAAACTCTATAAATCTATCATCTACTAATTACTCCTAGCTTAGCAAAAAACTAATTTTATTCTACTTTTTACAGAAAGCCCTTATTTCATTTTCCGTTTCAATTAGCTAGCTTATACCAGCAAACTTATTCCAATAAGTATTAACCAAAACAAGCGGAAATCATGAAAACAAAACATCAGTTTACCCGTTTACAAAAAATTTCAATCCTGTTAATATTTTTCTTTTCCTGCGGAATTTTTGCACAGGAAACCTATGAAAATTCAATTTCTTTTTCAAAAAGTGACTCAAACCTGAAATGGAGCCCCTGTCCAGATTTTATGCCTGAAGTTTTTAATATCGCTGTACTACAAGGCAATCCTACCGAAAAGAATACAGACATCTTTTTTAAAGTTCCAGCAAATGCTTATATCCCTGCCCTCACTCACACCTCGGCAGAAAGAATGGTTCTTATTGCCGGCGAGTTAGAAGTAATTTATAAAGGGGAGCAACCCCAAACTTTAAAAGAGGGCATGTATGCCTATGGGCCGGCCGGCAAGCCACATTCTCATATACGGAGATTCTCCCCGTGTTCTTTTTATTGATTTTGAAGAGCCTATAGAAATAGATTAGAAATATTGACATAAAAAAAGCCGCCTTATTTAGACAGCTTTTATACTTATGCTATATAGATATCAAGCTCTAATTCTCAGCTAAAGCTGCATCACTTTTCCAGGTATTTACCCCGGCAATTTGATTATTATCGTAATCTATTTCAGTAAGTTTATCTGAACTCCAAAAAAACCATTTTCCGGTTTTTTTCCCTTCGGTATAATTGGCTAAACTTTGCTTTTTTCCTTCAGTATCATAAGCCACCCATTCTCCATGCAGTTTTCCATTCTTATAAGTTCCCTGCTGTCTTATAGTTCCATCTTCATAAAAAAAAGTTCCTTTAATAAGGTCTCCCTCCTTTTCAAACTTTGGTTCCGGGCCTTCCTGCGCCATAGCAGCTGCACCAATAGTAAAAATGGCAGCCATCAATATGTTTTTTATCTTCTTCATAGCTTTTTTATTTATAATTCTCTCTACGAATATAGCCAAAACTTTACCTTAAAACAACAATCACGTAACATTAATTTAACATTAAAAACAAATATCGTTGTTATTCAGCATTTTGCGTTTTGTCTTTAATCAAAAAGTAAACTAACCAAGGGTCAAGCCTCGGAGTATTATACCCTTTGGCAATGCCAATAAATTAATGCATAATATTTTCTGAGACTATTATATCGGGAAACCCAATTGAACTTCTTACTTTTGCGCTACTTAAAATTTTAGGAATATTATGTATAGAAGTCATACCTGCGGGGAATTGAACGCAACTTCAATTGGTAAGGAAGTAAAACTTTCTGGCTGGGTGCAGAAAATAAGGGATAAAGGCTTTATGGTTTGGGTAGATTTACGCGATCGTTATGGTATTACCCAACTTATTTTTGATGAAGAACGCTCTTCAAAAGAACTTATGGAAAAAGCTCAGGGCCTGGGACGCGAATTTGTAATCCAGGTTAGCGGAAAAGTGATTGAGCGGGAGTCTAAAAATACAAATATTCCAACCGGGGAGATTGAAGTTTTGGTTACTGAGCTTACCATTCTAAATACTTCCCTTACGCCTCCATTTACCATCGAAGAAGACACCGATGGTGGCGAAGACCTTAGAATGAAATACCGCTATCTTGATATAAGAAGAAACCCGGTAAAAAATAAGCTTAAATTTCGTCATAAGGTTGGAATGGAAGTTAGAAATTATCTTTCTAACCAGGATTTTATTGAAGTAGAGACGCCATACCTAATAAAATCTACACCAGAAGGTGCTCGCGATTTTGTGGTACCAAGCCGAATGAATGGAGGTCAATTTTACGCCCTACCCCAATCGCCACAAACCTTTAAGCAATTATTAATGGTTGGTGGAATGGATAAATATTTCCAGATTGTAAAATGTTTTAGGGATGAAGATTTAAGAGCAGACAGGCAGCCGGAGTTTACGCAAATTGATTGCGAAATGGCTTTTGTGGAGCAGGAGGATATCCTAAACGTTTTTGAAGGTTTAACCAGGCATTTATTGAAAGAAATCAACGGTGTGGAAGTTGAAAAATTCCCTCGAATAACCTATGATGAAGCGATGAAAAAATACGGAAACGACAAACCAGACATTAGGTTTGGGATGGAGTTTGCCGAATTGAATAACCTGGCCAAAAACAAAGGCTTTAATGTTTTTGACCAACAGGAATTAGTTGTGGGAATTGCGGTTCCGGGTGCGGCTTCGTTTACCAGAAAAGAAATAGATAAATTAATATCCTGGGTAAAAAGACCACAGGTAGGGGCCAACGGACTCGTTTGGGCAAAATATAACGAAGATGGCACTCTAAAATCTTCGGTAGATAAGTTTTATTCAGAAGAAGATTTAAAATCCTGGGCAAAGGAAACCGGCGCTAAACCAGGAGACCTTATTTTGGTTATGGCTGGAGACACAGCCAAAACCAGAACGCAGCTTAGTGCATTAAGAATGTATTTGGGTAACGAACTTGGCCTTAGAAAGACTAATGAGTTTGCACCACTTTGGGTTATAGATTTCCCACTATTGGAATGGGACGAAGAAACAGAGCGTTTTCACGCCATGCACCATCCTTTTACTTCACCAAAAAAAGAAGATTTCGCTTTATTGGAAACAAAGCCGGGTGAAGTGCGTGCCAATGCCTATGATTTAGTTTTAAATGGTAACGAGATTGGTGGAGGTTCTATACGTATTCACGATAAAGAAACTCAGTCTAAAATGTTCGATTATCTTGGTTTCACACCAGAAGAAGCTAAAGCACAATTTGGATTTTTAATGGATGCTTTTCAATATGGTGCTCCTCCTCATGGAGGTATTGCCTTTGGCTTTGACCGTTTGGTCGCCATTCTTGGAGGACAGGAAAGTATCAGGGATTTTATTGCTTTCCCAAAAAACAATAACGGCAGGGATGTAATGATAGATGCTCCGGCAAAACTTGATGAAGCACAATTAAAAGAACTTCATCTTCAAATAAACCAGCAAGTAGAAAGCTAAAAACAAATTCTTGGAGAATGATTTTAGTTCTAAATCAACTTCCGGGGTATTTTACTATCGAACAAAATAATTATTGATAAAAAATCCCGGTTTCGCACCGGGATTTTTTTATTTTCATTTAAATAATTTTTGAGTGGGGACTAAAGCTACAAAATTGCTAATACGTTTTTCTAAGTGGAGTAATAAACACTTAAGCCATCAACAGTTCCTGATGATATTAAGTGCTATTATTGGCTTTACCGCGGGATTAGGTGCGGTAGTGATTAAAAACCTTACCCACTTTACACAACGCTTGCTTGAGGGCAACCTTATTGCAAACTATCACCATGCATTTTACTTTATTTTTCCATTAATAGGCTTAAGCCTTAGCTTATTTGTGGTTAAAGTAATTCTTAGAAAAAAAATAGGCCACGGCATTCCTTCAACACTATATGCTATTTCACGCCGAAAAGGAATTATGCGAAGCTTTCAAATGTACGCCTCCCTTATCACCGCCCCATTAACCGTAGGTTTTGGTGGCTCTGTAGGTTTAGAAGGGCCTACAGTAGCTACGGGTGCTTCCCTGGGTTCTAATATCTCAAGGTTTTTTAAGATGAACCAAAGCTCCCGTACCCTATTAATTGGCTGTGCAGCAGCCGGCGCAATGTCTTCTATCTTTAAGGCACCTATTGCAGCTATTATTTTTGCCATTGAAGTATTTAGTTTAGATCTTACCCTAATCTCCATGGTCCCTTTGTTAATTGCATCGGTCTCAGCCATCCTTACTTCTTATTTTTTCTTTGGCTCTGATATTATTCTGCCTTTTGAACTACAGGATAATTTCACGATTTCTGAAGTTCCTTTCTACATCATCCTGGGAGTTCTTGCTGCAGGTTGTTCTATGTATTTCACTCATATTTATTTTAAAATTGCCGATGCTTTTAAAAAAATAGATTCGCTTTTTTTTAGATTATTATTGGGCGGACTTGGCCTGGGATTTCTAATTTATTTAATTCCGCCTCTTTATGGCGAAGGCTATAATGTTATAAACAATTTACTTGCTGAAGACTACATACAAGCACTGGGAACCAATTTCTTTAACGAATACCTGGATAATATATGGATTGTAATTATCCTACTGGCAGGCCTTGTGATTTTTAAAATCATTGCTACTTCCTTAACTTTTGGTGCTGGTGGTATTGGTGGTATTTTTGCCCCGGTATTATTTATGGGAAGTGCCATGGGACACTGTTTTGCCTTACTCGTAAATAACCTGGGAATATTAAGAAATCCCATCTCGGTAAGTAGCTTTACAATGGTAGGTATGGCCGGGCTTATGGCTGGGGTTTTACACGCCCCACTCACGGCAATTTTCCTTATCGCAGAATTAACCGGTGGCTACGAGCTTTTTGTCCCGCTAATGATCACGGCGGCAATTTCGTTTATGATTACCAACCAGTTTCAACCGCATTCTGTTTACACTATGGAACTTGCAAAACGAGGGGATTTATTAACTCATAATAAAGATCAGGCAGTTTTAACCTTATTGAATATTCAACAAATTATAGAGAAAAACTTTATATGCCTAAACATAGACATGAACCTTGGTGATGTTATCCATAAAGGTGTTATAAAATCTTCCCGAAATCTTTTCCCTGTTATCGATGAAGATCGTAACTTTCTAGGAATTATACTTTTAGACGACATACGTCCCATCATGTTTGATCAAAAAATGTATACCGAAGTAAAAGTAAGCGATGTTATGCAAAGGGCTCCAACAGTTATAGATCTTAAAAAAGACCGACCAAAAGATACGATGCGGAAATTTCAGGAAACAAATGCCTGGAATTTACCCGTAGTAGAAGACGGGAAATATGTTGGGTTTATCTCTAAATCTAAGCTACTTACCGCTTACCGACAAAAATTAATTGAAGTAACCGTTTAATACTATGAATACCTTTTTAAAGATTTTAGGAATAGCAATACTAATTGCTATTGGAGTGGGATTTTATTACCGCACTTTTGAAGATGTACAGCTAGGAGACCAAATAATTGGTCTTGCTGTTTTGGCAAGTGCATTTATTTTAATGCCCATTTTCCTTTATGTTAGGTGGAAAGGAAAACGCCTTAAAGACTACACCCTCACTAAAGAGAATATGGATAAAATGAGAGATAAAGGCATAGATTAAACACTTGTTTTATAAAACTTTCAAAAGAAAAATAATATTATTGCATTGTCTTCAATAATAATGTGCTAACTTTGTTCCCTATTAATTATTTATTTTTTTATTACAATGGAAGGTACAGTTAAATTTTTCAATGAGTCTAAAGGATACGGATTCATTACCAACGACGAAACAGGAAGAGATATCTTCGTACACATTACTGGTTTAGATGGCGAGAGCTTGAACGAAGGTGATAAAGTTGAGTACGTTGAAGTAGAAGGAAGAAAAGGAGTTAACGCTGCAGAAGTACGCGTTATAGAATAATATATATTATCCTATTTCAAAAACTGGAAGGCCGCTTTTAAGCGGCTTTTTTTATGCCATACTCCTATTGATGAATTCCCTGAGACGGAGTATGCCCGTAATGCTTTTTAAAAGTACTTATAAAATGTGGTACGCTTTTATATCCTAATATCGCCGCCATTTCAGTTACCGTATATTTTCCTAATAAACTTTTAGCTTTTTTCATGCGTAAATCTATAATAAAGCTCCTAATGGTTTTACAATACATTTTTTTAAAATCTTTTTTTAGCTGAAGTTCATTTAAAAGCACTTTCCTGGCCAGTACTTTAATGGTTGGCGGATTTTTAAAGTTTTCAATTAAATATGCGTGGGCGTTTCTTATTTTTTCAAGATTTTCTTCGCTAATCCCTTTCACTACTCCATCGCACACTTCTTGCTGGCAAAAATGTAAAGAAAGAAACAATTCTTTAAGCCTTAATTCAAGATAATATTTTTTAAAATCGGTATTCCAGTCGTTTTTGGTGATCTCATTTATAATATGATACAAACTATAATCTATAGGAAAATTACAGGCTCCCCATTTTTGAAAATTACCCTTAATAATATGATTATAGAAAGAATTATCTGCCACCCAGACTTCGTTTTTTAACAATTCAAGGTAATATTCTTTTGATAGATAAACCGCCTGGTAGTGAGTAGGTTTATTGGCCGGCATTTCTATGGTATTTACAGTATCACAATTATAACAACAGTTAATTCTGCCCATTCCAAGGGGTGTTTTTTCCTTTAAAGACACCAATTGTGAATCCCCCTTTCCTAAATAAGAAATTTGAACATATTCCCCACTAACACTAAAAATATCGGTAATATCCTTTTCGTTTTCAAAGAAAGTTTCAACTATAAACAGCCCCTTTGAAACCTGAATTTTACACCTTGCCTTTAACCAGGAATACGATTGAATATTTATCTCATCTTTAATGATTCCCAGACCTTTATATTCTGAAAGATCCCGTGAAAACAAGGTTTCATTTACCTCAATTAATTTAGACTCAATATACATAATACCTTTACCGTAATTTTTATTCCCAAAACCGAAACAGGCTTAGCGCTTCAAAATATAAATTTGCCGCAAGTTATTTAAAATTAGTTTAAATAAGTATAATAAATTAAAATTGTGGTTCCAAAATTTACAATAAGCTTTATTTTACTATTGCTATCAGCCAGTATTCCTACCATATATGCTCAGCAAAAGGAAGCTAAAAACTTCGATATTTCTGGAATAATAGAAGATGAAAACGGGGAAGTAATAAAAGGCGCAAGGATTACAGCTTCCAATCTAAATCAGAGTAAAAGCACACAATCAGATTCCGAAGGAAAATATCAAATAAAAAATTTACAGCGTGGAGTTTTTTTACTGGAAATTCGTAAAGGTGACTTCATAGACCACCATCAAATAGCGGTAAATCAAGAAAATCTACACCATAATATTACGATAAATACCTCAGAAAACGAATTAGATGAGGTACACCTAAGAGCAGATTCTTTCAAAACCAAAATGGAGAAAAAGGGTTTTGCCCTTAATGTTGTAGAGACCGGGGAGGCAAGTATTAGAAATATTCAAACTAATGAATTACTAAATACTACTGTGGGAGTGAAAATTCGGCAAAACGGTGGTTTAGGTTCACGTGCAGAATACAGTTTAAATGGATTGTCGGGAAGTGCTGTACGTATTTTTATAGACGGAATTCCAATTACCACCTTTGGCTCTTCTTATAACTTAAACAGTATTCCACCCTCAATGATAGAGCGCATTGAGGTCTATAAAGGTGTTGTTCCCGGCCATTTGGCCGACGATGCCCTGGGCGGCGCCATCAATATTGTACTTAATAAACAGTCTGATAAAAATATTAATGCGTCTGTTTCATACGGCTCATTCAATACTTTTCAGGCAAATGTAAATGGGCTGTACAGATTTGATAATTCTGGTTTTACCGTAAAAGCTTCTGCATTTCATAACTATTCTGATAATGATTATGAAGTATCAGGCCGAAGTATTGTGGTAACCGGTTTAGGTGGTCAGCAAACCCCAATTACTGCTAGACGTTTTAACGATGCCTACAGGTCTACCGGAGGTACGGTACAGATAGGATATACAGATGTAAAATGGGCCGACCAGTTTTTTGTAGGTTTTACAGGTTCTGATGACTATAAAGAAGTGCAACATGGCGCATTCATGACTATTATGCCATACGAAGGAAGATTTCTTGAATCTGACGCTTCTCTGGCTAACTTAACTTATCAAAAAGAAGATTTATTTACGCCAGGTTTAGATGTAAATGTTACTGGATATTATGGAAAGCGAAACCGCCAGGTAAATGATACGGTGCCCTGGGCTTATAGCTGGAACGGCGAAAGAGCGATAGATTTTAGAGGCAATGAATACAAATACACCTGGGGCTCACAGCAAGAAGGCGGACCAACGCTTGCAAAAATTAACCGTAACGTAGCCTCCATTAGAACTGGTGTGGCCTACGCTATTAGCCACAACCACACGATTTTAGCGAACCACGTTTATAGCGGAATTGATAGAGAAGATAGCGACGAGCTACAATCTGTATTAGAAAACACCTTTGTAGGAACAAGAGATTTACACAAAAACATATTTTCGATAACCTACGAATTAAATGCTTTTAATGACCGGTTAAAGACCAATTTATTCGGAAAATATTATCAACAGAAAAGCATAAGTGTAGATCCCGAAATTCAAAGAAATCCAGATGGAAGCAGGGAAATTGTGGATGATGTTGTAAGCAGTAATAAAAAATATGAAGGCTATGGTTTTGCAGCTTCTTACGAGCTTAGCCCCACTATTACCCTATTGGCTTCGGCCGAAAAAGCAGTGCGATTGCCAAACGAAACCGAAATTTTTGGTAACGATGGTGATAATGTGGTAGCCAACGCAAGCATTAATCCCGAGCAAAGTAACAATTATAATTTAGGAATTAAACTGGGCACCTTTAACTTCAATAAGCATCAATTTAATGCTTCCACAAATTTTTTTACAAGAAATATTAAAGATAGAATTGGTTTACCTATAGAGACTTCTTTAAATGTAGATGAAGAATTAATTGTGTATGTAAACCAGGGTAGCGGAACTTCAAAAGGTATAGACGCACAGTTGGGTTATACCTATAATAATTTCGGACTTAATTTCAATATATCCCGATTCGATTTAAAAATTAAAAACAAAGGAGTAGAAATAGATGTGCCAAACACTCCATTTCTCACTATGAATGGAAATTTACGCTATTCAATTAAAGATTTAATTCAGAAAAACTCCAGGTTAAATCTATTTTACACAATGTACTTTACCGACGAATTTTCATATATAGTTCCGCAAGGTTCTAACACGGCAGGAGACGATTTCTTTAAAGTACCTCAACAACTGGCACAAGATTTAGGCCTTAGTTACAGCTTTCCAAACCAAAATTTCATTGTGAGTTTCGATGTTAAAAACCTTTTTAACAAACCCGTTTACGACAATTTATCAGTACAAAAACCGGGAAGGGCTTTTTACCTAAAACTAAATTATTCAATCAACAAATTTTAACCAATTATTAAAGATAATAGTATGAAACGTAATTTTTTCAGCATTAAAACTTTAGCAACAATTGCTATCGCAACAGGCTTACTGGCTTCTTGTAGTAGTGATGACTCTCCAATAGACCCGGGCCAGGAACCTGGTGAAAATGAAGACGGTAGATGGATTACGGTTGCCGCCGCCAAAATGGGGGAAAATCAGGGAGATGGTAATGGAGGTACGTTAATATACTCCATAAGCAGTAAAGATGCTAAAGACCCAAATGTATCTATAGAGCCTTTTGATAATGGGTTTATAGTGCCTTCTAATAGAACTGCACGTTTACAATCTTCTGAAGACGGCAGCACTATATTCAACATTAGTTATGCTGGAGATACCGGTGGTAATTACACTAAATATACGGTAAATGGCGGGCAGGATTTTGAACAAACCGGAAGTGAAATAAGTATTGCTCCTTATGTTGGTTCTGCCCCAAGATGGATCAAGTTATTTGACGGAGATCAAACAGGAGCCGCTGTGTATGTAAATACCGAGAACCAGTTTAATGATAACGGCACTCCAGACGATGAAAGCGATGATTTTTATGAGCGCACCGAAGCTACTATGGGGATTGTTACCTTAGATTTGCAAAATTCTGCCATAAAAGAATTCAAAGAATCAAGCCTTCGGTTAAGCGATGAACTGGAAGCACAGGGGTATTATTTTGGCAGAATTGACATGCCAACCTTAAATGCTGCCGGCGATAAATTATATATTGGAGCACGCCTAAGTAAAGTAGATCCTGAAACCGCCGAAACAGATCGGGATTTTGAAGCTTTAGGAGCTAAAACTATTGTACTGGATTACCCTTCTTTAGAAAATCCCACAGTTATTACTTCTCAAGTTGGAAAAGGAAATACCAACGGTTACCGAAGCATTAATTCATTTTTAGTGAATGGTAGTGTTTACCAGGCAAATCAAGGCGATCCAAACGGCTCTCATATTTTAAAAATTGATGCAAATAACGATTATGACAATTCGTACGTTTTCAATTTAGACGAAGCATTAGGTGTTGAAGACGCTTATATTCTTGCCTGGAGACCTACCGCAAGCGGAAAAGCGGTTGTAGCTTATCGTCACGCAGGTTCTGCTGAAGGTGTAGCTGGAGCCCAGGGATATTTCGCGCTGGTAGATTTAGAAGCAAAAACAGCACAAAAAATAAACGAAATTCCATATAGCGAAAATTTCTACTTATTCCAATACCAGGGATTTGTAGTAGATGGAGATGAAGTTTACGTAACCGAAGCTCCCGTTGGAGAAAATGGAAATATTTACATTATAGATACTCAAACAGGAGAAGTAACTAAAGGTGCCAAACTGGTAAATGTAGAAGGAAGCCACTTTATAGGAGTGTTTTAAGCATATAGAAAATATTTAAAGTTGCCAAAAGAGCTGACCGAAAATCCTGTTTTCGGTCAGTCCTTTTTTAAGTTTTATACCGAAATCCATGACAAAGAAGAAGCAAAAAAAGAAAAAATATACGTTTAGGAAATTATTAAACGATCTGCATTTATGGTTAGGACTTGCCAGTGGGATTATCCTTTTCCTGGTTTGCCTAAGCGGAACCATACTCACCTTCCAAACCGAAATAAAATCACTTTTTGCTGAAGAATTAAAAGTAGCCCCCGGGCAGGGAGAGGTAAAGACTATTGAGAGCCTGCAACAAAACCTCCAGGAGCTAGGAACCGTTACCGGTGTTACATTATCTGAGAATGGCAAAAAAGCCTATGAGTTTAAGGTAAAAACATCTCCTGAAGACAGGCGTGGCACTACCTTTTTTGTAAACCAATATACAGGCGAATACCAAAGATTGGGTGAGAACCCTACAGATGAGTTCTTCTTTACAATGTTTAGAATGCACCGCTGGTTGTTATTTGATTCTGCAATAGGAAGACCCATTGTGGGAATTGCCACACTAATCTTTCTATTTTTGTCTATAAGCGGAATTGTACTTTGGTTTCCGAAGAAAAAAATAAAGTGGAAAACTCTAAAACCGGGTTTTAAGATTAAATGGTCTGCCAACTGGAAAAGGATTAACCACGATCTCCATAACACCCTTGGTTTTTACTCCTGTATTTTATTAATTATAATGACACTAACCGGATTATTCTGGTCATTTCAGTGGTATAGGGATTTAGGAAGTGAAGTTTTAGGGACCCAGGTTTTTGGTGGCCGCGGTGGACCCAAAATTGCTTCGGAAGCTAATACCGACACTAAAACCCTGGAAATTGCCGAAATTGTTAATATTGCCAATCTAAACCTGGAGTATCCGGGAGAGACTTCAATCTCTTTTCCGCAAGATGAAAAAGGTGTTTTTTCTATTAGGAAATATGAGACTGGCAATTGGTCACCCAATACCTACGATATGTTGGTTATAGATCGTGATGGGAAAGTACTTAAAAAAGAACTTTTTTCAGAAAAACCTCTAAACGTGCAGGTAGCTTCATTAATAAAACCAATTCATACCGGCGAAATTTTCGGTACTTTTTCAAAAATACTTTATTTCCTGGCGTGTTTAATTGCTACCAGCTTACCAATTACCGGAACTTTTATTTGGCTCAATAAAATGAAGAAAAAGAAAAAATAAACCCGGGTATAGATTACAGGCTTTTATTTCTAACTTTTTAACTGGCCATAAACACCGGCAAGCATCTCTTCAACCAGGCTTTGTAAATCAAATTCGTGCTTCCAGTTCCAGTCTTTTCTTGCCTCAGAATCGTTTATACTTGAGGGCCAGGAATCGGCTATTTTCTGTCTAAAATCTGGTTGATATGCTATTTTAAACTCAGGAATTTCCTTTTGAATAGCTTCAGCAAGAATTTTTGGTGTAAAACTTAAAGCCGATAAATTATAAGAAGACCTTACTTTTATTTTTTCTGAAGCTGCTGCCATAATATCTACAGTAGCCTTTATTGCATCATCCATGTACATCATAGGCAAGCCGGCATCTTCAGCCAAAAAAGAAGTATACTCTTTGTTCTTTAGTGCTTCATGAAAAATTTCAATGGCATAATCGGTAGTTCCACCCCCGGGAAGGGTTTTATAGCTTATAATTCCCGGATAACGTATACTTCTTACATCTACGCCGTATTTATCATGATAATATTCGCACCAACGTTCTCCGGTTTGCTTACTGATACCGTACACCGTAGAAGGCTCCATAATGGTAGTTTGCGGGGTATCGTTTTTAGGAGTAGTCGGACCAAAAACTGCTATACTTGAGGGCCAAAATACCTTTTCAATCTTTTTATCCTTAGCGAAATTCAAAATATGAAAAAGCGAATCCATATTAAGGTTCCAGGCCTTCATTGGGGCCTTTTCTGCGGTAGCACTTAACATAGCAGCCATTAAGTAGACTTCACTAATATTATATGTGTCTATCAAAGCTTCAATTTTTGCAGCGTCGGTTGCATTGGCAAGCTCAAACGGGCCAGAACTCATCAGCTCTTCATTTCCTTCTCTAATATCACTCGCCACCACCTGATCATTTCCATAAAGATCCCGTAATTTCAGCGTTAATTCGGTTCCAATTTGTCCGCAAGCACCAATAATTAAAATTTTTCCGGCCATGGTATTCATTTTTCCGCAAATATATTTAAATACATAGAGGTATTCGTAAAAAAACTTCTGAAACCTTCATTTATATTAGACAATTTTCATGTATTTAGTTTTATCAGCATAAATTCTATGAAAACTGAAGTAATTTAGACTAACTTTGTGTTTATATGAAAAAACTGGTTTTTATATCAATAATTCTCTTTTGGTCTTGTGCCGAAAAGTCTTCTAATAAAGACAATTTCAATACGAAATTAGACTCTATAACCTTAAAGCAACCTATAAAAACCACTAACCAGGAAATAGTTTTACTTCCTGAAGCCAGGAAGCAAGCCATAAAGTGGTTGGCTTATATCGCTGCACAAAACGAAGTAGACCAATTAAAAAACTACAACCTGCAACAAACCATTGAAAGCTCTAAACCTATCTCGCAGGTTATGGGATCCCTTGTCTCCAGCATTCCAGATTCACTAAATTCTAATGCAGTAAGTGCCCGTGCCAATGTGTTGGCCACCAAAGCAAAGGTTTTGGAGCAACTCTCCCATCGTAGACATTTAGACGCAGAAGCAATTGCCGAAGTTGCAGGAGAAATCCCGGAAGAATTTAATAATTTTAAAATTCAGCTAAATGAACTTTTTCTGAAAACCCTGGAGGATTTTGAAGAAGAACTGGATGAATTTAAAGCCGAAAGAGATACCATTTCTACTCCTGCCGATTCTATCTCTATAGAATAAATTACCTTGTGGTAAGCCAGCGAAGTATTAAAAGAAAAGGTTTTTTATATCGAGGCAGGCCCCGGAACATAAAATTTAATTACCGAAAAAATTAAAAAGTATTAGCATGAAAAAGATTGCAGTAATTATTTTCCTGTTTTTCAGTATAACTGGTTTTGCTCAAGACAAATCTAAAATAGACCATATATTAACACAATGGCATAAAGCGGCGGCAGAAGCTAATTTTCAGGATTATTTTGATTTAATGACCAAAGACGGTGTTTTTATAGGCACAGATGCAACAGAAAACTGGCAAAATAAAGATTTTAGGGAATTTTCTAAACCTTATTTTGACCGCGGAAAAGCCTGGAGTTTTAAAACTTTAGAACGAAATATCTATACCGAAGAAAATGCTAAAACTGCCTGGTTTGATGAATTATTAATTACCCAAATGGGCATTTGTCGTGGCTCGGGCGTGCTTCAAAAAACAGCAAATGGTTGGAAAATTGCCCACTATGTGTTTTCAATCACCATCCCTAATGAAAATGTTGCCGAAATAACCCAACTTAAAAAAGAATTTGACCAAAAACTTATAGAAGAAAAACAATAAGCTAACTACTTCCTACAATATCTGGATTCGCCCTAGATAAATTAATAATAATCAGCAATATATATCAATTTATTGTTCGTTATTATATATGCTACTTTTTAGTATTTTAGCCAAAGAATTTATAATAATTTAAACCACACATGAAAAAAATAACCAAAGTAATGTTGCTTTCGGTTTTGGGGACTGCTACGCTTAGCAGTTGTCAGGATAACGAAAAGGAGCAATCTAAAAAAGAAGAAGTTCACGGTATTAACCTTGCTTACATGGATACCACGGTAGCACCGCAGGACGACTTTTTTAAGTACGTAAACGGGAAATGGGTAGATGCTACCGAAATCCCATCAGACCAGACTACCTGGGGAAGTTTTATGGAGCTTCGTGAGCGAACCGATGAAGATGCCATGGCTATCCTTGAAGGTGCTTCTAAAAATGATAGTTTAGACCCTTCCAGCGACCAGGCTAAGGCGGTTTATCTTTACAATACCATTATGGACACCCTTGCCAGAAACGAAAAAGGCGTGGAACCGGTAAAACCATATTTGGAAAAAGTAGACGCGATAAACAATAAAGAAGATTTACAGGAATTTCTAAGCGAAATGCAACAATATGGTGGCGCCGGATTTTTCTCTTTTGGTGTAAGTTCAGATGCTAAAAATAGTAATATGAATGCAGCATATATCTATCCTTCAGGTTTAGGATTACCAGATCGTGACTACTATGTAGCCGATGATGCAGATTCTAAAGAAAAAAGGGAAAAATACAAGCAGCATATTACCAGGATGCTTCAGTATATAGATTACTCTAAAGAAGAAGCTGCTAATGCCGCAGCACGAATCCTGGCCTTTGAAACCAAGCTTGCAGAACCCAGGCTGGATAAAGTAGAACGTCGCGATGCCCGTAAAACTTACAATCCAAAAACGCTAGCCGAGCTTCAAAATATGGTTCCTGCTTTTAAGTGGAATACCTATTTTGAAAAAATTGGTGCAAAAAATTTAGATACCATTATAGTTTCACAACCTGAATATATGAAATCACTACAAGAAGTGATTGCTAAAAATGCGGTTGAAGACTGGAAAGATTATTTAAAATGGAGCATTTTTAATGATGCCGCCGGAACCCTTTCTACAGATATTGAAACTGCAAACTGGGAATTCTACAGTAAAACCCTAAGAGGAGCACAGGAACAACGCCCACGTGACGAGCGGGCTTTACAAACCGTAAACAGAACACTTGGAGAGGCCTTAGGCAAACTTTATGTAGAAGAACATTTTCCGGCTGAAGCTAAAGAAAAAGCCCAGGAAATGATAGCTAACCTCATCAGAGCTTACGAAAACAGGATTGATAACTTAAGCTGGATGGGCGAAGAGACTAAGAAAAAAGCCAAAGAAAAACTGGGAACTACCACTATTAAAGTTGGATATCCCGACGAGTGGGAAGATTATAGCAAGCTTGAGATTGTAAATACTGAAGAAGGTGGGTCGTATTTCCAAAATATGATGAACTCAAGCAAATGGAGAGTTGCCGAAAACATGGCAGAACTAGGCCAACCGGTAGATAAAAGCAAATGGTTTATGCCACCACAAACCGTAAATGCATATTACAACCCAAGTTACAACGAAATTGTATTCCCGGCAGCTATTTTACAACCACCTTTTTACGATTATAAAGCCGATGCCGCTGTAAACTACGGTGGAATTGGAGCGGTAATTGGCCACGAAATATCTCACGGATTTGATGATAGTGGTGCTCGTTTTGATGCTGAAGGAAACCTAAACAACTGGTGGACAGATGAAGACTTAAAACAATTTGAAGCACTTGGCAAAGACCTTGCAGATCAATACAGCAGCATTGAAGTATTGGATAGTGTTTATATAAACGGACAGTTTACCCTGGGTGAAAATATTGGCGACCTTGGCGGCGTGAATGCTGCTTACGATGGCCTACAAATTCATTTAGAAGAACATGGAAATCCTGGAAAAATAGATGGTTACACACCAGAACAGCGTTTCTTTATGTCCTGGGCCACCGTTTGGCGAACAAAAATGCGAGACGAAGCTCTAAAAAACAAAATTAAAACAGATCCTCATTCTCCGGGAATGTACCGTGCTTATGTACCGCTACAGAATATAGATGCTTTTTATACTGCTTTCGATATTAAAGAAGGAGATAAAATGTATGTAGCCCCGGAAGAGCGGGTTAAGATTTGGTAATTAAACTTCTTTAAAAGAAAATCTATAAAAATATAGACCTCCCAGGTTTCAAAAACCTGGGAGGTCTTTTTATTTAGATCAAGTTGGCTCACCCAAAATGTAGAAAAGCATCTTCCAAATGTTCAACCTTTATTCCGGCTTTATTTTTAATGATAGCGATAATATCAAAGCGAGTGTCCAGTTCTAATTGATGATCATTTAAAAAGAAATCGGCAGCTTTTACCAGCTGCCGAATTTGTTTAGGCTTTACAAAACTTTGTGGGTCCCCAAAATCGGGTGTGCTTCTTGTCTTCACTTCCACTACTACCAGAACCTCATGCTTCCGGGCTAAAATGTCTATTTCCGCTTTGTCATAAACATAATTTTTAGCCAGAATTTCATATCCCTTTTTCAAAAGAAGTTCTTCAGCAAGGCGTTCACCCAATTCCCCCAAAGCATTATGCTGAGCCATATGTGAATTTAAAATTTTACAGGGGCTTTCAACCTAGGGGTTTCCCTGTAAAAAGCACCTAGTTCATAAGCATAATACTTGAGACCTTTAAATCCATTTTCTTTACTTCCTCTTCGTTCACTTCAATAATGCTGTCTTTATAGTATTTATTTGGCATATCAACGTTTGGAGCAAGAAACACTCTTAAATTAGAGTCTTCTAATTTTCCATCATTCCAAAGTACTGCTCCTCCATAATCCCAGCCAAACCCATAAAAAGAGATTTTTTGGCCATTAAGTTCATTTAAAGCATCATAAGAAGTTCCAATTTCAATTCCCTGTGCAGATTTCCATCTTCCCTTTCCTGAAAAGCGAATGTCAAAAATTTCCTCTCGCTTTTCACTTTTCCAGCTAATATGCAACTCATCGGTAGTTTCCGGGTACATTATGGTATAGGCTCTCTCTACGGTCCCTTCTTCAAACATCCCGCTATCTTCATAGAAATTAGCGTCCGGATAATTATTTATCAAATCTTCGGCGCTATATCCTGTAAGGTTTTCTACTACAAATTTATCTTTAGAGGCTTTATGCTTAGAACTTCCACAAGCCGCTAAACTCAGCACAAAAATTAGTAAGCTTAATTTTTTCATTGGTTAGTTATTAGAAATAGTTTTAAAAGGCTAAAATCAGAAACATTTGTGGCAGTCATGCTGTGTTTTACAAGAATTTAACGCGTATTTTTATGGAGTTGCTTACCTTTGCTGCCTCAATAAATTTTAAGATAAATGAACAATACTCCACAGCGATACACTATTACCGCAGCATTACCATACACCAACGGCCCTATTCACATTGGCCATCTTGCCGGTGTTTATGTTCCAGCCGATATTTATGCCCGATACTTACGAATGCAGGGTAATGATGTGGCTTTTGTATGTGGAAGTGATGAGCACGGAGTACCTATTACCATAAAAGCAAAAAAAGAAGGTGTTAGCCCGCAGGATATTGTAGATAAGTACGATGGTATTATCAGGAAATCTTTTGAAGATTTTGGAGTTTCATTTAATAATTATTCCAGAACTTCTGCAAAGGTACATCACGACACTGCTTCTGCATTTTTTAAAAAAATGTATGAAGCCGGAAAGTTCGTAGAAGAAACCACTCAACAACTTTACGATGAAAAGGCAGGCCAATTCCTGGCCGATAGATTTGTAACGGGAACCTGTCCTAAATGTGGAAACGAGGAAGCCTATGGCGACCAGTGTGAAAGCTGCGGAACCTCATTAAACGCTACAGACCTAATTAATCCAAAATCGGCCATTACTGGTGAAGTTCCTACCTTAAAAGAAACCCGTCACTGGTTTTTACCACTGGACCAATACCAGGAGTGGCTAGACGAATGGATTGTAAAAGGCCATGCCCACGATTGGAAAAGCAATGTGCATGGGCAGGTAAAATCATGGTTAAACGATGGTTTACGCGCAAGAGCGGTAACCCGAGACCTCGACTGGGGGATTCCGGTACCGGTAGAAGGCGGGGAAGGCAAAGTACTTTACGTTTGGTTTGATGCACCCATTGGTTATATTTCTTCTACCAAAGAATGGGCCGAGCGCGAAGGCAAAGACTGGGAACCTTATTGGAAAGACGAAAACACCAAACTAATTCATTTTATAGGAAAAGATAATATAGTATTTCACTGTATAATTTTTCCAACCATGCTTAAAGCTCACGGAGAATATATTTTGCCTGAAAACGTTCCTGCAAACGAATTCCTTAATCTGGAAGGAAAAAAGCTTTCTACCTCCAAAAATTGGGCGGTTTGGTTACACGAGTATTTAGAAGAATTCCCTAATCAACAGGATGTGTTGCGTTATGTTCTAACTGCAAATGCACCTGAAGCCAAGGATAATGATTTTACCTGGAAAGATTTTCAGGCAAGAAACAATAATGAATTGGTGGCTATTTTCGGTAATTTTATCAATCGTGTTATTGTATTAACCAATAAATATTACTCGGGCATTGTTCCAAAGCCAAATAATTATACGGAAGTAGATGAGCAAACCATTGCCGAACTAAAGGCCTATCCTGCCGTTATAGCAAGTTCTATTGAAAAATACCGTTTCCGTGAAGCGCAGGGCGAATTAATGAATTTAGCTCGTTTAGGAAATAAATACCTGGCCGATGAAGAGCCCTGGAAATTGATTAAAACCGATGAAGAACGCGTAAAAACCATTATGTATGTGGCCTTACAAATCGCTTCGGCTTTAGCCACCTTAAGCGAACCATTTTTACCGTTTACTTCGGCAAAACTTCAAAAAATGCTGAATTTCACCGATGCAGAAAGCAAGCTTTCTGCAAAGGAACATTCACAATGGGATAAAATAGCCACACGGGATTCTTTACTTCCCGCAGGTCATCAAATCGATAAAGCGCAATTACTTTTCAGTAAAATAGAAGACGCACAAATACAACAACAATTGGATAAACTGGAAGCAACAAAAACAGCCAATGCTGCCGAAAACAAAGCAGTAGAACCGCAGAAAAAAACCGCTACTTTTGAGGATTTCACCAAAATGGATTTACGTGTGGGCACTATTATAGAGGCCCATAAAATGCCAAAAACCAAAAAATTAATGGTGATAAAAGTAGATACGGGCTTAGATCAAAGAACAGTGGTTTCCGGAATCGCCGAGCATTATAAAGCTGAAGAAATTATTGGTAAAAAGGTAACTGTTTTAGCCAACTTGGCACCTAGAAAACTACGTGGTGTAGAAAGCCAGGGAATGATTTTAATGACCGAAAATGCAGCCGGAAAATTAGTTTTTGTAAATCCGGATGAAGATGGGGTTGAGCCGGGAACTACGATTAATTAATACTTACCCCAAAATGCATTCGGATTGACTAAATTCATCAAACATTAAATAATTATGAAGAAAAATTCTCTCTTTTTACTTATTCTTTTTCAGTTTTCGTATGCACAAGAAAGAGTATTAGAATTTAAAACAGAGCTTAACCAAAAATCAGAGGTATTTAATATTGTAGATGAAGAGAATGATAACCTTGCATTATTCACTCTTAAAGGAAGAAAAATTGAGGCGCTTTTATTTGATAACAATTTTAAAAAAATTGGCCATATAAAACCTTTAAAAATTCCTAATAAATTCGACATTTTCTCTGGATATATTATCAAGGATAAGGAAGTGAGTCTTTTTTTATCCAATACAACTAAAAATAAATTTTCGAAAATAGTTTTTCATTTTGATTCCGGAGAAACTAATTTCACAGAATTAGAAATTAGATTAAAAGAAGAAAGGTTTTTAGGAAGTATAAATTACAAAAACAGTTTTTTTATTTTCTCTCTTCCTAATAGCTCTGAAGCCATTAAGTTATATAAATATACAAAAGACAACTCTCCTTCTACCACCCTAATAGATTTTAGCGAAAGTAACTACCTCAACGAGAATAATAGACCAATAAAATTCAATGATCTTTTCACATCTTATGAGGGATTCTCAAAAATCACTGACATTGGTATAATGCAGGAGGGACAACCCAATAGTATTGAAGAAGCTTCCAAAAACGTAAAGATCTTAAAACAAAAAAATCAGCTTTTGGTTAACCTCGATAAAAATCATTATTTCACCTATCTTTTACAAATAAATTTGGATGAATTGACTGGTGATATAAGTAGGATTGCCAAACCACGGTTTGGAAAAGAGATGAATCATAAAGCTTCGAACAGCTTTGTTTTAGATCATAACCTATATCAGGTAATTACAACTAAAGATGCTCTGAAGTTTCACATTGTAAATCTTAAAAACAACTCTGTTTTAAACTCCCATGAAGTTAGTAAGGGTGAAGAGATTTACTTTAAGAATACTCCTATAGTTCAAGAAGGAGGTATGTATACATCATATCGTGAATATGAAAAAACAGCCAAATTTATCCGAAAAATGAAAAATCTACCTATTGCCATAACTGCTAGAAAAAAGGGCGAGGTATATCAAATAAATCTAGGAAGCTCACTAGAGGTCAAAAGTAATCCTGCCATGGGCATGGGCATGATGGGTGGTGCCTTAGGTGCAGGAATGGCAAGTGCCATGACTATAGGATTTAACCCAATGTTAACCGGATATATTTCTTATGGCTATAGTAGAACAGTGGAAATTAATGGTTTATTTGATAAAAATTATAAACACATTGAAAGCGATATAGAACCAAATATTTTTAATAAAATTAAAAAAGTTTCTGAAAAACATAGAAATGTATTCGCCGAAACGATTTTTGAAAAAAACGGAAATTATTACTGGGGCGGTTATAACAATTTTGCTAGTGTTTATAATATTTACAAAATATAATTTTCAACCACGCAATGCAGGTAAATATGGCCATTGGGAATGATTAGAAAGTTAGTTCATGCTCAAAATCGCTTACCATCCCATCTATAAACATCCTTTACCCGAAGGCCACCGTTTCCCTATGGAAAAATATGAGTTGCTTCCAAGGCAATTAATACATGAGGGAACTTGTAGTGAAGACAACTTTTTTGAACCGGGATTCCCCAAAGAAAAGTATATTCTAAATGTTCACGATGAAGATTACTTTGAACGATTACGCAACTTAAATCTTAGCAGAAAAGAAATTAGAAGAAGCGGCTTTCCTCTGTCTGAAGCTTTGGTAAAACGGGAAATGATTATTGCCGATGGGACCATGAAAGCTGTTCATTATTCTTTAGAAAATGGAATCTCTTTTAATATTGCCGGTGGTACCCACCACGCTTATACCAATCGTGCAGAAGCTTTTTGCCTGCTAAACGACCAGGCAATTGCCGCCAGGTATCTCCAGCATAAAAAATTAGCTGATAAAATTCTTATCGTAGACCTGGACGTTCATCAGGGAAACGGTACAGCCGAAATTTTTCAGGATGACCCTTCGGTTTTTACTTTTTCTATGCACGGAAAAGGCAATTATCCCTTCAAAAAAGAGAAGTCAGACCTCGACATTGAAGTACCGGACGGTAGTGGCGACGACAATTACCTAAAACTATTAAAAGAAACCTTACCCGGTTTAATTGAAAAACAGAAACCAGATTTCATCTTTTACCTAAGCGGCGTAGATATTTTAGAAACCGATAAGCTAGGCCGACTTTCCTGCACTGTAAATGGCTGTAAAGAAAGAGACAGGTTTGTTTTAGAAACCTGCCACGATCTAAATATTCCCGTACAATGCAGTATGGGCGGCGGCTACTCTAAAGAAATAAGAGTGATTATAGAAGCTCACGCCAATACCTATCGCCTGGCCCAAGAGATCTATTTTTGACCTAACAGCAACAACTCATTGCAAACAATTTCAGTAATATAGCGTTTATTGCCATCTTTGTCATCCCAACTCCGGTTGGTAAGCTTTCCCTCTACCCCAACTTCTTTCCCTTTACCTACATATTTTTCTACTAATTCGGCAGTTTTACCCCAGGCTATAATGTTATGCCATTGGGTATCGGTAATGCGATCCCCATTTCCATTTTTGTAATTCTCGTTAGTAGCAACCGAGAATTTCGCGAGCTTTTTGCCCGAATCAAGATTTACGATTTCAGGTTCCTTTCCTACATTCCCGATCAATTGTACTTTGTTTCTAATAGTGCTCATAACATATTCATTTAAAAAGCTGAAAATCGTTGGTTCATTTCAACAGTACAAACATATATCTTAAAACAAATTCTAATCGTCTGGTAATTATTTATTTACGTTTAAAGACATTTGTAAACGTTTGTAAATACTTTCATGCTTTATAGATTTATTTTCTTTGAAATACAGATACATTCTTCTTTTAGATAATATTTTCTATTTAATATTGCAGATATCTTAACTAAAAACACAATTAAATAGAATTTAACCAACCAAAAGATTTATGCATAAAAAACTACTCTTTTTAGCTTTTGCTCTTTTCTTTATCCCAAAATCTTATAGCCAGTTAAATGTTAGCTATCATCAATCTAATCTTCCATTTATAGCGGTGGGCTACGATATAAATGAACGTTTTACTCCAGAATTTAGACTGGGCACCGATCAATTTATTTCAGATTTATCATTAGAAGCTGTACTTAATTATAAGTTTATTAGAAAAGAAGATTATGATTTTTATGCGGGTTTGGGATACAGGATCAATATTTCTGAAGGACTTGTAGCTCCCGTTGGACTTAACTTTTATCCGTTTAATAAGAAGAAATTCGGGTTTCATATAGAAGCTGCTCCAATTTTGCTTGATGCCGATATACTTAGAGGGAGTTTTGGTATACGCTACCGTTTTTTAAAAAATTAAAATCACAAACTGAAGTTGCTATTTTGTATAAGAAAGCTTTTATTATAGAAAAAAGATGCTACAAGAAGAGCCCAAAGTTTGGTATGCCTGTTATGGTTCCAATTTACTAAAAGAACGTTTTAGCTGCTATATTAGTGGCGGCAAACCTGCAAATGCTAAGCGTGTTTATCCCGGCTGTACTAATAAAACCCTTCCCGAAAAATCTAAAAGTATTAGTATTGGCGGTGAACTTTATTTCGCTAAATCTTCAAAAACCTGGAGTGGAGGCGGTGCCGGATTTATAAAACCCGACTTTAATGAAAATATTAAAACCCTGGGCAGGATGTACCTCATTACCCAACAACAATTTGTGGATTTGGTGCAACAGGAAATAAAATTTGAAGGCGATTTTGATATAGATCTGAAACAGGTAATTAAAAATGCTAGCCTGGATATGAAAAATAACTCCTGGTACGGGAAAATTATTTACCTGGGCCAGGAAGAAAACTGCCCTATTTTTACCTTCACCAATGAAGAATACTTAAAAGATGAAATCAATTCTCCGCACGAATTCTATTTAAAAATTATTATTGAAGGCCTAAAAGAAACCTACTGTATGACCAATACAGAAATTGAGAATTATTTAAAAACTAAAGAAGGAATTAAAGGCTTCCCCATTGAAACCAGATTACAGCAACTCATAAAAGCCTAAAGAATTTTTATTGCAAAAGTCTAGATACCAGAGGTGGTTAAAAATCTCACTTATCGTATAAATAACAAACCTTTTGTTGCAAACCTAAAGTAATTTAAAATCAATAAAAGCAATTATATTTTTATAGCGCTATAACTGTAGGGAACCTTATCTTTGTAAGTCCCGGAAGTCTTTGATTTTTAATAAAAAAGCATCTGGTTTAAATCAAATTGTATGTCAATAAAAAAACTGAATGTTCCGCTTAAAGAAGCTTTGGAAAGACTAAAAATTGAAAAGCTGCTTCCTTTTCAAAAGCAAATTTTACCCAAAATTAAAAGTGGAAGGGATTTATTTATCGTAGCTCCAGAGGGTTCGGGAAAAACTACGGCACTTGTAATTAGTACCATTCAGAAATTAGATAGTGCGGCATTTGAAGATGCTCCAAGAGCATTGCTTTTTGTGCAGGACAAAGAGGCTGCCCTTGCTTTGGAGGAAGAATTCGACAAATTCACTAAACATATGGATTTGCGTGTATATAGTGCCTACGATGCTCCAGACATCAGTAAACAAAAAGATGATATTTATGCCGGTGTTGATATTGTTATTGCTACTCCTAAAAAGCTATTCAAGCTTTTTAAAATCACCGGTATTAATGTAAGTCAGTTAAAAGTTCTTGCCGTAGAAGACGCCGAATTTTTAACTAAGAACAGTGATTATAACGATCTAATTAGAATTCCCCAGCATATTTCAAGATGTCAATATTTGGTTTTTGCATCCAATATGAGTCCAAAAATAGAACGCTTAAAAGATTCTTTTATGGCTCGTGCAGAAACGCTTAGGCTTAAGGTATAATAGTTATTTTGTATTTTAGAATATGCGAAAATTTATAAGCTGCTATATTCTAATTTTCTTCAGCGTGAGTTTACACGCCCAGGATCTTTCTAAACACCAATGGAAAGACCGTCTCATTTTAATTATTGCTTCAAAAAACAACCAAAAATTTCAACAACAATATAAAGAACTTCAAAAAGAGCCTGAGGGCTTAAAAGAACGAAAACTGGTGATTTACCAAATTCTACCCGAAAAATATAAAACTGGCTTTAAGGAGAAAAACTGGAAAAAATCAACCGAACTCTTTGAAGCATATAATGGTAAAAAAAGTGATTTTCGGGTATTGCTTATTGGTTTAGACGGCGGTAAAAAACTGGATCAAACTAAAATGCTTTCAGCAAAAAAACTCTTCAATATTATAGATAGTATGCCCATGCGCCAGGCAGAAATACAAAAAAACGAACAGTAAACTACCTCGGGGGCGGCACCAATAAAAAACCTTAAAAAACTGAATTTCAGAATTTAATAAGGTTTTTCTTATATTTAATGTAAACTAACTATCTTGAAATAGGCTTAGAGAGAATTTACTCAAAGGTTTAAATCTCGATTATCAAGCTAATATGCAAAAATCCTGTTTGGAATGTGGCGAAAAAATGGTGGGGCGTGTAGATAAAAAATTCTGCAGCGATTACTGCCGCAATTCCTATCACAATAACCGCAACAAAGACAGGAAAAACCTTGTAAGGAATGTAAACAACCAACTGCGTAAAAATTACCGCATTTTAGAGGAATTTAATCCAAACGAAAAAACCACGATTCGTAAAAATAAATTACTATCTCGTGGTTTTAGTTTTGAATATATTACCAGTATTTATACTACAAAAACAGGAAAAGTCTATTATTTTGTGTACAACCAGGGCTATCTCCCTTTAGAAAACGACGTTTATGCGCTGGTAAAACGCAATTAAACCTGGTGCCAATTATTTCCTTTTAATTTTACTGCTGCCCGCAAAACATCACTCTGACTAATTTGCCCAACCAGCTTTCCGTTTTCTACAATGGGAAAACGTCTAAAACGCTTTTCAATAAAGAGTTTAGCCGCATCCATCACATTCATATTAGCATCTATGGTATCTACATTGCAAGTCATTCGCTTTCCAACAGTAGCATCATCTAAAGGCATATTGTAATACCGGCTGTCAGAAATTTGTTTCATACAATCTCCTTCAGAAATAAGACCCAATAACCTATTATTATCGTCTACAACACACCCACCAGAGATCTTATGCTTGGTAAGTTTTTCGGCAACATCCATAATATTCTCATGCTCCTTAAAAGTTATAAGCGAAGTACTCATATAATCCCTAACCAACATAGGCGCGCTTTTCGGTTTTTCCGGCGCTGCCCTTTTTCCCTGAAAACTTTTAATACCCATAGCCCAATTTTTTGATTACTAATAACTTAAATATAGGTAAAATTTAATTATTTTGAAAGCTTACTTAGCGGTGCTACGATTCCTTAAAATCTTAAGTATCTTTAAACCCTGTGAAATCTTTTGTTCTTTTCTGAATTATGCTGAAAAATATACCTCGTTTTTTCTCATTTATTTTTATTGCTGTTGCAATTTGGTTTAGTTTTTACAGCAGCCAGCCAAAAACTATTGAAGCTGAAGACGCTCTAGAAAACACGTTTTCAACCCAACGCGCTTTTAAACACGTTGAAGCAATAGCCCAAAAACCACATTACGTAGGAACCGCATCACATAGTCGTGTTAGAAATTATATTGTGTCCCGCCTACAGGAAATGGGTTTACAGGCGCAAACCCATGAAGATTATACCCTTAATAAACATGGCGTATTGGTTCGCCCTCAAAATATCATGGCCCGTATAGAAGGCAACGGAAACGGTGAGGCTTTAATGATTATGACGCATTATGATAGTAATCCGCATTCTTCATTGGGAGCCAGCGATGCCGGCAGCGGTGTGGGAACAATTTTAGAGGGAATACGCGCTTTTTTAACCGAAAACCCAAGCCATAAAAACGATATTATCATCCTGTTTACCGATGCCGAAGAATTAGGTTTAAATGGTGCCGAACTTTTTATAAAAGACCATCCCTGGGCTAAAGATGCAAAACTTGCCCTTAATTTTGAAGCTCGTGGTAGTGGGGGCGATTCCTTTATGTTTCTGGAAACCAACACAGGTAACGCCGGACTCATAAAAGCTTTTAAAGAAGCTAATCCCAAATTCCCTGTTACCAATTCACTGGTCTACAGCGTTTATAAAATGTTGCCTAACGATACAGATCTAACGGTTTTACGTGAACAAGGCAATATCCCTGGGTATAATTTAGCGTTTATAGACGATCATTTTGATTATCATACCGCAACAGACACTCCCAAAAATTTAGATAAAGAAAGCCTGGCACACCAGGGCAGCTACCTTATGCCATTGCTTCAGTATTTCAAAGATGCCAATTTGAATGAAGTTAAATCGCAGAAAGAAGTATTGTTCTTTAATCTTCCTGGCGGGGAAATTATTAGTTATCCATTTTCATGGATTTTTCCAATGCTTATTCTGGCTTTTATCTTATTTTTTGGTCTCTTGGCTTATGGGTTTTCTCAAAACAAACTTGATTTTAAAGAGATTGCAAAGAGTAATATTCCTTTTATTGTAAGCCTTGTCTTCTCTGGCCTATTGGTTTTTCTTTTTTGGAAGCTTCTCCTCTACAGCTATCCGGAATATTCAGAGATGGAACATGGCTTCACCTATAACGGCTATTATTATATCGCTGCATTTGTTTCACTAAGTTTATTGATTGCCTTTTTTAGCTATTTTCGATTTCGACATATAGAAAACAAGGCAAATCTATTTGTTACCCCCCTATTCTTCTGGCTACTGCTTTGTACTTTACTCGCTTTCTTTTTAAAAGGTGCGGCCTATTTTATTATCCCCGGCCTATTTGCCTTGTTACAATTTTTTATAATGCTACGGCAAGAATCGCCTAACTCATTGTTGATGGCTTTCTTAAGCCTTCCGGCTATCTTTATTTTGGCACCCTTTATAAAAATGTTCCCGGTAGCTTTAGGCTTAAAAATCTTATTTGTTTCGGCTTTGCTTAGCGTATTATTGTTCCAACTTTTATTGCCGGTTTTCGCCTATTTTAAGAGTAATAAAAAAATTGCGGTATTCTTCTTTCTTCTGTTTAATATCCTTTTAATTACCGCTCATTTTAAAGCCGATTTCACCAAAGAACATCCAAAACCCAATTCCCTGGTGTATCTTTTTGATGCCGATAAGGATAAAACCAATTGGTATTCATACGATAAAATGCCCGATGAATGGACGGCTTTATACTTTGGAAAAGAGCCTCTAATTGCTCCTTCCGAAAACAACACATTTAGCAGTAAATACAAATCAAATTTCACCTGGCGTAACAGTGCACCAAAAATTAAACTGAAATCGCCCGGCATAATTTGGAAACAAACCGATTCTACCCCGGCCTTTAACTCCTATTCCCTAAAAATAGCTACCAACCGCAATGCCGGGAGAATAGAACTCTTTGCTGATAGGGAAACAGATTTTGAAAGTTTTAAGGTAAACGGGCTTGAGGCTGATTCGGTGGCACTTGGCAATAATAAATTTCATATTCATACCCGAAGATGGCACAACCGGATTTTAACTTATCACGTTTCAGGCAGGGATACTTTACAATTGGAATTCAGTTTAAAGAAGGATAAAAAACCTCAATTTACACTTTATGAGTCTAGCTACGATTTACTTGAAAATGAAGCTTTAAATGTAAAACCAAGGCCAGAGACTATGATTCCGAGACCCTTTGTACTAAATGATGCTGTAATTTTTAAGAAAACCATAAGTCCTGAGTAGAATTTGGTTTTGTAGCTTTGGGTTAAGTGGTTTTTTGCCCCGAATACACGAATATTTTTTAAGATCATTAAAATTGTTTAAATATTTTCCAGGTTTCGTCAAGCTAAACTTGCCCGTGTGTTTAGGTGGGCTTGTTTCAGCTTCTAACATGTTCTTAGTTTAAAACAAATTAGATCCTGAAAATAATTCAGGATGACGTTCCATCAATCTTCAAATAGCCTATCAAGAGAACTATTAATTATGAATATATCTATACTAGGAACCGGTTGGCTGGGATTGCCACTAGCAAAAAAACTAAAAGAAGAGCATACTGTAAAAGGCTCGGTAACCGGCAGGGAAAAAATGCAAAAGCTACGGGAAGCCGGGATTACACCTTATCAGATTAAAATTTTTACAGAAGGTATCCAGGGAGACCTTACTTCTTTCCTTGCCCATTCTGAAATTTTAATTATTGATATTCCGCCGGGATTACGCAGCGATCCCAAAGCCGATTTCGTAGGAAAAATTGGGCGAATCATTGATTATATTGAAAAATCTCCTATTGAAAAAGTGCTTTTTGTAAGCTCTACTTCAGTTTATAAAGATGAAGAAGATATACCGGAATATACCGAGGAAAATGAAGCCAACGGAATTTCAGAAGCGGCGAAACAACTAATTTCTTCTGAAAAAATGGTATTAAAAAATAAGCATTTTCAAACCACCGTCATTCGGTTTGGGGGTTTAATTGGCCCGGGAAGGCATCCTGTAAATTTTCTTGCGAATAAAACCGGCATTAAAAACCCAAAGGCACCTATTAATCTTATTCAACAGATAGATTGTATTGAAATTATAAACCAGATCATCAAAAAAGAAGCCTGGGGAAAGATCTTTAACGCTGCTTATCCCGACCATCCAACCAAAGAAGATTATTACACGAAAACCGCAAAGGAAAAGAATTTAAATATTCCCGACTTTGACCAAAATGGAATTTCTAAAGGAAAAAAGATTAGCTCGGTAAATTTGAAGGAAGTTTTAGATTATGAGTTTAAGGGAACTATTTAACAGCATAGATTGCGAAAACAAGTTCAGAATGTGGGAAGTTCTTAACCACCCCGGCCTATCGGCCACCCCTCCTTAAAAAGAAGGGAAGCTTAAATTAAAAATTTGGCCAAAAAACAGGTCTATGATTAAAATAAAATATCGTCGATGAAACAGGGTCCAAATAAAGAAAACAAAACTAAAGCTCCTTCCCTTTCTAAGGAAAGGTGGAATTACGGAAGGGTTCAGCCACCCCGGGCTATCCCAATTCTCCATAAAAAAGAATACTCCAACTTAAATTTTGACGCTAAGAAGCTTTCTCTACCTCTTCTTCTTTCGCCCTAAAGTCTAAAGGTTCCAAAACTTTTAATGCACTTTCAATAGAAGTAATTTTATCAAAAGTTAAGAGTAATCTCAGGCCATTTCTGGTTTTCTTCTCCTTCATAGTACATTTATGCCTATGGGATTGCACATATTGCAACACTCTGGTAAAAGTTTTGGTTTGATAAAATCTGGATTGTTGATCGGAAATAAAGTAGCCCACCAGCTTGCCTTGTTTTAGGATAATTTTTTCTATACCTATAGCAGCGGCAATCCATTTTATACGTACACTATTCAATAAATCTACTGCCTGTGCCGGTAATTCTCCAAAACGATCTACAAGTTCAGCTTCAAATTTTAGCAATTCTTCTTCCGAAGTGATTTTATTAAGCTGCGTATATAAATTTAGTCTTTCTGTAATATTATTGATATAATCATCAGGGAATAAAATCTCAAAATCGGTATCTATTTGCGTATCCTTTACAAAGGTTTTATCCTCTATGTTTTCTGCTTCGTTATACAATTCCTGGAACTCATTTTCTTTTAATTCTTCAATCGCCTCATTTAGGATTTTTTGGTAAGTATCAAAACCTATTTCATTGATAAACCCGCTTTGCTCACCGCCCAGTAAATCTCCAGCACCCCGAATTTCCAAATCTTTCATCGCGATATTTATCCCACTCCCAAGATCTGAAAACTGTTCCAGTGCGCTCATTCGTTTCCGGGCATCTTCGGTCATTACTGAATATGGCGGCGTTATAAAGTAGCAAAAAGCCTTTTTATTGCTTCGGCCTACCCTCCCCCGCATTTGGTGAAGATCTGAAACTCCAAAGTTGTTGGCGTTATTAATAAAGATAGTATTTGCATTGGTTACATCCAGTCCACTTTCTACAATAGTGGTAGAGACCAAAACATCAAATTCGCCGTTTATAAAACTCAACATCAACTTTTCCAGCTTCTTACCTTCCATTTGCCCATGTCCCACACCAATCTTAGCATCGGGCACTACACGCTGAATCATCCCGGCAACTTCCTTAATGTTTTCAATCCTGTTATGGATAAAGAAAACCTGTCCGCCCCGCTGAATTTCATAAGAAACAGCATCCCGAATAGTTTCTTCGGAAAACCGTATCACATTGGTTTCTATTGGGTACCTGTTGGGCGGAGGGGTAGTTATGGTAGATAAATCTCTTGCTGCCATTAAACTAAACTGAAGCGTTCGCGGAATAGGCGTTGCCGTTAAGGTTAAGGTATCTACGTTTTCCTTTATAGTTTTTAGTTTATCTTTTACCGACACCCCGAATTTCTGTTCTTCATCTACAATTAAAAGTCCGAGATCCTTAAATTTTACAGCTTTGTTTACTAATTGGTGCGTACCAATTATAATATCTACTTTTCCACTTTCGAGATCTGCGAGGGTTTCCCTACGTTCTTTGGCTGTTCTAAACCTATTTAAATAATCTACGGTGACCGGAAAATCTTTTAAACGTTCTGAAAAAGTTTCATGATGTTGAAAAGCCAATATGGTGGTGGGTACTAAAACTGCCACCTGCTTGCCGTTGTCTACGGCTTTAAAAGCTGCCCGAATGGCCACCTCTGTTTTTCCAAATCCAACATCGCCACAAACCAACCTATCCATGGGCCGTTCGCTTTCCATATCTTCTTTCACCGCCTGGGTGGCAGTACTTTGGTCTGGGGTATCTTCATACATAAAAGAGGCTTCCAGCTCGTGTTGTAAATAAGAATCGGGGCCAAATGCAAATCCTTTTTGCAATCGGCGTTTTGCATACAGTTCAATTAAATTATAAGCAATATGCTTAACCCGGGCTTTGGTCTTTTGCTTAAGTTTCTTCCAGGCATTACTTCCCAATTTAAAGATTTTGGGCTCCTTACCATCCTTCCCGTTATACTTTGAGATTTTATGTAAGGAATGGATGCTGAGATATAAAATATCACGCTCACCGTAAAAAAGCTTAATGGCTTCCTGCTTCTTTCCTTCTACATCAATTTTTTGCAGGCCTCCAAACTTCCCAATTCCGTGATCAATATGAGTAACATAATCGCCTACTTCAAGATTACTCAATTCCTTGATGGTAATTGCCTGTTTTTTGGCATAGCCATTCTTTAGATGAAACTTATGATAGCGCTCAAAAATCTGGTGATCTGTATAGCAAATATTTTTTCCGGTTTCATCTATAAAACCCTGGAACAAAGACAAAGCGACGGTTTGATATTTCACGATACGGTCCTGGTCGTCGAAGATATCGTGAAAACGTTTGGCTTGCTGTTCACTTACACAGAAAATATAATTGGTGTACCCGTTTTCCTGGTTTTCAATTAAGTTATCAATGAGTAAATCGAATTGCTTATTGAACGAAGGCTGAGGTGTTGTTTGAAATTCTATACTTTTTTGAGGCTCTAGATACGCCTGGTTACTCAATTCTACCACAGAAAAGAGCTCCAACTGACTTTTAATTAACTGTCCGTTACAGAACAGCTCTTTGGGCTCGCTGTGTTTCACTTCTTCAGAGAGTTTTTGAAAAGCTTCTTCGGCCTTACCAAAAAGTTTATCGGCCTGTGCTGTAAGCAAATCAAGGTTTTTTACAAAAACCACTGTATTTTCAGCAATATATTTTAGAAAACTCTCCCTGATTTCGTCCAGGTGCTTGTTTTCAACATTAGGCATTACCGAAATTTTCTTCACTTTATCTGTAGAAAGTTGGGTCTCTACATCAAAGCTTCGAATGCTATCTACCTCGTCTCCAAAAAACTCGATACGGTAGGGCTCGTCGTTACTAAAGGAAAAAACATCTATAATCCCTCCACGCACAGAGAATTCTCCCGGTTCGGTTACAAAATCTACTCGCTTAAATTTGTATTCAAAAAGTACTTCATTTACAAAATCTATAGAAAGTTCGTCTTCAACAGATATTTTAAGGGTACTGCGATCCAGCTCTTTGCGGGTTACTACTTTTTCAAATAAAGCGTCAGGATAGGTAACAACAATCGCCGGTTTCTTTCGTGAATTAATTCGGTTTAAAACCTCGGCCCTTAAAAGTACATTTGCATTATCGGTTTCTTCAATTTGATATGGGCGCCGGTAACTGCCGGGATAAAAAAGCACGTTTTTTTCTCCAACCAATTGCTCGAGATCGTTAAGATAATAAGCGGCTTCTTCCTTATCATTAAAAATTAGCAAAAAGGGTTTTTCTGCCTCTTTAAATGCATTAGCAGCAGCGAAAGAAAAGGCAGAACCAACAAGACCTTTTAATTGAATTTTAGTTCTAATTTTTTCTTTTTTGTCCTCCTGAGCAGAGTCGAAAGAGGCAAGGGATTTCCTCAATTCCTGCTGTTGCGGGGATTGTGCAAAGCTCTGGGCGATCATAGATGTACTCATTGGCGCAAAGATAATTGCAGAAACATTGTCCCGCAACCTCTCAACATTTTTTTAACGTTAGTGGGTTTATACTTTTTTCTTTGCGGGATCTTGCCATGTATTAAACACAGAATAAACAATTACCTCACTTTCCAGAACTTCGTAGATAATAATATACGGGAAACGCTTAACTACAGCTTCCCTAAATGGTTTTCTTTTTTGCGAAAAATGAAGCAGATAATTTCTAATCCACCTAAAATAAGAAGTAAGATGATCTAAAAACAAATCGCCCAGCCCATTTTGTTTTCGCTCATAATAAAGAAAAGCTTCCATTACTTCTAACTGAGCTTCCTCTTTAATTATAAGTTTAAAAGTCATTTCTTCAAAGAATTTTTAGCTCTTTGCTGCACTTCTTCCCAGGAATAGGATTCACTTTTCTCTTTTAGATGATTCAACCTACGCTTATCCATTTCCTGGTAATCTGATTCGGAGAGAACTGAAGAGTCGTTATTTTCATAACTTTCGGCGAGAGAAAGCATCATTTCTAATAGACGTTCATCTGCTTCTTCAACATATTTCAGGACCGTTTTTTTTAACGCTATTGTTTCCATAATCAGAATGTTATTGATAATATAAAATTACAAATTTTATACTTTAGAACTTTTAAAGTTTCATCCATTTTCCACTTTTACCATTTCCATAACAGCAAATGCAACTGAAGATGGCTAATTTGCTATGATAAATAATTATTATGGGATTTGAGCATTTTGATGTATTTGTAATAGGAACAGGAACCGCAGGCAAAGGCGTGGCCAAAGACTGTGCAAAAGCCGGGTGGAAAGTAGCTATAGCCGATAATAGGGAATATGGCGGCACCTGCCCTAACAGGGGTTGCGATCCTAAAAAAGTTTTAGTAGGCTTTACCGAAATTATCGATAGGGCTCAAAAAATGAAAGGAAAGGGAATTACAAAAACACCTCAGGTAAGCTGGAGCGAACTTATGGCATTTAAAGAAACTTTTGTAGATGCCATTCCTGCCGCTACCGAAAAAGATCTTACCGGTTTGGGCATAAAAATGTATCATCAGTCCCCAAGATTTTTAGATAAAAACACACTTTCGGTAGAAGGAAAAACGGTAACAGCCGATAAAATTGTAATCGCCACCGGCCAAAAACCGATGCCTTTAAAAATACCCGGGGAAGAACATGTGCTATTAAGTGAAGACTTCCTGAAATTAGAAAAATTACCGAAAACCATGCTTTTTATAGGTGCCGGCTATATTGGGATGGAATTTGCCCATATTGCTGCAAGATTTGGGGTGAAAGTTACGATGATGGATTTTGCACCGCGACCACTTTCCAACTTCGATAAAGATATGGTAAACTATATTCAACAGGTTTCAAAAGAAGACCTGGGCATCGAATTTATTTTTAATGCTGAAGTAAATGAAATTGAAAAACTACAAAAGAACTTTAGGGTGAAGGCGATGCAAGATGGAAAAGAAATTTCAGCAAAAGCCGAAATAGTTTTTAATACTGCGGGTCGTGTACCATCTATAGACGATTTAGCACTGGAAAAAGGCGAGGTCGCTTTTAGCAACAAAGGGATTACTGTGAACGAATTTCTTCAAAATACCACCAACGAGAATGTGTATGCCTGTGGTGATGTTTCGGCAAGTCCCGGCTTACCGCTAACCCCACTTTCTTCGCAGGAATCGAAGATTGTTGCAGCAAATCTTCTAAACGAAAAAGCATCTAAAAAAACAGATTTTCCGCCTCAACCTACCGTGGTATTTACCCTCCCCAAATTAGCTTCGGTGGGGCTTTTAGAAAAAGAAGCAAAAGAACAGGGCTACGATTATACTCTAGAGCATAAATTGGTTCCAGATTGGTTTAATCCCAAGCATATCAATGAAAAAATATATGCCTACAAAACATTAGTAGACAATAAAACCGGACTTGTAATTGGGGCTCACCTGGTTGGCCCTGAAGCTTCAGAAATCATCAATATGTTTGTAATGGCTATGTGTGGCAAACTGGATTGTGAGACTTTAAAAAAGATGATTTTCACGTATCCCAGTTGGGGAAGTGATATAAAGGGAATGGTGTAAAAATCTCTCGCAAACAGCTAAAGATTGTTAGTTAATCGCGCTTAATTAATTTATACATCGGGTTTGTCTCTTTATTCAACCAACCGTGGTAAATAATATTTGAAAAAATGGCAATTGCACCTATTAAAGCTGAATAAGCAATGAGGGGAAACTCCCCATAATGCCTAAAATAGATTGCAACCAATGCCCAAACCCCAACAGCGGCAAATTCACGCATATTTCTTCGCCAAATGATTGCAATGTTTAGAAAAGTCGCCACAACAATCATCACAACCGTCCAAATTTCCTCTCCAAAAAAAGGTGCCGTCCATTCAATTTTAGCTAAATAAGCTGAAACATTAGCAATACTGGCCACAGCTATCCAACCCGAATAAAGACAAATAGGCCACCAGCTAAACGCCAGAATTTTTAGGGGAGCATCCCAACGCTCCATATTGGTGTTCAAAATCACCTTTATTAGTGCAAAAAGGATTAAAAACATGAACAAGACCGAGATTCCGGTAAACTCATACAACCAAACAAGTACCCAGCCGGCATTGGCCAGGTTGGCAGTTAAAAACCAATAACCTGAATCCCTTAAAAACTTTAAATCTTCTTTAGCTGAAAAGGCCTGATAAACCTGATATCCGGAAAAGGCCAAAAGCGAAAGAAAGATTATTCCCCAAATAGCAAAAGCATAACCTGCCGGAGTAAAAAGGTTGTAATATTCGGCGCTAAGACTTCCCATTGTATTGCCATTAATAATTCCTGTTTGGGAAATATAGCTCACTGCAATGATTAGGATTACCGAGATAAAGTTCAATATTGCAAGTCGTTTTTCCATTTTTAGGTGTTTTCTATTAAAATTACTTCATTTTGTGTAATCGCGTATGCTTTTTCCCCATCATTTAGCTTCATCAAAAAATTCCCTGTAAATTCGCCAAAAGCAGGAAAAATAAATTGATCTATTTTTCGGAAAAAACAGGGCAGTTTGAGGCTTTGCTTTCCTTTTCCGTTAAGTTTATAGGCCGGGTGAACATGACCGCACAGGTTAAAGAAACCTTCCCTGGTTTCGGGGTGATGCGTAAGTAAAAAATCTTTCAATTGCCATTCTGAATGAATTTCCACACCCAATTCTTCATATTTTAATGGAGAAATTATATCGTGATTACCAGCTATTAGAATCACCTTAGCTTCTACAAACCCAAGCCAGTCTTCAAATAATTTCCATTCACTATTAAGATCACTATGAAAAAGATCGCCTAAAAAACAAACAACTTTGGGCTGAAACTTTCCTACAACTTCGCTTAATCTCAAAAAATTTGCGTGAATTGCCTTATGAGGCACAGCACTTCCAAATTTCCTAAAATGCGAAATCTTCCCTAAATGAACATCGCTAATAAGGAGAATTTCTTGCTCCTTCCACAAAGCAGTACCGCTTGGATGGAGTTCAAAGCTTTGGTTTTGGAGGTTTATAGTCATTGGTTTATTTGAGTAACGTAATTAAAAAATCGGCATTCTGAAGTTATTTCAGAGCCTGCCCCGATTATTTTTCCGGGGATCTAAAATGTTGATAATTAAAAACAAGATAGAAGTTGAAACGAGTTCAGCTTGACGTAATCAGGCTTTTCAGACAAACCTGGTGTTATAATTTATGTAAAATCTCAGCTGCTTTTTCCAGGGTTTCGTCTGTTTTGGCAAAGCAGAAACGCAGCTGTTTATGATCTTTTCCATTTTTATGAAATACAGAAACCGGTATGGTAGCAAGTCCATGTTCGGTAATTAATCGTCTTGCAAAATCAACATCAGGCTCATGGGTGATTTTTGAATAATCCATTACCTGGAAATAGGTTCCTTTGGAAGGAGTTCCTTTAAAACCTGAACCTTGCATTAAGTCGAAAAATTTATCCCGTTTTTGCTGATAAAAATCACCTAATTGCAGGTAATGCTCAGGTTTTTTCAGGTACTCTGCAAAAGCATGCTGCATAGGATGATTTACACAAAATACGGTAGCCTGGTGAAGTTTTATGATTTCTTTCATTAAAACTTCGGGAGCAACGCAGTAGCCCATTTTCCAACCGGTATTATGAAAAGTTTTCCCAAAAGAAGCACAAATAATCGCTCTTTCAGCTAAACCAGGGAATTTTGACGCACTTTCATGTACTTCATCATCGTAGATAAGGTGCTCATAAACTTCATCACTTAATAAGATAATATTGGTATTTTTAAGCAATGCTTCCAGCCGCTGCATATCACCTTTTGAAAGTACCGTACCTGTGGGGTTATGTGGAGTATTAATTATGATCATCCTAGTTTTGGAAGTGATTTTTGCCTCAACTTCCTGCCAGTCTATTTTAAAATCTTTTCCTTTTAGTTCTACTAAAACAGGTTTTCCTCCGGCTAGTTTAATATCGGGTTCGTAAGAATCGTAAGCCGGTTTAAAAACAATCACCTCATCACCGGGGTGTACAAAAGCAGTTATAGCGCAATATAAAGCCTGGGTTGCACCAGCAGTAAAAACAATTTCTGAAACATCATCGTATTTCTTGCCGTAGAGATTTTCAATTTTAGAAACTATTTGCTCTCGCAACTCCGGGATACCACTCATTGGCGGATATTGGTTATAGCCATCTTTCATCGCTTTACAAACCAAGTCTTTTAAATAAGTATCGGTTTCAAAATTTGGGAAACCTTGAGAGAGATCTATGGCTTTATGCTTTCTTGCAAGCCCACTCATTACCGAAAATATACTGGTTTTCCCGGCTGGAAGTTTTGAGGGAAGGTTTTTAAAATTTGGCATGTAGTCAATTTTCAAATAAGTTGCATAAAAAATCCCAAATTCGAAAAGAATTTGGGATTGATTTGTTCTTATTTAAGGAAGTTTTATCCTTTGGTACTGGCCGAAAGATATTCACGGTTCATACGTGCAATATTGTCTAAAGAAATTCCTTTTGGACATTCAATTTCACAAGCTCCCGTATTACTACAGTTTCCAAAACCTTCCTCGTCCATTTGCCTAACCATGGCCTGAACACGCTCAGTAGCTTCTACCTGACCCTGAGGTAGCAAGGCATATTGAGAAACTTTTGCCGAAGTGAAAAGCATAGCACTTGCATTTTTACAAGCCGCTACACAAGCTCCACAGCCAATACAGGTTGCTGCGTTAAAAGACTCATCGGCTTTTTCTTTTTCTACCGGAATCGTGTTGGCATCTACGGTGTTTCCTGATGTATTTACCGAAACATAACCCCAGGCCTGCTGAATTCGGTCAAAAGCACTCCTGTCTACAATAAGATCTTTTACTACCGGAAACGCCTTGGCTCTAAATGGTTCTATATAAATAGTATCTCCATCCTTAAAAGAACGCATATGCAACTGGCAGGTAGCGATTAGTTTATCAGGCCCGTGAGGCTCTCCATTAATTTGGAGTGAACAAGAACCACAAATTCCTTCACGACAATCGTGATCAAACTGAATAGTATCTTCTCCTTTCTCTACCAACTGCTCGTTAAGTATATCCAGCATTTCAAGAAAAGACATATCCCCGTCTATCCCATCTATAGGATAATCTACCATTTTTCCTTTAGCCGTGGCACTTTCCTGACGCCATATTTTAAGTGTTAACTTCATAATCGTTAAAAGTTAAGTGTTAAAAGTTAATAGGATTTATCTGCTTTTTTCAGATAATTAATATAGCCATTCAAAACAACTATTCCTTCTTCAACTTTTTTCTTTAATTTTTCAAATTTTTTCTCGTCAATATACTGTTCATCCAGTGCAGTGATTAACTGATCCTTTATTTCATAAAGCGAGCCTCTGGAAACTCTACAGAACTGGATATTTTCCTTAAAATGAAATCTTCCATACCCTTCAGCTAAATTATGAGTTACCGATCGAGAAGCCCTTCTCATTTGGGAAACCAATTCAAATTTTTCTTCAGCAGGAAATTGTTTAATAAGTTGAGAAATCTCCATTCGAATAGCCCTACCTTTTTGCCAGCAGACTAAATCTTCGAATGATTTTATCTTTTCCATTAACAATTAACCATTCACTATGAACTTACTTGTAACTTCTTGTTTTCAATTCTATATTTTCAAATACCAGGTCTTCTTTGTGAAGAACTGCATCTGCGGGTTTTCCTTTATATTCCCAGGCAGCAACATATTTAAAGTTTTCATCGTCCCTTAATGCTTCTCCCTCTTCGGTTTGGTATTCTTCCCTAAAATGCCCTCCACAAGATTCGTTTCTATGCAAAGCATCTTTAGCAAATAACTCACCTAACTCAAGGAAATCTGCCACACGTCCGGCCTTTTCAAGTTCTGCGTTCTTAGAAGTAGCACTTCCGGGAACTTTTACATTCTTCCAGAAATCTTCTCTTAAAGCAGCAATTTCTTCAACAGCTTCCTTTAATCCCTTTTCATTACGAGCCATTCCGCATTTGTTCCACATAATCAAACCTAATTCCTTATGATAGGAATCTACAGATTTGTTTCCGTTGGCATTCATTAACTTCTCGATACGTTCTTTTACGGCCTTTTCGGTTTCCTCAAATTCAGGAGAATCTGTAGAAATTGCTCCGGTACGAATATCATCAGATAAATAATTACCAATAGTATAAGGCAGCACGAAATAACCATCTGCCAAACCTTGCATTAATGCCGAAGCACCAAGCCTATTGGCGCCATGGTCAGAGAAGTTGGCTTCTCCTGCAGCATAGCAACCGGGAATGGTTGTTTGCAGGTTATAATCTACCCAAAGACCACCCATAGTATAGTGAACAGCCGGGTATATCATCATTGGGGTTTCATATGGGTTCTGGTCTACGATCTTGTTATACATATCGAAGAGGTTTCCATATTTTGCAGCCACAACTTCTTTTCCAAGTTTTGTAACTTCTTCTTTCGAAGGGTTTTTATGTCCCGAAGTAAAAGCTTTTTCTTTTCCGTAGCGTTCAATAGCACTAGAGAAATCAAGAAATACTGCCTGCCCGGTTTTATTAACTCCAAAACCGGCATCACAACGCTCTTTAGCCGCTCTTGAAGCCACATCACGTGGTACAAGGTTACCAAAGGCAGGATAGCGACGCTCTAAATAGTAATCTCTTTCTTCTTCTGAAAGCTCGGTCGGTTTTTTCTTCCCTGCCCTTATAGCCTCAGCATCTTCTTTTTTCTTAGGCACCCAAATTCGTCCATCATTCCTAAGAGACTCAGACATCAATGTTAATTTAGACTGATGATCTCCGGAAACCGGAATACAGGTTGGGTGAATTTGTGTATAACAAGGGTTGGCAAAATAAGCTCCTCTACGGTGTGCTCTCCATGCAGCTGTTACGTTACTTCCCATCGCATTTGTAGAAAGGAAGAATACATTTCCGTAACCACCGGAAGCCAATACCACGGCGTGTGCCGAGTGGCGCTCAATCTCGCCGGTAACCATATTTCTGGCAATTATTCCACGCGCTTTACCGCCTACCAATACCAAATCCATCATTTCGTGACGGTTATAAGGCTTGATTTTCCCACGGTTAATTTGGCGGTTCATTGCCGAATATGCTCCCAGCAACAACTGTTGTCCTGTTTGCCCTTTTGCGTAAAAAGTACGGGATACCAATACTCCTCCAAAAGAACGGTTGTCAAGATAACCACCATATTCGCGGGCAAAAGGAACTCCCTGTGCCACACATTGATCTATAATATTTCCTGACACCTCGGCAAGACGGTAAACGTTTGCTTCACGAGAGCGGTAATCACCACCTTTTACGGTATCGTAAAACAAGCGATAATCTGAATCTCCATCGCCCTGGTAATTCTTAGAGGCGTTAATTCCTCCCTGAGCCGCAATAGAGTGTGCACGTCTTGGAGAATCCTGATAACAAAATGTTTTTACATTATAACCTAACTCTGCAAGGGTTGCAGCTGCAGCTCCTCCTGCAAGTCCTGTTCCTACTACAATAACGTCTATATTACGCTTGTTGGCAGGGTTAACAAGATCGATATTGTTTTTATGATTGGTCCACTTCTCTGCTAGAGGCCCTTTAGGTATTTTTGAATCTAAAACTGACATAAATCTTACTTATTAAAGGTTATTAATATAGTGAAAAAGGGCTATAAAAATAAATCCTAGCGGTATAACGATTGCATAAGCTTTGGTGAATCCTCTAAGTCCTTTGGCATATTTATTTCTCCATCCCATAGACTGAAAAGAAGAAGAAAACCCATGATAAAGGTGTAGGGCCAAAAATACAAATGAAACCACGTATAATATTGTTCTAACCGGGCTTTCGAATTTCGCAACCAACTCACCGTAATAACGAGTTGCATCTTCGGGATGAGACTCTACGTATTTGTGTATCATTTCCGGAAACCAAAAATCGTAGAAGTGAAGTGCTAAAAAAGCTAAAACTACAAGGCCTGAGTAAATCATATTTCTTGATACCCAACTTGAGTTCTCATTTCCGGCAAACTTAACATACTTAACGTTTCTTGCTCCACGGTTTTTCGCCTCCAGGACAAAACCCATTATAAAATGGAAAATTACCCCAAAAATCAATATGGGTTGCAATAAAGCCTGCACAAAGAAGTTGGTCCCCATAAAGTGGGAAACCTCATTAAATACGTCTTTACTAAATACCGAAATAAAATTGATGCTAAAATGCTGAGCTAAAAATAAGACCAGAAATAGTCCCGATAAGGCCATAGCAAATTTTCTTGCTATGGTTGAATTTAGAAATCCACCCATTGGTTTGATAATTTTATAGAAATTTAACAGCAAAAATACACTGCAAATCACTTACTGACAAACTTTCAAGCCTGTTTATAGGGCTATTTAGAATAAATATAAGTAAGCGATAATTTTGTTGAATATCATTATTTGCATTTCCTATATTACCAAGAGCTAAAACCTTTAGCTAACCAATATGTCTCATAAAGTAAATGCAGTTTTTTGGTAGAATTCAAAGAGATGCCGCTTCCACAATTCACAAACTATGTTAAGATTAAATCACCCAACGAAGATCGGTAATGTTTAAATCTGAACTACCGGGTAAAAACTTCGTAAACTACTTCGGGACATTACACTCTTAGGCGTACCAATAAAAAAGCTACCTGGATTCAGGTAGCTTTTTAGTAAACTATCTCGAGGCAAACTTCGAGGTATTATATTATTTGACTGTGCCAATAAAACCTAAGTTTCAATTGGATTTACCAATCTTTTAATAACTATCGGAGTGAACATTGGCTACTGCTCTACCCGATGGATCGTTCATATTTTTAAAAGACTCATCCCACTCTAAGGCAGTTGGAGTACTGCAAGCTACAGAAGGTACAGAAGGTACCGATTTTGCTGCGGCATCGCTTGGAAAATGATTCGCAAAAATAGTACGGTAATAATATTCTTCCTTGCTAGATGGTGGCTGAATTGGGAATTTAAAGTGTGCATTTTCAAGCTGTTCATCACTTACCTCTGCATTCACCAATTCTTTAAGAGTATCTATCCAACTATAACCAACCCCGTCAGAAAATTGTTCTTTTTGTCTCCAGGCTACACTTTCTGGCAAATAATCTTCAAATGCCTTTCTTAGCACCCATTTTTCAATGCGTTCGCCGGTAATCATCTTATCCTTAGGGTTTATTCTCATGGCCACATCCATAAACTCTTTGTCCAGGAACGGAACACGTCCTTCAATTCCCCAGGCAGAAAGAGATTTATTTGCCCGCAAACAATCATATTGATGTAATTTATCTAATTTTCTAACGGTCTCTTCGTGAAATTCTTTAGCATTGGGAGCCTTATGGAAGTAAAGATACCCACCAAACAATTCATCAGATCCTTCACCCGAAAGCACCATCTTAATCCCCAAAGATTTAATAGTTCTAGCCATTAAATACATAGGCGTAGACGCTCTAATAGTAGTTACATCATAAGTTTCTAAATGGTAAATTACATCTTTAATAGCATCCAAACCTTCTTGAATGGTAAATTTCACCTCATGATGTACTGTATCTAAATGATCGGCTACTTTTTGAGCAGCAGCAAGGTCTGGCGATCCCTCTAAGCCAATGGCAAAAGAGTGTAATCTTGGGTACCAGGCCGCATCTTTATCGTCGCTCTCTATCCTTTTTTCAGCATACAGTTTAGCAACTGCTGAAGTAATTGAAGAATCTAAGCCACCCGAAAGCAATACACCATACGGTACATCACTCATTAATTGACGGTGCACCGCTCTTTCAAGAGCCTCCTTTAAATCTTCAATACTGGTTTCATTATCCTTTACGGCATCATACTCCATCCAGTCACGCTCATACCACTTTTGAAAACCTTCTTTCTTACTTGATAGATAATGCCCCGGAGGAAATAATTCAATCTTAGCACATTTCCCTTCCAAAGCTTTTAATTCTGAAGCCACATAAAAAGTTCCATTTTGATCCCAACCTATGTATAAAGGAATAATCCCCATATGGTCGCGAGCAATAAGATACTCATCATTTTCGGCATCATAGATAGCAAAACCAAAGATCCCGTTTAATTCATCTAAAAAGCTATCGCCTTTCTCTTTATAAAGCGCAAGAATAACCTCGCAATCAGATTCTGTTTGAAAATTATAATTTGGAAATTGACTTCTTAAATCTTTATGGTTATAGATTTCCCCATTCGCAGCAAGTACAAGCTGCTTATCTTCAGACAGTAAAGGCTGTCCTCCAGAAATAGGATCTACAATGGCCAGTCGCTCATGCGCCAAAATAGCTTTTTCATCACTATAAATTCCACTCCAGTCCGGGCCACGATGCCTTAAACTTTTAGCCATTTCTAATATCTGAGGTCTTAAATCTTCAGACCTTGCTTTTAAATCGAAAGCACAAACAATTCCACACACAATTTTAAAGTTTTAAGTATTAATGTTGAAACAAATATTGAACTAATATTTCATAAAAAAAGCTAATAAATCACATTTGATTACAAATGAAAATCAAAAAACATAAATTAACTTCATATTAAAAAATAAACCCAGCAATAACTACAATTTAATTTCAACAGTAAAAATTTTGGAAAACGCTTAATAAATCACCTGTAAAATTGAAGCCCAAAAACCAATAACCAACTCTTTTTCAGCTATTAAAACCTGTATTTTCGAATATTATTTCTTATAAAAATCACAAAAGATTTACAAAAGAAAGAATAATCCCAGCATTTCCCTTGCTAATGCGACACACCTTATTTCACAAAAACTTAATGGAAAGTAAGCCAGCTTTTTAGTAATTTCAGGAGATATAATTTCAACATAAAATTTTATGGATTTTATAGACTATTACAAATTATTGGAATTAGACAAATCTGCCAGCCATGCCGATATTAAAAAAGCTTATCGTAAACTGGCCCGAAAGTATCATCCAGACCTCAACCCCAATAATAAAGAAGCACAGCTAAGGTTTCAGCAGATAAATGAAGCCAACGAGGTGTTGAGCGATCCTGAAAAACGAAAAAAATACGACCAATACGGAAAAGATTGGCAACACGCCGATGCCTATGAAGAAGCCCAAAAACAGCAACAAGCCTCCGGCGGCAGAACCTATACCGGCGGCGGGTTTGGAGGCGGCCAGGGAAGTTATTCCTATTCGGGAAATTTTGACGAAGATACTTTTTCAGATTTTTTTGAGGAAATGTTTGGCAGTAGGGCGAGGGCCCATGGTTCAGGTCGCGGCCATCATTTTAAAGGTCAGGATTTTAATGCCGAGCTTCAACTAAAATTAAGCGACGTATACACCAGCCACAAACAAACTCTTAGTGTAAACAGAAAGAGCATTAGGCTTACAATTCCTGCAGGTGTTGAAAACGGACAAACCATTAAAATTAAAGGACACGGCGGTCCCGGCGTTCAGGGCGGGCCAAAAGGCGATCTCTATATTACCTTTAATATTATAAATAACACCAAATTTAAACGTGAAAAAGAGCATTTGTTTAGCCAGGTAGACCTGGATTTATATACCGCCTTACTGGGGGGAGAAATTACCGTGGATACTTTTAATGGAAAAGTGAAATTAAAAGTGAAACCCGAGACCCAAACCGGAACCAAAGTGAAATTAAAAGGCAAAGGTTTTCCTAAGTACAAAAAAGAGAATCAGTTTGGAGACTTAATAATTACCTACAATGTAAAAATGCCCGATAATTTAAGTACTCGTGAAAAAGAATTATTTAAAGAACTTCAAAAATTACGCTCATGAATTTAGAAGATTTAATACCCACCAATGAGATTTGCGCAAAGTACCGGGTAGAAAGCACTTTTGTGCATTCATTACACGAAAGCGGACTTATAGAAATTATTACCGTGGAAGAAACCCAATATGTGCATTGTGATGCTATTTCAGATTTTGAAAGCTTGCGAAGATTGCATTACGATCTGGACATAAACCTAGAGGGACTGGAAGCTATTCAGCATTTATTAGGACAGGTAAGAAAACTACAAAAGGAAAATTTAGCGCTTAAAAACAGGCTGAATATATTTGAATAAGCAAGGAACTGTTTACCCAATAATCGAAATTAAATACACCAAAACTTGTCACAAAATCAAATTATAGTCTTTAGATAAGAATTTATGGGCTTATTGAGAGGTTTTTTACTCTGTATTATATTGATAACTTTGCAAACACAACAAAAAACTAAATAAATTATTTCCCGTCAAGCTGAACTTGTTTCAGCTTCTAACATGTTTTTAATACTAAAACTTAGATCCCCGAGAAAATAATCGGGGCAGGCTCTGAAATAAATTCAGGATGACGTTATAAAATACTTTCTTAACCAAGAAAACCAAATATAAACCTAAAGGTTTTAAATTAATAAATATGAGATACGATCAAATAGACAGTAAGTTATTTATAAAAAACCGCAAAAGCTTTATGGCAGGGATGAAACCTAATAGTCTGGCGGTTTTTAATGCAAACGATATTTACCCTATTGGGGCAGATAGCACCATGCCTTTTCAACAGAACAGGGACTTATTTTACTTAAGCGGTGTAGACCAGGAAGAAGCAATTTTAGTGCTTTTCCCAGATGCTCCAAAACCGGAACATCGCGAAATTTTATTTTTAACCGAAACCAATGCGCATATTGCCGTGTGGGAAGGTGCAAAATTAGATAAGAAAAAGGCTTTAGAAGTTAGCGGTATTGAAACGGTTTACTGGCTTCAGGATTTTGAAAAAATTTTCTTTGAAGTAATGACTCAATGTGAAACGGTATATTTTAATACCAACGAGCATTATCGAGCCAATGTACAAACCGAAACCCGCGACGAAAGATTTATAAAATGGTGTAAAGAAAAGTATCCGGCGCACCAGGTAGCAAAAAGCAATCCTATTTTACAAAGACTACGTTCAGTAAAAGACCCTATTGAGCTTGATTTAATGCAAAAAGCCTGCGACATTACCGAAAAAGCTTTCCGCAGAGCCTTAAAATTCACCAAACCCGGGGTTTGGGAACACGAAATTGAGGCCGAATACTGGCACGAAATGATAAGAAACCGTAGCCGCGGATTTGCCTATACCCCAATTATTGCCAGTGGAAATAATGCAAATGTTTTGCATTATACCGAAAACAACCAGCAATGTAAAGAAGGAGGCCTAATACTTCTTGACACCGGAGCAGAATATGCAAATTACTCTAGTGATATGACCAGAACCATCCCGGTTTCAGGAAGGTTTTCAGAACGTCAGAAACAAATTTACAATGCCGTAAACAAAGTAAAAAAAGAAGCTACCAAGTGGCTGGTTCCCGGTACTATTTGGGCTGAGTACCATAAAGAGGTGGGTAAATTAATGACTTCAGAATTACTGGATCTTGGATTACTGGACAAGGCAGATGTTCAAAATGAAGACCCAAAATGGCCGGCTTATAAAAAGTATTTTATGCACGGTACAGCCCATAATATTGGCCTGGACACGCACGATTATGGAATTCTAACCGAACCCATGAAACCTAACCAGGTATTTACGGTAGAACCGGGAATTTATCTCCCCGATGAAGGTTTCGGAATTCGATTAGAAGATGATGTGGTGATTCAAAAAGAAGGAGAGCCCTTCAACCTAATGCGTAATATTCCTATTGAAATTGAAGAGATTGAAGAAATTATGAATTCTTAATCGAATAATTCTTACAACTAGATCAGTTTATTTTACCGTCAAGCTGAATTTATTTCAGCTTCTAACATGAGACTAACTAGAATTATATTAGATCCTGAAACCAGTTCAGGATGACGATTTCAAACCAAAGCCACGAATACACGAATTAATTTGTGAGTTCGTGGCTTTTTCTATTTTAAACAGCCATGGAAACAACCTATAAAAACACAACTATTGCTTATACAAGTATGGGAACCGGGAACCCGCTTGTTCTCTTACACGGATTTTTAGAATCTAAAATAATCTGGAAAGATTTTACCACAGAACTTGCTGTGAAAAGACAGGTTATTTGCATAGATCTTCCCGGCCACGGAGATTCAGGAAACCTTAATGAAATAAACACAATGGCCGATATGGCCAGGGCAGTAAAAGCGGTTTTAGATGAGTTAAATATTAAAAAAGCTTCATTTGCCGGTCACTCCATGGGAGGCTATGTAAGTTTGGAATTCCAAAATATTTTTCTTAACATACCTCGTAGTTTAGCACTCCTGAACTCTACTCCCGAAGCAGATTCAGAAGAACGCAAAGTTACCCGCAACAGGGCAGCAGCATTGGTTTTAAAAAATAAAAGAGCATTTGTTAGTATGGCGCTATCTAACTTATTAACTCCTGAAAATAATAAAAAGTTCAGATCTCAAATTGAAATTTTAAAGAAGCATGCCCTACAGTTTTCATCTGCCGGAATCTGTGCAGCTATTAAAGGCATGAAAATTCGTACAAATCATACGGAGCTTTTTGCAAAATTTAAGGGTCAAAAAATTGTTGTTGCAGGAAAAAATGACCCAGTTATGGATTACAACACAATAAAATCTGTTGCAAAACGCTGTAATAGCAAGTTTATTGGTTTACCGGATGGGCATTTGTGTTTTATCGAAAATCAAACAGAAGTTCGAGAGATTTTGCGTTTGATCGATTAATATTAACTTTTTGCCGAAATATTAACTTTTTTTTATAATTTTAAACTTTCAAAACAAACAGAATCAAACTTTTATGAAGGAAAGAACCCCCAAAAAATTTTCGTTCGCTAAAGTTTTTTGCAGCATTTTTGGGCATAAACTACGAGTTTCCAAAAATGTGACAGATCATGTTCACGAATATAAATGCGAAAAATGCGGAATGGAAATGACCGATACTGCAAATGGCTTTTTAGCCCGGTTAACACCAAAATTTAAGGAAACCAACGATTATATTGCCAAAATACACCAAAGAAGAAAGCGCAAGCATTACGCCAACGCTTCCTAGTTTTCTTTGTAATATTATTGGAGAATTTTATTTTTCGTTTGCATCCTTATTATCCATAGAGTTCCAACCACGAGCAATAAGGGGAAGTTTTTGGTTTGCACGTGTAATTAAATGCATACCTTCCTTTTCTTCGGTCATATGCCCAATAATGCTTAAATTAGGGTTTGCTTTTATTTTTTCGTAATCATCTTGCGAAATCGTAAAAAGCAATTCATAGTCTTCACCGCCACTTAAAGCTATTGTGGTACTATCTATATCAAACTCTTCACATACCGAAATTACCGCAGGGTCTAGCGGAATTTTCTCTTCAAATAAATTAGCCCCCACTTGCGAGTTTTTACACAAATGAATAATTTCAGAAGAAAGCCCATCACTTATATCAATCATAGAGGTTGGTTTCACTCCAAGTTCCTTTAATAAAGGTGGGATATCTTTTCTGGCTTCCGGCTTTAATTGCCTTTCAATTAAATAGGTATAAGGATCCAGGTCGGGCTGTGCATTAGGATTGGCTTTAAAAACTTCTTTTTCACGCTCTAAAATTTGCAAGCCCATATAAGCAGCCCCAAGATCACCGGTTACCACAAGTAAATCATTTGGTTTAGCTCCACTTCTGTAAACAATATCTTCTTTTTCGGCCACACCCAGCGCAGTAATACTAATTAATAATCCAGAAGTAGAAGAGGTTGTATCCCCACCCACAACATCAATATTATACAAATTTGCAGCCAGTTCTATTCCAGAATATAATTCCTCTAGCGCCTCTACCGGAAACCGGTTGGAAGCTGCAATAGAAACAGTTATTTGTGTGGCTTTGGCATTCATCGCGTAAATATCAGATGCATTTACCATTACGGCCTTATAACCCAAATGTTTCAAAGGCATATAGGCAAGGTCAAAATGCACACCTTCAACCAAAAGATCGGTACTAATTATCGTGTGCTTATCATTAAATTTCAATACCGCGGCATCGTCGCCAATACCTTTTACGGTAGAAGATAATTTAGGTTCGAAACCTTTTGTTAGATGATCTATTAAACCAAATTCACCTAATTCTGAAAGATTTGTGCGCATATCCTGACTATTCTGAAACATAAGAGTATATTTTATTTGGCAAAATAAATGAATATTATTCAACTGCGATACTAAAGATAGGCATAGATTAAAAAAGCTAATAAATCAATTTTAGAAAAAACAAATAAAAACACACAAAACAGACTAATTTTCAATCATTTAAGCATTTCAAATCCTATAATTCAGGAATTGGTAACACTTATCATTGTATTTTTAAAACATATACTGAGGCTATGGTAAACCGTTAGTTTTATAGTATATTTGTAGCTAATTTAGAATTAATCTTTTTAGCTATGATAAAAGTAAGCGAAAGCGCTAAAAAAAAGATTGCAGCGCTAATGAGCGATGAAGGTTTTGATAATTTACAAGACTTTGTGCGTGTTGGTGTTAAAAGCGGCGGCTGTTCTGGCTTGTCATACGAATTAAAATTTGACAAAGCTAAAACAGAAGACGACAAACTTTTTGAAGATAATGATGTAAAAATAGTAGTTGACAAACGCAGTGTTTTATACCTGGCAGGAACTGTTTTAGAATTTTCTGGAGGCTTAAACGGGAAAGGTTTTGTATTTAACAATCCCAATGCCCAAAGAACCTGTGGATGTGGAGAGAGTTTTTCTCTTTAATGGTTCAAACTTTAGATTTTGACCTTAACTTATAAAAAATTGAAATGGCATATACTGAAGACGATTTAAAAAAAGAGCTCGAAACGAAAGAATATGAGTACGGATTTTATACCGATATTGAATCGGATACTTTTCCTGTGGGATTAAATGAAGACATCGTTAGAGCGATCTCTAAAAAGAAGGAAGAACCAGAGTGGATGACTGAATGGCGATTAGAAGCATTTCGCCACTGGCAAACCCTGGAGGAGCCGGAATGGGCAAACGTACATTACGAAAAACCAAACTTCCAGAATATATCTTATTATTCGGCACCAAATAAAAAACCGAAATATGATAGTTTAGACGAGGTAGATCCTGAATTACTGGATACTTTTAAGAAATTGGGGATCTCTGTAGATGAGCAGAAGAAATTGGCCGGTGTGGCCGTAGATGTGGTGATGGATTCTGTTTCGGTAACCACAACTTTTAAAAAGACCCTGGCCGAAAAAGGAATTATTTTCTGTTCTATCTCAGAAGCCATTAGGGAACATCCCGAGCTTGTAAAGAAATATATTGGATCTGTAGTTCCTAAAACCGACAACTTCTACGCCGCATTAAACTCGGCTGTATTTAGTGATGGTTCGTTTTGCTACATCCCAAAGGGCGTAAGATGCCCAATGGAACTTTCTACTTACTTTAGAATTAACCAGGCCGGAACAGGACAATTTGAGCGTACACTGGTAGTGGCAGAACCGGGAAGTTATGTAAGCTACCTCGAGGGTTGTACCGCTCCCATGCGTGACGAAAACCAACTACACGCTGCCGTGGTAGAACTTATTGCATTAGATGATGCAGAGATTAAGTACAGTACCGTTCAAAACTGGTTCCCCGGAAATAAAGACGGAAAAGGTGGCGTGTTTAACTTTGTTACTAAACGCGGACTTTGTGAAAAAGGTGCAAAAATTTCCTGGACACAGGTAGAAACAGGATCGGCGGTAACCTGGAAATATCCTTCTTGTATTTTAAAAGGAGATAATTCTATTGGAGAGTTTTATTCTATTGCGGTTACCAATAATTTCCAGCAGGCAGATACCGGTACAAAAATGGTACACCTGGGTAAAAACACAAAAAGTACTATTATTTCTAAAGGTATTTCGGCGGGACAATCGCAGAACTCTTACCGCGGATTAGTACAAATAAATGGAAGAGCCCAAAATGCACGTAACTTTTCACAATGTGACTCTCTTTTAATGGGTAACAAATGTGGAGCGCACACCTTCCCATATATTGAAGTAAAAAACAAAACCGGACAGGTGGAGCACGAAGCTACCACAAGTAAAATTGGGGAAGACCAAATTTTTTACTGTAACCAACGTGGTATTGATACAGAAAAAGCAATTGCACTTATTGTAAACGGATTTAGCAAAGAGGTATTGAACAAATTACCAATGGAATTTGCAGTAGAAGCTCAAAAACTATTAGAAATTTCGCTTGAAGGATCTGTAGGATAAACAGCAAAATGAAAATTGATAGAATGAAAAAGCTTTTGCTCATCTTTGCTATTGCCCTAACTGCCTTTTCTTGCCAGGACGAAGGCAGGGAAGATTTAATGAACCAACCTGAAACCGAAAAAGTGCCCGATAGCATTCAAACGCTAACCGGGGATTTTATCTATGCAAGAGACGAGGCAATTTTACGGGGTAGCGATTTTATCTATGGCGTAAGTATAGACTCTATGTCTAAAATATTGGCCAAACAGGTACAGCCATTTCAAAAAGAAGATTTTGATATGGTAGCTGTTAAGGTAAAAGGGAAGATAATTACCAATCCGCGCCAGGACGGCTGGGATGAAAATATAGAAATACGAGAGATTTTAGAAATTCTGGAAACCGAAAAGGCTACAGAACAAAACGAAGAAGAATAATAAACCAATCCCATTTATTAGGGATGCATACAGAGAACTTATGCTAAAAATAAAGAATTTACACGCGAGTATAGAAGATAAAGAAATCCTTAAAGGAATTAATCTTGACATAAACCCTGGAGAGGTTCATGCTATTATGGGACCTAACGGTTCAGGAAAAAGTACACTTTCTTCGGTAATTGCCGGAAAAGAAGAATTTGAGCAAAATGAGGGAGAAATCATTTTTGAAAATACAGAAATTTCAGAAATGGACCCTGAAGAAAGAGCCCATAAAGGTATTTTTCTTTCTTTTCAATACCCGGTAGAAATTCCAGGTGTTTCGGTTACTAATTTTATGAAAACCGCCATTAATGCGCATAGAAAAGCTAACGGGCTTGAAGATATGCCGGCCAATGAAATGTTGAAAAAAATTAGAGAGAAGTCAGAAAGTTTAGAGATAGACCGTAAGTTCTTATCAAGATCTTTAAACGAAGGTTTTTCCGGAGGGGAAAAGAAGCGAAACGAGATTTTTCAAATGGCTATGTTAGAACCAAAATTAGCTATTCTCGATGAAACCGATTCTGGTTTGGATATTGATGCCCTTAAAATTGTTGCCGATGGTGTTAATAAACTTAGAACTAAAGACAACGCGGTACTGCTAATTACGCACTACCAACGTTTACTTAATTACATTGTACCAGATGTAGTTCACGTAATGGTAGACGGAAAAATTGTGAAGTCTGGCGGTAAAGAACTTGCTCTAGAGCTGGAAGAAAGAGGTTATGAATGGATTAAAGCTGAAAAAGCCCTTTAAAAAGAATCCGTTTTTAAAACCAAAACACTAAAATTATGATTCCCTTATTTTAAGGGGAAATAAATTGAATCTGCAATGGAATTAAAAGAAAAATTAGTATCATCATTTCTGGCTTTTGAAGAAGAGTATACAGGAACGAATGATGATCTTCATAAAATACGCAACCAGGCAATTAAAGATTTTGAAGCCCTGGGTTTTCCAAGCCGAAAGCAAGAAGAGTATAAATACACTTCCCTAAAATCGGTTTTAAAAGAAGACTACAGTCTTTTTCCAAAGAAGGAAAATACCATAGAATATAGAGATATTGAAAAATACCTTATTCACGAGATAGACACTTACGATTTGGTATTTATAGACGGCATATACTCCTCTCACTTATCAAGTACTACACACGATAAGATTGATGTTTGCCTTATGTCTTCGGCACTAAACAAAGATCTTTACAAGCCGGTTATTGATAATTATTTCAACAAAATTGCTCCAAAGAATGGACTAAATTCGTTGAATACGGCATTTACCAAAGAAGGTGCCTTTATACATATTCATAAAAACACATTAGCCGATAAACCAATTCAGATTATAAATTTCTCTACCGGAAATGAATCTTCTGTTTTGGTGCAGCCGCGTAACCTAATTGTGGTAGACGAGAATTCACATTGTCAAATTATTGAACGTCACCAAAGTTTAACCGAACAACCGGTACTTACCAACTCGGTTACCGAAATCTTTGCCAATAAACGCGCTATTGTAGACTATTACAAGATTCAAAACGATAATCTATCGGCTTCTTTAATAGACAATACCTATATAGAACAACAAACTGAAAGCTTTTGTTCGGTACATACCTTTTCCCTTGGCGGAAAATTAACCCGAAACAATCTTAATTTCTATCAAAAGGGAGAACGTATAGATTCTACCATGAAAGGTGTTACCATTATCGAAGGAAAACAACATGTAGATCACAACACTTTAGTGCATCATATAGAACCTAATTGTGAGTCTCACCAGGATTACAAAGGTATTTTTGATGAAAAATCGGTGGGGGTTTTTAACGGAAAAGTGGTTGTAGAAAAAGAAGCGCAAAAAACAAACGCTTACCAGTCTAACAACAATGTTTTGTTAAACGACAAAGCAACCATAAACTCAAAACCTCAGTTGGAGATTTTTGCAGACGACGTAAAGTGTAGCCATGGCTGTACCATTGGTCAATTAGACGAAGAAGCTTTATTCTATCTGCAGTCTCGTGGTATTCCAAGAAAAGAAGCTAGCGGCTTACTAATGTATGCCTTTGCCAACAACGTACTGGAAAGTGTAAAAATTCCGGAAATTAAAAAGAGAATCAATAAACTTATAGCCCTAAAATTAGGGGTAGAATTAGGATTCAATCTATAAATTGCTTTTAAAAGTAGCATTAAATAGAATCTTTAAATCCATATTAAAATGAGCATTGCTACTAATAACATAGCATTTAACGTTGAAAAAATTAGAAAAGACTTCCCTATTCTAAATAGGGAAGTTAATGGTTATCCCCTGGTATATTTAGACAATGCGGCAACCTCGCAAACTCCAAAACAGGTGATAGATTCCATTGTAGACTATTATTCTAACTACAACGCAAATATTCACCGTGGGGTGCATAGTTTATCCCAGGAAGCAACCGACAAATATGAAGTTGCCAGAAAAAAAATTCAAAAACATTTCAATGCTAAAAAAGCACACGAAATAATATTTACCTCAGGTACCACCCATGGAATAAATTTGGTTGCCAACGGCTTTGCATCCTTTTTGGAGGCAGGAGACGAAATTTTGGTTTCGGCCTTAGAGCATCACTCCAATATTGTTCCCTGGCAAATGCTTTGTGAAAAAACAGGAGCAATTTTAAAGGTGATCCCTATGAGCGAAGAGGGGGAGCTCATTTATGAAACTTTCGAAGAATTGCTTTCTAAAAAAACAAAAATGGTTTTCCTAAACCATGTTTCAAACGCTTTGGGAACCATAAATCCTATTAAAAAAATTATAGATAAGGCCCACGAGAAAGGTGCAGCCGTTTTAATAGATGGTGCCCAGGCAGCACCGCACATTAAGGCCGATGTCCAGGCGCTGGATGTTGATTTCTATGTGGTTTCTGCACATAAAATGTGTGGCCCAACAGGAGTTGGGGTTTTATATGGCAAAGAAGAATGGCTCGATAAACTACCCCCTTACCAGGGTGGTGGCGAGATGATTGCTACGGTAAGTTTTGAAAAAACAACCTATGCCGGACTTCCCCATAAATTTGAAGCAGGCACCCCCAATATTTGTGGTGGTATTGCTTTTGGTGCAGCTTTAGATTATATGAACAACATAGGATTTGAAGCTATTGCACGCTACGAAGAAGAATTGTTAGATTATGCCACTTTAAAACTTCAGGAAATTGAAGGAATGAAAATTTACGGCACGTCTAAAGAGAAAACTGCGGTAATTTCTTTTAATATTGAAGGATTACACCCTTACGATATTGGCACCCTGGTAGACAAAATGGGAATTGCCGTTAGAACCGGCCACCATTGCGCCCAACCTATTATGGATTTTTATAAAATTCCCGGTACGGTTAGAGCTTCTTTTTCGTTCTATAATACCAAACAGGAAGTTGAGCGTTTTATTGAAGCGGTTAAAAAAGCAAAAACCATGCTTTCCTAAACAAAAAATAATGAAGAAACTTATATTTATACTAAGTGTATTTTTAATGATTTCCTGCGGAAATTCAGAAGAAAAAATTTCAGAAAACCCGGCAGACCTCGCAGGTCTTAATGGCAATTACAAATTGCTGGAATTGGATGGGGAAAATATTGCTTCCGAAGGATTTATCCTAAATTTTGAAGGAAAAGAGCAACGACTTTCGGGAAAGACCGGTTGTAATAATTTTGTAGCAAGCTATAAAGTCCAGGACTCTATCATAAGATTTAATCAGCCTTTAGGTACAAAAATGTTTTGCCAGGGCCAAATGGAATATGAAGAGATTTTTGGCAAAGTGCTACCTGAAATTAGAAATGTAAAGATTAGCGATAAAGATTTAATATTTTTATCGGCAGAAAATCAGGAGCTTTTAAACCTGCAAAAAACAGAAGACAGTGAGTAAAACGATACAGGAAATACAGGAAGAAATTGTAGATGAGTTCGCCATGTTCGAAGACTGGATGCAGCGTTACGAATATATGATAGAGCTTGGCAAGGCACTTCCGCTTATAGAAGAAAAATATAAAATTGAGGAAAACCTTATTAAAGGTTGCCAAAGTAAAGTTTGGGTTCACGCTGAATTAAAAGATGATAAATTGGTGTTTACGGCCGATAGTGATGCGATAATCACCAAAGGGATTGTAGCTATTTTAATAAGGGCTTTTTCAAATCATCATCCTTCTGAAATTATAGAAGCCGACACAAAGTTTATAGATGACATTGGCCTAAAAGAACACTTATCACCAACTCGTGCCAATGGTTTGGTAAGTATGGTCAAACAACTTAAAATGTATGCTGTGGCATACCAAACACAATTAAAATAAGATGGAGCAAGAAATAGACACGCAAGAATTGGGAGAAAAGATCGTAAAGGTTTTAAAAACCATTTATGACCCCGAGATTCCTGTAGACATATACGAATTAGGGCTTATTTACGACGTAATGGTAAATACAGATTATGAAGTAAAAATCCTTATGACCCTTACAACACCCAACTGCCCGGTAGCCGAAAGTTTACCACAGGAAGTGAAAGAAAAAGTCGCTTCTATAGATACCGTTAAAGAAGCCGAGGTAGAGATCACTTTCGATCCGCCCTGGAACCAGGATTTAATAAGTGAAGAAGCGAAATTGGAATTAGGACTTTTATAAATTCTAAAAGTTTAAAAACCTATTAACTTTTAACCATAAACCCTTTACTTTATTATGGCCGAAGAAATTGTAAACCGGGTAGCCAACAGTAAACTTATAACCTTTAATCTTGAGGATTATTATCCCGAAGGTGAACGTGTATTGTTTGATGTGAAAGATTGGCTCCTGGAAGGTTTCGTTTTACGCGAAAGTGAATTTAGGGAGCAGGCCAAAAATCACGACTGGAGCCAGTATCAAGACAAGTTTATTGCGCTTACCTGTTCTAGTGATGCCATAATCCCGGCCTGGGCCTTTATGCTATTGGCCACTTATTTACAGCCCTACGCAAAAAAGGTAATTACCGGCGATTTAGAAACCCTGGAAACTGTACTTTATACTGACGTTATTTCAAAGTTAGATGTTAGCGAATTACAGGACAAACCTGTAATCGTAAAAGGCTGCGCCCATAAACCGGTTCCAAAAAACGCCTATTTATTACTTATCGAAAAATTGCAGCCGGTGGTAAAGAGTTTAATGTATGGCGAGGCCTGCTCGTCTGTACCTTTATACAAAAAACCAAAAAATTAACATGAAGAAACTAGTATTTGCCCTCGCTTTATTTGGCGGAATTTTCAACCTAAGCGCCCAGGAAGAGGAAGAAGAACAAAAACAAGGATGGACTACAGAAGGTAATATTTCTTTACTATTTAATCAATCGGCTTTTAACGCCGAATGGACCGGGGGTGGAACTTCCAACATTGCCGGGAACTTACTCTTCGATTATAATTTCAATTATTTAAAGGACGATTTTACCTGGGACAATAAATTGCTTGTAGATTACGGACTCACCAAACAACGCAGCGATGAATTTGCCAGAAAAACCAGTGACCGTTTAGAATTTAACTCTATTGCCGGGAAACAACTACAAGACTCAAACTGGTATTATTCGCTTTTCCTTAATTTTAGAACGCAATTAACCAAAGGGTATAAGTTTGGTGAAGACGCTGAAACAGGGGAAACTACCAGAACAGAATATACCAACTTCTTATCGCCGGCGTACCTACAATTTGGTCCGGGTATAATGTGGAAAAAAAGTGAAAATTTATACGTAAATCTTGCCCCGGCTACCGGAAGAATGGTTTTTGTAGATAAAGATTTCACCTCTGCACCAGGGTATGTAGATGGGGATTATTTTGGTGTAGACGCCAATAAAGCTATGCGTTTTGAACTTGGTGCCTCACTTTCAGGCTATGCCAAATTCCAAATTATCGAGAACGTAAGCATGGAAAATTTACTTAACCTTTACTCTAACTACCTTGAAGATCCTAAAAATGTTGATATAGATTACACTATGAACATGAAAATGAAGATTAACGATTATCTCTCTACCAATCTTATTTTTCAGGCAATTTATGATGATAATGCCGTGAAGGGTTTTCAAATTAGAGAGGTGTTTGGCCTGGGCTTCAATTATGGGTTTTAGGTACTGTACCAGGGCTCAGAAATTTCGTCTAAGCCTAAAGAATTAAAAATACGAGGCTGTTTGAAAAGTCTATTTTCGTTAAACTGAACTTGCTTCATGATAACGGTTTTAAAAGCTTTTCAAACAGCTTTTTTTATATGTTTTTAGTTAAAAATATGTTGAAATGAATTCAGCAAAATCGCAGTAGCAATCTATTGTGTAACTTTGTATTTATGATTGAAAAAACCGACCTAAGCCACGAAAAAGCTGTTTTAATTGGTATCGTTACCAAAGAACAGGGGCATGATAAATTAAAAGAATACCTGGATGAACTGGAGTTCCTTACTTATACCGCCGGTGGGGAAGTAATAAAGCGTTTTAGCCAGAATATGGACAAACCCAATCCTAAAACTTTTATTGGTACCGGGAAGATGAACGAAGTAAAAGAATTTGTTGATGAAAACGAAGTAGGTACCGCTATTTTTGATGATGAACTTTCTCCTGCCCAGCAAAAGAATATTGAGAAGATATTAAAATGTAAAGTCTTAGATAGAACCACCCTAATCCTGGATATTTTTGCCCAAAGGGCCCAAACAAGTTATGCCAGGACTCAGGTAGAACTTGCCCAATATGAATATTTATTACCAAGACTGGCAGGTATGTGGACACACCTTGAACGGCAACGTGGTGGTATTGGAATGCGTGGCCCGGGGGAAACAGAAATTGAAACCGACCGTAGGATTGTAAGGGATAAAATTGCGCTTCTAAAGAAAAAGCTCGAAACCATAGACAAGCAAATGGAAGTGCAACGCGGTAACCGCGGGCAATTGGTTAGAGTAGCCCTGGTAGGTTATACCAATGTAGGCAAATCTACTTTAATGAATACCATTAGCAAAAGCCAGGTATTTGCAGAAAACAAGCTTTTTGCAACCTTAGATACCACGGTTAGAAAAGTAGTGATTCGTAATTTGCCTTTCTTATTAACCGACACAGTAGGTTTTATACGTAAGTTACCTACGCAATTAGTAGAGTCTTTTAAATCTACCTTAGATGAGGTAAGAGAAGCCGATTTGCTATTGCACGTAGTAGATATCTCCCATCCTAATTTCGAAGATCATATAGCCTCTGTTAACCAGATTATGAGTGAGATTAAAAGCAATGATAAACCAACCATCATGGTTTTTAATAAAATAGACCAATATGAAGCCGAAGAAATTGAAGAAGATGATTTGGTGACCGAAAAAACCAAAGCCCATTATACCCTAAAGGAGTGGAAACAAACCTGGATGAACAAAATGGGAGACAATGTGTTGTTTATTTCGGCTTTGAATAAGGAGAATATGGAAGATTTTAGAAGAAAAGTTTACGAAGCGGTTCGCAAAATACATATTACCCGCTTTCCATACAACAACTTTCTCTATCCGGAATATGATAAATATGGAGAAGAAAAATAACAATAGTAAGCCCCGAAAATTTCGGGGTTTTTTATTGAATTTTTCCGTAAATTGGACTATACCAATAGATTAACTTATGAAAAAACTAATATTACTACCGCTTTTATTTTGCTTTGGTTTTATAACAGCTCAGGAGCTGGATGGTGCCTGGAAATTAATTCAAAAGAACGGAGAAAAGGTCACCGATCGTGAGGTGATTAAAATAGTTCAGGACGGTTATTTTGCACTGGGCTCTAAAAGTCTGGCTAATGATGAGTTTTTAGGAGCAGCAGGTGGGGAACTTAACTTAGATGATGAAACCCTTACCGAGATAAGGGATTTTGACACTTACAATTCCGAAAATATTGGCACTGAACAAGAATTTAATATTTCATGGGAAGGAGAGCATATCTTAGAAATTTCTGATGGAATAGCTACCAAAGTATGGGAAAGAATATCTGAAGAAAGTGATGCTCTAACCGGAAACTGGGTAATTACGGGTCGCCAAAGAAACGGAACGATGAATACCATGACTCCCGGTGACAGGCGCACTATTAAGATTTTAAGTGGAGGCAGGTTTCAATGGGTTGCCTTTAATTCGGCTACCAAAGAATTTAACGGATCGGGTGGAGGCACCTATACTGCAGAAAACGGAAAATATACAGAAAACATCGAATTTTTCTCAAGAGATGTAAGTCGCGTAGGGGCCAGTCTGGAATTTCAATATGAAGTAAAAGATGGCAAATGGCATCATCGAGGCAAAAGTTCTAAAGGAGATCCTATTTACGAGATTTGGTCGCCATATAGCCAGGCTTATCAAAAATAAAGTTATTGAATAAGGAAAGCCTCCTTTGGTATGTAAAATTCTCCGGGAGGCACTTCTTTTAAATAAAACCGTATTGTCTTTTCACTTTCTATATATTGTAAACGTATTTTTCCGGAGCTTAGACTTACAGCACTTTCTATAGTGCCATCGTAAATACCTTTAGCAATTTTCACCAGATTAATACTAAAAGTACCGACCTCATTATTCCTACAGTCGGTTTTCCCTTCCTTATTAAAAACCACACAATGGGTTCCATTAATTCTGTTTTTATTTTCATATGTAAGCTGTAGCTCCATCGTGTTTTGACCATTTGGTGATTTCCAAAACCACTTACCGGACAAATCCTGGGATTGCTGCGAAAATCCCGAAACGAAAAATAGTAAAAACAGGTAGGGTAAAGTTTGCTTCATATATTAAAATTAAACGAATGTGCTAATTTACTCAAGATTTAATTCTCAGGGGTTTAGTCGAAATCATTTTTTGCCCTTTAAGGCCTTGTTGTTTTAACAAATGGCAATGTACTCAATTCCCGGTTACCCGAATGTTATCAATATCATAAGTAGTGCTTTTATCTGGTGCGGCGCCCAAATACCTGAAAGCAAAATGAACCTGCCCCTTTAAACAAGAAATATCAATCTTACTTTTTACAAAACCCCTACCGTATTGATTGGTGGGGCCTATAGGAATTATCGCATCTAAAGTTTTCCATGTAGTGCTAACTACATTACCGGTAAATTCTTCGGCAATTAAAACACTTAAAATAGTTGCGTTATCGTAAGAAGCCATAATTTCAAAAGATAATTGGGCGTCTAACACAGTACTTAAATCTATTGCCGGGCTCACCAACCAGGCTTCCAGTGGAGTTTCTTCAGAATTAAAAGCCGAGATTCGCACATACCTGTTACCATCAAAAGTTCCGGGTTCAAACTTTTTACCTCCGTTTACATTGATATTTGTCCACCCTGAATTTTCCAAAGAGGCAAGACTGGTAATATTGGTAAAATTTTCTTCAAAAATAACATCTATTCCTTCAGAAGTATTGTTTGAGCAATGTAAAAACTCAGGATCACAGCGTTCAGCATTAAAACTTAAATCATCGGGGGAATTTACAGCGATCACAAAATAATCATCAAAAAAATTACGCGTTAACACGCCTTTTACACTCCCTGATTCTTTGGGCAAATACAAAGATTTAAATCCGGAAAAAGTACTTGTACCAAGCATGGTACTGCCACCTGTGCTACAACTCTCCAATTGCCTTTCCCCATCATATTCATCGGTCACTTCCCCGGCAAAAGTATAGTGATGATTCTCTCTTAATAGATTTCGGTTGAATTGAACATCCTGAATTTCAATAAATAAGTTTTCGTGCATTTCCTTAAATTCTGAAATTTCTAATGGAAGCGGAACAATTTCAGCTGTTTCAGTAGTTCTAAGAATGTGATCGTCTATTCTGGAGGGCGGGATCGCTACCACATCCCCCCTATTTTGAACCCCTAACTGGTGTACTCCGTTATTAGACCATAAAGCAAGCCCATCTAATTTCACATAGATTTTACGGCCAAAATTATAAGTCTCAAACAGCGAATTGTCATCTACCAATAAAAGGATTCCCGCATTAGGATTTTCAGGTTTATCCTGTAACACCAACTCTTTATAAAAATTACCTCCTTCATCGCTAGAAACAACATAAGCCTCCATCCAGGTATTGGTTTCAGAAAACACATAAATCTCTTCGCTTTCGGGCTTAAAATTGCTTTTTACGGCTGAAATTCCGGTAATATCACCTTCTATATTCACCTCCTTAATTTCAGTTCCTGGCAATTGAAAATCATCGGTTTTTACACATGAAATTTGCAGAAACACCCAAAAAAAGACCAGCCATATTATTAATTTTTTCATCTCAGCAGTATTAAAATCGTATATAGATCATAGCAAAATAAGAAGCACCGGTTCCATACCAGTATTTTGGGCCAAAAATGGGGATTTCCCTCTCCCGGTCTTGTTTTAAGGTTCGGTAGTTCGCATTTCGGGATTGCTCAAAGCCACCCGTTTTATAGAGTTTATCAAAAATATTATTCAGACTTACAAAAAAACCTATAAATTTTCCTTTTACCAGCCAGGATTTACCACCTATGGCATTCACCAACATATAATCCTTAAACTGTTCTTGTTTTAGCATATCCCGGGCAATATTTTCGTCGAAATTTAAAATTGGGAGGCCATCGCTGTCATTCCTAAAATTTGCCGTTCTTGTTAAAGGACTTATATCTAAAAATGCGTGAGAAAAGAAATTGGCTGTAGTGGCAAAGAACCAATAATCGGCATCCCTATATTCAAAACCAATTTGGGCGGCTCTTTGAGGCCCGCCGGCAATTCGGTAATCTTTTAAATAAGAAGTTCCATAATCTACAATCTCATTAAAATCGTCTGAAGTTAAGTACAGGTTTGGGTTATTGTTATAAGTAAACTGCCCCAATGCCCAGGCTGCCTTTAATTTTATAGCCGGGGTTATTTTTGCTTCAAGCCCCATTTCTAAACCTATATATTGTTTATCTATTCCGCTTAAAACCTCCTGAACAAAAGCCGTGGTGCTATTTCTTCCCAGGCCTGACAGCCCATCGGCATAATAAAAAGAGATTTCGGTGGCGTTTTTTATTTGGGTATAATAAGCAGAGATTCTGGCTTTAATATTTGGAGATCTATAACGGTAACTAAAATCTATATTCTGAATTTGTTCGCTTTTAAGACCCTTTACAACCTCATTATTTTGTCGGGAATTTGAAAAGGAATTTCTAAGATTGGGCGGTTTAGAAAACCAGGCTGCATTAAAACCCAACAAGTGTTTTGCGGTAATTTTATAGTTTGCACCAATTTTTCCTCCAAAATCGGTGAAATTTAATTGTTCACTTTTGCCCAGGGAATTATCGGGATAATTGCCATTTTGAAATAGCCCATCTCGCTGATAAGATGTTTGGGAAGCCTTAGTGGCAGCATAAAAATCAAAGCGATCGTAATCGAAATTTAACTGGCCAAAGGCTTTGGCCGAATTCGCATAAAGTCGAAAATTATATTTGTAGGCCTCATTTTCGGTTACACTTCTATTTGAATTTTGAAGATCGCTTTGCGCCCTGTTTTCCAGGGAGGTTTCCCGGTCTCCTTCAGCAAAGAAATCTACATCAAGAAAAGTGTCCCCACCCAGCATATCTTTAATTGAGGCAAAATTATGTGAATTCAAATAGGCAAAGGCCAGTTTCCCATTTAGGTCTATATGCTCATTTATTTTAGCTGAAAGAATAGAGTTCAAATCAAATTTAAGATCGTCGTTTCTATCTTCAGCCAATGCGTATAAGGTATACCCGGCAGCTTTATTCGCATTATACAGCTGTTGCCAGTCTACTTGTCCATGCTCTTTAAACTCTTGTTGCGCCAGGTAAGCTGCTTCATAATTGGGATTGTCTTTAAAGCGCAAATAATAGCTGGGTAATTTTTGATAATAAGTAGGGTCTGGATTGGTGCCGCCACCTACATAACCCGACTGGCCATTAATTTCTACCTTTTTGGTCCCTCCAAAATCTATCCTTGAATTGCCGGTTTTTCCAAACTGAAAAGCGAAGTTATTATTGATGCTTATTTTCTCAGAAACATCCCAATAATGATTCAACATCAACACGGGTTCTTTTATTTCCCTAACCCGGGAATTTCTAATTCCTCCATCCTGGTAACCCCAGTAAGCATTATACTTTCGGCCTTTTAATTCGAAAACCTCTTCAGTATTGGGAGAAGACTTACCGCGGATATTCGGCGTATAAAAACCAGTAAAATTAAGACTATGTTTTTCATTAAAAGTTTTTTCAACCGAAAGGAAAAAACCATTGGCATCGTACAGGCTTCCGTCTACGTAAGCTTCTTTTGCAAACCTTCGAGAGGCCGAAACTGCATAAGCCCAGCCATTTTTCAACTCTCCTGAACCATAACTTGCCATGAACCTGCCATTATAACTCCTATTAGCCGCTGCGATAGAAGCTTTACCACCTTTGGCGTATTTTGAAGCCCGCATAATTATATTGGTAGTTCCGGCCAATCCGCCAAAACCAACTTCAGAAGGGCTAAGACCCATCGAAAAAACCTGGTTGCGCTGCACATCGTTTAATCCGCCCCATGCACTCCATTGGGGCCTACCGGTATAAACCTTATTCATTTCTACACCATTAATCAAAACCTTCCCGTGTTCGCTATCAAGTCCGCGAGGCCTAAAGAAAGTCTGACTAAAATCGAAAGCTGCCGCGTTAAGAAAAACATCGCGGGAAGCCTGTAAAAGGCCTGAGAGGTTCTCTATATACGCTTCATCCTCATCTAGCTCGGCATCAGAAAGACTTATAGTACTTATTTGATTGGCATAGTCGGTTACAACAGGCTGCATAAGAATAAGTCCCATATCTTTAATCCCTGCTTTTTCGATAATTACCGGGATTCTAAGTAGTTTGTAATTGGCCAGGCTTATTTTTAAAATATGTTCGCCGGTTGGGAGATCTTTGCCGGTAAGTATAAAAGTGCCATCTTCAGCAGAAAGGGTTTCAAAAAAGCTTTCCTCGATTTGAACTTTGGCGCCCGATAATTCTTTATAGGTTTGCGCATCTACCAACTTTCCTTTCAGCGAAATTTCCTGTGCTAAAGAGCCAGAAAACGCCAATGCAAAAAAGAACATAAAAATTAAAAATTTCATAGCCAGGTAGTGTCATATTCAATATAAGTTAAGATATTTAAGAGTTAAAAATCAAAATATCAACACTTTACAACAATAATTTAGCGTTAATGTAAGACTATGAGTACCCGTATTTTTCCCCTTTTTGTTTTTTGTCTGTTATTCCTTTTAGGAGTTGAAAGAGGATTCTCACAGGAAAAGGAGTATAAAATTATAAGTGTTGCCTTTTATAATGTTGAAAATTTATTTGACACCGAAGATAATCCGTTCACTTTTGATGATGATCGTACCCCGAAAGGAGATGATGTTTGGACCCAGGAGAAATACCAGGATAAAGTGCAAAAACTAGCCAGGGTTATTACTGAAATAGGCTTTGAAACCACAAATCAGCCTCCAGCAATTGTAGGCGTCTGTGAAGTGGAGAACCGGAGAGTTTTAGAAGACTTAATCAATGAACCTAAACTAAAACAATACGACTATGGTATTGTACATTATAACTCTCCAGATCGCCGTGGAATTGATGTTGCTTTATTATACCGAAAGGATATTTTTAAATTAGAAAATTCAGTTTCTCACGAATTATTGATCTACAACAGCAAAGAACCCGATAAAAGGGTTTACACCAGGGATCAGCTGGTAGTTAGTGGTAATATAGATGGTGAAAAGTTACATTTTATTGTAAATCACTGGCCTTCCCGAAGTGGTGGAGAAACAGCAAGCAGTTACAAACGGGAAAAAGCGGCGGCACTAAATAAAATTATCCTTGATTCCATTTTTAAAAAAGAACCTTTAGCCAGGGTAATAAGCATGGGCGATTTTAATGATGACCCTACCAATAAAAGCTTTAAAGAAGTCTTGAAAACCAAAGCTGATGCAACAGGCCTAAATCCGCATCAATTATATAATCCTATGGAGCCTATGCTGAAAAAGGGAATGGGGACACTAGCCTACCGGGATGGCTGGAATTTATTTGATCAAATTCTTGTATCGGGTGCATTAACAACAAAGGATTATTCAGGCTTTCAATTTTATAAAGCAGGCATTTTTAATAAGAAATATCTTATCACTAAAAACGGACAATACAAAGGTTATCCCTTTAGAAGCTATGGCTATTCGGGATATCAGGGCGGTTATAGTGACCATTTTCCCGTGTATATCTATCTTGTAAAACAAGTGAGCTCTACATCAAATAAGAATTAAATAAAATACCCCGCGATAGGCTCACGAGGTATATATTAAAATTTCTTTTAGATTTCGCGCTTAGCTACCCGGCATTAAATCTAGCTTATCGGGAAAAAACAACTGTTTATTAAAACCAGGCACTCCATGGAATTCGGGATAACATCACCAATAATCCAAGGGTATAAAAAATAGCCAGGGTTTTAAACTTGGGCTTTGAGGTAAGCTTATTCTTATGCTTAGAATATCCAATGGTTATTAATACCAAAGCAATAATCATCATTAAAGGGTGCTCCATGATGTAAAGTCTAAGTGTAGGATCTGGCATAACCGTGCCCATACCTTTTTCTAATAATACAGAAAAATAAGGGGAAGTAAAATATAAGACCACTCCTATTAAAAGCTGAATATGGGATGTGATAAGTGTAAAAAGAGCAATTCTAAAATTGGTGGCTCCGTACTCTTTATTTGAAGCATATCCAATAATTGCATTTAAGGAGGCAACAAATAAAACAATAAGCACTAAATAGGCCCAATAAGAATGTATGAATTGTACTGTTGGATACATAGAAATAATTTTTTAGTAAATATAGGATTTTCTATAACAAAGCTACTCAATTATAGGTTAGTTTATACCACACTTCAGCATTTCTAAATTAATCAAAAAACAACACCAAACACCTAAAAAATGATGTTTATTTAATTTTATGGCATTTTAATTGATACATAACCAATTAACCAGCCTTTCTATTATACTTTTAATTTTCGAGTACTAACTGTTAAATAATCTATCTTATGAAACCCAAGAAAAATCCAAAAGCCGATCTTCGAAAAAAATCAAATTTGTTTCTATCCTTCGGACTTATCCTTGCTTTACTGGCCAGTTTTCTGCTAATAGAATGGAAGGTTTATGATAAAAAAGACATCAGCTCACAAAAAGTATATTTTGATGCGCTGGATACCGAGGAAATTCCAATTACCCAGCTGGCGACCACTCCACCGCCCAAGCCACCGGTAATTCCCGATGTAATAGATGTTGTTGAAGACGATCCCGAGCTTGAGGAAGACGAGATAGAGTCTAGCGAGATAAACCTGGACGATATTGTAGAGCCCGGGGAAATAATTGAACCTGAAAACGTAGAAGAACCAGATGCAGTACCTTTTATCTTACTGGAAGATGTCCCCATATTTCCGGGCTGCGAAGCCTTAAAAGACAATAGCAAAAGAAAAGCCTGTATGACCGAAAAAATTACTGCTTACGTAAATAAAAATTTTAATAAAGAGCTGGGTAGCGAATTAGGCTTATCTGGAATAAACCGCATCAACATTCTTTTTCAAATTAATACCGAAGGAGAAATAGTAAACATACAGGCACGGGCACCACATCCACAACTGGAAGACGAAGCCAAAAGAGTTATAAGATCTTTACCAAAAATGAAACCGGGAAAACAACGTGGAAAACCTGTTAATGTAAACTATTCATTACCTATAATTTTCCAGGTTCAAAATTGATATCACAGTACAACTAAGAAATTTGTTTTTATAATAAGCTTCTAGAAGAAACGCAAAAAAATTATCAAGGCTGGAAACCTTATTGGCACCGCCAAAGGGTGTAATACCCCGAGGAAGTTTACTGATAAATAAAACTCGAATAGCAAAAGAGTTTTAACCAGTAGAGATTAGGCTCGTAGAACTAAAAAAGGTAACAGGTAATTAGAAAATATTAACTCCTGAATATGCTAAGAAAAATCAGAAATTAGTTTATCTTTTATTGATACAATAGTCATGTAAAAGAATAATTATGATTGCCGCTGTTACCTTATTTTTTATCATCACCCTTTCAGCCTTAATTACACGCATTGCAGCTATTGCTTTGGCCCACACGGGACTTTCTACCCAAATAGCAAGGTTTCAGGCTCGCTCTGCATATACAGGCTCGGGTTTTACTTCCTCAGAAACTGAGAAAATAATGAACCACCCGGTTCGTAGAAAGATCATTTACAGCCTTATGCTTATTGGTAATGCCGGTATTGTAACCGCTATGTCTTCCTTAATTTTAACCTTTGTGTTACCAGAGAGCAATGCCTCAAGGCTATACGGTTTACTAATTGTAGTGGTAGGACTCGGCATATTATGGTGGGCCATTAGAAGCGATTGGGTAGACCGCGGACTATCTAAAGTGATTAATAGAATGCTAAAAAAATACACCGATATAAATGTACAGGATTATGCGGCCGTATTACACTTACACGACAATTACCACGTGAGTGAAATGCGTGTAGAAAAAGACAGTTGGCTAGCCAATAAAACACTACTGGAGCTAAATCTTAGAAAAGAAGGTATAACCGTATTGGGAATAGACAGAAAAGGTGAAGGTTATTTAGGTTCCCCATCGGGAAATTCAAAAATTTTACCACAAGATGTTATTACCGTGTACGGCAAAGCAGAAGTTTTTGAAAGCATCTATAAAAGATCGCGCGATATTGGCGGGGAAATACAACATCAAAAATTTGTTGAAAAGGAAGCCGACAGGAAAAAGCAGGAAGAAGGTAAGGATTAAGAAAAAGCTAAAGAATAGCTTTCTTTATCATATTAAAAAGGCTTCTTAATAGAAACTATAAGAGTGTAAAACGCGGTATAATTAAAGTCATTCTAAGAAACCACTCAAAATAAAAAGGCCGTCTAAAATTGCTTTTAGACGGCCTTTTTTGTGATCTTTTATTCTATTAACTAGAAGTTATATCTTACAGAAAAGTTCCAGGTAAGTCCGTTACCATAATAGTAACCATACTGATCGCGTTGGTTTATATACTCGTTGTCGAAAAGGTTATAAACATTTCCTCGCAACTGAATATTTTGATTTCCGAATCTAAACTTATAAGATGCTCCAAGATCCACAAGGGTGTAGGCATCAAGTTTTTCCGATTGGTATGAATCACCTGTTAAAGAAGCCAAAGCTACATCTTCAACATCTACAAAACCATAAAGATTAGCATAATGATTAACATTGGCATCAATACTAAAATCTTTTGTAACATCTAAATCAGCACCAAGACCAAAAGATGTTTGAGGAGCCAATCCTACTTTTGTCCCGGTAAGTTCTATGCCATTAAGTTCCTCTATAAAACTTGAAGTGTTCTCATCACGAATTCTAATATTCGTAGTACCATCATACTCCCAGTTACCAACAGTTGCGTAACCATTAAGGGTTAAACCAAACACTGGTTTCCAGTGAATATCTAATTCTAGGCCTTTATGCACCTGTCCAATACCATCAAATAAAAATGAAACATCATCAAAATCTATAACTCCGTCACCATCCTGGTCGTATTCCCCTCCAGCATTTAAGAAACGGTTTTCCCATTTTGTATAGTATCCATTCAAATTAGCTCTGAAATTTCTGGCTTCAAACTTGTAACCAGCCTCGAAACCGGTAATATCTTCATTATCTACTCCATTTTCAGCTACCATAGTATTATCATCATAGCTTGGGAAAAGGTTATCAAGGAAAGGTTGACGTGAATATCTACCAACATTTACGAAAATAATGTTTTCTTCGTTGATATTATAAGATCCACCACCTTTTAAATTATAACCACCTTTATTTATTGTTTCAGATTCCTTCGTGTTGGCAAAATTTCCTCTGTCTGTTCTTTGGTAAGACTGGTTTGACAACGCCCCCTGGAAAAATACAGAAAATTTATCAGTTGCATACTCTACTTGTGCAAAACCACCTTGATAATTTATATCTTCTGAGTAATCATAGTCAATTCTTTCTCCCTCATCAGCATAATTAAACAAAGCATCCCAAGGGTTTGGATTAAAAGTTTGACTTACCACATAGTCATCAGGACGTCCACCAAGAGGTTCAACTCTACCTTGAAGACCTAATAGATTAGTTAGCTGACGGAAGTGATCTCCTGTGTAAAATCTTAAATCTCCACCAACGTTGAAGGTCCATCCAGTTTGAGTATCGTAGCTATAATTTGCAACAGTTCCATACCATGCATGATTATTAACAGAAGCTCTTAATACAGTCCCTGTACGGTCTCTACTTAATCCATCTGCAATAGAAGCATTAGATTCATTTACAATATAGTTCCAATCAATTAGACCATCTGTTGCAAAGTTGTAAGCTCCACGAGTATCAGGGTTATTATCGTTATCAATATATCCTACTCCGTTACCATAATCTCCGGTACCGCCACCTCGACCAAAGGACGCATAAACAACAGTAGACAAATTAGATTTCTCTGAGATATTCCAATCCCAGTTTAAGTTCATGACTGGTTTGTGATAGTAATTTCTTCTTAGAGTTTGGTACTCTCCATTTAAGAAGCCATAGTTATTATTATATTTTATTCCGTATCTATCATAAAGATCCTGACTCTTTGAGAAGTTCTGATCGTGCCATTGTGGAGCTCCGGTTAAAAGGAAGTTGAAGTTATGATCCCCAAGCACCTTACCAACAGAAAAGAAGTAGTTTTGTCCCTGTCCTCTAGTCCCATCAGCATATTTACTATGTGCTTGCCAATGATCTAAAAGGAAAGAAAATCCCCATCCATTATCATTTACTCCAGTATCGTAACCAACTGTTCCTTTAAGGTAACTTCCGTTACCAACCATAGCTCTGGCAAAACCACCTTCAGTTTTATCAGTGGCTTTTGTAACGATATTGACAGTACCTCCAACAGAAGAAATTGCAAGTTTAGAAGAACCAAGTCCTCTTTGTACCTGAACGGCATTAGCGATATCTGACATACCCGACCAGTTTGACCAGTATACGTTACCATCTTCCATACCATTAATAGGCTGACCATTTAAAAGGAAAGCAGTATTATTTTGGCTAAATCCACGTAAAAACATTTGAGAATCACCAAATCCTCCGGCCTGGTTAGATACATACACAGAAGGTGTGTTTTTCATTATTTCCGGAAACTCAACATTTCCAGAGGCTTTCTTCTGTATTTCATTCCTGGTAATTGTTGAAACCGCAATTGGAGTCCTACGATCTTCCTCTAAATCAATTACTCCAGAACCAACTACAACAACCTCAGATAATGCATTATCATCTACATCAATCACTATTCTACCTAAATCTCTAGTTGCCCCATTAGCAACCTTAAAAGGTATAGATTGTGTTTTGTAACCAACAAAGCTAATTTGTAGTTTTCCAGAACTACGTTCAACTTCAATTGAGAACTTTCCGTCAAAATCAGTTGTTGTCCCGGTACTTCCACCAGCAACCATAACCGTAGCCCCAGGTAGTGGAGCGTTCATTTCCGAATCTATCACCGTACCGGTAATAGTTCCTTGAGCAAAAATTGTAGCTGATGTTAAAAACAACGCTAATGCTAATAATTTCCTCATGTTTAAAATTTGTTTGTTTTGAGTTTAAATTTCGATGCAAATGAAGTCAAATCTTTCAAATCCCGGTTTATCAGAATGTTAATAAATTTAACTTTAACATCTCTTTCGCTGCAAAACTAAAACAAAATTTTAACTATTTGATTCTTTGGAAACTAATGATTTGCACAAATTGTTAACAAAACAACTATTTTTACTTAAAAAACACCTCTAAAAGCTTTTTAGTAGAAGAATCGTGATTTTTAACCGATTTATCTTCGATTTCCGCAAGAATTTTACTCGCAAGCTGCTTACCCAGTTCAACACCCCATTGATCGTAGCTATAGATGTTCCAAATCACCCCCTGTACAAAGATTTTATGTTCATACATAGCGATAATTTTCCCTAAACTTTCGGGGGTTAGTTTATTTATTAGCAAAGTATTAGTAGGCTTATTCCCCTCAAATTCCTTAAAAGGCACCAATTGCTCTATCTCATCTGTCGATAAGCCCTGGGCCTCCAATTCTTTTTTAACTTCTTCTTTACTTTTCCCCTGAAGCAAGGCTTCGGTTTGAGCAAAGAAATTAGCCATTAGTTTGTTATGATGGTCTTTATCCTGGTGTAAAGACTCTTTAAACCCAATAAAATCTGCCGGGATCAATTTAGTTCCCTGGTGGATTAATTGAAAAAAAGCATGTTGAGAATTGGTTCCAGGTTCACCCCAAATAAGGGTACCGGTTTGATAATCTACTTTTTTCCCATTTCTACCCACACTCTTCCCATTACTTTCCATAATAGCCTGCTGCAAATAAGCCGGAAGCCTGTTTAAGTATTGTGTATAAGGAATTACCGCTTCGCTTTCTGCCTTGTAAAAATTATTATACCAAATACTTAACAATGCAAGCTGAACCGGAATATTTCCTTTAAAATCTGAAGTTCTAAAATGCTCATCCATTTTATGAGCACCCTTCAACAGGGCTTCAAAATTATTATAACCTACCGCCAAACTTATAGACAGTCCCACGGCACTCCATAGCGAAAAACGTCCTCCAACCCAATCCCACATGGGGAATACATTTTCTATAGCAATACCAAATTCCTCTACCTTTTTTAAGTTGGTAGAAACAGCCACAAAATGCTTAGATACCGCGTCTTCTGGTGCTGTTTTTCTAAACCAGTTTCTAATTGTTGTGGCATTAGAAAGGGTTTCCTGAGTAGTAAAGGTTTTTGAAACTACCAGAAATAAAGTAGTTTCAGGGTTTAAATTCTTTATGGTTTCATAAACATGATCGCCGTCTACATTAGATACATAATGAACCTTTAAATGATTATGATAATATTTCAACGACTCGGTAACCATTACGGGGCCAAGATCTGAACCTCCAATTCCAATATTTACGATATCGGTAAAGGCCTTCCCGGTATACCCCTTTTTCTCTCCACTTATAATCTTTTCAGAAAAACTGCTAATCTTCCTTTTCACTTCCTGCACCTCAGGGACCACATCCTGGTTATATACCTCTATATTAACATCAGCAGGGGCTCTTAATGCTGTGTGCAAAACCGCACGGTTCTCAGTTCTATTAATCGCATCTCCACCAAAATAAGAATTTATTGCAGCAGTAAGATCACAGTCTTCTGCCAACTCCAACAACAAATCTCTGGTTTCCGCTGTAATTCTATTTTTACTGTAATCCAGATAAAAATCTTCCCAGGCAATAGAAAACTCTGAAGCTCTTTCAGAATCCTTCTCAAATAACTCTTTAAGTTTCAATTGCTCCACCTGGCTAAAATGCTTTTCTAATTTTTTCCAGGCTGTGGTTTGGGTTGGATTAATATTTTTCATTTTTATTTAATTTTTCGGCTTTGCCTAAACTTTTATTTATCTTAAAATTACACGCACCTTCTATACTTTCGATCTTTAAACCGAAAAAATAGAAGCTTTCATCTATCATGAGAACTTAGTTCTTGCTTTCTAAATCTCTTTATAAGGGATTCCGTCTAATGAGGTTTTCAAATCTTCAATCGCTGCAAGATATTTGTCCTTATGCTCTGGCTCTATATGCTTGGCAGTTGGCAGTTTTTGGCGGTAAGGGTCTACCTGCTTTCCATGAACCCAAAAACGATAACACACATGAGGCCCTGTAGCCAGGCCTGTACTCCCAACAAAACCAATAACATCTCCTTGTTTCACACGTTGGCCGTTTCTAACATTTCGTTTACTCATGTGCAAATACTGGGTTGTATATTTATCGTTATGCCTTACTTTAACATAGTTCCCATTACCTGAAGTATAACTGGAAGCTATTACCGTTCCGTCGGCAGTACTTACAATGGGTGTTCCGTGTGCTGCCGCATAATCGGTTCCAAGGTGAGCTTTCCAACGTTTTTGAACAGGATGAAACCTCCTTTTCGTATATCTTGAAGAGATTCGGCTGTAATTTAGGGGCGCTTTTAAAAAGAAACTTTGCAAAGATTTAGCTTCTTCATCGTAAAAACTAGGTTGCCCGGTCACCGAATCTGTCTTGTACGCAAAAGCATAAAAAGACCTATCTTCATGTTTAAAAACAGCGGCCTCCACATTTTCTATTCCCGCAAAAATAGTATCATCTATATATTTTTCAGAATAAATCATTTTAAATTGATCTCCTTTCTGGAGCTTAAAAAAGTCGATACTCCATTGATATATATCAGAAAGCTCATACACCAACAAATTGCTCAATCCCTGTTCTGCAACTGCTTCTGAAAGCGAAGAGCTCACCACACCGGAAACCTCCCTCTTTTTTATAGTAACAGGCTTCTTTTTACGTGCTGCACTAATACTATCGCCAATGCCCACCACGGTATAGTTTATCCTATCGTTTTGATAGATAAAATACTGAGGCGTCCTGGCCGAATCTTTTGATTTAAGAATCATGTATTTTCTACCGGCCGTGATCCTTGCGGGATTAAAGGTATCTTTTACCTTCTCTGAAATCTGATATATTTTTCCCCTGTCTACTCCGTGCTGATCTAAAAGATAACCAAAACTATCTCCCGATTCTATAACACCATTTACCACCTCATAGTCATCCAAAATAAAGCCGAACTCCTTTTTTACAGGCTTGGGCGCCTTTTTTTCGGCTTTCTCAGCATTTAACGCCGTTTCTTTTGTATTATCTTCACAGGCTGTAAAAGCCAATATCAATATTAGTAGGAAACTTAATTTTTTCAATTTTCTAGTAGTTTTTCTTTTCTGTATTAAACATATGGTTTACCCATTCTCTACCCCAATTTTCCAATTCTTCTTCACTCCATAAATAAGGAAAAAAACTATTTTTTTGAAATGTAGGTGGTAAAAATTCCTTCCAATTTGTACCGCCGGTAGCTGCAACCGCCTCTCTATCCTTATTTAAGTACCTATAAGCTGCCCCCATATGCATTAAGGGCCAGTTTACATTTACATAAGTATCAAAATTACGCAATGCTTCCTTTAAAAACTTATTATTTTTAACCGAATCTGGCAGTTCTTTATATTTATGAAAAAGAGTTCTTCCTTTATACTCTGAAGCTATTCGCAAGAAACGCGACGTATAGCGCTTTTCGAATTGCCTAAGTGTTAAAGTCTTTTCGCTGGTTTTAAGATCTATACCTCCTTCTTTCCAGTAAATATTTTCGTACAATTCCTCCAGGCTATTTTCTTCTGAAAATTTATCCCTAAGTTCATAAGAAACCAAATTTTCCAGGGGCGTAGCATACATTTCTATCATTCTAAATTGTGCTGATTGAAATCCGCTTGCCGGCAATAAAGACATTCTAAATTTTAGAAATTGTTTACGCTCCATCCCTTTTATCATCACATCAAAGGAATCGGTTAGAATTCTAAAATAACGATTTAAACGATTGTATTTTTCAATTAAAAAATCGGCATCTGGCGATTCTTTTTCAATTATTTGCCGCTGTTCATGGATTATAAGCTTAAAATATAGCTCTGTAATTTGATGATAGGAAATAAAAATTTTCTCATCGGGAAAATGAGTTAGGGTTTTTTGTAAACTCAAAAGGGTATCTATACTTAAATAATCCCAATACGTGAGATACCTATCATGCAAAAGCCCATCTAAATAGGAAGCCAAATCCTGACCTGAATTTTTAAACTTTTCCTCTAATGCAAAAATGCGCTCTGCAATTTCCGGCTTTATTTCCATGTACTATTTCATAATTATTTTAAACGGATGCTTTAAACCTTTGTATGCATCTAAATCGGCATCGAGGGAACCAACCGCAAGATTTGCTTCTATTTTAAGAGGAAGCCTATTTGCATCGTCACTTACCCAAAAAGTAAGGCTTTCTTTCTCTTTAAAAACCCTTCCGGCCATTACATAAGGTCTAAACTTTAAAGTAGCAACTTTCCCAAACTTGGTTCTAATCACCTCCCTACCAAGAAATTTCAATTTGAAATCCATATTCTCATCATCTATAAAAAGATTGAGTCGCATTTCATCTCCGGGCCTAAGCTCGTCGTTCTTAATATTGTTGCGAATATAATAAAATGCCGATAACATATCGTGCACATTTGGCTTGGTAGTGTATGTGTGATGCTCATTATGCTTTCTATCAAAAACATAGGCCTTATTATCGCTATGATTAAAGTCTATTTCCAGGTCTTTTGTATAACCACCTTCATCAATTTTACGGATAAACTTATAAGGTTTCCCATCTTGCTTATCTATAAAAGTTTGGTAATCGTCATCTACTTTAAAAAACCAATGCAACAAACCGGTAGACTTCCCCCTACCTTTTATATGATAGACAGATTCTCCCTTTATCCTGGTTTCATCTACCTCTAATGTAGCATAACTTGCGTTGAAAGGACCATAATGTATACGAAACTTAAACCATTCTCCGGCACCAAATGCCGTTTGTGGTTGCGCCTGAAGTACAAAGCCTGTAATAAGAAAGAGAAAAATTGTAAATAGACTTTTTTTCATACCAAATTTTTAAATACTGAATTTCAGATTGATTAGGCTAAGTATATTTACAATTTCTATTCCAAATGTATTAAAACAAAAAACCCCATCAAATTAATGAAGGGGTTTTTGTCTTATTAACCAACTAAAACTTAAATTATGAAAAAAATTTATTACATTATTGGTAACCACTCCAAAAATGCGAGCGCAAAATTCCACATTTAGTAGAGTATTAGCAACAATAAAATCAAGTTTAACACAAAACTTTTAGAAGGTATTTATTTTTAACACAAAACAATAATTTACTTCCATTTTTTGTGATTATCGCAAAGTTCCTCGCAAATCCTGCTCCCTTTCTATCGCTTCAAATAAAGCTTTAAAGTTGCCTTTTCCGAAAGATTGAGCTCCTTTTCGCTGAATAATCTCAAAAAACATAGTTGGACGATCTAAAACAGGCTTGGTGAAAATTTGCAAAAGATAACCCTCATCATCCCTATCTACCAATACCCCTAAGTCTTTTAAGGGTTCAAGATCTTCATCAATTTCACCAACCCTGTCTAACAAAGTGTCGTAATACGTGTCTGGAACATATAAAAATTCCACACCACGATCTCTAAGCTGGGTTACTGTTTCAATAATATTATCTGTTGCAAGCGCAATATGCTGCACACCTGCCCCGTGGTAAAAATCTATATATTCTTCAATTTGGGATTTTTTCTTTCCTTCAGCAGGTTCGTTTATCGGAAATTTAATCCTACCATTCCCATTACTCATCACCTTGCTCATTAAGGCCGTATAATCTGTAGAAATATCTTTATCATCAAAAGAGACCATTTGCGCAAAGCCCATTACTTTAGCATAAAAATCTACCCATTTATTCATCTCGTTCCAGCCTACATTTCCAACCATATGGTCTATATAATTTAAGCCCGTATCTTTTGCTTCTGCTTTCGTAGCATAAGCCTTATAGCCCGGTAAAAAAGGACCTTCATAATCTTTTCGCTCAACAAATAAGTGAATGGTCTCCCCATAGGTATGAATTCCGGAAATTACAGCTTTTCCATGCTCATCTTCCATTTCATAAGGAGCTACATAAGACTTTGCTCCACGTTTTGTAGTCTCTTCATAACTCTTTTTAGCGTCATCTACCCAAAGCGCCACCATTTTCACACCATCACCATGCTTATTGATATGGGCATTTATATTGCCATCTGGCTGTAAGGGAGAGGTGAGCACAATTCTAATTTTACCTTGTTGTAGCACATAAGAAACACTATCTTTTCTACCTGTTTCCAGACCAGAATAAGCTACCGGCTGAAAACCCCAGGCGTGCTGATAATAATAAGCCGCCTGCTTGGCATTACCCACATAAAGTTCAACAAAATCTGTTCCCAGGATTGGAAGAAAATCTTCAGCATCCTGCATTACCTTTTCTAATTTTAATGATGTGTTATCGGTTGTCATTTTTAAAGTTTTAATGCTGTTTTCAATTTTTTGTTATTTAAAATCTACACCCATTATTCTAACCAGGATTTATAATAGGTTTCATCGGCTATCTCCATAGCATCTTCGGTAAGCATAAGCGGCTTGAAGGTATCTACCATTACCGCCAACTCTTCGGTTTCTACCTGCCCAATACTTCGTTCTACAGCTCCAGGGTGAGGCCCATGTGGAATTCCCGCCGGATGCAAAGAGATATGCCCTGCCTCAATATCGTTTCTACTCATAAAATCGCCATCTACATAATAAAGCACCTCATCGCTATCTATGTTACTGTGACTATATGGTGCCGGTATACTTTCTGGATGATAATCATACTTACGCGGGCAAAAACTGCAAACTACAAAAGCATCGGTTTCAAAAGTTTGGTGCACCGGTGGCGGCTGATGAATCCTACCGGTTATGGGTTCAAAATCGTGAATAGAAAAAGCATAAGGATAATTATACCCATCGTAGCCCACCACATCAAATGGATGGGTAGCATAAACCATATCGAATATTTCGCCCTGCTTTTTCACTTTTATAATAAAATCGCCTTTCTCATTATTGGTCTCCAACTCATGAGGTTGCCTTAAATCGCGCTCACAAAAAGGCGAGTGCTCTAAAAGTTGCCCAAACCAGTTTCTATAGCGTTTTGGCGTATAGATTGGCCTTCTGGACTCAACAATAAACAAGCGATTATCTTCGTCATCAAAATCTATTTTATAAATAGTCCCCCTTGGGATTAACAGGTAATCGCCATATTTAAAATCAAGATTACCAAGGTGGGTTCTTAATTTACCTGTTCCTTTATGGACAAATAGCAATTCATCTGAGTCGGCATTTTTATAAAAATAGTCTTTTGTAGATCCTTGTGGAGAAGCCAAAGCAATATCTACATCGCTGTTAGTAAGAACCACTTTTCGGCTTTCAAGATAGTCTGGATTAGGCTTTACCTGAAACCCCTTAAAGCGATAAGACTTTATATTGTTGCCTACAGCTATTTTTGGTTTTACACTATAACTCCCTTTTACTTCTTTTACCTGGGTAGGGCGGTGCTCATGGTAAAGATTAGAAGACATGCCGTCAAAACCAATAGTACCAAAAAGCTGCTCGTAATAAAGACTTCCGTCGGGCTTTTTAAAAACCGTATGGCGTTTATGAGGAATTTTACCGAGTTTGTGATAAAAAGGCATAATTTGATATTTTTATTTAAATCGCAATTTCTAAAAGAATATTGAGAATTTGTTATTTTTTTCGGCATAATTTTACCTTAAAACAAATATCGGGAATTTTTAAAGAAACATTCTTAAAACATCTCTAAAAACAGGATTGTAGAATTTAAAATATTTTCAGCAAAAAGGCATTAAATCCTTATAGGGATCTTATTAAAACCAGAAGCCAAGACTAAAAAACCATTCACTAGCTTTAATTTCGGGCGAGTACGTATATTTTAACTCCAGAGGCCCCACAAAAGTATCTATACCATAACCTAATGCATAACCCGTATAATCTGGAGCGGTAAACCAGTTTCCGGAAGAGTACAACTTGTTACCTATATTGGCAATATTAGCGCCTAAAATCACATGATTTTTTCTGAAAATTTCATAATCAAACTCCAGGAGGCCTTTAATATAACTATCACCCGAAAGACTTATAAAATCATATCCGTAAAACGGAACAAAATTATTGATAAGGTTATTTCCGTAGCCACCCAGGGAAAAATCAAGTGTGTTACCCCCATTATTTCCTATTTTAAACCCTGCTTCAGTCACTATTCTGGTTGAAAATTTATTAAAAGGAGAGAAGGCATATCCTAAAGTCCCCTTAGCTATCGAAAATTCGGCAAAATCATTATTATAATCTGATGAAAACAGATATACGTGAAAGTCTCCATCAAAATAAACTCCCCTGGAAGGAAAGTATTTGTTATCGTAAGAATCATATTTTAAATACCCAAAAACACTATAAAAATGACTGTTTTCGAATAAGGTTTGTTCATTAAGAGCAGTGTCGGGGTCTACTAAAGTCTCAGATGCAATTTTCAGGTACTTATGCTCTGCCCCCAGACCAAATGAAAAAACCTGTTTAAACAAAGTCTCCACATATATTTGGTTTGTAAAGTCACGGTAATCTACATCTATCCTGTTTATACCAATATCTTCCAATTGGGCGTTTTCCCTGGCAAAATCAAAAGAAACCGGATGTTCAAATTTATTATACCGTGATTTTATCCCTATGCTCCAATAAAAACCTTTGTCTATGTAATAGTCGAAATTATATCTAAATTGGTCACCAACCACCAGATCCAGGGAGGCAACATCATTTGAAAACAGTAAACTTTTGCGGGTATAATTAATTAAGGCCCCAATATTATATAGTTCATCATAATGTAACCCCAAACGCAAAAGACTTTTATTTTCACTCTCTTCCATCTTCATGGCCAGCGTATAAAGCCCATCGTCGTTATTAGGAATTAACCGATAATTAATCCTATTAAAATTCCCGGAAGCCGAGAGGTTATTAATCCCACTATTTAAGTCTTTAAGGGTGAAATCTGTAAAATAATTAAGTCGTAATTTCCCCATAATATACGAACGCGGGTAGGCATTATTCCCCTCCAGGGTTAAGGTGCTTATTTGAAAAATATCTATAGCAGAAATCTTTACATTCTGGCGTTTAAGGCTTTGCCGTTCTGCCAACTTTTTAAGTTCGTCTACTCTTTTTAAAGCAGCAACCTCACCGGTATCTATAATTGCCTTCCCTTTTTCGAAAGACATTACCGAAAACGGACTTATATCGGGTTTAATATAAATATCGGTTTTGGGAATTTTCTCTTTCATATCGTTTATAGTACGAAAGTTGCTAATTTGGGTAAGGATATCAAACGCACTACTTAATTCTTCCCTATCTACCAAACTATCCTGCACATCTACTCCAATAATTACTTCTGCCCCTCTTTTTCTAAGTTCTTCTACCGGGTAATTATTCGCTACCCCACCATCTATCAACAATTTTCCATCTATTTTTACGGGACTAAAAACAGAAGGGATGGCACCGCTCGCAGAAACAGCTTGCGCAAAAGAACCTTCATCTAAAATCACTTCCTCCCCGGTTTCCACATCTGCAGCTATACAGAAAAACGGAATAGGCAATTTGCTAAAATCGTCTACATTTCCTAAATGCATTGTGAGTTGGGACATTAAATTGTAAATATTTTGCCCTCGCGAAAGCCCCGATGGTAAACCTATTTTAAAATTATCAAAAGGGAGGCTTAGTGCGTATTTTTCGGAATCTTCTTTTTCATAAAAAGATTTAGCGCTACGCGGAATATTATCCTGGATTAGGATATTGAAATTGGTCTCATGAAATATAGAATCTAATTGTTGCGCGGTATACCCTGAAGCATAAAGCCCCCCAACAATAGCCCCCATACTACTCCCGCCTATATAATCTATTCTAATTCCAGCTTCTTCTATAACTTTTAGAGCTCCAATATGAGCAAGGCCTTTTGCACCACCACCACTTAAAACCAAACCAACTTTTAAATCTTCCTCATCCTGGGCAAAACCAGGAAGGGCTAAAAGCAGAAAAATTAAAAGCAGTAGTTTTTTCATCTATCTATAATTTTAAAAGCTTATTAAGTTTCTTTTTTAGACTTATAATACTTGTAGATAATCGCGGCTTTAGAAACCCCAATAACTTCGGCCAGTTCTTTCTCTGAGGCTTCTTTTATTCGTTTTACCGATCTAAATTGTTTCAGTAATTCTATCACTGTCTTTTCACCGATTCCGCTTATCTCTTCCAACTCTGTATTTAACGCACTTTTACTTCTTTTGTTACGATGAAAAGTAATTCCAAACCTATGCGCCTCATTACGCAACTGTTGAATAATCTTTAGGGTTTCAGATTTCTTGTCTAAATAAAGAGGAATACTATCTCCCGGATAAAAAATCTCTTCCAAACGTTTCGCAATACCAATAATAGCAATTTTTCCACGCAGCCCTAAAGCTTCCAGGGCTTTTACCCCAGAAGAAAGCTGGCCTTTGCCACCATCAACAATAATTAACTGGGGCAAATCCTCGCCTTCATTCAACAAACGTTTATAGCGCCTAAAGACTACCTCTTCCATAGATGCGAAATCATCGGGGCCCTCTACGGTTTTAATATTAAATTTACGATAATCTTTTTTACTTGGTTTTCCATTTTTAAAAACCACACAGGCGGCTACGGGATTTGTTCCCTGTATGTTGGAATTATCAAAACATTCTATATGAGTGGGCGCTACCTGAAGCCGAAGATCCTCTTTCATTTGTGCCATAATGCGCTTCACATGCCTATCTGGATCTACAATCTTCATCTGTTTAAAGCGCTCCTGGCGGTAATACTTGGCATTTCGCTGCGATAATTCTACGATTTTCTTTTTATCGCCCAGTTTTGGGATGGTGACTTTTACATCTTCTCCTGCATCAACTTTAAAAGGAACATAGATTTCTTTTGATTTAGAGCTAAAACGCTGCCGTATTTCGGTAATTGCCAATTCCAGTAACTCCTCATCGGTTTCATCGAGTTTTTTCTTCATTTCTATGGTATGCGACCTAATAATTGCCCCATGGGAAAGCTGAAGAAAATTCACATAACCATAACCTTCATCTGAAACTATAGAAAATACATCTACATTCGTAATTTTTGGATTTACCACTGTAGATTTTGCCTGGTAATTCTCCAGCACATCAATTTTGTTTTTAATGCGCTGGGCATCTTCAAACTCCATCTTTTCAGCGTGCTGCTTCATTTGCTCCCTAAATTGTTGCAAAGATTCTTTAAAATTACCTTTTACAATCTGCCTAATTGCCTCAATGTTACTGTTATATTCGGCCTCAGGCTGTTTTGCCTCACAAGGGCCCTTACAGTTCCCCAAATGATATTCAAGACAAACTTTATACTTTCCGTTTCTTATTTTCTCTTCAGAGAGATCGTAATTGCAGGTTCTAAGCTTATACAAACCCTTAATAAGGTCCAGTAATGTATTTACCGTTTTAAAGCTAGTAAATGGCCCATAATATTCGCTGCCGTCCTTTACCAATTTTCGGGTTGGAAAAACTCTTGGGAATCGCTCATTTTTAATACAAATCCACGGATAGGTTTTATCGTCTTTAAGCATCACGTTAAACCGTGGCTGATGCTTTTTTATAAGATTGTTTTCCAAGAGCAAAGCATCGGTTTCAGATTCAACCACAATATGCTTTATCTCCTTTATCTTTTTTACCATTACCCCAATACGATGACTATCGTGACGCTTGGTAAAATAAGAGGTTACTCTTTTTTTTAGGTTTTTAGCCTTCCCTACATAAAGAATTTTTTGGTTTTTATCGTAATATTGATAAACACCAGGACTACTGGGCAAGGTTTGTAATTGTACTTCTAAAGCAGGCGTTTCCATCTTCCCAAAGGTAGAATTTATTATGGGTAGCTCTAAAAATTACGGCCACCTACAATTGTTAAATTTATATTAAATAAAAATCAAAGAAACCTGCCCGATATACTTATTTAAAAAGGTAAAGCCATAAATTTTATAATTTCTATAAAAAGATTGCATGGGTATTTTACTAACTTGCAGTATGGAGAAGACAGTAATTGGGCGTTTCGACAAGGCAGACTTCCCTGCTTTGCACCTGGAAGATATCGCTATTAAAATTGACACAGGGGCTTATACTTCATCAATTCATTGCGAGAATATCCTTGAGAAAGATGGGGTTTTAGAATGTATGTTCCTGGATGAAGAACATCCTCTCTACAATGGAAAAAAATTTACTTTTACCGATTATGATATTGTTTTTGTGCGCAGTAGCAACGGCATGATTCAAAAAAGATATCAAATAAACTCTACTATTAAAATTTTTAATAAGGTCTACAAAATTTCACTTTCTTTGTCCTCACGACAGGAAATGAGGTTTCCAGTATTAATTGGCCGAAAATTCCTTACCAAAAAATTCATAGTAGATACCGAATTAACTGACGTTTCTTACAATCTTAAACAACAATGAAAATAAAAATCCTTTCGCGTAATAGCCATCTTTACTCTACCAAACGACTAGTGGAAGCAGCTACCAAACGTAAACACGAAGTAGAAGTAGTAGATCCGCTAAAATGCGATATCGTAATTGAAAAGCGCAAACCCAATATATATTACAAAGGAGCCTATATAGAAGACGTAGACGCGGTAATACCACGAATTGGGGCTTCGGTCACTTTTTATGGAACCGCAGTAGTACGCCAGTTTGAGATGATGGGGGCCTTTACCACCACCGAATCGGAATCTCTTATTAGAAGTCGCGATAAATTGCGCAGCCTACAAGTGCTTTCCAGAGCTAAAATTGGACTTCCAAAAACGGTTTTCACCAACTACTCCAGAGATGTTTCGGGGGTTATAAAGCAAGTAGGCGGCACACCTTTGGTTATAAAACTACTGGAAGGAACCCAGGGAGTAGGTGTAGTTTTGGCAGAAACCAAAAATGCTGCAGAATCTGTTATTGAAGCTTTTAATGGCTTACAAGCTCGTGTAATTGTTCAGGAGTTCATCAAAGAAGCAAAAGGCGCAGATATTAGGGCCTTTGTGGTAGATGGCCACGTAATAGGTGCTATGAAAAGACAGGGTAAAGATGGAGAATTTAGATCTAATTTACACCGTGGTGGAAGCGCAGAGGTAGTAGAACTTACCGACGAAGAAGAAATAGCAGCCGTAAAAGCTACTAAAGCCATGGGACTTGGTGTTGCCGGAGTAGATATGCTTCAAAGTGCCCGCGGCCCATTAATTCTTGAGGTTAATTCTTCTCCAGGACTGGAAGGTATTGAAAGAGCCACCGGGAAAGATATCGCTAAATCTATTATAAGATATATAGAACGGAACGTTTAGTAGATGGCAAGAATAACCTGTGATAATGTCCTGGAAATCCTGGGCGAAAAAGTAAAACCCGGAAAAAGTGCCACGATCAACTTCAACATGGCCAAACTCTACACGACAACCTCGGTAGAAGTTCCGGTAATTATTGAACGCTCTAAGAAGCCGGGACCTGTGGTACTCATTACCGCCGGAATTCACGGCGATGAGATTAACGGGGTAGAAATTGTTCGGCAAATTATTTCTAAAGGAATCAACAAACCTCAAAAAGGGACTATTATTTGTATTCCCGTAGTCAACATTTTTGGATTTTTAAATTTACGTAGAGAATTTCCCGATGGGCGCGACTTAAACCGAATGTTTCCCGGAACAAAAAATGGATCGCTGGCCAGCCGTTTTGCATTTCAATTTGTTAAAAATATACTCCCCCTGGCCAACTTCTGTTTAGATTTTCATACCGGAGGTGCCAGCAGATTTAATGCCCCACAAATAAGGGTAAAGCGTGGGGATGAACAAAGCATTAAATATGCCCGTATTTTTAGCGCTCCATTTACCATTCACTCTAAAACAATCACAAAATCCTATCGTGAAACCTGTTCCAAAAAAGGAATTCCTGTACTCCTATTTGAGGGCGGAAAATCTAGAGACAGCAATAAAGAAATCGCAAAATTTGGAGTAGAAGGGGTGATGCGTATTTTGAGTTTTTTAGAAATGTTACAGCCAAAATTCGAATATCCAGATCCCATTGGCGATACCGTGGTTATTGAAAACAGTATTTGGATGCGCGCCAAATACAGCGGATTATTACATATAAAAATTCCTTGCGGGAAACATGTAGAAAAAGGTGAATATATTGGAACCATTACCGACCCCTATGGTAAATTTAGGCATAAAATAAAAGCCGTTAATACCGGCTACGTAATCAATATAAACGAATCGCCTATTGTATACCAGGGCGATGCTATTTTTCATATTTCAGCCCCAACTAAAGATGAATAAAACAGCACTCCGAAAGAAATACAAAAACTTACGCCTAGGGCTTTCTGAAGAAAAAATAGAGGAATTAAGCCTGGAAATAGCCAACAACCTTTTACAGCTACCCATTTGGCAAAAAGAATTTTATCATCTTTTTCTTAGTATAGCCGAACAAAAAGAAATTGCTACCGAATATATTTTACATATTCTGCAAGGCAAAGACAAAAATGTGGTGCTGTCTAAAACCAATATTCAGGAGCATACATTAGATCATTTTTTACTAACCGACAATAGTGTAATAAAGAAAAATAAATGGAATATCCCAGAACCCGAGGGAGGTATTGCCATTGCCCCAAACCAGCTTGATGTGGTTTTTGTGCCATTACTGGCATTTGATGAAACAGGGCACCGTATTGGTTATGGTAAGGGATTTTACGACAATTTTCTTAAGGAGTGTAAACCAGATGTACTAAAAATTGGGCTCTCATTTTTTAAAGCCGAGCCCGAATTTAAAGAAGTATTCAACAGCGATGTACCACTAGATTATTGCGTTACACCAAATAAGATATATAGCTTTAAAAATTAGGGAATTAAGAAGTTTTATGTTATTTTTAACAAAACTCTTGTTTCTTTAATGTTAAACGACATTCAATTAAACAGTATTCTTGAAGATTTTGATATTGCTTACTGGAAGATTAATCTTCTGAACAAAGAGGTAAGCTGGTCAGAACATTTTAACACGCTGGTTGGGAAACCAGAACTCTCTGAATCTAATTTTGATTATTTTCTAAAAGAAATTTTACATAGCGACTATCGTTACGATTTCAGAATTTATTTTGAAAAGCTAACCGAAGAGAATGAAGCCTTTAGCATTGAAGTTAAACTAAAACTTAGCAATGGTAAATATCGTTGGTTTGAATGCCGAAACCTTTTAAACAAAGACAATAATAGGAAAACCGCTGTGTTGCTGTTTGTAAACATACACCAAAGCAAGCGCGACCAATATACCATTGAAGAAAACTTTTTCTATTACCATGAAACCGCACAAATGACCAATACCGGGGGATGGTATATAGACATCGTAAATCGCAATATTTATTGGGATAATGTTACCAAAAAAATTATTGACTGCCCCCTTGATTATCAGCCCCCCTATGAAGAACATTTTAAGTTCTACGCACCCCAGGAGCATGCAACCGTAATGTCGGCTTTTGAGAAATGCGAGAAATATGGAATTCCGTTTAAACTGGAATTAAAAATGCGAAACCTCTATCATAAGGATTTTTGGATATGCGCCACAGGAAAACCGGTTTATAACGAAGAACAAAAAATTATAGGAATCAGGGGCGTTTTTCAGGACATCAATAAACAAAAGATCAATGAACTTAACTTACAAAATTCCCTGGATATCATAGCCACCCAAAATTCGAGGCTATTTAATTTTGCACATATAGTTTCCCATAGTTTACGCTCCCACAGCAGCAATTTATGCCTTATTGCAGAATTATTAAAAGAAGCGAAAACCGATACCGACAAAGTAGAGTTAATTCCTAATGTGACAGATATTTCAGAAAATCTGGATTCGGCTATAAATCAATTAAATGAAATTGTAAACAAGCAAACACTTTTGCGAAAAGAACGCAGAATTATATCCTTTGAAAAAGCATTAAGTGGGGTAATGGCTTCAACCTCATCTCTAATAAATCGAGAAAATGCAAAAATCGTAGCTGAATTTCACAACTTAAAAGAAATTAGCTATATCCCTGAATATCTTGAAAGTATTTTACTAAATTTAATCACAAATGCTATAAAATATAAACATCCTGGAAGAAAACCGGTGATTTTTATACAAACCTATATGAAAAACGAAACTCCTTTTTTGGAGATTAGTGATAATGGGTTGGGCATTGACCTGGATCGATATGGTGATAAGATGTTTGGGATGTATAAAACCTTTCATGAGAACCTGGATTCACGAGGTATTGGGCTTTTTATAACTAAAAACCAGGTAGAAACACTTGGCGGTTCAATCTCGGTAACCAGCACTATAGATGTAGGCACTACATTTAAAATTAAGTTTTAACACTAAACACTAATTCTCATGGGGCAAAAAGTAGAATTGGCGTGTATTATTGACGATGACAAAATATACGTAAACCTGGTTAAAAAGATTATTGAAATCAAAAAGCTATCAAATAATCTCCTTATTTTCAAAAATGGCAAAGAGGCTTTAGATCATTTCAAACTTATACTTGAAAATGCCAACGAAGAAATACTACCCGACATCATTTTTCTTGATATTAATATGCCTATCATGGATGGCTGGGAGTTTTTAAATGAATTCATTAAAATCAAGAATATTTTTGACAAAAAAATAACCCTTTATGTAGTAAGCTCTTCTATAGATCCGAGGGATTTGGAACGGGCAAAATCTTTTAACCTGGTTACAGATTATTTAATCAAGCCTATAGAGCTAAAAAAATTCGAGAAAATTTTTCACCGTAACGGCCACGCTGCGGCTTAACTTTATTTTTTTGTTTCTTCTTCTTTTGGAAAAGCACGTTTATTAAAAAGCAGCAGCAATATTACCCCGGCACTAATGGCGGTGTCGGCTATGTTAAATACAGGCTCAAAAAATGTAAAGTAATTTCCTCCCCAAAAAGGAATCCATTCGGGCAGGTTACCCTGCCATAAGGGAAAGTATAGCATATCTACCACCTTTCCATGAAATAAGGTGCCGTAGCCACCCTCTGCCGGCATAAATTCGGCTACCTGACCGTAACTATCGTTAAAGATAATACCATATATAACAGAGTCTATAATATTACCCATAGCCCCTGCAAAAATTAAGGCTATTGCGGTAATTAAAATCCTGGAACCATTTTTTCTAACCGAGTCCCACAACCAATAACCAATACCTACAACGGCCACCAATCTAAAAAGTGTTAGAAAAAGCTTACCATATTCGCCGGGAATTTTTGTCCCCCAGGCCATACCCTCATTTTCTACAAAAAGAATCCTAAACCAATCAAAAACCGGCACTTCCTCGCCAAGCGCAAAATTGGTTTTAATATAAAATTTTGAAATTTGGTCTATTAAAAGTACCAAAACGATTATAATACTCGCTTTTTTTAAGGACATGAACTCTATAAGATTAAATAAAGCCGCTAAAATACTATTTTTATTTAGTTTTTAACCGGTTATAAATCAGCTTACAGAAAACCGATTTATAATTAAATAAAACATCCCCAAGCATAAGCCAAGGGATGCTGTATAATTGCTATGCAAGAAGTTGTTATTTCTGCATATTTTTAGCTTCAATGCTCAAGGTAGCGTGTGGCACCAGCTTTAAACGCTCTTTAGCGATTAATTTTCCGGTTACACGACAAATACCATAGGTTTTATTTTCAATACGATTTAGTGCGTTTTTAAGATCACGAATAAACTTCTCCTGCCTAATAGCCAATTGCGAGTTTGCCTCTTTACTCATGGTCTCACTACCCTCTTCAAAAGCTTTAAAAGTAGGGGCAGTATCATCTGTACCGTTATTCCCATCATTTTTATAAGCATTTTGATAAATCTCTAACTGTTCCTGTGCTTTGGTAATTTTCCCTTTTATAAGGGCTTTAAACTCCGCTAGCTCAGCGTCGCTATACCGCTCTTTTACTTCAGTTTCCATAATTCTAATGTTTTTTAATCAACATTTTAGTAGTAATGTCATCAAAAGCCACTTCGACTCCCTCGTTTACTACCTCTGCAAATTCGAGACTTGCAGTTAATGTCTCATTTTTGATATAGGTTATATTTTGGTTAACGGCATTCTCGACTATACCGTCTCTTTGTAGGGTCACTTCAATAGTATCTGTTACCTCAAATCCAGAATCCTTTCTTATATTCTGTATCCTGTTCACCAATTCCCTGGCAATACCTTCCATTTTTAATTCTTCAGAAATACTAACGTCTAAAGCTACAGTAATATTACCACTACTTGCAACTAACCAACCTTCAATATCCTGGGAAGTAATCTCTACTTCTTCTGTAGCTAATTTAATCATTTCTCCGTTAAGATTTACAGCAATCTCCCCTTCTCGCTCTATGGTTGCAATATCTTCAGATGTTAAATTATTTATCTCATTGACTATCAGCTTCATATCCTTACCAAACCTCGGGCCAAGCACTTTAAAATTTGGTTTTATCTGCTTAATTAATAGCCCTGAAGCATCGTCTATAAGCTGCAACTCTTTTACATTAACCTCAGATTTTATCAAATCTTCAACTGCCTGAATTTCTTCACGTTGCTGTTCGTCAAGTACCGGTATCATTACCCTTTGAAGCGGTTGGCGTACTTTTATCATCTCCTTTTTTCTAAGCGAAAGCACCAGGGATGAAATAGTTTGCGCCTTCTCCATTTTGCGCTCTAAAGATTTATCAACAAACTTATTATCATACTTTGAAAACTCAGCCAAATGTACCGATTCAAAGTTCTCTTTATGTGTACTATTGTTTAAGTCTTTGTAAAGTCTGTCCATAAAGAAAGGAGCCACAGGTGCACTTAGTTTCGCTACTTCAATTAAACAGGTATATAAAGTTTGATATGCCGAAATTTTATCTTGCTGATAATCTCCTTTCCAGAACCTTCTTCTACTTAAGCGCACAAACCAATTACTAAGGTTTTCCTGTACAAATTCTGAAATTGCCCGGGTAGCCCGGGTAGGTTCATAATCGGCATAAAATTTATCTACCTTCTCAATAAGCGTATGTAACTCTGAAAGAATCCAGCGGTCTATCTCGGGCCTTTCTGCCAAAGGCACATCTTCTTCTTTATAGGTAAAGCCATCAATATTGGCATATAGAGTAAAAAATGAATAGGTGTTATAGAGCGTACCGAAGAATTTACGTCGCACCTCAGCAATTCCTTCAATATCAAATTTTAAATTATCCCAGGGATTAGCATTAGAGATCATATACCACCGGGTGGCATCTGGCCCGTATGCGGCAAGCGTCTCAAAAGGATCTGCTGCATTTCCTAGACGTTTAGACATTTTTTGTCCGTTTTTATCTAAGACAAGTCCGTTAGAAACTACGTTTTTATAGGCTACATCATCAAAAATCATGGTAGCAATTGCGTGTAGGGTATAAAACCATCCGCGGGTTTGGTCTACCCCTTCGGCTATAAAATCGGCCTGGCGGTCTCCTGCTTCTACTTTTTCTTTATTCTCAAACGGGTAATGCCATTGTGCATAGGGCATAGAACCAGAATCAAACCAAACATCTATCAAATCGGCCTCACGTTTCATTGGTTTCCCCGAGTCTGAAACTAACGTAATTTGGTCTACTACATTCTTGTGAAGATCTACCAAATCGTAGTTTTCTTCACTCATATTTCCGGGCTCAAAGGCTTCAAAAATATCCTTCTCCATAAATCCGGCTGCTACAGCCTTTGTCATTTCTTCTTTCAATTCGGCAATAGACCCAATAATCTTTTCTTCGTCACCTTCTTCGATCCTCCAAATTGGCAAAGGTATTCCCCAGTAACGACTTCTGGACAAATTCCAGTCGTTCGCATTGGCCAACCAGTTGCCAAACCTACCTTCGCCGGTAGATTTTGGTTTCCAGTTTATACCCGTGTTAAGTTCGTGCATGCGATCCTTAAATTCTGTTACTTTTATAAACCAGGAATCTAAAGGATAATAAAGTATAGGCTTATCGGTTCTCCAGCAATTTGGATAGCTGTGAACGTATTTTTCTACTTTAAAAGCACGATTTTCTTCTTTCAGTTTAATAGCAAGTTCAACGTCTACAGATTTCTCCGGAGCCTGCCCTTCGTCATAATATTCGTTCTTTACGTACTTACCGGCAAATTCGCCCATTTCGGGTCTAAATTTACCCTGAAGATCTACCAGGGGAACCAGGTTTCCATGCTCATCTTTTACCAATAATGGCGGAACCTGCGGACTAGCCTGCCTGGCCACCAGAGCATCGTCTGCACCAAAAGTTGGCGCAGTATGTACTATTCCGGTACCATCTTCTGTAGTCACAAAATCCCCCGAAATAACGCGGAAAGCATTTTCTGGATTTTCTGAGGGCAAAGCATACGGCAATAACTGCTCGTATTTTATCCCTACAAGATCTTTTCCTAAAATAGTTTCCCCGATTAAAAACGGTATTTTTTTATCGCCTTCGGTATAGGTTTTTAGCTCTTCTTCGGTTTCAACTTCTTTAAATTTCTTATCGAATTGAGCCTTTGCCAGTGCCTTCGCAACCAAAATGGTTATTGGCTTAAAGGTGTACTGGTTATAGGTTTTTACTGAAACATATTCAATTTTAGGGCCTACGGTTAATGCCGTGTTAGACGGTAGAGTCCAGGGTGTGGTAGTCCAGGCTATTAAAAATGCTTCTTCCAGTTCTTTTTTTACGGCAGCTTTAGAGGCATCTGTAATTTTAAACATGGCAGTTACCGTAGTATCGGTCACATCCTGGTAAGTCCCGGGCTGATTAAGCTCGTGAGAACTTAAGCCAGTTCCTGCTTTTGGTGAATATGGCTGTATGGTGTAGCCCTTGTAAATAAGGTCTTTCTTATAAATTTCGGAAAGCAGCCACCAAACTGTTTCCATATATTTAGATTTGTAGGTAATGTATGGGTCGTCCATATCTACCCAATACCCTATTTTTTCGGTAAGATCGTTCCATACATCGGTGTAACGCATTACCGCATTTTTACATGCATCATTATACTTTTCTACAGAAATCTTGGTACCAATATCTTCTTTGGTAATACCTAATTCTTTTTCAACCCCAAGTTCTATAGGCAAACCATGGGTATCCCAACCGGCTTTACGTTTTACCTGAAAGCCCTTTTGAGTTTTATATCGGCAAAAAATATCCTTAATAGCTCGCGCCATTACATGGTGAATTCCCGGAAGTCCATTTGCCGAAGGCGGCCCTTCAAAAAACACAAACGGCTCTTTGCCTTCCCGAGTAGAAACACTCTTTTCAAAAATATCGTTTTCCTTCCAGTAACTTAAAATTTCTTCTGCTACTTTAGGTAAGTCAAGTCCTTTATATTCAGGGAACTTATTGCTCATTTTTTCAAAATTTCCAATGAATCGCGAAAATAATCAATTTTAAGAAAAGAGTAGGTCAGAAAAACGGAAAAAGCTAACTCAAAAGAAAAGTAAAAACCTCACAGGTTTTGGAAACCTATGGGGTTTGGATGATAATAAATTAAAGTTTATAAGATATCTTCAATAAGGCAGTTCGGGGATGAATAAAGATTCGTTGGTCTCTAATGATAAACTGACTAAAAGAATTATTTCTTCTATAGCGCACATCAAAGGCATTATTTATGGCTATTTCAAAACCCCAGGGGCTATCTTCCTTATTATAATATAAAGAGAAATTCCCTATTTCAAAACGGTTGATATCTCCTGTATTCTGGTTTTCGTAATAATTATTCTGATAATCGGCTTTTAAAATAAAGGCATTCCAAAAATCGTATTCCAGGATGGCATAGGGATTAATTTGCTCAAAGCTATTGTTGAAATTATCGTTGCCGAATTCATTAAATCGATGTTCCACTCCCAATTCTATATTGGGTAGATCCTTGAAAGATGTTTCTGTTTTAAAAGTATACCCGTATTTTTTTGATTCATAATCCAGGATTTCTTCATTGATAATTCGGGAGTAATTAGAAAGATTACCGTTTGTCTGTAATGTGAATTTAAAATCGTTGACCTTTTTGGAAAAAGAACCACTCAAACTAAAGGTTTCTTCAGGCAAATCGGTATAAATTGCAGTAGTAATCTGGTCAATTCCTTCAATTATGGTAGTATTCCGTACCGATTTCAGGCGATTGGTATAATTAAAATTAGCATTGATAAAAACACCTTTAAACAAACTGAATTTATAATAGCTTAAGGACGCAGAATGATAAAGCTGGTTTTCCAGGTCTTCATTCCCCTGGTATAGCCTATTAAAACTTGTTAGGCGCAACCTGTTGGCGAAAGTTGAAGCATCTGAAAAACGAGAATTCAACTTATATTTAAGTTTAAGTTTTTCTGAATTATGAATTTCATATTGCCCTTCAAATTCCGGAAGTAAAACCGGCTTGGTTTTATTGGTGATTTGTTCGCCTAATTGATCAATATCCCACATATAAAAATGATAGAAAAGTCCCGGTTTAATAATAAGATCTCCCAGTTTCATTTTATACTGAAACCCGAAATATTGGTCCATAAACCTAAAATCCAGGTCGTTATTGAAGCCTGCTTCGGTAAAATCGTTTACCTCGCCACTATTTAAAACCTGTGCATCCAGGGTGGTGAAGTGCTGATTTAAGAAATCTACGCCCACCACAGGATAAATATGATTGGTATTGTTTAAAACCCAGTAATGCTTCAATTCTAAAGCTGCTTTGTTTAGCCTGGAAGAAGTATTTTGAAGGAGTTCATATGTTTCATCTTTGGTTACTAATGGTAAAATCCCGTTAAATAGTGGCCGGTTAAAAAACCAGTTCCGGTGATTATTGTCTTTACTAAATTTATAATTTACCGTAGCCGTTGTGGTGTGTTTATAAGAAAACTGCTTGCTGTACTTTAAATTTTGGGTAAAATCTATAGCATCTGGTTCATTTTGAGTATCCACAAAAGTTGTGTTTTGAGGGGTTTCTGAAGTAATTTGTTCCAGTCCATCTGCGCGGGAAGTTTTTACAAAAGCATCGTAGGTAAGGTCTTCTTCAACATTGGGCACAAAACTTAATTGCAATTTATTCAGGGAGAAGAATAAATTATTATTGGTGCGGGTTTCCCGAAATTCATCTAGACCGTTGTTATTTACATAAGTGATATCATTTTCCTGCAGCATTTCCATCTTGTTGTTGGAAGCGATGGTGTAGGCATTTACGTCTAAATTATCGGTGATTTGCTGTACGATATTGAAAGCCCCGAATTTATTCTTACTATAAACAAAATCATCGTTTCTAAGAAACCGGGCAAAATCATCGTTATAAATATCTAATACGCCGGGGTTATCCATTAGGGCGAGAATGCCGCCTTCAAAATTTATATAATCCTGCATAGAGAAAGAGCGCTCTCCAATATTATTAAAGTCACCAATTACATTTACAGAAATTTTCGGACTATAGTAAAAAAGAGTGGGATGTACCACATATCTTTCTTCAGGGCCACCACCGGCCTCAATATCCCCAAAGACAAACTTTTTCTTTCCTTCAGAGAGCTTGATATTCATCGCCATTTTATCACTGTCTTCAAGTCCTTTTAAAAATGGGACTTCGCTGTAGTTATCCAGAACCTCTACTTCATCTACAGCATCTGCCGGGATATTTTCTACAGCTAACTTAGTATCTCCAGTAAAGAAGGTTTTGCCGTCTACCATAAGCTTATCTACTTTTTTACCATTTACGGTAACATTTCCTTCACGGTCTACTTCTACACCCGGCAGTTTTTTAAGTACTTCCCTTAGTTTTCTTTCCTCACCGGTTTTAAACACCTCGGTCCTGTAGGTAATGGTATCTTCCCTAACCAAAACGGCCATTTTTTGTTTGATAAGGATTTCGTCTAAGCTTTCTTTACTGGACTCCATTTTAAAATTCCTGGGAGTGTCTTTGGCAAGCCTCAACGTATCAGAGATTTTTTTGTAACCCAAATAACTTAATTCAAGTACATACACACTGTCGTTTTTAAGGTTTAAACGGTAGCGCCCCCGCTCGTCGGTTATTGAGAATTCCATAGAAAGGGCATCATTTACAGGAATTGCTATAAGGTTTGCTCCAGATAGAGGTTCATTTAGAGAATCTGTGACCTTGCCAGTCAACTGGTTTTGCCCCCAGGTTGCCATAACAGTCCATAAGCTTACTAAGAATAATAAATGCTTAGATTGTTTCAATAATTGATAATTTAAGAAGATTTCTAGCGTATCGAGTTACCAAAAATTGGTTTAAGCTATTTTTGGATTTATTAAATATCTATCCTCGCTCCCTAATATCCTTTAAAACTTTCTTTACCTTTTCCTCATATTGTTTTTGACCTATAGTCTTTTTGGCTTTGGGTTCAGTTAAATCGAAATTATTTGAATTAAACTCTATTTTGCTAGCTTTAAAAGTATATTTAGGATTTTTGGAAAATTCAAGGATTACACCGGGAAGACCATCATAATTAAAAGGCCCGGAAGAAAGAGGAATCTCGGGACTGAACCAGGCTTCTACCTCTATAAGCATTTCATCTTCATTTTTATCAAAACTCTTATAACTCGTTTTCGCTTTATAGCAATTAAACCCTAGTATCTTCTTACTCACATCAGTTATATTCCAATCCTGAAATTGATCATTATTTTGAATGATAGTCATCCTTTTCCCGAATACATCTCCCGTTTTTATTTTTTTATCTTTATCGTTAAAATAGACAAACCCTCCTCCCACAGCAGCCTTAGCTCCTCTCATTACTCTCTCTGAGTCTATTGGCATATTATCTACAGCTTGAAATTTCGAAATATCTCTATCTGCTTCTAAAACAAAAACCAAATTAGCTATTGCATTGTTTTTAGCTTGTACTTCTTTCCTGTATTCTATAGGAATAGTAGTATTCTCAGCTTCAGAAAGGCTTACTGTATATTCAATTTTAACCGATTGGATATTTTGGGAGCATAAGGGTAGCACAAGAAATAAAAAAGAATATTTTAAAAGCCTCTTTGATATTTTAAAATTAAAGTAAAGCATAATATTATTTTTATCAACTACCCGGGTAGTTTTTTACCGGTTCCGTAAAATCAGTCAAATTATTCTTTGGCTCCAATATTCCGTAAAAGCATAATGGCTATTTCGTAATATATTCTGTCTACGATAACTGCTAAACCTATTAATGCAGGCATTAATACCTATCGATAAATTGTACAATCCCTACAAAAACGAATATAATCGAGAACACACAATAAATAAAACATTTTTTGTTAATTTAATAAAAATACACCCATAAAAATTAATTTTATATAAAAATACAGCAATATGAATCTAAAAAAATGGAGATAAGCCTACAGATTTTTAAAAATTTTAGGGTTTAAAGAAACAGTTTCTAAAAACTATACCTCAGTGATAAAACTAAATTTCTACCTGCTGCGGCAATTCCCGAAGAATAGGTGCGGTAGCGTTGGTTGGTAATGTTCTCCAGGGAAGCGGTTGCCAGCAATTTTTTACTAAACTCGTATTGGCCGGTAAAATTAAGACTATACCAGGAAGGCGAATAAGGATTTCCATTATCATCTATGGCATATAAATAGGTTTTTCCCTGTTCGGAAGGAGCCAGATCTTCATAGTCAAACTGCCCATTGTATTCAGCAAAAAGATCGAATTTCAGCTTTTTTTTATGCCAAATCAAATGGGTATTTCCAAAGATAGGAGCTGCATGGCGTAAGGCCGAGGTAGAACCATCTTCCTGTTCTTCCTTACCTTCGGTTAGGCTAATTTGAGAGGTTAATCGCAAAGCCACAGAAAAATCTATCTCTACCCCGGTTTCAAAACCGTACACAAAGGCTTTCGAAGCATTTTGAATAGCCTGTACGCGACTTGGCTCTCCCTGGTAGTCAATTTCAGTTTCTCCATTTAGATTAAAATCCCTGCGCACCATGGCATCATTCAAATAGGTATAAAATGCAGTAGCAATAAAACTGATATTTTCTGCCGGCTTCCAGTCAAAACCAAGTTCACTGCTGTAAGCGTATTCTGGTTTTAAATCTGGATTTGGCACTACCACTGCACCGGGTTCAGAATCAAAAATTTTCCCTACATCATCTATATTAGGCGCCCTAAAAGCGGTAGAGAGATTTAACCGCCAGCCGATGAACCTATTTTGTTGCCAGTTAATTCCCGCGCTTCCGGTTAAAGCTCCGGTATTAATATTGGCTTTCTTAAATGGAAAATCGTATAAATTCTCATCAAAATCGGCATTTACCAGAATATGATTATATCGAAGCCCCGATTGAAAAGAAAGGTCTTCCTGAATTTTCCATTGATAAGTAGTGTAAGCAGCTATAGATTGCCAGGTGGCATCATCGGGGTATCGGGAAGCGGTAACTTGCTCTTCATCTGTTAAAATATTTTCAGCAAAACCTGTGGAGTTCACCTTATTAAAAACATATTCTGCCCCGTAAAACAAACGGCTATCGCTAAAGGTCTTTTCAAAATCTAAATTAAGCGAATAGGCATCTACATTTTCTGTAGTGTTGTACAACCAATCTTCGCCAAAATCGCGATTATGGCGACTTTCTTCAAAAAACTGGTAAGCTGCGGTCATTTGGGCTTTATCATATAATGCCCCATCTCCTTTTTTATTGATTTTAAAATTCCCCATAAACCATTCTTGTGGCCCATAGTACCACTGCGCACTGCGCAATGCGCCATCCCGCTTTCTATAAAGTCGGTCGAATCTTGGGAAATTAGAAGTGGCAGAATAGATAAGCCCTAAATTAAGGTCCCAATCTTTATGAGGCATAAATTTCACCTTTTGTAGCAGGTTTATTTGCTCATAACCCGTAGGCTTCTGCACTCTGGGATCGTCATTTGAAATTGCCACATCTTGCCCATCTCTTCGTACAACATATTCGTTGCGCAAATATTCATCAGGACCGTGTGCCCCCATTTTTAAATCATCGAAATCTGAAAAACTAACACTGCTTAAAAATGCCCAGTTCTCACGACCAATATTCACATCGGCGTGAATAGTTTTTTCGTTGTTGGCAGTAGCGTATCGAGCGTATGCGCTACCTGATACGGAAGTATCATCGCCAAATGAAAATCTTGGTTTTAAGGTATAAAAATTCATCACCCCACCTATGGCATCACTACCATAAACTACCGATCCCGGCCCGAGGATCACCTCGGTATCTCCTATGGCTAAAGGATCTATTGATATAATATTTTGAAGGTTTCCGCTTCTAAAAATTGCGGTATTCATACGAACGCCATCTACTGTTATTAAAAGCCTATTAGTAGCAAAACCACGAATCATTGGGCTCCCACCACCCAACTGACTTTTTTGAACAAAAACCTGCCCGCTGCTTTCCAAAAGATCGGCCGATGTTTGTGGACTGGCCATAATAATATCCTTTGCTGAAAGACTAAGGATCTTCTGCGGAACCTCATCTTTGTCCATTTCAAATTTTGCCACCGAAAGTACTACTTGCTCCAGCTCGTTACCGTCATTTTTTAAATAAACCTTGTTTTTATTCTGTAATATTTGAGATTTTCTAATACTGTGCTCCCCGAAGTTAACGTGCTTAAAATGAATAAGCTCATCCCTATCAAATATTGAAATATTAGCGATCCCCTTAAAATTGGTGAGGGCACTTTTAGACTTATTGGTATTGTACAAAGCCACACCTGCCAGTGGCTCATGAGTTTCTTCATCTAAAACCTGCACCTGCTGCGCATAGCTACTTTGAAGCATAAAAAAAAGGAGAATTACTCCTAGAATTGAATTTTGCATTTAGCTAAAAATTTCATTGAGAACGGCAAGCGATTTTGGTTTCTTAAATCCTTCTATGTGCAACCCGTAATACAAAAGTAGCATATTTAGGAAGTTTGCCCTGGTTTGTTGATTCAATTTCAAAGTATTTAAGTCATCAAAATGTATGCCTAACAACTGCCTTAAAACCGCTACATTTTGGCCATCTATACAATAATTATTTACGCTATTCCACTCAAAAACCCCCTCCAAAAGATTGAAATAATCGAGTTCCCTGGCATCGGCATCGGGATAAAAACCAAGGTATCGCGTAAGGTTTAAAAGAAAAAGGAGATGAAAGTTAGCTATTTGGTTATGCAAATCCAACCACATCAAAGAAGTCTCCAGATACTCAAATAATTCGCGGTTGGCTTCTTCTTCACGAATGGCATTTTTTAAGACTTCGGCCAAAAACATAAGCATAGCACCCTTTACCATATTGGTATGCAAGCTTGTATAAGTGTGCTTAACTTTGGCTTCTTTAAGATATTCCATCTTCCCCTGATTGCGATGGTTGGCCACAATTTCCAATTGGGTGAGCAGTTGAAATTGCGAAGCTTTAAATTTGCCTTTTTTAGATTTAAGCACGCCTTTTAGCATATAGGTTTTTAAACCATCGCTATACGTATAGGCTTTCACAATTAAATCGGCCTCGCCATATTTTAAGGCACTAATTATAATTGCCGGGGTAGTAACAAGCATTTTTAAAAAATTTATGCTTTTCGAAGATAAATAAAAGAGGTTGCCTGAAATGTCTAGTTTCGTCAAGCTGAACTTGTTTCAGCTTCTAAGATATTTTGATTATCAGCAAATTAGACCTCCGAATAAATTTCGGAGCAGGCTCTGAAATAAATTCAGCATAACGATTTTAAGAACGTTCCAGACAGCCTCTTTTTTATACTTTTTAATGAACGTGATTTACACTACGCCCTGAGCGAGCATAGCATCGGCCACTTTTACAAAACCAGCAATATTAGCGCCTTTTACATAGTCTATATAACCGTCTTCTTCTGTTCCAAATTCTACACAACGCTCGTGAATATTGTTCATAATCTCGTGAAGCTTTTCATCTACTTCTTCTGAAGTCCAATTGTAGCGTATTGCATTTTGGCTCATTTCCAATCCTGAAGTAGCAACCCCACCGGCATTAGAAGCTTTACCCGGGGCGAAAAGGATTTTGGCGTTTTTAAACACTTCTACGGCTTCGGGCGTACAGGGCATATTGGCTCCTTCACCAATACAAATACAACCATTGGCTACCAATTTCTTTGCATCTGCTTCTTCCAGTTCGTTTTGCGTTGCACAAGGAAGTGCTACATCACAGGAAACTTCCCACGGAGTTTTACCTTCAAAATATTCTGCAGAAGGATACTCCTTTACATATTCGCTAATTCTACCACGTCTTTCATTTTTAAGCTCCATAACAAACTGAAGCTTCTCTTTATCTATGCCATCTTTATCGTACACATATCCACCAGAATCACTAAGGGTTACAACTTTCCCACCAAATTCAAGGGCTTTTTCGGCGGCATATTGAGCTACGTTACCAGAACCCGATATTACAACGGTCTTATCTTTAAAAGACTCTCCTTTTGTACTAAGCATATTTTGTGCAAAATATACATTCCCGTAACCTGTAGCTTCAGGACGAATAAGAGAACCACCATAAGAAAGCCCTTTTCCGGTTAAGATTCCGGTAAATTCATTTTGCAGCCTTTTATATTGCCCAAACATATATCCTATTTCGCGTGCACCAACGCCAATATCACCTGCAGGAACATCGGTATCGGCACCAATATGGCGATAAAGCTCTGTAATAAAACTTTGGCAAAAACGCATCACTTCATTATCTGATTTTCCTTTAGGGTCGAAATCAGATCCACCTTTTCCACCACCAAGGGGCAATGTGGTTAAACTATTTTTAAATACCTGCTCGAAAGCTAGAAATTTCAGTATACTTAGATTTACCGAAGGGTGAAAACGCAGCCCTCCTTTATATGGCCCTATGGCTGAATTCATTTGAATCCTAAAGCCACGATTTACCTGAATATTACCCTCATCATCTAACCAGGTAACCCTAAACATAATAACTCGTTCCGGTTCTACCATGCGCTCCAGCAATTGCTTGTTTTGATACTTTTTATTCTTTTCTATAAAAGGAATAATAGTTTCAGCAACCTCGTGCACTGCCTGCAGGAATTCCGGTTCATTTTGATTTCTTTCCGATACTTTATCGAGAAAATCTTTTATATTTTGTTCCATACTGTGTAATAGTTCAAATAATTTATAAAAAAACTGTGTTTAGTCTGCAAATATATAGGTTATCTAAAACCTGACCTCAAATTTTCATCTTTTCAAACAATATTAACGGCCTTAATGTAGCAAATTAGAAACAGAATATATTATAATTTTTCTTAATGTAGTTTTTATATATTTGTTATTCGTCCAAGCCTGAGGTAATGTTCAATTACAAAAAATTTTTAACTTTTAGTGTTTTTTTATTCCTCTTTCAGGTGAAGGGATTTTCCCAATTTGGAATTGCGCACGAAATTGCCGTTAAAGCAGGTCCGGCTTCATTTTTTACAGATTACGGTGAACGCTGGAACGTAAGAAATAACCTGAATAACGCGGGCTACGGAATAGGAATTTCCCATTATATAAATTTTGCTTATAAAACCGATTGCCATTATTCGCAAACGGCCTCCTTTTTTATCAACCATTTTAGAATTAGAAATGAATTGGATTACTTTTATTCTAAACTGGAGCATTTTGGCCCCGTAGCCAGTAAACCATCAAGGGGAGGTGAATTGTTGCGAGCTATGCACGGAGAAAGTGAAATTATTGAAGGCGGGATCCACCTGGAATACCATCCCTTTAGAATTCGGGATTTCACCCATTCGGGATATATGTTTTCACCCTATATAAGCCTGGGAGGACATTTTGTATCTTATAAAGCAGATGCTTATTCTGATTTAGGCCCGCTAACCGACCCCAACAACGTATTTCCAACTTTTATTGGTGGAATGAATTTTGACCGCGGCACCACCTATTCTATCGTAGCCGGACTTGGAGTTCGCTATCGATTGGGATTTAGGCACGACCTTTTACTGGAAGCCAGGGGACAATATTACGGAAGTGACTGGATTGACGGACTAAACATTAATGCTCCTCAAAATAAGTTTAACGACTATATTCTTTGGATTAATGTAGGCTATGTATATTATATTAACTTTCAATAGCCGCAGCAGTGGTAATTTTACCTCCCAAATCTTTTAATGCTGCTTTTGCTTTTTCAAAGTCTTCCGCATTTAGCGCTCTCGTGGCATCTTCTATAATAGTTGCTTTAAAACCTTCTTTTATAGCATCTTTAGCAGTAAAATACACACAAATTTCGGCGGCAAGCCCACAGAAATAGAGATCTTTTGCATTTTTCTCTTTTAAATAGCCGGAAAGCCCCGTAGATTTTAAATGCCTGTTATCATAAAACGCGCTATAACTATCTATTTCTATATTTGTCCCTTTTCTAAAAATAGCTTCAATTCTAGCCGTTTGTAAATCTTTATGAAATTCGGCTCCCCCGGTATTTTGTATACAATGGTCTGGCCACATCACTTGTGGGGTTCCATGAAGGTCTATGGTTTCAAACTCATTTTTCCCATTATGACTGCTGGCAAAACTAGCGTGCCCTTTTGGGTGCCAATCCTGGGAGACAATTACCAAGTCAAATTTTTCCTGAAGTTTATTTATGATCGGTATAATTTCATCTCCCCCCGGAACCGGAAGGGAACCACCAGGCATAAAATCGTTTTGCGGATCTACAATAATTAGTGTTTTCATGTATACTATTTTTGGTAAGCAGCAATCAATTTATCACGTTCCTCTTTTAAGGCTTCACTAATCCCTACCTTATAAATATGCGGATTATTGAATCGTTTATATTCTATAGAAAGCTCTGCCAGCCTTCTTTTACTATACTCAGCAATTTCCTGAAGCGTTTTAGGTGTTAATTTGTTCTTTCCTTTTTCCATTACCGGCTTAAGTAGCGGTTCTTTTTGTAAGCCCCCCACCTTCATTTGCTTATAAGGCTCAAAAGGGTGGATCATATTTTCAATCTCCTCCTCTTCAAAAAGGCTCACCAGGTCTGCACCCACGCAATTCCCTTCAGAATCCCTTAAGCGATACACTTGTTTTTTATGCGGAAGCGTAACCTTGGCGATGCTCTCTGATATTTTAATTCTTGGCTTTCCGTGAGAGTAGGCCAATTTATAAACCCCGTCTAAGGCGGCATCGGGGCTGCCAATAACGAGGTTGGTGCCCACTCCAAAAACATCTATCCGGGCTCCTTGTTCCAGTAAGCTTTTTATAACATTCTCGTCTAGCTGATTAGAAGCCGCTATTTTCACATAATCCAATCCAGCAGCATCCAGCATTTTTCTACTTTGTTTAGAAAAATAAGCCAGGTCTCCGCTATCAAGCCTAATGGCCATTAATTTTTCACCGCGTGCTTCCATTTCTTTGGCAACTTTAATAGCATTTGGCACACCGCTTTTAAGTGTATCGTAAGTATCTACCAGCAAAACACAATCTTTTGGCCTGCCCTGGGCGAAATCCCTAAACGCAGTAATCTCATCGTCATAACTCTGAATAAAAGAATGCGCCATAGTTCCTGAAACCGGAATATTAAAATCCCTGCCGGCCACCACATTGCTTGTGCCATTAAAACCACCAACCATAGCAGCACGGGTTGCATAATATCCACCCGGCCCCTGGGCTCTTCTTAAACCAAAATCCAATAAGCTGCGTTCTCCCGAAACCAATTTAATTCTGCTGGCTTTGGTTGCAATTAAGGTTTGAAAATTCAGCAAATTCAGTAAAATGGTTTCAACGATTTGCGCTTCTATAATATTGGCTTCCACCTGTAGGATTGGGCGGGTTTGAAAAACCACATCTCCCTCCTGCACAGCGTAAATATTTCCGTGGAACTTAAAATTTTTCAGGTATTCCAGGAAATCATCATCAAAATCCTGTTTTTTCAGGTAAGCAAGGTCCTTCTCGTTAAATTTTAAGTTTTCAATAATTTCCAGTAGGTCCTGAAGCCCGGCAAAAATAGCGTAACCACCCTGATAGGGAAGTTTCCTAAAATAATAATCGAATATAGCGGTGTGGTTCTTTTGGCCTTTTTTAAAATATACCTGTGCCATTGCCAGTTGATACTGGTCGGTATAGGTAGCTGAAAAATCTAGCATAGCTTTTAGTTGGTTTAGACTTTATGACGCAACGCACTAAATTTTAAAATTTGCGCTGCTCTACCCTACAAATTTAAGCTTTTACAAAACTCTAGCTTTGTAATTTTAGGTAAATTACCTCGTGGCAAGCCAACAAAGTATTAATTGAAAAAGTTTTTTTTGCTTTCAAAGCAAGCCTGGGAATTCCGATAGTTATCGGGATAAATTTCGATTATCGAATAAAGCTTTTAAAAGAAGTGGTTAATTTTACCCTATGGATCACAAAATCAAGATTTTTAAAGAGGTGGCACTTACCAGAAGTTTTACCAAAGCTGCAAAAAACCTGTATATGTCGCAGCCGGCAGTTTCTAAAACCATAAAAAACCTGGAAGAAGAATACGAAAAAGCCTTATTTTTAAGAGAGGGAAATAGTATCGCTTTAACCCATGAAGGTGAAAGGTTTTTAAAATATACTGAAAGCCTATTGGATATCTATACTAAAATGGAACACGAATTTTCTTCAGAAAATCCAGCCTTCCCGGATAGTATTAAAATTGGCGCCAGCACCACTATTGCGCAGTATGTAATCCCCAAAATAGCAGCTTTGCTTCAAAACACACATAAAGACTTAAGTTTTCAACTAATTTCGGGAAACACGGGCTATATTCAGCAACTTATTTTAAATGGGCAGTTAGATTTTGGTATTATTGAAGGCGAAAATCAAAATACCCGGTTAAGTTATGAGCCTTTTGTAAAAGATGAACTTGTTTTGGTGACAAGTACCAAAAATAAGGCAAGCAAAGAAGAAATTAGGCTAGACCAATTTGGGAGCCTAAATTTTGTAGAACGCGAAAGTGGCTCCGGAACCCGCGAAGTAATTGCCAATGCCTTAAAAAAACAGGGGATTCCAGAACTAAAAGTAAAAACCACGTTGGGTAGTACAGAAAGCATCAAAGCTTATTTACGGTACTCCAATCATTTTGCCTTCCTTTCTATTCACGCCATAAACCAGGAGGTTTTAGATGGCCACCTAAAGGTTGTGGAAGTGCCGGAACTTTCTATAACACGTTGGTTTTATTTTGTAAAAAGACAGGGCTTTCAATCGAGGCTAAACCAAAAACTGGAAAATATTTTTGTTGAAACTTATAATAAAAACGAATAGCCCATTACTTTTTGCTTTGCGTGGTTACTTAGTATTCTCGCGTTCTTTGTAGCATCTAACTAAGATGTTATGAAGGCTAATAAAACTAATACAGGAATATTTATAGTATTAATAGCTGTATGTTTCAGCGGACTCATAAGTGGCGCTATAGCTTTGGTATTAGGATTTTTATTTACTGTATTTACCGGGCAGCTCTTTCCTAATTTCACCCATAAAAGTATCCAGTTTTTATTAAAAATTTCGGTAGTGGGACTTGGTTTTGGGATGTATATCACCGAAACTTTACAAATAGGGAAAGAAGGCTTAAACATTACTTTATTTACCATTGCTGCCACCCTGATTTTGGGGTGGCTTTTAGCAAAAATCTTAAAAATAGACGTGCGTTTAGGGCATCTTATTTCTTCGGGCACTTCTATTTGTGGCGGTAGTGCCATAGCGGCCATTTCACCAGTAATAAATGCAAAACCTAAAACTATTTCTGTTTCCCTGGGAGTTGTTTTTTTACTTAATTCGGTAGCCTTATTTATTTTTCCGGGAATTGGTCACTTTTTTAATATGAGTCAACATCAATTTGGCCTTTGGACGGCTATTGCCATTCACGATACCAGCTCTGTGGTAGGCGCTGCTTTGGCCTATGGTGAGGAAGCACTACGGGTAGCAACCACCGTTAAGCTGGCCCGTACACTTTGGATTATTCCGGTTTCTTTAATCTCTATGTTCTTATTTAAAACAAAAGACGGTAAGATTAAAATCCCCCTGTTTATTCTTTTCTTTATCCTTGCTATTGCAATAAACAGCTACTTTAACTTACCTGCTGAACTAAGCCAAAGTATCACCGGCATTTCCAAAAGGCTTTTAGTGGCATGCCTGTTTTTGGTGGGTACTACGCTATCTCTAAAAGACATAAAACAAACAGGATTTAGACCCTTTGTACTAGGTATTAGCCTTTGGGTATTTATTTCTATAAGCTCACTGCTTGTTATTCTTGGTTGACACCTATTGATTATGAAGCCTATTTACTCTAAAAACCACGCTAAATTCAATAGTTAATAATAAATATTCTAATTAACATAGGCAACAAACCGCTTAAAGGGGCTTTTGCAATCGCGAAATCAGTACTAGCTTACAAGGTTTTCTAATCTAAAATGGGATAATTTATTTGGAGGTTAGCTTAGTTCTTTGTTAGCAGCCGTGCCTTTAATTTGTTTTAATATCAATTAAATAAGGCGTTATTGGAATTCCATTTTCATCTCGAAAACTATTAGTAAGTGTTAATTGATATCTCTTATTCGGCTTTAAACTTACTCTAAAACTTAATGATTTTTGATCTTCTGAGAATCCAAGAAATTCATGGACTCTCAAAACATTTTGTTCTCCTAATGGTCCGTAATCAAATCCTCTAAATCTATTATCCATCTTTGATGAAAAATTGACCGTAATAACCTCGATTTCCGAGTCTACATTTTGATTTCCATTTTCAAATTGATCTATAGATTTAATTTTAGGCTTATTTGATTCATATGCAACTCGGTATGCACTTATCAGTTTTGGAAAATATCCTGACTCATTAACGAATCTTTCTAATTTGTTTTGATCATTGTAATCTAATTGAATCATCTCTTTTATTGCTTCCTTTTTATCATCGGAACTTGTATAAAATGCTTCTGCAATGGCATATCCTACATAATATGATAAATCTCTCATTTTAAATGTATTTTCTGCATCATTCCATAACCAATTATTAAAATGAGGACTAAACATTTCTTTCGAAAAAGCCTTTCTAACTTGTTTCATATTTTTCTCTCCAAACGTGATTTGTGGATTAGGCGATTTTATATTTAAAGCCAATGATGCAATAAATTCAGCCACGCCCTCAATAACTGTTTGAGATAATAAATTTTTTCCTATTGTTGTTTTCTGTTGAGTGTGTATGTATTCATGAATATTTAAAAATGACAAATTCTTGTTGGGATTAGTTGCAATATAATCCTTGAAATAGTCTAATGTTTCGGGGAACTCTTCTACTACAACAGTAGAATCACTTAATGACATTTCACTCCCAATTAAAACTTTATTCCCAACAGTTGTTCCGTTTGATCTAAAAACACCAATAGTAAAATAAACTTTTGCTGGCCTAAGTGAAGGATATAAGTTTTTTAACCTGTTAATCCCGATTTCTATTTCATCACTATAGGAATTAATCTGCTGAGTTTGTCTTCTAATTGAAGACCAAAATTTAGGGTAATTCTGAATGGCAAATAGATATTGTTCTGGAGTATATCTTCTTGCGTCAATCATTGCTTGTAACCCTGGAGATCCATTTTCTATATAGTCCCTCTGGATTATTCTTAACTGATCTAAACTATCATTTGAAGTAACAATTCTATCATAGGCTTCCCAAAAATTCTCAACATCATATTTTACTATATTTTGAGAATTGATAGATTGAAAGGTGATTATCAATAAAAAGAATATTTTTTTCATAGTTAAATAAGTAAAACTAATACCAGAGTGCCAGCTACACTAATTATAGGAACTAAAGTTCTGAGCTTTTCTCCTGTACCTAAAAAAAATCCTTTTAAGTCTAACATATTAATTCTAATAATCTCCTTAGATTTTTCTTTATTTATTTTATCAATTATTGTGGCTTCGGCAATAAGGTAATCTTCAGTGAAATCTAATAATTTCAGATATGTTATTTTAAAATTTTGGTTTTGGAGTTTTCTTCTGCTGTAGTATAAAACCAACTTTTCATGATTTGGTTCATTTCTACTCTTTTGATGAAATGTTTGAATTTTATTATTTATTTCTATTTTCAAACTATCCATTTTTAATAATGGATCGAAAAACCGATTGGTGATTTTCTTTTCTAAAATTATTTTGTTTCCCGATAAATCATTTAATTTCTGCTCTTCAAATTTAATATAAGTGGCATTTCCAAATCTAATCATTGGAGTAAAAGGCCAAACTTGACTATACGTGGTTAAACTAAAAAATAGAGTAAATAAAAAACTTAGGTAGATTTTTTTCATTATTTGAATAGCTAGCAAAGGTTTCATTTATCGCAAGTTTACGGAATTTAGCACATGGAGTTGTCAGTTTGTTAGATTGTTCTTTGAATTTACCAATTTTTTTCAAATACCGCATATTTGCGATGAAGTGGTGTTGGCTTGGGTTAATTACCCAATTTCCATCTTCTTACCGTAGAACTTAGGTTCTACATCAAAAAATATATCTAGAAAAACTTTTGTCCTGGCTAAATATTCTCTCAATTTAACATTCCATCCAAATTTGCCATCTAAATCTTTTGCGTTATAACCGATAGCTTTTACTCCATGTTTTTCTGCTAAGTAGATTGCTCTTTCATTATGAAATTGTTGTGATATAATGGTGAAATTATCTTGTCCGAAGATCTCTTTTGCTCGCACAATAGAATCTAATGTTCTAAAACCAGCATAGTCTAAGTAAATCCTATTCTCAGGAATTCCTCTTTTTATCAGTTCGTTTTTGAAGTCTGTTGGTTCATCGTAATCTTCTGAACCATTATCTCCACTTACTAAAACAAAATCAATTTTTCCATTTTTAAATAAATCTACCGTAGCATCAATTCTATATTTGAAGTATAAATTTATTCGACCGTCACTTAAATATTTGGAAGTTCCCAGGACCAATCCAACTTCGTTTTTGTCAATTGCTGATACGTCGAAAAAAGTTTTATTCTCAGTAGCTTGTTCAATAGTATAATTGGAAAAGAAAATCAATGTAAATGTTCCCAAAATTATAATTGAAATAATCAGCTTTAATTTTCTCTTACTCATATTTCTTTCCGGCTTAATTGAATGTAACGTTTCGTATAACCGTCACTTACGGGTTTTAAGTTAATGTTTTTAAGTTTAGAACTGGACTAGGGCTGTTAATAGGATACGTTGCTTACAAGTGTAATTTATTTTTCATATTTAACTTCCTCTCCTTTAGCTATAAAAACAAGAGCGTCAAAGTGATTAAGTAATTTCGTTTTGTTATTTGGTAAATTAAAAATATACAAATCATCAAACTTTTTATTAATCAATTCTTTGTTTGCTGAAATTATTTTTTTTGAATCTATAAAATAATTTTTCTTTATTGATGGTAGGAAGTTTAAAATGGACTTACTTTTTCTTGAAGCTCTTTCAGTTTCATTTTTAGTTCTAGTAGGAGGTAATTCAATGGTACCGAAAGCTATATGATAAGAAGTTTTTGGATTTAATTGTATAAACTGATAACCCATAGTTTGCCCCTTCATTAACTCATTGTTAGATTTTGACATATGTCCGTTTGCCAACCAAATAATAAACTTTTTATTAGGATATTTTTTCACTAAAAAATCAAGGTTTTTAGCCATTTGTTTGTCTCGAATTTTCACTCTGTTCTTATCTGAGTTGTTATCTTTAACGGTGTAAAGTTTTACTGAACTTTTGAAACTTTCTAGAATTTGAACCCATGTTTTATTTGTTTTAATTAATTCATTTGATAAAAGTTTAGCGAGATAATCATTAACATATTCAATTTCTTCTTTTGATATTGTATTGATTACTTCATATTCATCTTTTATAATGGTTTTTACAAGTTTTGTAAATTCTTCATCGAGTTCGATATTATTTGTTTTTAATAACTCTGATAATTTTATAGTGAAATATTTATGAGAATAAGCAGTAGGAATTCTACTATCAAACCCCCAGATAGTAACTTTGTTTTTTTTCAAAAAATCAAAAAGTTCTTTGCATTGTTTAGATTTACTCCAAATTGAATATAAATTCCGTTTATCATGGTCAAATAACAAAGCAAAAAAATCACTTTCAAAAATAATATCCTTAAAACCGTGTTCATTAACTAAATATTTTACAAATTCTGTTTTGGCTATAAAATCAGAACCACTATAATGAACTGATTCTCCCAAAAAGATGGTTTGTTTTTCATTAATATTTTGACTGACAATGTTTTTAACTTTATCTGTTAGTAAATTATCTAATGAATTCAATTCGTAGGTACTTTCTTCAATTTGCGAAAACACAATTTGATGTAAAAAAAATAATATTATTAATATGAGTTCTTTTTTCATTATAGCTACCAAACATTTCGATTACAACCAGTTAATGAAGTAAGGAGCGCGGCTTTGTCGGCTTAGTATTGGCTTGTTGGTCAAGTTAATTATTTTCTTACTAACGGTACCGCTTATTGGCGATGAACCGTTTGCCAGTTAATTCACAGTTGAATTTCACTGATTTTACCGTTTTCCTCTATTAATCTTATAACAGAATCTTCCTCTTTCAATTGGACGCTATTTCTTAAAATTCCATCAATCATATTTAAAATATCCGTGGTTTCAGAATCATTTAATAAAGTAGAATTTTCTACGGTTCCATATAAATTTTCCAAAAATTTATCGTGGTTATGATTATATGCTGTTATTAAAATTAAACATCCTAATAGTAAATTACTGTCTACGCTCCCATTAATAAAAGATAAAAACGCATTTGTCCAAGCTTCAATATCATCTAAGTTTATAACTGCAGACATTGCAAAATTGTATGTGGCATCGACGTATTTACCTTCCTTGCTATTAACAATACCTAAATTGTACCAAGCAAGTCCACAAAGTAAGTCTGAATTGAAAGCTTGATCTAATTGAGCTTTCTGTTCACTTGTAGAGTTACAATCTTTTATGTTTGCTAATTGATATGCTTTGGTAAAATCCCTTTTTTGATTATTAATTTGTTTTTCTTCTAGAACATATTGAATTAGTAAATATTTTAAATGAAATTCTTCATTTGGTTCATTCTCTAACTCAATATATGTTACAAAATTTTCCTTTGCTTCTATATATTTGCCCTCAAATAATAAAGCATCTGAATAAAGAGCCATGTTTAGATTATTGCTTTCTAATTTTAGAGAAGTGGAATAAAACATACTTGAAAACTTAAATTTTCCCAATAGAAAACAAATCCCGGCTATTTCACTAAAAAAATATGATCGATTTAAATATTTTGGATCGAATCTTTTAGCTAAGGAGTAGTGGTGTATTGATTCGTAATATTGATTTTGAGATCTATAAAAGTTTCCAAGATTGTAATGGCAATTTGCTATCAATTGATCTATTCCAATATTTATAGCTTTATTAAGTAACTCCTGAAAGAAACTTTCTATTGATCGAAGCTTCCTTTCACTCTTTGTTTTAGTTTTTAACAGAATTGATGCTATACTAGGGAATATCTGAATTAAATTATCCTGGATAAAAGCTTCTTTAACTATCAACAAGCTTTTTTCAAAGTATGATGATTCTAAAAGTCCAGGTAGCAGATACATTAATAGTTCTTCTTTTACTAATAATTGTGACTCTAGGTTATTATCAAAAATAACTTTACCGGATAAGTCAGCTTTCCCGATAAGCATCAAATTTGTTGCTAATGCAAATAGAATGTCTTTGCTAAGATTTTCTATAAAATTTTGATCTGGTCTTTTATCTAAATTATGAAAGTAAACTTCAGTTAATATACCAGGTTGAACACATAAAACTTCTTCACTAATCGATATTTTTATCAGGGAGCCGATTGAATCGTCACTATACTTAAGGTAATCTGAGTATTCATTTAATTGATTCCTTAATTTTAATAAAAATAGAGTTTTTGATAATCCTCTAATTTCTGTTTCTTTCAAATCAAAGTAGTAGGGCAGAGGGAATCCAAAAGATCCGCTTTTTAATCTTTTCCTTATTTTTATATCATTTTCTAATAAATACGCAGTTCCTTTTTTCCAATATTGCAACTCGGACATTTTCGTATTAAAAGTTTTCGTATCCTTTTTTGAAAATGAAAGATCAACATTGTTTACCCATTTAAAATATATTTTATCTTGGTATTCTGAATATCTGACTAATAAAACTGGAATTTCGAGTTGTTTGAAATATTTTAGCGTATCTATTTTGAATTTTATGCTTAAAATTTCTGTAAGCGAAGTGGAAGTTGTTGCTTTAAGTTGAACGTAAAAAATTAGACCTGTAGCCTCTCCATTCTCGTCAAAAATCTCTACTTCACCATCAATACCGTAATCTTTATTCTTCTCACGAAAAACCCAATTCTCTGGTAATTCAAGTTGAAACTTAATTATAGATTTATCTTCTAATTGATGTTGTTTTGGTCTTTTAGGCATGTATGAATTAATTGGCTACGGTTCTGGTTAAGGGAAGTAGCGAGTAGGGAAGAGCTAACTTGTCGGTTTAACCGTGTTTAATTTAGACTTCTAAAATATAGAATTTTGGCTAAACCCGAGCTATTTCTTTAACCGACTTGTTGTAAGCTGGGCGAGACTAATATTAATTTAGTGATTGACTTATTTTATTTCCTAATTCGTTAATCATTAGATTTTTGCTAATTATGATTCCATTTTCATCAATAAGTACATTTGATGGAGTCGAAGAAATTCCATAAGCCTTAAAAACTTCACCATTCCAGCCTTCTAAGTTGCTCAACTGTGACCACGACAGATTATCTTCATTAATAGCATTGATCCAATTAGCTTTAGAATTATCCTTTGAAATACTAATAATATTCAAACCCTTTGAATGATATTGATCGTAAACTTTTTTCAGAGTGGTATTCATTTCTCGACTTCCTCCACAGGTTGATGACCAAAATTGAATAAGAGTTATTTTTCCGGTTAGTTCTGAAATCTTTTGAAGTTCGTCATTCTCATTTGCTATTTGGAAGTCTGTATATTTTTCACCTACTTCAGGCATGTCTTTTTCTAAGAAATTTGCAATTTTTTGACCCAAAGATGAATTACGAACATCATTTGATAACGTCGTAAAAAGTTCTTTTATCTCTTGCTGGGTCATTCTCCTGTTTCCATAAAGAAAATACGCGCTCACTAATGAATTTGGATATTTCTTTATAAAATTGATTTCTCTATTCTTAATTGTATCATTAGGTAGATCAACAATATTTGCATGGACTTCGCTTCTTATTTTTTTAGATAAATCCTGACTTTTTGATCCCTTTACTATAGCATTATTGAAAATTGTATTTGATGCATCTAAAGTCATTTCGTTCCCTTCTATCCAAAGCTCTATAAAGTTCTTCCTATCCTTTGTAAATAACATTGAATACACCATTGACTTCTCAAGTTCTGTATTCATTTTGAAGCTATTATTTTGAACTTTTGCTGAATCTATAGATTTTCCTGTCACTAAATCTTTTAGATAAAGGTAAGTTCCATCTTCTATGTTTGAAGTTTTACCAGTCAGAGTGAATTTATGTTGTTGAGTATTTAAATCTAAACTGCATAAACAGATTATTATTAGTAGATATCTCATCATAAAATTTATAGGTTTTTTAGTTCATTTTTTTTCGAGCCTTGTTTACAACGGCCGCGCATAACACAAGTCGCGGGAGATCAGACTCGAATTTGTCGGCTTGTTGAATTTAAATTGATCTCTAAAATAACCATTTTCACTCAACTACCCGCTATTTGAGTTATGCGCTGTTAGGTGCTGGTATTTCTCCACTCTTTGGTTAGAAAGGTAAATCATCATATTCATCATTTTCTTCCACAATTTCCTTTTCGGGTTGCGGATATTTTCTTTTATAAAATGAATTTAGGAAGAGTCCAACTGTTGTTACACTATTAACTACAAGAGTAGCGAATATTTCTTCTGAAATTAAGGTGTCTTCTTGAGTTTTACCATGGAAATCAGTCATTTCACTTCTTAACTTTTCAATGCTTTGATTAATAGTTATAAGTGAATTTGCAATAGTTTTTATTTCTTTTGGGAAGTCATCATCTTTTAATCTAAACTCCTTAATGATTAAAATTGTTAATCTATATAGGGTTTCTGAACCTTTTAATTGTACATCTATTCTTTCGTCCCTTAAAATCTCTTTAATTATTCCTTCTAAAGCTGAATTTACTAATCCTATAGCTACTCCTGGATCAGATTGTATTTGTCTATATGCTTTTTGAAATGTTGAAAAAGCTACTTTGTAATCATCCTTTAATTCGTTTTTAAAAGTTGGAATCGAAGGAATAAAATCAGGTGTATCTACACCTAAATCTATTGCTACTTTTAAAATATCTTCTCCATTCATTGAATGAAGCGTGGGTAGTAAGTCTATTTCTCCAGAATCCTTATTTATTATGCTGAAATTTTCATAATATCCATTTATGTCTTCATCATATTCATGCCATTTCATTATGTATAAATTCACTTCTTTATAAGACTTAAATTCTTTCCATATCTCATCATGAACTTCTTTAATCAATTTCATTTGAAATTTAGGAGAAACTTTGTTGTTCATATTGACTTAAATTTTCTGAAATACTTGCACCTAACTCATTTTATCTCCCAAAATACACTTATTTAACCAAACATATTTAAGGATAACCTGCGGTTTCGCTAAATATAAATCAATAAAACAAAACAAGCTTACGGAAAAACGTAAAGTAAGACCGAAAAAATCACTTTTTAAAACCCTGTAAGCCATTATCGCTCATAAACAAAAAAACCGGCCTTTTTAGGACCGGTTTTTCTGTTTTACTCGATAATCGAACCCCCCAGGCTGTGCCTTAAGGTAATTGAATCTGTTTTTTCTTTAAACTTTAATCATCATCCCCGTCATCGTCATCGTCGTCATCATCATCTTCGCCATTTCCATCCTCTACATTTAGCAAGTTTCCTTCCAGGTCGAATTCCAATTCTACGCCATTATTCAGGGTTACCTCATATTCATCTTCATCAACTTCTGCTTCAATAATGATATTATCGGGATAGTTTTCTGTGATGTAATCCTGGATTATCTGCGGCAATTCACCCGGATTAATATCTTCTTCGTCTTCGCCCTCTTCATCTTCGTTTTCATCTTTTGCCTGACCTAGAAAATTTCCTTCTCCGTCAAAAATAAGCTCGATATCATTATCTAACTCTATCTCGTAGTTTCCGTTGTTCTCCAGCTCGGCTTCGTCTATACCCAGTCCCGGGAAATTATCGCTTATAAAATCCAGGATATTCTGTGGCAATACTGCCGGATCAATTTCTTCATCATCAAATTCATTTTCCTCATCATCTACTCCCAAAAATTCTCCCTGAGCATTAAAAATCAACTCGGTATCATTGCTAAGCTCAATTTCAAAATTCTGGTTATCCTCAATTTCGGCTTCCACAATGGTAAGTCCGGGGTAATTTACGGTTATATAATCCAGAATACTTTGTGGTAATGTTGAGGTTTTCACATTTGAATCGGCCGAAAAAGCTACGGCATTTAAATCTGGCTCATTGGTATCGTCGCTCTCTGAGCACGATTGAAATAATAGCATTAATACTAAAATTCCCGGTAAATAATTAATTCTCATAACTATACATTTAAATTAGGTTAAGTTTGTAATCCTTAGCATATATAACGCCTTAGTCACTTTTACATTGTATAGACACTTATTATTTACAATATTTCAACAGCTGTCTTAAAAGTGTGTTTTTAAAATAAATTTTTCTGCTTAACTTAGAAAGAAGTGTTTTATACGGCCCTTTTCTACTGATAAAAATGTTTTTGATCTTTTAATTTAAATCTTCATCCTGAATTTATTTCAAGATCCAACATGTTTTTAAGCCGAATGTAAATTAGAATCCAGAAAGGGTTTCTGGAAAAACCCGTGAATCACACTAGAGCGCAATTTAGAGGAGTGAAAAATGTAGAATTCTTCCTATACAAATTAACTACAATTTTTGCTTAAACACAACATTTATTCCTTTTGGCTAATTTGATTACAAAAAGAATAGTAAGCTTGGATTGTTTCATACCAATTGGTTTTAAGTTAAACAATTGGCATACTTGCGGAAAGAAAAAATGGGTCTCCAAGCAAAAATTGGGTCTCCAAAAGTGCCCCTAATTTTAACAAAAAGATCCCTTTGGGTCTCCAGATTTGGAATTAGCTGAAAATTTTGACTTTTATTAATATCGGATCAATCTCAAAAGTTGGGTCTAGAGTGAAAAATAGTTTTCTTTGTAGATAAATATTATCCAGTGAATAAAGAGACTGACCTATCCCTGCTAAGCTTAATCCTTCCTGAAG
>NZ_WYEW01000002.1:0-281564 GCF_015143665.1 Salegentibacter sp. BLCTC | reverse complement strand
AGCGGAAGTACGTTCTTAAAACTGGTAGGAAGTAAAGGTTCTATGGATATAGCCTGGGACAGCCTTACATTAAAGCGCAATGCCGGTGGAGGAAGTGATGATCCTTTCCTGGCAGAAAAAGCAAAAGAAAATTCTGGCAGGCCAGATCGTAAAAAACTGGTTCCACCTTTAGAAACCGTTTACCGCGCAGAAGATGGCTACAAAGGAGCGCATTATGACCATTTTGCCAATTTCTTTATGGCAATTCGTGAAAATGGCTCGGTAGCACAAGATCCTGCTTTTGGGTTCCGTGCAGCCGCACCGGCTTTATTATGTAATGAAAGCTATAAAAAGAATGAATTTATAAACTGGGATCCGGAAAAAATGAAATTAGTATAACCTGATATAATTTAAAGATGAAAAAAATAATAGTAAATGTAATCTTTGTAGCAAGTTTGATGGCTTGTAAAAATGCAGATGAAAATAAGGGTAAGGAAGCAGTAATTGATGAAAAGCAAAATGCCGAAGATACTGCCAGTAATAAAGAAGAATGGCAATATCTTTTTGATGGCAAAAATGCTGATGGATGGCGTGGGTATAATGACACTAATGCACAGGAACTTCCACAGGGATGGGTAGTAGAAGACGAAACCTTAAAATCATTGGGAAAAGGAGGGGATATAGGTGGTGATATTGTATATGGTGAAGAAGAGTTTGGCGAATTTGAATTGTACCTGGAATGGAAGATATCACCTGAAGGTAATAGTGGAATATTCTATCATGTAGTAGAAGATGAGGCCTATGCTGCCCCTTATTTTGTCGCTCCCGAATATCAAATTATTGATCAAAAAGGATTTCCGCATGAATTAAAACCGAAGAATTCTATCGGTGCAGATTATGGTATGTATGCTTCTGATTACGATGAAAAAGACCTTAGACCTGTGGGGGAATGGAATACCACCAGAATCAGGTTTACTGAAGAGAAAGTGACCTATTGGTTAAATGGTCAAAAAACAGTAGAGTTCGAGCCCTGGTCAGAAGAATGGAAGCAAAGAAAAAGAGAAGGTAAATGGAAAGATTATCCTGATTACGCTAAAGCCAAATCTGGTTTCATTGGATTGCAGGATCACGGAAGCTTTACCTGGTTTAGAAATATAAAAATTAGGAAACTTTAAAACTACCTAATGATCCTGGAGAATCTACCGAAGATAGGGTTGTAGCTTTTGGTTTAGTAAAAGTTGAAGGTTTAGAAATTTTATTTGGAAGTACGCATTTAGACTATAAAAAAGAATCTAAAAGTAGGATTTTACAAGTAAAACGTATAATTGAACATTCAAAATCTTCACCTATTCCAATTATAATTGCAGGCGATTTTAATGCAAGTTCGGGTTCGGAAACCATTAATTTAATGGATTCAGAGTTTACCAGAACATGTAATTCGTGCCCGCCTACAATTCCGGTTAATAACCCCAGTCGGGCCATAGACTTTATTTTTTATAAGCATCCTCAGGATAAATTCGATGTAAAGTTACATAAGGTAATAGATGAAAAATATGCCTCAGATCATTTACCGGTTTATGCTGAAGTGATGATAGAGCATTAAAAGTGTTAGTTCTGGTTAGTTTGTGAAAGGCCATCTGATTTATTCAGATGGCTTTTTTTGTACCAGCATGAAAGTAGTATTTATATTAAGCTTTAAAATTTTTGTAGAAAAATATTAGGAATCAATTTAATCCATATAACCATAAATTAGGACTCCTCAAAATGGAAAATAGCCTCTATAGGTAATTTAAAAAGTTTTGAAATTCTAAAAGCTGTAGGTAAACTGGGGTCAAACTTTTCTTTTTCTATGGCATTAATGGTTTGTCTGGAAACACCAATAATATCTGCTAAATCTTCCTGTGTATAACTATGCTCGGCTCTAAGTATTTTTAACTTGTTTTTCATGCGTAACGTCTGGTGTTTATAGTAACCAGTATTAAGTAAGTTAAACCTATAAATATTATAAGGTAACTTATTTCTGCATTATTGGTTATTAGATTGGTGACCTCAAGTAGAGAGTAAGATAATCCTACTACTACCGCTAACCCCAATGTTAAAGCCAAAGATTCTAAATGAATTTTTCGCTGCAACTCATCAAAATCATTAAACACTTTTCGGTTGGCCACAATCATTAGAATGCCGTGAACAAAATTTATTGAAACAGCCAAAGCAGTTAAAACAGTATGATTGTCCCAAATATATTTGGGCCCAAATGTGGCAATTGCCAAAGTACCTACCCAGGTCCAGGTCCAAATGGCCAGGTTGTAAAGGTTTTTTTTACGTTCTTTTTTCATTTTAGTTGTAATTAAGAGTTTACTAAATGTAATGTTTGCTTTACAAATTTAGTAAAAATTTTTTAATGTAAAGTCTTATTTACAAAAAAGAAGAATATTTCATTAGTATACTAAACTTTCTCCCGCTTCCTGTGTATCTTTATAGCCGTTTATAATTAATCTTTTATTCAATGAAAAAGCTATATATTTTCCTGATACTTTCGGGAATATGCCTGTCTGCTACAGGCCAAACAATGACCCCAGAAAAACTATGGGAATTAAAACGAATCTCACCAATAGGTCTAACCACCAATGGAGAGCAGGTTATTTACTCCAGCAGCTCTTACGATATTAACAGTAATACCAGTAGTGCCAAAACCTTTGTGCTTTCTCTTAAAGGAGGTGAGCCAATCCAAGTAACAAATTATGATAGTATCTTCAAAGATTCAAAGGTGTCTCCTTCAGGCGAATACAAAATATTTTCTAAAGAAGTGAAAATACAGCCGGTTTATGGAGACGATTTTTATCCTGAAATGAAAAAGTCTGATGTCTTTATCTACGATGATCTTAATTACAGGCATTGGGACACCTGGGAAGATGGTAAGTACAGCCATGTATTTGTGAAAAATATTTCTACTGGTGAAGAATGGGATATTATGCAAGGAGAGCCGCATGACACTCCTTTGCAGCCGTTTGGAGGTGCCGAAGATTATATATGGAATCAGGATGGTAGCAAGGTATTTTATGTTTCTAAAAAAGTAAAAGGAAGAGAATATGCTGAAAGCACCAATACCGATATTTATGCTTATGATTTAGCTTCGAAAACCACAACGAACTTAACCGATGATAATGAAGGCTATGATACTTCGCCTGCCATATCTATAGATGGAACACTTGCCTGGTTGCAAATGGATGAGCCGGGTTACGAAGCCGATAAGAATGACATCATAGTTCTTAGAGATGGTCAAAAACTAAATCTTACCAAAGAATGGGATGGAACAGTGAGTAGTTTTTTATGGGCTGAGGATGGAAAGAAACTTTTCTTTATAGCTCCTATTGCGGGAACAAAGCAATTATTTCAAGTGAATCTTCCTAAAAAAGCTTCAGCTGAAATTAAACAAATTACTCAGGGTCAGTTCGATATCACAGCAATGGTTGGGCAGTCAAATAATACCATGGTGGTGACCAGAACCGATATGAACCACGCTTCAGAAATATATACGGTAAATCTTAGAAACGGAAAGATGGACCAGCTTAGTCGTGTAAACGATGGTTTTTATGATACTATCAAACTAAGCCAGGTAGAAAAAAGAATGGTCCCAACCACCGATGGGAAGGAAATGCTTACCTGGGTAATCTATCCGCCAGATTTTGATCCAAATAAAAAGTATCCGGCACTTCTTTATTTACAGGGTGGACCACAATCTCCACTATCGCAGTTTTATTCTTTTAGATGGAACTTCCAGTTGATGGCTGCCAATGGTTATATTGTGGTTGCACCAAACCGACGTGGAATGCCGGGTCACGGTGTAGCCTGGAATGAACAAATAAGCGGCGATTGGGGTGGCCAAAATATGAAAGATTATCTTTCGGCTATAGACGAAGTGAGTAAAGAAGACTTTATAGATAAAGACAGAATAGGCGCAGTGGGTGCAAGTTATGGTGGTTATTCGGTGTATTACCTGGCAGGTCATCACGATAATCGTTTTAAAACTTTTATTGCTCACGATGGTATTTTTAATACGCGTAGCATGTATGGTACTACAGAAGAGTTGTTCTTTGTAAATAAAGATATGGGAGGCCCATATTGGCAAACGCCAAGCCCTAAAGCTTACACCGAATTTAATCCTATTAATTTTGTTGAAAAGTGGAATGCACCTATGCTAATTATTCAGGGAGGTAAAGATTTTAGAGTTCCTATTGGGCAGGGATTGGAAGCTTTTCAGGCAGCCCAGCTAAGAGGTTTAAAAAGCAAGTTGCTTTATTTTCCTATGGAAAACCACTGGATTTTAAGCCCGCAAAACGGAATCATCTGGCAAAAAGAATTCTTTAAATGGTTGGAAGAAACCTTGTAATTTAAAAATAATAAAGTAGAAGGATACGTATTTTGCCCTGAAACTAGAATTAACTCCCTCGAGAACCTGTTCCCGGGGGAGTTTTTTGTTTAGCCAATTTTAATAATAAATCATTCTAAAATCAGGCCAACCCCAATTTTTTCTAAGAGGTATGGGTTGTGGTCAATAATAAGAATATCGTTGCCCCCGCCGAGCTTTTGAAGTATGGTGTACAACAAATCAATATCGGCATAATGTAGCCCGGTGCTGGGTTCATCTAAAATATATAGGACATCGCTACGCTCTTCCTGCAACCAGTTTAATAATAACAAGCGTTGTTTTTCTCCTGAAGAAAGCGATTGTACCGGTTGCTCTAAACTAAGGTGTGACAGGCCTATTTCCTTCAATTGATCTAGAAATTGCCTGCTTTTGGCAGAAAGCTTCAGCTTTTTTAACCAGTCTTTTAGCTCTAGAATATTCAGGGCAAGCACCTCTGCTATATTTTTATTTTCAACACTATGTTCTAAAATATGCTGTTGATAACGTTGTGCTTTACAAACTTCGCATTCTTCAATAGTATTGGCGACAATATCCAGGCTGGTTTCTATATAACCTTTTCCTTTGCAGTTTGGGCACTGACTTGTTTTTGTTTTATACGAAAAGTCCTTTGCTTTTAAATTGGTTTTGGTAGCAAATATTTTACTGATGTCTTTCAGAATATCTAAATACGAAACCAATAAAGTGGACGCGTGTGATCTTAACTTTTTAGGTTCAAAATAATTTGCTTCCTCATATTTTTTAGGAAAATCTATGCGTTTACAATTTACCGGCTGGGCTTTTTTAATGCTGGGAATCAAAATTTCCTTTACCAGCGTGGTTTTCCCAATACCAGACTTCCCTGTAAGAGCAGTAATTCCTCCTATAGGCAATGCTATAGACTCTCTAACCAGGCTGTGCTTTGCCACTTTGCCAATATTAATATGATTATCGCCTTCTCTAAGGTTCGGCCTTTGGGAAGGGGATTTTAGATAAGGATGGCAATCGCTTTGTTCTAATAAACCTTTGGTATGGCCTTCGTAAGTGATGTACCCTCCAAACTTTCCTGCCTTAGGGCCAATTTGAACTATATGGTCTGCCTGGTGAATAATATCTTTATTATGCTCAATAGCCACTACAGTATTCCCTTTTTCAATAAGTTCCTTTAGCAGTTCTATTAAATCGTGAATATTGTTGTTAGACAATCCTGCAGAAGGCTCATCTAACAAATAAGTAATGCCTTTAAGAGGGCTATTCAATTGTTTTATTAGCTCAATTCTTTGATTTTCGCCTCCTGATAATGTAGGTGATTTTCGGCTCAATTGAAGGTGGTCAATGTGTAATTGTTTTGCCCTGTTAATAGTATTAATTAGGTGCGGAGCTATTTTAGACAATAATTTTCCATCTATATTTTCCTTTTTTGAATTTTGTGTAATCCATCGCCCAAATACCCTAAAATCCATAGATTTTATCTCGTGAATAGATTTGTGGGCTATTTTGAAATTCAATCGTTCAGTTTTTAGCCCACTACCATTACAGTGCCCGCATTTCTTATTAGAAAAGAGGGCGGTGAGCTGATTAATATTTTTGTTCTTTCTGGTTTTATAATATTCTTCCTGTAGGTATTGAAAAAGACCTTCCCATTTCATCTGTAAGGCCTGTACACCTTCCCTTGTTTTGGTTTTATACAACCAATTGGCTTTCCATACTTTGTCGCCGGTTCCGTGAAGTAATATTTCTTTTTGTTTTTCTTTTAGATCTTTAAAAGGAGTTTCCAGGTTAAATTGATTTTCTTTTGCTATCTCTTTTAGAATAGCCATATGCTTGCCTTGCGGATCTCCATAATAAGCGATTGCTTTATTATGGGCAAATAGCCCCGTGGCAATACTTTTATTTTCATCTAAAATGAGTTTGTTTAGATCGGGGAGCAGTTCTTCTCCAAGGCCTTCGCAAACAGCACACTTCCCTAATTCATGGTTATTCGAAAAATGACTGGCCGATAATTCCCAGCCTTCATATTGCGCCTTTCTGGAAAAAGCAAAACGTAAAACTTTATCAATACCGGTTTGTTTTGCTAAATCTGTACGCTGTGAGTAGTTTTTGTGCTTGCGCGTAATACAAATAGTAGGGCTAAGTCCTTCAATTGTATCTACCTCTAATTGAAAATTCACCCCCACTCTAGACTGTTGATAGCTGGAAAATTGGCGGCTCATTTCCTGTAGTCCAAAGCCGTGTAGGGTATCAATAACCAAAGAAGATTTTCCCGATCCCGAAATCCCGGTAACTACTGTTAATTTATGTTTAGGTAGTTCTAGGTTGAGGTTTTTAAGCGCGTGCGTTCGCGCTCCACTAATGGAAATTTTATCTAATTGCCGGGGGACTTCTTTTTTAAGTTTAATAGGTTGATCCTTAAGTACATTTTCTACCAGGCTGTCACAGGAAGATGTGAAAAGTGAATGGTTTTCGAAGCAAAGGATGCCAGCGGTTTGTTGCTTTAACTTATGCAGGGCATTCAGCAACTGATGCACATTTTGTTGGTGCAGTCCTATACTTGGTTCCTCTAATACTAAAAGTGTTTTTTCTGATTTTTTAGCAAAATGTTTAGTGAGTTTAATGCGTTGCGCCTCACCACCTGATAAGGTGTTGGAGGGCTGCCCCAGTTTAATATAACCAAGTCCTAACTGTAGCATTAAAGACAGAATTTCTTTGATTTTCTTTTCCTCGGAAAAGAAATCATAAGCTTCTTCGATACTTAGCTTATAGAGATCTGCAATATTCTTGTCTTTCCATTCAACACGAAGTATTTCCGGCTTAAAACGTTTACCATTACAGCCAGGACAAACCTGGTTGATACTGCCTAGCGCACTCATAGATAATGTGATAACGCCCGCTCCTTCGCAGGTTTCACATCTACCGATTTTATTGTTGAAGGAAAAGGCCCCTTTGGATAAATTCGAAGTTTTTGCTTCAGTCGTTTTGGCGAACAGGTCTCTTATTTTATCTGCCAGGCCTGTATAAGTCGCCGGATTGCTTCGGGGAGTTTTACCAATGGGCTGGTCGTTTACGGTTAGAAGATTTAGACCTTCATTTTTACAAAACTCGGTGATGCTATCAATAATTTGAGGTGTTTTGCGACTCACTGTTGTAAGCTCCTTTTTACCGGGTTGAAAGGAATTAGCCGACACTTTTTTGGGCTGGTTTTTTAGTTTTTTTTCATTTTCTACCTCCTTTAATGCTGCTAAAGTTGGACTGTTTAGGTCTTTTGTTTGTAAAAAGTTACTTATGGGGCCGTTAAAAACCACTTCGCCACCGTGTACCCCGGCTTCCGGACCTAATTCCAAGACCCAATCGGCCGATTTTATAAAATCTAAGTCGTGCTCCACCACCATAACTGTATTTCCCCTAAGTATTAGTCGGTTTAGAATATGAAGCAAATATTTTTGGTAGTTTGGAGATAGACCAATAGAGGGTTCATCAAAAACATATAAAATACCCTGTAGTTTACTGTTTACCTGGTTAATGAGTTTAATGCGCTGCCCATCGCCTGAAGAAATAGCATGGCTTGGTGTACCTAACTTGTATTGCCCCATCCCCAGGCGAATAAGGTCATATAACTGGCTACTCATTTTATCTACTAATATCTGTTCCCCGGGCTTGTAGGTTTGCGACTTTAGCCTATCATATAATTCACTTAACGAAAGTTCCATCCAGGCCTTAAAATTTAAACCTTTCCATTTGTAGTTTAAATGTTCGGCTTTAATTCGGGCTCCCTTACAGGCCGGGCAAATTTTGGAGCTTGCAAATCTTAAGATATTAGGGTTTCTATCCCGCCGTAAAATATCTTTCATTATAGGAAGCATTCCTTTATAAAATCCTTCTTCGCGGGGCTTGGCCTTAATACCTTTCCATCTAAGTCGGGATTCCAGGCCGTGTTTACCAAAGAAAACCTTGATACGATTGCTTCCGTTTAGCACTACATCCTGTTGCTCGGCAGTGAGTTCCTTCCAGGGAATGTCTACATTAAAACCGTGCGCTTTGCAAACTTTGTTTAATTCTTCTACAGTAATCTGGGAGTAAACAATATAACCATTGGGAAGAGTAGTGGTAATAGCACCTTCTCTTAGCGTTTTATTTTTGTCTCCCACTAACTTCTTAAGATCAATATATTCTGCTTCCCCAATGCCACGGCATACCTCACAAGCACCTTTTGGGTGATTAAAGGAAAATAGTGACTTACTCATAGATTTAGTAGCTGAAAAGCGTGCAAATAAAATTCTAAAAACGGCTGTGAGTTCTGAGAGTGTACCGAAGGTGGTGTTGATAGACTGGAAACGTTTAGATTGCGCTACCTTGATAACTGGTGGCAGTGCTTTAATATCATCTACTTCGGCAGTTGGAATTAATTGGCCGTTTTGTTGGCTGTAGGCAGGAAGGCTTTCTAAAAAATAACGATAGCCTTCGTTTGCAATAACATCCATAGCCAGGGAAGATTTCCCCGATCCAGACAGACCTGTGACTACTATTAGTTGATTTTCGGGAATACTTAAATCAATATTTTTTAAGTTATTTTGATGGGCATTAATTATGTGCATACAGGCTTTTTGGTTCTATTTTCGAAAAATATAGAAAGACTATAATAGTTTAAAATGAGTATTATACAACTCAAAGCAAACTATTAATCTTTTTTAACATGGAATTTCATTGTTGATTCAGCAACAAGCAAAACTAAGGATGCTTGAAGGATGGAAAAAATTGTTGAAGGAATAATCGTAATTAAAATTGATTAAATCCCAAAATATTTATTTCCCATAGAGAAGAGATTTCAAATTTCACCTTTGTAAAGCAGGGATAAAACAAAGGTTAATTAGTGTGATTTTTCTTATTTGCTTTAGTGTTTGTAATATATTTAAGTAAAAAAGGAAATGTTCAGATTATTCAGGAAAAAGTCAAAAGTTGAAAAACTGGAAGTGAAATACAAAAAACTTCTGGAAGAAGCGCATCAGCTCTCTACTACCAATCGTAGTAAAAGCGATGAAAAAATGTATGAAGCAAACGAGGTTTTAAAGGAGATTGAAGAGATTAGAAAGTAGGAATACTGCTGTTTGAAATACCTACTAGGAAGAGGCTGTCTAAAGGAAATATAAATCAGTCCAATTTTATGAAGAAACATTCTTAGACAGCCTCTTTAAAAATAAGTTTTAGATAATTTAGGCTGTTTCTTCTTCTTCTTCTTTTTCTCCGGTTTCTACTTCATTTTCAACAGAATCCAGCACATTAAATTTTTCTAATTGTTCTTCCTCTCCCGTAAAATATGGGAAAACGTCCAGTATTGGAGATTCTGTGATAGAAGGAATACTATAATCTCCCATGGTTTCTTCCATAGCCGTGGTAGTATTTTCAAAAGCCTCTTTGATATCGTTGGCCTGAACCAGCAAATAAATATTGGTCTTTTTTTCCTTGCCGCTTTCTTCATCCATCGCTACCAGGGAAACTTTAGATTTAAACCAGCGATCTGAATTCTCAAAAGGATGAACCTCTGAGAAATTAGCTACTTTTATATTCATTATTCTAAAATCTTCACTGGTATAAGCCGTCATTTCTTCGGTAATCCTCGCTTCTGCTTCTGTATAAGATACTGCATCAAGAAGATAGGTGTCTGTAGTCATTTTTTGCTCTCCTGTCTCGTGTGTTTTTTTGTATTTCACCTTACATTCAAACCAAGTTACGCTCATTTCTATATTTTTTAGGAAGCCAAAAATAGAATTTCTAGGCAGCCTCCATGATAAAAAATAGGAATAGATATTCACAATCTTGTATTTCTTAATTCACCAAATATTTAGTCTTAAAATAGACATTTATTAACTCTGAAAATATAGCATTGAAATGGCTGAATTTTAAATTTTGAATGCTTTCTTTCACTATCTTTATCAGGTTAATTTTTAATTATTCGGAAGTTATGCCAAAAGAAAAATCACCCTCAAAGAAATCGGCCAGGAAAGAGCCTGTTTTGAGCTTAAAGGAAAAGCGCGCTGCAAAGGCCGCAAAGAAAAAAAATAGAACTTAATAAAGGTTTTAAATAAAAGAGCCTGTCTGAAAAGTTTTTAAAACCGTCATCTTGAATTTATTTCAAGGCCTGCTCCGAAATTTATTCGGAGATCTAACGTGTCGATAAATTAAAAACACGTTAGAAGCTGAAACAAGTTCAGCTTGACGAGAATAGACTTTTAGACAGCCTCCTAAAATAGTGATAACCAAAACATCTTAGAAGCTGAAACAAGCTCGCCTGACCGGACGGGTAGGTTCAGCTTAACGGAAGTAGACATTTAAGACAGCCTCTTTCTCTTTCTAGGCGATATCAATTGTATAGGACGCCTGAAAATCTTTTCCTACTGCCAGGCTTTCAATCCCTTCCTTGGTTTTTAGATTTTGGTCGGTGTCTTCAACATCGGCAATGCCCAGCCAGGGTTCTATGCATACGTAGGGTGCTCCCGGTTTTGCCCAAACTCCTAAGTTTTTAAAATCTTTATACTCAACGCTTAAAACGCTACCTGAATTTTTACTTTTTAAGCTAACTTTTTTAGAAGGAATATTCTTAAAAATAAGTGCATCATCAATAAAAAGATCTTTATGCAATCTAATTTTATCTTCGTTGTCCAAAATTCCCTCGGTTGTATTGCTAACCAATCCGTTTTCATTTAAAAGATAAGTTTTAAGGTCCATTTTCCTATCAAACTCAAGATAGTAATCTTCATAAACTTCATGGGTGCTAATTGGCGCATTAAACGCTGGATGCCCACCTAAGGAAAAATATAAAGGCTTATCATCTAAATTAGAGATCTGGTGATTTACACTAAGGGATTTACCTTTGAGTTGGAAAGAAATTTCAAACCTGAATTTAAAAGGATACATAGCCAGGGTTTCTTCAGAATAATCTAATTGAAAAACCAATTTATCGGTTGTTTTCTCTTTTAACTGAATGTGTTCATTATGCCTTACAAAACCATGTTTGGGCATAGTATACTCCTTGTTTTCATATATAAACTTCCCATCTTTTAAAATACCTATTACGGGAAATAAATTGGGAGCCTGGCCGGTCCAAAACTCGGGGTTGCCCTGCCATATATGTTCAATGCCGGTTTCTTTATTTTTAAGGCTAACTAATTCAGCGCCTACCTGCTTTACCTGTATACTTAAAAAATCGTTCTGTAATTCGTGCATTTCAAAATTATTTTTTCTTTTTTCTGTTTGCATTTTTATCGCCGCGAGTTTTTGGCTTTTTATATTTTTTGGCAATTTCCCTGCGGTAAGAACCACCCAGATTAACTTTTTTATTTTTTTCTTTTTTCTCGTGAAAAGCTGGGCCGGGAGCATCCTCGTCTTTAATTTTTCCAGGATTGTTAATTTCAAAGGCCTTGGGCTGCTCTTCCGGAATTAATTCTGAAGAAATTTCAACTTCCACCGGTATTTCCTTTTGCGGAACTTTCATTTGCATTAAAGCTTCAATTTTTTCTAAAGATTCCATTTCAGCTTCCGTAGTCATTAATATAGAATTTCCTTCTTTTTCGGCCCTACCGGTACGGCCAATTCGATGCATATAATTTTCGGGATACTTTGGCGTATCAAAGTTAATCACATGGCTTACCGATTCAATATCCAGCCCACGTGCCATAACATCGGTGGCTACTAAAATTCGGCAAAATCCGCTGCCAAATTGTTTGATACTGCGCAATCTATAGTTTTGGGTTTTGTTGGAGTGAATTACCGTACATTCATCCTGGAAATATTGTTCTAATTCTGCATAAAGCCTGTCGGCCATTCGCTTATAAGCTACAAAAATCAAGACTTTAGAATAGGTTTCTTTATCGGCCAAGATATGCTTTAGCAAATTTACCTTGGTATAGAAATTTGGTATTTTATAACCGGTTTGTTGAATGTTATCGAGGGGAGTTCCACTAGCGGCCACAGAAATAGTTTGCGGACTTTTAAAGTTGGTTTCGATTAACTTTTCTACATTTTCTGTAATGGTGGCCGAAAACATAATGTTTTGCCGGTTCTGGGGAAGCAATTCTAAAATATTATTGATCTGAAATTTAAAGCCCAGGTCTAACATTACATCTACTTCATCTATTACTAATTTCTGAATAGATTTTAATTGGATGGCACGCCTAAGTACAAGATCATATAACCTGCCCGGAGTAGCCACTACAATGTCCTGCCCTTGCATAATTGACTGATGCTGGGTATTTATATTTACCCCACCATAAACACCGGCGATACGAACATTCATATATGCAGTTAACTTTTCGATCTCTTCTACCACCTGCACCACCAATTCCCGTGTGGGTACCAAAACCAAAACCCGGGGATTCTTTTGTTCCGAATATTTAAGCATTCTTAAAATGGGAAGCATATAGGCAAAGGTTTTCCCGGTACCGGTTTGTGCAATTCCTACCATATCTTTTCCAGACATAATAGTAGAAAAAGATTGCTCCTGAATAGGTGTGGGCGTGGTAATGTCTATATCTTCCAGCGCATTGCGCAAGGGTGTGGTAATATTTAAATCCTGAAAAGTCACTAAATGAAGTTTTTATGAATGCACAAAGTTAGTGAAACTCTACTTTAAAATTGCCCGTGGCACTTTTAAAGTAGTTAGTTGAACTAATCCCGCCGTAGGGCGGGATCTCAGATGCCTTTTTATTTTTGTTCAGTGCCAACTTTAAAGTAGTTAGTTGAACTAATCCCGCCGCAGGGCGGGATCTCAAGTGCCTTTTTTCTTCTGTGGCACTTTTAAAGTAGTTAGTTTAGTTGAACTAATCCCACCGCAGGGCGGGAAATAATCTTTAAACTTTCTGAATTAATTTATTTTCAAAAACCGTCATGCTTGTTTCAGCATCTAGCATGAATAAATGTAAAACTCAAATATACCTCCAACTATATTTTGTAGCAGGCGCTGAAACCAGTTGAAGGTGACGATGAATTACAAACTAAGAATAAAGGAGAGTTTACAAGTTTTTCGATTTATCAATAAGCAGTTACATCATTTATTTCCTTATTTTTAATCAAAATAATTTAGATGAAAAAAATTCTTGCCTTTGCCGGTTCTAATAGCAGTACCTCAATTAATTTTCAATTATTACAGCACGTGGCCAAAAGGCTTGCCGGCCACGACATCAAAATCCAGGATTTCAGTCAGTATGAATTACCTTTGTATAGTGCCGATAGGGAAAGGGAAAAAGGTATTCCTGTAAGTGTTAAAATAATCAATAGAATTATCCAGGAGCACGACGCCCTGCTTCTTGCCGTGAACGAACATAACGGGAATGTATCTGCTTATTTTAAAAATATGATAGATTGGCTCTCACGATTAGACCGTAATTTTCTGGCCAATAAGCGCATATTATTAATTAGTACTTCTCCAGGTAGGCGAGGGGCAGCATCTGCGCTAGAATATACAAAAGGTATTTTACCAAGATTTGGCGGCGAGGTAATAGAAAGTTTTAGTCTACCATCTTTTCAGGATAATTTTAAAAACGAAAAAATACTAAACGAGGTGCTGGATATGGGAATAGAAGATGTATTAACCACATTCTCTCACCAATTGAAATCTGACAAATACAGTTAATTTGCTTTTTTTATTTCAGGAGTAAATTTCTCATTGGCTTTTCCCAAATTGTTTAGTTCGGCTTCAGTTTTCCCGGTAATTCCCATATCTTCTTTATGCTTATCAACGGGGCTGCCAAATAGAATAATCCAGGCTTCTTTAAGCGACTTTGCTCTCCATATATCTTTACCAACTTCAATCCATTCATGGAAAACCAGGAAAAAGGGATTGTAAGAGTTTACCGGTTTGGTGATGCCATAACGAGGTTTTTCATCTTCTTCCTGGAAAGTTCCAAATAACCGGTCCCAAATTATAAAAGTAGAGCCGTAATTTTTATCTAAATACCTTTCATTTACCGAATGATGAACCCGGTGATGCGATGGTGTGGTAAATACATATTCTATAGGTCTGGGTAATTTTTTAATCAATTCGGTATGAATCCAAAATTGATACAGCACTTCCAGTTGATGTACAATAAAAAATACCAGGGGATGAAAACCTAATAAAACCACAGGTAGAAAAAAGATTATTTTTAAATTCTGTGTCCAGGACAATCTAAAAGAAGTAGATAGGTTATAATGTTCAGAAGAATGATGTACTACATGTGTGGACCACCAAAACCGTTGTTCATGCGCCAATCTATGTGCCCAATATCTGCTGAAATCCAATAAAACTAAACATAAAACATAAGACCACCAGGTATGTGGTATTTTAAAGGGAGCCAAATTAAAAAAGAATAGAAACACCATAAAAACCCCAATTTTCATAAAACCGTTCAAAATTAAATTTCCAATCCCGATGGCAGTAGAGGCAAGAAAATCTTTTCCGGAGTATAGGTTTTTATATTTTTTTCTTCCAATAAGAAATTCAAGTAGTACAAAAAAGAACATTAGTGGGGCTACTACCCAAATAACAGTTGTGAAGTCAAGGTTTTCAATATCGGCTAAAGTAAGTTTTTCAGTATCTGTAAGCATAGAAAATAGTTAATTCTTATTTTTATCGTGCACGTAATCACGATTTGGTATAGTAAAGATTTTTATTTGAACCGCAATAAGTATTTACACCTATTTCTGTAAAATTTTAAATGCCGATATTTTAAAAAGCTTTTAAGCTAAACTGCAAAAGAATTAAAGTAGGCACTACGTTAAATTGTTTTTACCTTTGCGCTCCAAATTAATAGTCGGTGCGCACAACAACTATCTTTACTTTAAAAGAGCCTTTAAGGTTTAAAAAGCAACTTTTACAATGGAGCAAGCGGTTTGAGGAAATTGCGTGGCTAGATAGTAATAATTATCATCAAAATCACGGAGAGTTTGATGCATTGCTGGCCGTATGCGCATTTACAGCTGTAAAAACCGATTATCACCAGGCTTTTGCAAAGCTTCAGGAGTACCAGCAAACCACCAAAGACTGGATTTTTGGCTATTTGTCTTACGACCTTAAGAATGACGTGGAAAATCTTTCTTCTAAGAATTTTGATGGTTTAGCTTTTCCCGATCTTTATTTTTTTCAGCCTCAAAAATTATTTTTGCTAAAAGGCGATCAATTGGAAATGCGCTACCTAAGAATGCTGGATGATGAAATAGAAGAAGATTTCAGTGAAATTTTAAACCTCTCAGTCGCCGATAGCCATCAACCGAAAAGAGATGATTTAAAAGCGAAAATACAATCCCGAATTTCAAAAGAAGAATATTTGCAAAAGCTTGATAAAATGCTCGCCTATATTCAGCGTGGCGATATTTATGAAGCTAATTTTTGTCAGGAATTTTTTGTAGACAACAGGGAAATAGAACCATTTGAAGTATTTCGGGACCTTAACGAAATTTCGGGCCCTCCCTTTGCTACTTTTTTAAAATTGGAAGAGCATTGTTTGCTTTCGGCTTCTCCAGAACGCTATTTAAAAAAGATAGGCTCTAAATTAATATCCCAGCCCATAAAAGGTACCGCAAGGCGTTCTAAAAATCCCGAAGAAGACTTTCAAATTGCCGAAGAACTCTCAAAAGACCCCAAAGAACAATCTGAAAACGTGATGATTGTAGACTTGGTGAGAAACGACCTTTCTAAAATTGCGAAAAAAGCCAGTGTAAACGTAGATGAACTTTGTAAAGTTTATTCGTTTAAACAAGTGCATCAAATGATCTCTACCATTTCGGCTGAAATTGATAATGGTATTCCACCGGTAGAGGCGTTGCGGGCTACTTTTCCCATGGGGAGCATGACCGGTGCTCCAAAAATTTCAGCAATGAAAATTATTGAAGAGCTGGAGGAAACCAAACGCGGATTGTATAGTGGGGCAGTAGGTTATTTTACCCCAGAGGGCGATTTCGATTTTAATGTGGTTATAAGAAGTATTTTATATAATTCGAATAAAAAATATGTGTCTTTTTCGGTAGGTGGCGCAATTACTGCCGGCTCTATACCAGAGAAGGAGTACGAAGAATGCTTGCTAAAAGCCCTGGCTATGAGAAAGGTGCTTTCTTAGTATAGATCGATATAGTTTGCTATAAAAACCAGTATTCTAATTTCCGCCTGCTGCTTGCTAAAACACTGCCAACTGTTTTTGTATCTTTGATTTCTTATGGAAAAAGCTTTCAAAAACGAGATTAAATCACAATTTCCTTATTTGTGTAACAGTAAAATTTTACTTGCCGTAAGTGGGGGTGTAGATAGCGTGGTTCTTACTCATCTATGTAAAAGAGCTAAACTGGATTTGAGCCTGGCACATTGTAATTTTAATCTCAGGGACAAAGAAAGTAAAGCCGATGAAGAGTTTGTTGCCAATCTTGCAAAAGAACTGCAAGCAGAGCTTTTTGTAGAGAATTTTGATACTGTAAAATATGCAAAAGACAATAAGCTTTCTACCCAAATGGCGGCACGTGAACTCAGGTACCAATGGTTTGAAGAGCTACGCCTTAAACATCGATTTGATTTTATCTTAACCGCACATCATGCCAACGATAACTTGGAAACTTTTTTTATTAACTTAATAAGGGGAACCGGTTTGGAGGGCTTAAGCGGAATAAATGTGGATAGCAATTACATAATAAGGCCTTTGTTGAAGTTTTCCCGAAAGGAAATTGAGGCTTTTGCCATAGCGAATACTATTGAATGGAAGGAAGACAGTACCAACGCCTCCACTAAATACCTTCGCAATAAAATAAGGCACGATCTGGTACCTATTTTACAAGAAATGAACCCGCAATTTTTAGATACTTTTTTAAAGACCCAATCGCATTTAAAAGAAAATGAACAATTGGTTGAGGATTATTTAAGCTTGCTTTATCCAAAAATTGTTGAGAAAACAGATTATGGCTATAGCCTGGATATAAATTATTTAAAAAAAATCCCTAATAAGGCTGCAGTTTTATACCAATTACTAAAATCTTTTGGTTTTACCGAGTGGAATGATGTGTACCATTTATTAGACGCTCAACCCGGTAAAATGGTTTTTTCTACTTCCCACAGGTTAGTGAAAGATAGGGATTACTTGTTGCTTACAGAAATTGCTAAAACCGAAGATAAAATTTACGAAATCTCCAAAGATGAAGATTTTGTGATGCTTCCTATGGGAACATTTTCATTTTTAGAAGTAGCTGATATAGATGAGAAAGTTTCAAATTGCATTTATGTAGATCCCGATAAACTGGAATTTCCTCTTAAAGTTAGAAAATGGCAGCAGGGGGATATATTTTATCCTTTTGGTATGAAAGGAAAGAAAAAGTTAAGCGACTTCTTTAAAAACAAAAAATTATCTTTGCCGCAAAAAGAAAACAGCTGGTTGCTGTGCTCTGGCGAAAAAATTGTTTGGGTGGTAAATCAGCGGGCCGATAGACGGTTTTCCATAACTTCACCCGATCAAAAAATAATAAAAATTACTTTTAGTTTATGAAATATCTATCGAGTCTGCTCTTGTTTTTTATTCCATTTCTTCAGTTACAGGCGCAATATTTTAACGATGGTAGCGAAGACTTCCAAATGGACGATCCTATTACCTGGGAAGCTGCCGTAGAAAAAGAAAACGATAGCATATTTAATTTGGTTTTTACGGCAAACCTGGAAGAAGGTTGGCATTTATATTCCCAAAAAGAAGCCGATATTGATATCGCACCAATACCTACTTCGTTTTCCTATAATTATGAAGAGGAAAATTATGAGCTAATAGAAGATACCAAAGAACCTGATGTAGCACCTATTTACGACCAGGTTTTTGAAGCCGATATTACCTATTTTGAAGGTGAAGCTGTTTTTACACAGCAAATTAAAGTGCAACCCGGGAGTAATCCTAAGATTGTTGCCGAGATTTATTTCTCTGTTTGTGATGACGAAAAATGTTTGCCCCCCGATACCGAACGTTTTAATATTTCCCTTCAGGATAATGAAATTACCGAAGGTTTTACCAATCTGGAAATTTCAGAAAAAGATAAAGAACTTACCGAAGCATTGAATATTAATGTTTCAGGAATGGAAAAATTTGCTCCCGAAGAGGAAGAAGAAGGAAATAACTTTTTAAATATTTTCCTGCTTGGTTTTGTAGGGGGCTTAATTGCGCTTTTAACTCCCTGTGTTTTTCCTATGATTCCGTTAACGGTTTCTTTTTTTACAAAAGGCGCTAAAAACAGAAAAAAAGGGTTGGTAAATGCCATTCTTTATGGGGTTTTTATATTCGCCATCTACCTTTTGCTTAGCCTGCCTTTTCATTTATTAGACAGTGTGAACCCCGAAATACTTAATAATATTTCTACAAATGTTACGCTAAATATCGTTTTCTTTATCATTTTTATCATTTTTGCTTTCTCCTTTTTCGGGTATTACGAGATTACCTTACCTAGTTCCTGGAGCAATAAAATGGACGATAAAGCTTCTAGTGTAGGGGGAATTGTAGGGATCTTTTTTATGGCGCTTACCCTTGCTTTGGTTTCTTTCTCCTGTACCGGCCCTATTTTAGGTTCGCTACTTGGAGGCTCATTAACCAGCGATGGCGGAGCTATGCAATTGTCTATGGGTATGGGAGGTTTTGGCCTTGCCCTGGCACTGCCTTTTGCATTGTTCGCATTATTCCCCAATTGGCTTAATTCTTTACCAAAAAGTGGTGGTTGGTTAAATACCGTAAAAGTTACATTAGGCTTTATCGAACTAGGTTTAGCCTTTAAATTTCTTTCTAATGCCGACCTTGTGGAGCATTGGGGATTTTTAAAGCGTGAGATTTTTATAGGAATTTGGGTGCTTGTAGGATTGGGACTTATGGCTTATTTATTCGGGCTTATTCGCTTTCCGCACGATGGTCCTAAAAAGAGGATTAGTAAAGCCAGGTTTGGAGCAGGTGTCGTTACTTTTTTCTTTGTACTTTATTTAATTCCGGGTTTAACCAATACTTCTGCAGCAAACCTTAAATTGCTTAGTGGTTTTCCTCCACCCTTATTTTATAGTATCTACGATAAAGGAACCGAAGCACCTTTAGGTTTGGAAGCTTATAAAGATTGGGATAAAGGCCTGGAAGCTGCCCGCCAGCAAAATAAGCCTATTATTCTAGATTTTACCGGCTGGGCTTGTGTGAATTGCCGAAAAATGGAAGAACAGGTATGGAGCGACCCTGAAGTTTTTGATATATTGAATGATGAATATGTACTTATCTCTCTTTATGTAGACGATAGAAAAGAACTTCCGGAAGAAGCACAATTTAATTATATGAAGCCGCAAGGTGGTATAAAACCCATTAAAACTATTGGTGATAAATGGGCTACTTTTCAAACGCTGAACTTTAAGAATAACTCCCAGCCATTTTATGTGCTTTTAGATAACGAAGTTGATATGTTGAATGAACCGGTAGGTTATACCCCAAAGGCTTCAGAATATCTGGCGTGGTTAAAGGAGGGACTTGCAAAGTTTCAGGAAACATCGAAATAAACCTCTTAAGAATTTGTATAAACCATGTACTGATTAACCTGAATTTATTTCCTGGCAGGCTTAAAAGTTATTGATTAGAATTTGTATTTAATTTAAAATCAAGTCCTAATTTATTTAAAACTCGATTATCGAGTAAAATTCTTTTAGGTTTACCGGTGTAATTTCTATCTTAGGGGGCTTAAAATCTGCCTTATTTATGAAATCACTCCGCTTTAATGTTATATTTCTGTTTTTTAGTTTCTTAACTTTTTGTGTTCATGCGCAGGAAGAATATAATGTAAAAGAACATTACAATAAAACAGAAGTGGAGATACCCATGCGCGACGGTACCAGGCTGCACACTACTATTTACTCTCCAAAAGATACTTCTAAAGAATATCCAATTTTAATGCAGCGTACTCCATATAGCTCAAGACCCTATGGCGAAGATCAATTTCGCTCCTTAATTGGGCCTAATGAGTATTTGATGAAAGAGGGCAATATTATTGTTTATCAGGATGTTCGTGGCCGTTGGATGAGCGAGGGAAAGTACGACAATATGCGTGCTATAATCCCCAATAAAAAAGGAAATGAATTTGATGAGTCCAGTGATACTTACGATACTATAGAATGGCTTATTAATAATGTAGAAAACAATAATGCCAGGGTAGCAACATGGGGCATTTCATACCCCGGGCATTATGCGGTGGCTTCTTTGATAGATGCGCATCCGGCCCTAAAAGCTTCGTCACCGCAAGCGGGAATTGGTGATTTCTTTTTTGATGATTTTCACCATAATGGAGCTTATCTATTAAGTTATTGGCGGGCAACGGCACTTTTTGGATACGATAAAACCGGGCCTACTACCGAAAGCTGGTACAGTTTACCCGAATTAGGAACGCAAGATCAGTACCAGTTTTTTTTAGATGTAGGGCCTCTTAGTAACCTGGATAAATATTATGGCGAAGACAATATTTTTTGGCAACAACTAAAAGAGCACCCTAATTATGACGAGTTTTGGCAATCTCGCGGAATTATCCAGCATATAGAAGACATTAAACCAGCGGTTATGGTTGTGGGTGGTTTATTTGATGCCGAAGATCTTTATGGCCCGTTTAATACCTACAAAAAGATTGAAGAAACCAGCGATAACTACAATATTATGGTTTTTGGTCCCTGGAGTCACGGCGATTGGGCCAGGCAAACCAAAAGACAGGCCGTAGGGAATGTATATTTTGGTGATAATATCTCTGAAGATTACCAAAAGAATATTGAAACTAAATTCTTTAATCATTTTCTAAAAGGCGATGCTAAAGGAGATTTAGACCTTGCAGAAGCCTATGTTTACGATACCGGGGCCAAAAAATGGAACTCCTATCCTGCCTGGCCTCCAAAAAACACAGAAAAGAAAGTTTTCTATCTTGGGGATAATCAGGATCTAAGCTTAGAAGCTACCAATAATAAAGAAAGCTTTGTAAGTGACCCGGCAAAACCGGTTTCTTACAATAACGAAATAAAAGCTGTATTTACGCCAAGGGAATATATGACGGGAGACCAGCGCTTCGCGGCTAGAAGGCCCGATGTGTTGGTATTTGAAACCGAAGTTTTGGAAGAAGATTTAAAACTAACCGGGGAGATTAAAGCCCGGTTAAAAGTGGCCACTACCGGAACTGCGGCAGATTGGGTTGTAAAAGTAATAGATGTTTATCCACCAGCTGCCGAAGATTATGAGGAGACCATGGAACATTTAGATATGGATAATTACCATATGATGGTACGCAGTGAAGTGATGCGCGGTAGGTTTAGAAATAGTTTCGAAAACCCAGAGCCATTTGAACCGAATAAGAAAACAGAGGTGAATATCACGCTTCAGGACATTAATCATACTTTTAAAAAAGGCCATAAATTGCAAATTCAGGTTCAAAGTACCTGGTTTCCGCTTATAGATAGAAACCCGCAAACTTATGTGCCTAATATTTTTAAAGCTGAAGTAGAAGATTTTCAGGCCCAAACCCATACTGTTTTTGGGGATTCTTCGATAGAATTTTCAGTAATTAAAGAATAACTTATGAGCTTCAGACTAATTCATAAAATCTTCTTTTTTGGCATTCTGGTTTTTATTATTTCCTGTAATCAGCAAAAAGAAAATTATTCCGCAGAAGAAATTGAAGCAAATTCGGCCGAATTGAATCGGTATTTTGAGGAAGAGTTTCAAAAGGATGTGGCTGAATCTCCCATGATGCAAACCCGGCTTGGGCAAAAAACCAACTATGGGAAATGGGACGATTTTTCTCATTTAAAGTACGTAGAAGAACGTAATAAGGCAAAAAGACGTTTAGAATACTTAAAAAAAATAGATGCCTCCGGCCTAAACCAAAAAACTCGTTTAAGCTATGAGTTGTATCTTCAAAAGCAGAAAAATCAATTAGAAGATTATAATTATAGGTTTTACAATTACCCGGTAAACCAAATGCATGGCTACCATGCAGAGCTTCCCGCTTTTTTAATCAATATGCACCGTATAGATTCAATAAGTGATGCCGAAGCTTATATTTCAAGACTAGAGGGGTTTCCTAAGGTAATGGAAGACGTTATTGGAAACCTAAAACTACGAGAACAAAATGGTGTAATACCTCCAAAATTTGTTTTTGATAGGGTCTTGGAATCCAGTAGAAATTTGATTAAGGCTAAACCCTTTGTTAAATCTTCAGAGAACAGCGCTTTGCTTGAAGATTTTAAATTAAAAATAAACGAGCTTAAAATTACTGGTGACCTAAAAAGAGACCTGGTGGCCAAAGCTGAAACTGCGCTCATTAAAAAAGTGAAACCGGCTTATGAAGCTTTAATTTTGTTTCTGGAAAACCAACAAAAACGAGCAAATAGCGATGCGGGAGCCTGGAAGTTTCCAAAAGGGGAAGAGTTTTATGCCTATGCTTTAAAAACAAACACTACTACAAATCTTTCAGCAAATGAAATTCATGAAATAGGATTAAACGAAGTTGCCCGAATTCATGCTGAAATGGAAAAAATAAAGGAAGAAGTTGGTTTTAAAGGAACATTGCAGGATTTCTTTGCGTTTATGCGTGAAGATGAGCAATTTTATTATGCCAATGATTCTTTAGGGAGGCAAAAATACTTAAAAGAGGCTACAGCTATCATCAATACGATGAAAGGAGATTTAGATAAACTTTTTAAAACTACTCCTAATGCAGCATTGGTAGTAAAGCAGGTAGAGCCTTTTAGGGAGAAAAGTGCAGGAAAAGCCTTTTATCAACAACCGGCAAAAGACGGCTCCAGACCGGGAACCTATTATGCAAACTTATACGATATGGCGGCAATGCCTACCTACCAAATGGAAGCTTTGGCTTATCACGAAGGTATCCCAGGGCATCATATGCAAATTGCTATCGCGCAGGAATTAGAGGATGTGCCACAGTTTAGAAAATTTAGTTTTTACACGGCTTATGTTGAAGGTTGGGGACTTTACAGTGAATTGTTGCCAAAGGAAATAGGTTATTACCGGGATCCTTATTCAGATTTTGGAAGATTAGCCATGGAGCTTTGGCGATCTTGTAGGCTGGTAGTAGACACCGGAATTCATGCTAAGAAATGGACTCGGGAAGAGGGGATAGCCTATTATAAAGAGAACACCCCAAATGCTGAAAGTGATTGTATTAAAATGGTAGAAAGGCATATTGTAATGCCCGGCCAGGCAACAGCCTATAAAATTGGAATGAATAAGATTTTAGAGCTAAGGGAGCATGCTAAGGAGCAATTAGGAGAAGATTTTGATATTAGGGAGTTTCACGATGTGATTCTTCTTAATGGAGCCTTACCTTTGAATATCCTTACAGAAAAAGTAAACGCCTGGATTTCTAAAAATAACCTTTAAAATAAAGAAATTGAAAATTTTACAAAAAGAAGACCTTAAAACCGTAAGCCTTGTAAATAACAAAGGTAGCCAATTGGATATTCTAAACTACGGTGCTGCAGTGCTTAAATTTAAACTGGAAGATAAAAGCGGGAACCTTGTAAACGTAGTAGTGAGTCCCCGTGCAGAAGAATTTATTCGTTCGGTTTATAAAGAGCACAATAAATGTTTTGGTGCTTCAGTGGGACGCTACGCAGGTAGGATTTCTAATGGCGAGTTTGAATTGGATGAAACTACTTATAAGCTTTTTGAAAAGGATGGAGTGCATTTGCATGGTGGCCGGGAAGGTTTTCAATATAAAATATGGGAAATTAAGGAGGAAACTACAGCCCCCAACCCTTCGGTTACACTATCTTATCTTAGTAAGGATGGAGAAGAATATTATCCCGGAAACCTTGAGGTTGAAGTGAAATACACCCTTACAGAAGAAAATGAACTGCAAATAGAATATTCGGCACACACCGATAAAAAGACGGTGATTAACCTTACGAATCATACTTATTTTAACCTTAATGGCGGAGGAAGTATAAGCGATCACTTTTTAAAGATTAATGCTGAAAAGATTTTGGAGGTAGATAAAAACTTAATGCCAACCGGAAATTTAACCAAACTAAAAAAGCACCCTAAAAACTTTAGCGAAAGTAAATTAATTGGTAATAGGAGCCTGGATGATAGTTTTGTATTAAAATCTGGAGAAGATGAAGTGGCTGCAAGGCTTTTTGCACCATTAACCGGCATAAAAATGGAGGTAAAGACCAATCAAAAAGCCATGGTAGCTTATGCTCCTGAGACTCTTCCCGAAGACCTAAATTATTATACGCCAATTGCAGAAGAGTATCCTTCGCTATGTTTGGAAGCTCAGAATTTTCCTGATGCCCCAAACTTTAGGAACTTTCCTGATGCCGTATTAAAACCAGGAGAAACATATTATAACAGAATAAGTTATAAGTTTTTAGTCTCGAAATAACAAGTTTGAACTTCACCCTTATAAAATTTTCTAACATTTAATTTTAACACCCAATTAAATATGGGTTTTTAACAGCTTACTTATGGAATTTGGATTACTAGATCAAATTATTTTTGCAGCATATGCACTTTTAATTGTGGGCGTAGGTTTGTACGTTTCACGAGGAAAAGGAGATTCTTCTGAAGGTTATTTTCTGGCAGACAAAAGCTTGCCCTGGTGGGCCATTGGAGCATCTTTAATAGCTGCCAATATCTCTGCCGAGCAGTTTATAGGTATGTCGGGTTCGGGTTTTGCTATTGGCCTTGCCATTGCCTCCTATGAGTGGATGGCGGCAATTACCTTACTATTGGTTGGGAAATTTTTCCTGCCCATTTTTATTGATAAAGGCTTGTATACTATCCCGGAGTTTATAGAAGTTAGGTATGGCTCTAATTTAAAAACAATTTTGGCAGTCTTTTGGATTTGCCTTTTTGTATTTGTTAACCTAACCTCGGTACTATATCTTGGAGCTACTGCGCTAGATACTATTATGGGTACCGGTGATGGCTCTTTCTTTATATATGCAATTATTGGTCTTGCTTTTTTTGCGGCTGCTTATTCTTTGTATGGCGGACTTTCGGCAGTGGCCTGGACCGATGTTGTACAGGTGGTATTACTAATTATTGGAGGGCTTATTACTACCTTTATCGCATTGTCTCACGTAACCGAAGATGGTGGTGTAATCTCTGGAATGGTTGCGGTTTACGAGCAGGTTCCCGAAAAATTTTCTATGATTCTTGATAAAGGTGAAATCATAACACCAAATGGAAAGGATGCCTGGTGGGACCTTCCAGGCCTTGCTGTTTTAATTGGAGGTTTATGGGTAGCAAACCTATACTATTGGGGGTTTAACCAATATATTATTCAGCGTACCCTGGCAGCAAAAAGCCTTAGGGAATCGCAAAAAGGGATTATCCTGGCGGGATTCTTAAAGTTAATTGTTCCGTTAATTGTAGTTATTCCCGGGATTATTGCCTTCGTAATGAATACGGGACCAGATGGTGCTATTTCCCTGGATTTTACCGATAGTTCTTTCTTTAGTGATACTGGAAATATTATAAATGATAACGCCGCCCCATGGCTTATTCAGGAATTTGTGCCGGCAGGTTTAAAAGGATTGGTATTGGCAGCTCTTGCTGCAGCTATTGTTTCTTCGGTAGCTTCTATGCTTAACTCTACAGCCACTATTTTTACCATGGATATTTATAAACCATATTTTGGTAAGAATTCTTCGGAAAAGAATCTTGTAAAAGTAGGAAGGCTTTCTGCAACTGCTGCTTTGGTGATAGCCGTAATTCTTGCTCCGCAATTAAAGAACTTAGGTCAGGTATTCCAGTATATTCAGGAGTATACAGGGGTGGTTAGTCCCGGAATTTTAGCCGTATTTATGTTAGGTTTATTCTGGAAAAAGACCACAAACAAAGCTGCTATATTTGGTGTGCTGGCTTCTATCCCAATCGCTTTATTCTTTAAGGTAGGACCTAACGGATGGATAGACAGTGCTATATTTGTAACCCTTCCGTTTATGCATCAAATGATGATAACCTGGTTGTTAACCATGCTGATTATGGTAGTAATTAGTTTGGCTGAAAATAAAGGGCGTGATCACGAAAAAGGGATTGAACTTAGCAGTAAATTGTTTAATACTGGCCCGGCATTTAATATTGGTGCCTTTGCAATCCTTTTAATTGTTACTATGCTTTACGCCATGTTCTGGTAAATAAAAAAATAAAGGGATTGTCTGGAAAGTCTTTAAACTTTGAAATTTACGTATATACTTAAGGCTTTTTAGACAATCTCTCTTTTTACGGAATATATCTTAAATGATGCTTTCGGAACTAATAAGAGGTTTTTAATTGAGAAATAATAATTTTTTAATCCTGAGTATTTTTAAGGGATAACCTATGTAAACCCAAACTTTTAAAATATAAATGATTCGACTCCAGGAAGATTTTTACAGTAAGAACGATAAAATGTATGTCGCTACCGATTGTATAATTTTTGGTTTCGATGAAGGTAAACTAAAGCTATTAATATTTAGAAGAAGGGTTGAACCTTTAAAAAATTCCTGGTCTTTAATAGGGAGTTTTGTAAGATTGGAAGAGGATGTAGATCAGGCGGCAAAACGTGTGCTAACAGAAATCACCGGTTTGGAAAATGTGTTTATGGAAGAACTTAGAAGCTACGGCAAAGCTGAAAGGGATCCCGGTTTTCGTTCAATTTCCATAGGGCAATATGCATTGATTAGATTAGATGAATATGATAAAGAACTGGTTAAAAAGCATGGGGCACATTGGTATGAAATAGATAAATTACCAGAATTGGTATTGGATCATAATCAAATGGTGGAAGATGCTTTAGAGCGATTAAAAAGAAAAGCAAGGTATAAACCCATTGGTTTTGAATTACTCCCTGAAAAATTTACTATTCCGCAGTTACAACAGCTTTATGAAGCTATTTACCAGAAAGAATTGGATGCACGAAACTTTCGTAAAAAGGTGTTATCTCTTAATGTGCTCGTAAAACTAGACGAAAAAGATAAATCTACTTCCCGTAGAGGGGCTTTTCTCTATAAATTTGATCATGAGAATTATCAGGAGCTTCTAGAGTCAGGTTATGATTTTAAAATAGCCTAAGACCTAAAAAAACAGCATGTAAAAATTAGTTAAGAAAAATTTAAAAAATAATTTATCGAAAAATTTTTTTCTAAATAATAATTGTAAAATTTACACTTATTGTAAAATGCTTTGCAAATTACAATTTACTGAGATAATTGCTTTTAAGCTTAAAAGCTCGCAGTTTTTATCTCGAAAATAGTAACCAGCCAAAACCAATTATTATGAATAAAAATTTTTCAAGACGAGATGCTTTAAAAAGCATTGCCATAGGCTCAGGAGTTTTAAGTATTGGTGGTGTAGCCTCTTCTTTTGCTGCTATGAATTATATAGACAATAACACTTTGTTAAATAAGCCTAAAAACAACATCAAGCATTCGGTATGTCGTTGGTGCTTTCAGGATATTCCTTTAGATAAATTTGCAAAAACCTGTGCCAGCATGGGGATTCAGGCAATAGACCTTCTAAAACCTTCCGAGTGGGATACAGTAGAGGAGTATGGATTGGTTTGTTCTATGGCTACTGATGATTTTGCCAGTATTGAAAACGGATTTAATGAGTCGGAAAATCATAGTAATCTTCAGGAAAAATATCGCGGCTTAATTAATAAAGCTTCCAGGCATAATATAAAAAACGTGATTGTTTTTTCTGGAAACCGACGAGGTATGGATGAGGAAACCGGAATTAAAAATTGTGCAAAAGGATTAAAGCCACTACTGAAGTATGCAAAAAAGAAAAATGTTACTCTGGTTATGGAGCTTCTTAATAGTAAGGTTGATCATCCCGATTATATGGCAGATCACACCGCATGGGGAGTTGCCCTGGCTAAAGAAATCCAGGCAGATAATTTTAAACTTCTTTTTGATATTTACCATATGCAGGTTATGGAAGGTGATATAATTGCTAGTATTAAAAAGAACTATAACTATATTGGTCATTATCATACAGCCGGAGTTCCGGGGAGAAACGAAATTGATGATACTCAGGAGTTATTTTATCCGGCAATTATGAAGGCAATTGTAGATACCGGCTTTACCGGTTATGTAGCCCAGGAATTTATTCCCACCAACCCTGATGAAATTTTATCGCTAAGAAAGGCTATTGAAATTTGTGATGTTTAGTTTCAAAAATAAAAATGGCGAGGGAATATCATTTAAATAAACTTAGAAAACGAAAAATATATAAAACGGCTTAGGTTAGTTTATACATTCTTTACACTGAATTTATTTTAACTTTTAAATAATTCAAATAAGCTCTAATCAAGACAAGCTTGGTGATAGTATTTTTGAGAGTTCATTTTAAAATATTTTAGAGCAATAAACAAAACAGCCTTTTGAAATTTTCAAAAGGCTGTTTTTTATCTAATCTAACAAGAGCTATCTATCCACATTTAGAAGAACCGCAATCCTGACAGGTAAGGCAACCTTCCTGATAGATAAGATTAGATGAATTACAATTTTGGCATTTTTGTTTTTTTGCAACAGTACCATCTGCAATAAAGCGTTTTAAGGCTCTGGCAACTCCATTTTTCCAGGTGTTTATAGATTCACTGTCCAGTTGTAAGCTGCTTATTAAGTCTACTACCTTTTCAATTGGCATACCATGCCTAAGAGTAGTAGAGATTAATTTCGCATAATTCCAGTATTCTGGATTAAATTTATGAGACAGGCCTTCAATAGTTGTCTTGTACCCTCGTTTATTTTGATACTGGAAATCGTAACGAGAAGTTCCGTCTTCATTTCTGGCTTTAATAATAACACCTTCAGTAACCCAACGAGGCAATAAAATTCCTTCTTCATCGTCGGCAAAACCGGTAAATATTTCGTAAGGTCTGTCGTCTATCAAGCCAATAAAAGCAATCCATTTGTCTTTATTGTTCTGGAAACGAACTACATCTGCGGTTAATGTTTGCGGACGTGTAGTTGGGAATGGTGTATTATTTTCTTCTTCTGTTTCTTCTTTTTTCTCATCATTAGAAATTAAAACTCCAGAACGAGAACCATCACGGTATACTGTAACACCTTTACAGCCTGCTTGCCAGGCCTCTAGATATAATTCGCCTACCAATTCTTCAGTGGCATCGTTTGGTAAATTAATAGTCACACTAATAGAGTGGTCTACCCATTTTTGTACTGCCCCTTGCATTCTTACCTTGCTTAGCCAATCTACATCATTAGAAGTAGCCTTATAGTAAGGAGAAGCTTTAACCAACTTATCTAATTCTTCTTGCGTATAATCATCGGTTATGGCGTGACCGTTTACTTGCATCCATTCTTTAAAACGGTGGTGGAAAACCACGTATTCCTCCCATGAATCGCCAACTTCGTCTACAAAATCTACTCGTGAATCCTTATCGTTCGGATTTACTTTTCTTCTTCTTTTATAAACAGGCATAAATACCGGCTCAATTCCAGAGCTTGTTTGCGTCATTAAACTGGTAGTTCCGGTAGGGGCTATAGTGAGTAATGCAATATTACGACGACCATATTCCAGCATATCGTAATACAATTTCTCATCGGCTTCTTTAAGTCGAAGGATAAATGGATTTTCTTTTTCCCTTTCAGAATCAAAAATTCCAAAAGCACCTCTATCTTTCGCGGCGTAAACTGAAGCTCTATATGCTTCTAAAGCAATGGTTTTATGTATTTCTACTGAAAAATCTACACCTTCGTCACTTCCATATTTTATACCTAAAGCGGCTAACATATCACCTTCTGCGGTGATTCCTATTCCGGTTCTTCTACCTTCTTTTGCTTTGGCTTGTATATTCTTCCAAAGGTTATATTCTACACCTTTAATTTCATTTCCTTCAGGGTCTGCTTCAATTTTTGCAAGAATAGCATCAATCTTTTCTAGTTCAAGATCAATGATATCATCCATGATACGTTGCGCAGCTGCGATGTGTTTTTTGAAAAGTTCAAAGTTGAAAGAAGCATCTTTCGTAAACGGATTCTCTACATAAGAAAATAAGTTTATCGCTAATAACCTGCAAGAATCGTAAGGACAAAGTGGAATCTCACCACAAGGGTTAGTTGAAACCGTTTTGTAACCAAGATCTGCATAACAATCTGGTACCGACTCGTTAATTACCGTATCCCAGAAAAGGATTCCCGGTTCTGCCGATTTCCAGGCGTTATGTACTATTTTTTTCCAAAGCTTATTGGCTTCAATCTCTTTAGATTTCTTAGGATTTTCACTAAAAATTGGATATTTCTGAACATAATTGCGCTCCTCTTTAACCGCACGCATAAAATCGTCATCAATTCTCACTGAAACATTGGCCCCGGTTACCTTGCCCTGCTCCATTTTAGCGTCTATAAAGTCTTCAGAATCAGGGTGATTTATAGAAACCGAAAGCATTAGTGCTCCACGACGGCCGTCCTGGGCAACTTCGCGGGTAGAGTTAGAGTAACGTTCCATAAAAGGAACTATCCCGGTAGATGTAAGGGCCGAGTTCTTAACTGCCGATCCTTTTGGGCGAATATGAGATAGGTCATGCCCAACACCACCACGACGCTTCATAAGTTGCACCTGCTCCTGGTCTATTTTCATGATTCCGCCATAAGAGTCTGAATCACCATCGTTGCCAATAACAAAACAGTTAGAAAGGGATGCAATTTGATAGGGGTTTCCTATACCCGCCATAGGGCTACCTTGGGGAACAATATATTTAAAGTCTTTAATAAGGTCAAAAACCTCATCTTCACTCATTGGGTTTGGGTAGCGTTGCTCTACACGGGAAATTTCCTTTGCAATTCTACGATGCATATCGTTTGGCGTAAGCTCATAAATATTCCCTTCAGAATCTTTAAGCGCATACTTATTTACCCACACCCGTGCGGCTAAATCATCTCCCTTAAAATAGTCAAGCGAAGCTTTAAAGGCCTCTTCCTGGCTATAGATTTTAGGAGTGGCGGTAGTAGTGTTCACACCCATATTAATTTTAGATTTTGGATTAGTAATAGTTTCAAGCAGACTGTAAATATAGACAAAGAAGTATAAGAATATAAAATCCTGTTGAAAAAAGTTATCAAACAAAAATTGTTAATAAACTGTTTATCAGTAAATTGTAAATTTATCAACATTTGTAAGTTGACAAATTTGTAAAAAAATATAATTTAAACTTGTGCATTAAATAACTGCTTTTTTGTTAAGCTTAAACGACCTAAATGTTATTTTTTGTTATAAATTGAGGTGTTACAGTGTTTTAATTTTAATTAATTAGTAAACTACCTCTGGGTAAGCCAACGAGGCATTCGTTGGAAACAAGTTTTTAATTTCGAAGAAAGCCTCGGGATATTATATCCTTTGGCGGTGCCAATAAATAATTGAATGTGAAAAATGGGGTTTAATACTATGTCACCACAGCCAATGATTTCCTACCGGCCGATATCAATTAATTTTTAGGGGTGGCAAAGTCTGAAAAAAAAGGCTAATCTGGTTTAAGAAAAACGCGGGTTTATAAAAATAAAGAGGCTGGTTGAGCTAACAACCAGCCAATCTTTGAATTAACACCTATGAAAATTCAAAATAAAACCTATTTTGTTATGGAATAAATTGAATATCCATTCGCCGGAGCTTCAATCGTGACCATTCCGTTTTCATCGGAGGTAGGGACATAATTTGAGTTGTTACTGTTGTTTAATATAGTAACACTATTTCAATTAATTTGAACGTTTTCCGTTTAATTATTTTGGTCGCTAATATATATAATTAATCTCGGTTTTTTTTGTATCCTTTTGTTTTTTAGAAATAAATTCATTTAAACTTTATAAAAAGCGTGTGTATTCCTATTAATTGGTCTTCTTTAATAATCATAAGCCTTTTTCTTTAAAAAAAAATAAAACTTCAGAAGAAGAAAAAGCTTTGGCTTTTAAGAGAGAAAAAGACGGGGCAAAACTCATTTTTATAGCGAATATGAGTAAGAAAAATATCAATTTTAATATTCAATTAGATGGAATATTTAAAAATTATTTTTCAGGAGAGACATTTACAATCTCAAAAGAAAAAGATATGAAATTAGAAGCCTGGGAGTATCTGATCTTGATAAATAAATAATTTTTTTACTAAAAAAATAAAAACAGGTCTCGCAAAAAGTTATTTTTCTTAGTTATTAACCGAAAACGTTTTAGTTTTTTAGGAAATTAGGTTATATGGTAGAATTAAAATAGCTTTGACCTAATGGCAAAGAAAATTAATAAAATAGCAGTCTTAACATCCGGTGGAGATGCTCCCGGGATGAATGCCGCCATTAGAGCGGTTGTTAGATCCTGTTCATATTATAACCTGGGGTGCGTTGGTGTTTACCGAGGCTACCAGGGGCTTATAGAAAAGGATTTTGAAGATCTTACCGCTAGATCGGTTAGGAATATTATTAATAAAGGAGGAACTTTTCTTAAATCTTCCAGATCTGAAGAATTTAAAACTAAAGAAGGAAGAAAGAAAGCTTACAAGAACCTTTCGGATGCCGGTATAGATGCTTTGGTGGTCATTGGAGGTGACGGAACCTTTACGGGTGGCCTTTACTTTAGTGGTGAATTCAACTTTCCAATTGTAGGAATTCCTGCTACCATAGATAACGATATTAATGGAACCGATTATACTTTAGGTTACGATACCGCTTTAAATACGGTAGTAGAGGCTATAGATAAGATTCGCGATACAGCAAGTTCTCATAACCGCTTGTTTTTAATTGAAGTTATGGGGCGTGACGCAGGAGATATTGCTTTGAATAGTGGTATTGGGGCTGGTGCCGAAGAAGTATTGCTTCCCGAAGAAGACGGCGGGATTCAGCGAATGATGGAGTCTTTGGAGAAAAGTAAAAAATCAGGAAAAACTTCCAGTATTATCGTAGTAGCTGAAGGTGAGAAGAGTGGTAAAAATATTTTTCAATTAGCCGAAGTTATTTCGGAAAGTCACAAAGAATATGATATTAGAGTCTCTGTGCTGGGTCATATTCAAAGAGGAGGTTCCCCAAGTTGTTTTGATCGTGTTCTGGCCAGTAAGCTTGGCGTTGGTGCGGTTGAAGCATTAACCGATGGTAAAACCAATATCATGGTGGGAGTGGATCATAAAAAAGTGGTGCATGTGCCTTTGGAAACCGCTTTAAAAGAAGACAGGGAATTTGATCAGGAATTAAGAAGGGTGGCAAACATCACTTCTGTGTAAATTTTTTAAAATTTAAATTATGAGTACAAAAATTGGAATTAATGGTTTTGGCCGAATTGGACGTATAGCGTTTAGAATCGCGGCTGAAAAAAGTGACGTAGAAGTTGTAGCAATAAACGATTTGTTAGATGTAGATCATTTGGCATATATGCTGAAATATGACTCTGTTCACGGTAAATTTAAAGGAGATGTTGCTGTTAAAGACGGAAACCTTGTAGTAAACGGTAAAGATATTCGTATTACAGCAGAAAAAAATCCAGAAGACCTTAAATGGGGAGATGTAGGAGTAGACGTTGTTGTTGATTGTACCGGAATTTTTAAAGAAAAAGATAGCGCAAGTGCCCACCTTAAAGCAGGTGCTAAGAAAGTTGTGATTTCTGCACCTTCTAAAACCGCACCTATGTTTGTAATGGGTGTAAACCACCAGGATGTAAAGCCGGAAGATACTATAGTTTCTAATGCTTCTTGTACAACTAACTGTCTTGCACCACTTGCCAAAGTAATAGATGATGAGTTTGGTCTTGTTGAAGGTTTAATGACCACGGTTCATGCAACTACAGCTACTCAGCTTACAGTAGATGGGCCATCAGCAAAAGATTTTAGAGGAGGTAGAAGTGCACTTATGAATATTATACCTTCTTCAACTGGAGCAGCCGTAGCAGTAGGTAAAGTAATTCCTAAGTTAGATGGAAAACTTACCGGAATGGCTTTTAGAGTTCCAACTGCCGATGTTTCTGTGGTAGACCTTACAGTTAAAACAGAAAAATCTGTAAGTTACGACGATGTAAAAGCTGCATTCAAAAAAGCTTCAGAAGGCTCTTACAATGGAGTGATTTCTTATACAGAGGATGCTGTTGTTTCTCAAGATTACGTATCAGATGCACATACCTGTAATTTCGATGCTGAAGCTGGTATAGCTCTTAACGATAACTTTTTTAAACTAATCGCTTGGTATGATAACGAGTATGGTTATTCAGCCAAACTTTTGGATTTAGCGGCACACGTTAATTCAATTTAATATTTTACATTAGAGCCTGAAGAAAGTTATGCTTAGGTTTTTCCTCTTAGCGCTTTCCTCAGGCTTTTTAATTTAAATCATATTCATATAAATGATACTAATAGCTGACGGTGGATCAACAAAATGCGACTGGATTTTACTTAGTGCAACGGGAGAAGAATTACTTAGAACCCGTACTAAAGGCTTAAATCCCGCGGTATTTCCAGAGGTAGTGCTGGAACAACGTGTTGAAGAAAATGCCGATTTAAGAGAAGTAAAGGATAAAGTAGAACGAGTACATTTTTACGGTGCTGGTTGTGGTACTGAAACACCTAGTAAACTATTGCAAGGAATTTTCACCAATTTCTTCACCAATGTAGAGGAAGTGATAATTTTGGAAGATATGGTGGCTGCTGTTTATGCGGCGACTACAGAGCCTGGAATTGTTTGTATTCTTGGTACAGGATCCAATAGCTGTTTCTTTGACGGTAAAGATATACATCAGTCAGTTGATTCCCTGGGATATATTCTTATGGATGAAGCTAGTGGGAACTATTTTGGAAAAAGGCTTATCAGAGATTATTATTACAAAAGAATGCCTCCTGAACTTTCAGTAGAATTCGGTAAGAAATACAATCTTGATTCTGATGAGATTAAGAAAAACCTTTATCGTAAGGAAAATCCAAATACATATTTAGCATCATTTGCTGAATTTATCTTTTCTAACGAACGTAATGGATATTTCTATAAATTAGTTCACGAGGGTATTACCGATTTTATGCATTCTCGCGTAATGTGTTACAAACAAGCGCAAAATACACCGGTACACTTTATTGGAACAATTGCTCATTTTAGCGAAGATATCATACGGGCAGTAGCGCAACCTTACGGGATTGAAATAGGAAATATTGTACGTAGACCCATTGATGGGTTAATAGAATATTATAGAGAAAAAGTGCTTGTTGCTAAATAGTAAGTTTTTCTTATAAAATTTAGTACATTTAGGAAATTTTGTTCTTAAATGTTAGTAAAGGTTTATGGGAGTGCTGTATTTGGGGTAGAGGCTACAACAATTACCATAGAGGTAAATGTGGCAACTGGTATTGGTTATCATCTGGTAGGGCTACCCGATAATGCCGTAAGGGAGAGTAGTTTTAGAATTGCGGCAGCCCTTCAGAATAACAAGTATAAATTTCCCGGAAAGAAAATTATTGTTAATATGGCACCGGCAGACCTTAGAAAAGAAGGTTCTGCCTACGACCTTAGCTTAAGTCTTGGGATTTTGGCAGCTTCAGGCCAAATCAATGCTAAAAATATATCAAACTATATTATTATGGGTGAGCTTTCGTTAGACGGAAGCTTACAACCTATAAAGGGAGCCTTGCCCATTGCTATTAAGGCTAAGGAAGAGGGTTTTAAAGGTTTTATCCTTCCTAAACAAAATGCAAAAGAGGCTGCAATAGTAAGCGGACTTGATGTATATGGGGTGGAAAATATCACCGAAGTCATTAACTTTTTTGACAAAGATGAAGCTTTAGAACCTACCTTAATAAACACACGCGAAGAATTCTATAAAAGCCTGGATCATCCGGAACATGATTTTGCCGATGTAAAAGGTCAGGAATCTATAAAGCGCTGTATGGAAATAGCTGCAGCCGGTGGACACAATATTATTTTAATAGGTCCTCCTGGAGCAGGGAAAACCATGCTTGCTAAACGCTTGCCTAGTATTTTGCCTCCAATGAGTTTGCATGAAGCCCTGGAGACCACAAAAATACATAGTGTGGTGGGAAGGGTGAAGGAGCATGTAGGTTTAATGTCTCAAAGACCTTTTAGGAGTCCCCATCATACAATTTCAGATGTAGCGCTGGTTGGTGGTGGAGCTTACCCTCAACCGGGTGAAATTTCGCTTTCTCATAATGGGGTTTTGTTTTTAGATGAATTACCCGAATTTAAACGAGGTGTTTTAGAGGTGATGCGCCAACCGTTGGAAGATAGGGAGGTTACTATTTCCCGGGCTAAATTTACCGTAACTTATCCTTCGAGTTTTATGTTGGTGGCTAGTATGAACCCCAGTCCCAGTGGTTATTTTAATGATCCAGATGCGCCGGCAACATCTTCTCCCGCAGAAATGCAACGTTATTTAGGTAAAATTAGCGGGCCTCTTTTAGATAGAATAGACATTCATATTGAAGTGACCCCGGTGCCATTTGAAAAGTTAAGTGAAGAAAGACGGGGTGAAAGCAGTGTGGAAATTAGGAAAAGGGTAACACAGGCACGCCAGCTTCAAACCCAACGTTTTGAAGAATCCGATTCGGTTCATTATAATGCGCAAATGAGTGTAGGGCAAATTCGGGAATTTTGTGCTTTAGACGAGGCTTCAAAAGCATTGCTTAAAACCGCGATGGAACGTTTAAACCTTTCTGCACGTGCCTACGATCGTATTTTAAAAGTCTCCAGAACCATTGCCGATTTAGAAAACTCAGAGAATATTCATGGAAATCATATCAGTGAAGCTATTCAATACCGAAGCCTGGATCGCGATGGGTGGCTAGGTTGATTTTTAAGTAAATTTTGATATTTTTAAAAGCTTTGCTCTTTAAATTTTGTCAACTTTTAATTTATATTTACCTCTTAAAGAAATACATATATTTAAATTCAGCTTGTTTTAACCTTTCGTTGGCTCGTGAGAGCATTTGAAGGAGTTTGTTTGCTAAGACCGGACTATTATGAAAAAAAGTTTATCCTTGCTAATATTGATTTTAATTTTTGCCTGTAAAGGTGACCCTGAAGGGAAAGATGCTTCAAAAATTGATAACGATAGTATTATAGACAAAAGTATTTTAAATGGTGAATTGCTTGAAGAAAATCGGGTGGAATTTACGCTAAATGAAGCAAATAACCTGGCGGAGCTTCCGTTAAATTGCATTAATACCGAATATCCAAATAAATTGGGCCAAACCTTGGAGAATAAAGAAGCATTGGGTGAGCCTTCAGAGCTTCACCCGGCATTTTATGGGTGTTTCGATTGGCATTCTTCCGTGCATGCACATTGGTCTATGTTAAGCTTGCTGAAACAGTTTCCCGATTTGGAAAAAGCAGAAACTATTAGACGAAAATTAAAGGAGTCTCTTTCTGCAGAAAATATTCAGGGGGAAATAGCGTACTTTAAAGGAGAGGAGAGTGCTTCTTTTGAGCGTACCTACGGGTGGGCCTGGCTATTAAAATTGGCTGAAGAATTAGAAACCTGGAACGATCCTCTTGCAGATGAGCTTAGTGAAAATTTAGCTCCTTTAACCAATCTTATAGTTGAAAAATATATAGAATTCCTGCCAAAATTGAATTACCCTATTAGAGTGGGGGAGCACACCAATACGGCCTTCGGACTTAGCTTTGCTTACGATTATGCTATTGCTGCAGAAAACGCCGAGTTAGAACAGCTCATTTCAAAACGCGCTAAAGACTTTTATTTAAAAGACGACGATTGTCCTTTAAGCTGGGAACCTAGTGGTTTCGATTTTCTTTCTCCCTGCCTGGAAGAAATAAATATTATGCGCCGGGTTCTGCCTAAAAATGCGTTTGAAATGTGGCTGGATGATTTTCTTCCGCAATTGAGATCGGAAGATTTTCAAATGAAAGTTGGGGAAGTTTCAGATAGGACTGATGGAAAATTGGTACACCTTGACGGACTTAACTTTAGTCGTGCCTGGGTTTTCTACGGACTTATCAATCAATATCCTGAAAAGTTCTCTCATTTAAAAGGTCTGGCCGATAAGCATATGGCTTACTCCTTCCCCAATTTGGTAGGCGATAGCTACGAAGGTGGCCATTGGTTGGGGTCTTTTGCTATTTATGCCTTACAGGAATCTAAAGGCCTATAGTGCGAAATTTCCTTAAAAATCTGGGTCCGGGAATACTGGTCTCTGCGGCTTTTATTGGTCCGGGAACAGTTACAGTATGTACACTTGCCGGGGTTGAATTTGGTTATAGCCTGCTTTGGGCGTTATTACTTTCTATTTTTTCCTGTATAATCTTACAGGAAATGGCAGCCAGGTTGGGTGTGGTTTCTCAAAAAGGTTTAAGCGATGTTATTCGGGAAGAGATCAAAAAACCAATTTTCAGGGTTTTAGCGATTATTCTTATTTTTTCAGCGATAGTTATTGGTAATGCTGCCTACGAAACAGGTAATATAACCGGTGCCGTTTTAGGGGCTGAAGCTATTTTCGGAGTTCAAAACATCAAATTTGGCGATTTTAAGCTCAACCTTTGGAGTATTTTTATTGGCTCTGTCGCTTTTATACTTTTGTTTACCGGTAGTTATAAAACCCTTGAAAAGGTCTTTATTGGCCTGGTTTTATTAATGAGTATAAGTTTTGTGCTTACTGCTATTCTTACAAAACCGGATATTTTAGAAATTTTAAACGGACTTATTCCAACAAGCAATGCTGCCGGTTTGCTTACGGTAATGGCTATTGTAGGTACAACGGTGGTTCCTTATAACTTGTTTTTACACGCTTCTCTTGTTAGTGAAAAATGGAAAGAAGCTTCCTATTTATCTATTGCCAGGAAAGAACTTATAGTTTCTATAATTCTTGGTGGTACTGTTTCTATGGCGATTCTTATTAGTGCGGCTTCCTCGGGATTAACTAATGTAAATTCTGCAGCTGATATGGCGGTGAGCCTGGAGCCATTATTTGGAAAATTTGCCACCTGGTTTATGTCTTTGGGGCTTTTGGCTGCCGGAATCACTTCTTCTATTACAGCACCTTTGGCGGCCGCTTACGTAGTAAAAGGTTGTTTTGGATGGAAGGGGGGAATGAAATCATTAAAATTTAAAATGGTTTGGGCTTCAGTGCTTATTTTAGGCGTTTTCTTCTCTTCCCTGCAAATTAATCCGATTGAAATTATACGTTTTGCTCAAATCGCTAACGGAATCCTATTGCCTGTTATTGCCATTTTCTTATTTTGGGTAGTCAATAAAGCTTCGGTTTTGGGTAAACACCGCAATTCCAAACTGCAAAATATACTGGGAATACTTGTTATTGCGCTTTCCGTATTTTTAGGGATTAAAGCGATTCTAAGCGTTTTACAAAGCTTTTAATAATTTGTGTGGAATTAGTCAATTTATCTTACTGTAAGCTTTCTAAAATCTTATATTAATAGGTCTTAAGCTTGATTTTAATCTATTGCTATAGGTTTTTCCTTGTTTTTTGGCCTAGCGAAAATTTATCGTATAAATTTGAAGTGAAAGCACCGTAAAATTTTAGGCTGTTTGAGCAAAATGACTTTTCATCTTTAATAAGATGATGATGGCGAGTTCCTAAAATTTAGGTGAAGAACGATAAATTTAGATAAATATTCGTAAGCCTAGATTTTTTTGATTCGTTTTTTCATCGATGGAAAAAATGAATAACATTAATGATTAGAAAAATTTTGAAATGAAAGAAATCCATATAAACTGCGATTTAGGTGAAGGTGGCGAATTTGATGCCGCTTTAATGCCGCATATTTCTGCCTGTAATATTGCTAGTGGAGGCCATGCCGGAAATCTGGACACTATGCAGCAAACTATTAAACTTGCTGTAGAGCATGGGGTAGAAATAGGAGCACATCCTTCTTATCCCGATAAGGAGAATTTTGGGAGAAAAACTATGGAGATTTCTGCGGAAGAATTGCAGCGTTCTATTATTGCGCAAATCTTAAGTTTAAAACAATTGGCCGAAGCAGAAGGGGTAAAACTTACCCATGTAAAACCTCATGGAGCACTTTATAATGAAGCTGCAAAAGATGAAAAAACAGCTCAAATTATCATAGATTCCTTACTGGAATTCGATCAAAAAATAGCCCTTTTTTGTCCATTAAATTCAGTGATTTCTAAACTGGCGAGAGGGAAAATTCCAATAGTTTTTGAAGCTTTTGCAGATCGAAATTATAACCCGGATTATAGCCTTGTTTCGCGTTCAAAATCCAACGCCTTGATAAGCCAAAAAGAAGCTGTTTTTGAGCATCTTTTTTCTATGTTTTTTGAAGGGAAAATTACCAGCGATAACGGGTCGAAAATCAGTTGCAGTGCCACTACTTTTTGCCTGCATAGCGACACACCAAATTCAGTGGAAATTATGAGTTTTTTAGAACAGAAATTTGCTGAGCATAATGTTAAAATTAAGAATGTGAAATGAATGATTTTCCTAAGATAACACCGATGGGGGAGCGTGGAATTCTAATAGAATTTGAGCCTAAAATAAATGAAAATCTTCTTGAAAAATTGATTTTTTATAAAAATAAGTTGGAGGAGTTTTATGATGAAGTAAACATTGAGGTAATTAATACATATAACTCGTTATTAATTAGTTATATGTTTACTATAGAAAACATCTATAATGAGGTTTTAGCCATCAAAAAGCTGTTTGGGGAGGCTAAGATAGGAAAAATAAATAACCAGCAAATTTTCTATTTACCGGTTTGCTATGAGAAGGAATTCGGTTGGGACCTGGAATACATTTCCAAAGAGAAAAAGCTCTCTACAGAAGAAATCATTAAGCTTCATACCAAGCCGTTTTATACTGTATTTTTTACAGGTTTTTTACCCGGATTTTTATACCTGGGAGGACTGGATAAAAAGCTTCAAATTTCACGTAAAGATCAACCCCGAATGAAGATCGAAAAAGGGGCTGTTGGAATAGGCGAAAACCAGACCGGAATTTACCCGAAATCCAGTCCCGGCGGATGGCAGATTTTAGGTAATTGTCCCGTGCAATTTTTTGATAAAAATAACAATCCTCCGTGTGAGATTTCGGCCGGAGATAAAGTGAAATTTTATTCGGTTTCCAGGGAGGAATTTAAAGAGATTTCAGAGCAAATTTCCGAAGGAACTTTTCAACTAAAAAAAGAGAATTATGAAGGCTGAAGTTAAAGTGTTACATCCCGGATTATTTTCCACGATACAGGATTTTGGCCGTCGCGGATTTCAAAAATATGGAGTTCCTTTAAGTGGAGTGATGGATAGAATCGCTTTAAAAACCGCCAACCTTATTTTGCAAAATCAGGCCGACGCCGCGGTGATGGAAATTACCCAAATGGGGCCAAAACTTAAATTTTCGGCAGCTACAAAAATTGCCATTAGCGGAGCAAATCTTTCTCCAAAACTGAACGATATTGAAATTGACAATAACCAGGTGGTGAAAATTCACGAAGGTGATATTTTATCTTTTGGGAGGCCAAAACTTGGGATACGTTCTTATTTAGCAGTCCTCGACGGATTTAAAACTGAAAAGATTCTTGGAAGCCGTAGTTGGTACGAAGATATTACCAGCCACGAAAAGCTAGAGAAAGGGATGAAGTTGCAATACGAAGCTTCTGAGGAGGAAAAATATGAGACTCATGCTGGGATAAAGTTTGATGAGGAATATTTGAGTTCTGACGAAATAGAAGTTTTTCCCGGCCCTGAATTTGAAAAACTGCCTGAAACTTTAAAAAGTCATTTGAGACAGAGTAAGTTTAGTATTGATAAAAATAATAATAGAATGGCGATTCAGCTGAGCGAGAGCTTAGAGAACGAACTGCAGCCAATTATTACCGGCCCGGTGGTTCCCGGTACTGTTCAACTTACTCCCGGCGGAAAATTAATCGTTCTTATGCGCGATTGCCAAACCACGGGTGGATATCCCAGGGTTTTGCAACTAAGCGAAAAAGGAATTAATATGATGGCGCAGAAAAAGGCGGGGGATAGTATAGGGTTTTTGTGGAAATCCTAACTATTCTTTTTACGTCATGTTGAATTTTTTTTCAGCATCTAATATGTTAGACCTTAAATCCCCATAGGGGGAGAAGCATTATCCTGAAAATGTTGTGTTATATTTTTCTTTATATTTACGTCATCCTGTCCCGATGCTTCGGGATTATTTCAGCATCTAACACGATAAACCTTCGAATAAAGTTCGTAGTAGGTTCTGAATGAAGTTCAGGTTGAAGAATTATTTTAAGCAAAGAAAGAGGGAGATAAGTTCCCCCTATGGGGGTTAGGGGCTTTAAAACCGGGATTAGATCGCTCTAGAATATTCATTACGGCCAAAGGCCTTATGAATATCAAGGCTCACTAATAAAAAAGTGCCGTCTTGGTTTACGAGAAACCTGATTACCCTACCAATCAAACTCCTCACCGTTAACGACACTTTTTTGTTCTAAAACATTTTAGCTATCTAAAATGACCGTGTCAAAAGTAGAAGATGAGTATGTTCATAGCAAGGGGAAAAACCCCCTCTTATTCTCGAATTGATTTCGATAAATTAAGATGAAATATCTATGAATGAAATTTGGTGCATGTTTTGAGATTGATGCAAAATAAGATTTGATTCGGGCGATTTAATTCCTGATGTAAAATAGGGATAGCTTCGTTCTAATACAGGAGGTCTTTTTAGAATATAGGCTCACTAAAATAAAAAAGTGCCGTCTTGGTTTACGAGAAATCTGATTACCCTACCAATCAAACTCCTCACCGTCGACGACACTTTTTTGCCCCAAAACACTTTAGCTAACTAAAATGACTATGTCAAAAGTAGAAGATAAGTACGCTCGTTACAAGGGGAAAAATCCCCTTTCTTCAGAATGTCATTCTGAACTTGTTTCAGAATCTAGGTTGAATCCACCCTTGAATACCAAACAGACAGCAGACTAAAAATAGATCGCCACATCAGTCAACGCCTCCTCGCAATGACGCTACTTTTTTTCCGTCATCGTGAGTGAGGAAGGAGTGCGGCGATCTTTTGTTTGAAGTGAGCCGTCACTTCGAGTGTTCCGACGTAAGTCGGAAAGTATCGAGAAGTGCTTTATGTTTAAAAGTTGAAAAGTGATTAGTTAAGAGTGAAAAGAAAAAGCAAGGAAAAAGAGAGTAAGATTATATTCTGTAAATCTTCAACAACAAACAATAAACCCCGAACTATAAACCATAAACTAACTAATTCTAAACGCGAACCCGAAATATACAATAACAGAGAACCGACAACTTAGAACCCACAACTGATGACAGCAAAGAATATTCGTGTATTCGTGGCGCCAAACAACAAACCTCGAACAATAAACATCAAACTGCCAACCACACGCTTAACCGAATTACCCGAAAACAGACCGAGAACTGACAACCGAGAACTCAAAACTCACAACGTAGTAATCATCCAGACAGATTGCCACGTCGGCTATTGCCTCCACACAATGACGCTTCTTTTTCTTTCCGTCATCGTGAGTGAGGAAGGAGTGCGGCGATCTTTTGTTTGAAGTGAGCCGTCACTTCGAGTGTTTCGACTTGAGTCGGAAAGTATCGAGAAGTGCTTTATGTTTAAAAGTTGAAAAGTGATTAGTTAAGAGTGAAAAGAAAAAGCAAGGAAAAAGAGAGTAAGATTATATTCTGTAAATCTTCAACAACAAACAATAAACCCCGAACTATAAACTGTCTAATGCCAAGCGCAAACCCGAAACATACAGTAACAGAAAACTTATAACCCACAACCGAGAACTCATTTAGAACAGATTGCCACGTCGGCTAACGCCTCCTCGCAACGAACGGAAATGAAAGAAGCAAGAAAAAAAAGCCAAGAGAAAGGAATCTGAGATATACATAATTCCTTAAAAACAAACCATAAACATCAAACCCGCAACTCTCAATCTGCGACCGGTTCAATTGGGCCAAACCCACAACCGACAACTGACAACTGAGAACCCACAACTGATAACAGCAAAGAATATTCGTGCATTCGTGGCGCCAAACAACAAACCTTAAACCTTGAACAATAAACACCAAACTGCAAACCACACGCTTAACCGAATTACTCGAAAACAGAAAACCACAACTGACAACCAACAACCGATAACTGAAAATCAAAGATTTGTGAAAATGAAAAAATCTACTAAATTTACCTTAACAAAAAATTAAGTTTTTCAACCAACCAATTAAATGAAAAAACCAAAAAAATGCATTAGCGTTGAAGAGGCGCGTAAGGAACAGGACGAATGGGTAAGAACCCGCGGAAAAGACATCAGGGAAGCCGAGGGTTATGAAGATACCCGGGAATTCTGGTACAGTGTAGACGAATTACAGGAATACCTGGATTACGTTAAGGAGAAATCAAAGGAGCAGGGTGTAGAGAAACCGGGAATTCGGTTTTATTTAGGGGCTTATCCTACTACAAATGAGAAAAAAGGTTATTCTACCATGTTTCTCTCTCCCACCAAAGAGGCCCAGGGAGATACTGAAAGTACCGAGGAAGACACTGACCCTAATAATTATGAAATTGAGCCAATGAATATAACCCATGGTGGTTATCCTCCAAAAGATTATTAATGCATGATATCAGGTTTCTAGTTCTTCTACTTGAAGGTTTTGCTGCCATTTCCGGATTATATTATTATCAAAAAAAACCGACTGATAAAGCGGTCGGTTTTTTTTCTTATTTTTTGTTACTCACATTTTTTGTAGAAGCAATAGCTTTAATTCCTACGATGATTTATTGGAATGAGTCCTTGCATTTCTTGAAAGAAACTTTTTGGTATAGCAATTTCTGGCTTTATAACCCTTACCTGATTATCAGTTTTGTTGTTTATATTCTATATTTTAAGTGGAATATTTCGAATGAGAGAGTAAAAAATATTATTAATAAGAGCTTGATTTTATTTGTTGTGATCTGTATTCTTAATTTGATTTTTTCTGATGTATTTTTTCAAAGCCATTCTGTAGTGACTTATATACTAGGAAGTTTTTTGCTGGTAGGAGTTATTTTCTATTATTACTTTGAAATTTTACTAAGTTCTAAAATTCTAAATATCAAAAGGGAAATTAGTTTTTATATTTCCTTTCCAGCACTGCTGTTTTTTTTAACTACAACACCTATCATTATTTATTTTAAATATTTTAATAATAGAAGTCCGGAATTTGTGGAGATGAGTGGTTCGGTTATGATCGCAATGAATATATTTATGTATGGTGCCTATAGCATTGCCTTTTTATCCCTGGCCAATAAGAAAAAAACAAGTTCTAAGAATTTAGAGAATGCTTTCTAAAGAAGAGATTTTACTTATCATCTATTTTGTGGTAGTCATCTTGCTGCTAACGGCTTTTGTGATCGTATTTTTTGTAGTGTACCAAAGGCGTAAAAATAAAATGCTGCTAGAGCAATTTGAGGCTAAACAGCGTTTTGAGCGGGAAATTTCACAATCGCGTTTAGAAATGCAGGAACAAACTTTAAAAAATGTGGGGTGGGAATTGCACGATAATATTGGTCAGTTACTTTCTGTTGCCAATATGCAGTTGAATATTTTTTCAAGAAATCTACCTGAAGCCGAAAAAAACTCGGCTTTAGAAATTAAAGAAACCGTGGCGAATTCACTTCAGGAAGTGCGTTCGCTCTCAAAGTCCTTAAACAACCAGGTGGTTGGTTATGCCGGTTTGGTGGTTTCGGTAGAAAATGAACTGTCAAGGTTTCAGCGTATGGGCGTTATTGAAACCCACTTTGAAGTAACCGGAGAAAAACAGGAAATTCCGCAACAGCACAGTATAATTTTATTCAGGATCCTTCAGGAATTCTTTTCTAATGTGATCAAACACGCGAAAGCTTCAGCATTAAGGGTTCATATTGCTTTTACTTCCGAAGAAATTATTATTACTGCAAAAGATAACGGGCAGGGATTTGATATGGAAGCGGTAAAGAAGAATTCAGGATTATTCAATATGGAAAGCAGGGCAGCGCTGATACGGGCAAAGTTTGAGTTGGAAACTTCTATAGGCGCGGGAACTTCCTTATCTTTACGTTATTCTTTAATGGGGCAACAAGATGAATAATACAGTAGCAATTGTAGACGATCACACTTTATTTTCACAATCTTTAAAAAACCTGGTGAATTCTTTTGAGGATTACGAGGTTTCCGGCATTTATAAAAACGGGCAGGAACTGGTGACTCAATTTAAAGCCAACCAGCCTAAACCCGATTTGGTGTTGTTGGATATTAGAATGCCAATAATGGATGGCCCTGAAACGATGGCCTGGCTCAAAGAAAATTATCCCGACCAAAAAGTTTTGGCGCTTACTATGGAAGATGATGAGGAAACCGTGACTTTTATGGTGAAATTGGGTTGCCGCGGTTATCTATTAAAAGATATAGATCCAGATGAGTTTAAGTTTGCGCTGGATGAGGTGATAAAGGAAGGCTTTTTCTATAGCGATGCAGTTTCGGAAGCTATTAAAAATAAGGATAAAGAAAATAAACTCACCAATCTTACTAAACGCGAATTGGAATTTCTTGAACTGGCCTGTTCTGAAATGACCTATAAAGAAGTGGCCCACGAAATGAACCTTAGCCCAAAAACTATAGATGGATATCGAGAAAGCTTATTCCAGAAACTAAACGTAAGAAGCCGAACCGGTTTGGTGCTTTATGCGATTAAGCACAGGATTTTGTTGTTGTAAGGTCCCCAGCCTCCCGAAGTAAATTCTGTACAGGCTCCAAAGGGGGAGTTACGGAAATTTTAAACAGAATTAAGATTATTTGGATCTGTTTCTAATAATTCTGGTCTTATCATAGAACGTCATGCTGTCCCGACACTTCGGGATTGTTTCAGACTTTATCCCGAATTTTCTTCGGGAATCTAATATGAAAACTAGTTACGCTCTACTTAGACCTCCGATAAATTTCGGAGCAGGCTCTGAAATAAATTCAGTTTGACGCAAGTAAAAATCGGTTTATTAATTCAATTATTTTTTTATCCTTTTTCGCAGAATATGTGGACAAAATCCCGAGATTCAGGATGAGCGATTATTTTAATCGGTTATCCGCGGGGTTTTGGTCACGGTTTTTGGCCTTTCGCCAAAAAATTCCTTGAAAAAGGCGTCTTTTTCTTTGCTTCGTTTCTTTTGGACGAGCAAAAGAAATGAAGGGCAGGTCAAATCAAACATTTGCCTGACTAAAAGTTTTATAAATAAAAGCTATTCTTGTTTCAGTTAAATTTCATTAAATTCTTCTTTAAATATTACGGACTTTCAAACCAACATTTTCTACAGTATCTTCGTATAAATAAATACCGACTTTCGTGAACGAAACTCCTATAATAGAACTTCGAAATTTAAAGCTTAAAGACTATCAGGAACTAAAGGTTTCTATGATAAAAAGCTATCAGAAAATGCCAGAGGACTACTGGACCAAAGATGAAATAAGGAATCTGGTAAATAAATTTCCCGAAGGGCAGTTTTGTATCATTATAGATAATAAGATTGCCGGTTGTGCGCTTGCCATTATGATAGATTCTAAAAAGTTTGATGAAGACCATACCTATGAAGAAATTATAGGTGCTGAAAATTTTTCCAACCACACTAAAAATGGTGATATTTTATATGGAATAGATGTTTTTATTCATCCCGATTATCGCGGAATGCGTCTGGGAAGACGTTTATATGAAGCCCGAAAAGAGCTTTGTGAGCAGCTTAATTTAAAATCTATAGCCTTTGGGGGAAGAATACCCAATTATGGTGCTTATTCTAAAGAGCTTACACCAAAAAAGTATATAGAAAAAGTAAAACTTCAGGAAATCCATGATCCTGTGTTGTCTTTTCAACTTTCTAACGATTTTCACGTAAAAAAAGTGATAAAAGGCTATTTGCCCGGTGATGTTGAAAGTAAGGAGTATGCGGTACTCATGGAGTGGAACAATATTTATTATACCAAAACTACAAAGCTAATAGATACACCAAAAACTGTAGTAAGGCTTGGTTTGGTGCAATGGCAAATGCGACTCTTTAAGGATTATGATGCGCTGGTTTCACAAATTGAATTTTTTGTAGATGCAGTAAGTGATTACCAGAGTGATTTTATACTTTTTCCAGAACTTTTTAATGCGCCGCTTATGGCGCAGTTTAATGAATTGACCGAGCCTGAAGCCATCAGGGGACTTTCAACTTATTCTGAACGTTTGCTGGAGACTTTCCAGGAATTTGCGGTGAATTATAATATAAATATCATTACCGGAAGTATGCCTATGGTTATTGGGGAACATATGTATAATGTGGGCTTTTTATGCCGAAGGGATGGAAGTTACGAACGTTATGAGAAACTGCATATTACCCCTGCAGAAGAAGCTGCCTGGGGGATGAAGGGCGGTAGTAAACTGCAAACTTTTGATACCGACTGTGGGAAAATTGGTGTACTTATTTGCTATGATGTTGAATTTCCGGAAGTAGGAAGAATTTTGGCAGAGGAGGGAATGAATATTTTATTTGTTCCATTTATGACAGATACCCAAAACGGATATTCTCGCGTAAAAATATGTGCCCAGGCCAGGGCGGTTGAAAACGAATGCTATGTGGCCATGGCGGGATCTGTAGGAAATTTGCCTAAAGTAAATAATATGGATATTCAATATGCCCAAAGTGCCGTGCTAACACCATCAGATTTTGCATTTCCTGTAAATGGTATTAAAGCGGAAGCCACTCCAAATACCGAGAGTACCTTAATTGTAGATGTAGACTTAGACCTTTTAAAAGAGCTACATGCTTTTGGAAGCGTAAGAAATATGAAAGATCGACGAAAAGATTTATATTCATTAAAAAAGAAAAAATAAAAATTTGGTTTGTTTTTAAAAAAGATTACTTTTGGTCAAGATGCAAAGAATAAATAAAAATAGTAATACGTCAATTATTGTCGAGATTATTTTCCCCCTGGGAATCTGATCCGGAATTGATGTGCATTATAAAAGCAAAAACCATCCTTCCGGGATGGTTTTTTTTTGCGTTGATATGAGGTAAATAGAAAATTATGAAAAAAAACGTGAATTCAGCAATCGTAATAAAATAAAGTATAATTGTATGATATACAGTTCATTAAAACTATTTGCTTGGTCACGGAAATAGGTTTGAAGTCGTGAATACATCACTATAAACTAAAGAGGAAAGTACTTTTAATTTTATAAATAAGATATAGCTTAATATATGTACAATAAATATAGCAAAATATTAACACAAAGTGATTCGCAACCGGCATCACAAGCCATGTTGCACGCTATAGGATTAACCAAAGAAGATTTTAAAAAGCCTTTTGTAGGAATAGCCAGTACAGGTTATGAAGGTAATCCCTGCAATATGCATCTTAACGATTTAGCTAAGCTGGTTAAAAAAGGGGCAAATGAGAATGAACTGGTTGGTTTAATTTTTAATACTATTGGTGTTAGCGATGGGATCTCCATGGGTACCCCGGGTATGCGCTACTCACTGCCGTCTCGTGATATTATAGCAGATTCTATGGAAACGGTAATTCACGCGATGTCTTATGACGCATTGATTACGGTGGTAGGCTGCGATAAAAATATGCCCGGTGCATTAATGGCGATGTTGAGAATTAATAGACCGGCTATTTTGGTGTATGGCGGTACAATTGCCTCTGGATGTCACAACGGAAAGAAACTGGATGTAGTTTCAGCTTTTGAAGCCTGGGGAGCAAAAACTGCCGGCGATATAGATAAGGAAGAATACGATAGTATTATAGAAAAAGCCTGCCCTGGTGCAGGTGCTTGTGGCGGGATGTATACCGCCAATACCATGGCTTCTGCTATTGAAGCTCTGGGAATGGCCTTGCCTTATAATTCTTCTAACCCTGCCGAAGGGGAAGAAAAAAAAGCAGAAAGTGAAGAAGCCGGTAAAGCCGTGCGATTGCTTATAGAGAAAGATATAAAGCCTCGTGATATTGTAACACGTAAATCGCTTGAAAATGCTATTCGTTTACTTACAGTATTGGGCGGTTCTACCAATGCGGTGCTGCACTTTTTGGCTATAGCGAAATCGGCTGAAGTAGATTTTAGCTTAACAGATTTTGAGAAAATATGTGACAGTACCCCGTTTTTGGCCGATTTAAAGCCAAGTGGGAAATATGCTATGGAAGATGTACATAGAATTGGCGGGATTCCAGCGGTTCTAAAATATATGTTGAAAAATGATATGCTTCATGGCGATTGCCTTACGGTAACCGGAAAAACCCTTGCCGAAAACTTAGCCGATGTTCCCGATATGGAAGAAGGGCAGGATGTGTTTAGGCCATTAGATAACCCAATTAAGAAAACCGGGCATATTAGGATTCTTTATGGGAATCTGGCAGAAAAGGGGTCGGTTGCAAAAATTACGGGAAAAGAAGGTTTGGAATTTACCGGAACAGCTAAAGTATTTGATAGTGAGTATGAAGCTAACGATGGAATTTCTGAAGGAAAAGTAAAAAAGGGCGATGTGGTCGTCATTAGGTACGAAGGGCCTAAAGGAGGTCCCGGAATGCCTGAAATGTTGAAGCCTACTTCTGCAATTATGGGAGCAAAACTTGGTAAAGACGTAGCCTTGATTACCGATGGAAGATTTTCTGGAGGAACCCACGGTTTTGTTGTTGGCCATATTACTCCTGAAGCACAAGAGGGTGGATTACTGGCATTTTTGAAAGATGGAGATGAGATTACAATAAATGCCGAAAGCAATAAAATTGATGTGGCACTTTCAGCAGAAGAAATAAAGAAAAGAAAAGAAAACTGGAAAGCCCCCGATTTAAAATTTAACAAGGGTGTGCTCTATAAATACGCAAGAACGGTTTCTTCGGCCTCACAGGGCTGCGTTACCGATGAATTTTAATTAGGTGAATTATGGAAGTTAAAACAGCTAGTTTCGAGAAAACAGCTTCTCCAAAAACAACCACAGTTTCAGGAGCTGAAGCGGTGATAAAATGTTTGTTGGAGGAAGGAGTGGATACGCTTTACGGCTATCCCGGCGGAGCAATTATGCCCGTTTATGATGAATTGTATAAATATCAGAAACAAATTCACCACGTCCTTACCCGTCACGAGCAGGCTGCAACTCACGCAGCGCAAGGCTATGCAAGGGTAAGCGGAAAGGTAGGTGTTGCTATGGCAACATCGGGACCGGGTGCCACCAACCTGGTCACTGGAATTGCAGATGCACAAATAGATTCTACCCCAATGGTATGTATTACCGGGCAGGTAGGGTCTCATTTATTAGGAAGTGATGCTTTTCAGGAAACCGATATTATTGGAATTTCTACCCCTATTACCAAGTGGAATTACCAAATTACCAGAGCAGAAGAAATTCCTGAAGTTTTGGCAAAGGCTTTTTTTATAGCCCGATCTGGAAGACCTGGACCGGTATTGATAGACATCACTAAAGATGCACAGTTTGCAAGTTTGGATTTTTCGTATAAAAAATGTTCAGGAATTAGAAGTTATAAGCCTATTCCTAAAATAGACCCTAACCAAATTGAAAAAGCTGCCCAGGCCATTAATAATGCCAAAAGACCGATGATTGTTTTTGGTCAGGGAGTAATTCTAGGGGGTGCAGAAGAACTTTTTAAACAAGTAGTGGAAAAGTCGGGCGTGCCGGCTGCATGGACAATTTTGGGTCTTTCGGCCCTTCCAACAGATCATCCGCTTAATGTAGGGATGGTAGGAATGCATGGTAATTATGGTCCTAATGTACTAACCAATGAGTGCGATGTCTTGATCGCTATTGGGATGCGATTTGATGATAGGGTTACCGGAAATTTGGAGAAATATGCGAAGCAGGCAAAAGTGATTCATTTTGAAATAGATCCTGCCGAAATCAATAAAAATGTTTATGCCGATATTCCTGTTTTAGGAAATGTAAATGAAACCCTTAAAGTTTTATTAGAACATTTAAAACCGAATAAACACGAAGCCTGGCACCAAAAGTTCAAAGAGCATTATAAAATTGAATTTGATAAGGTTATAAAAAACGATTTGAATGCTGAACGGGGTAAAATAGGAATGGCGGAAGTTATTGATGAAATAAACACCTGTTCAAATGGCAACGCTGTAGTGGTTTCAGATGTGGGGCAGCATCAAATGGCAACCTGTAGATATACAAAATTTAATCAAACCCGAAGTAATGTGACTTCTGGCGGATTGGGAACTATGGGCTTTGCATTACCGGCAGCTATTGGAGCTAAAATGGGTGCGCCCAAACGAGACGTGGTAGCTATAATTGGAGATGGTGGTTACCAAATGACCATACAGGAATTAGGAACCATTTTTCAAACGAAAGTTCCCGTAAAGATAGTTGTATTAAATAACGACTTTTTGGGAATGGTGAGACAATGGCAACAGTTGTTTTTTGAAAAACGTTACGCTTCTACAGAAATGATTAACCCGGATTTTATAACTATTGCCAAAGGATATCATATTAAAGCCCGGCAGGTAAGTGAACGGGCAAATTTAAAAAATGCGGTTAAGGAAATGATGGAATCAGATGAAGCTTATTTCCTTGAAGTAAAAGTTGAACAGGAAGAAAATGTTTTCCCAATGGTTCCAACCGGGGCTTCAGTTTCAGATATAAGATTAGAGTAATGGAAAAGAAGAATTTTACTGTTTCGGTTTATACCGAAAACAATATCGGCCTTTTAAGTCGTATTGCTGCTATTTTTCAGCGAAGACATATTAATATAGAAAGTATAACTGCCTCCAGAAGTGAGGTGAATGGGGTTATGCGATTTATAATTGTGGTGCAGGTAACAGAAGAACAGGTAAAAAAGATCGTGGGGCAAATAGAAAAGCAAATAGAAGTAATTAAAGCTTTTTATCATACTGATAAGGAAATGATCTACCAGGAGACTGCGCTTTATAAGATAAATTCGGCAGAATTTGTGGAAGATCTTAATATACAGGATTTTATAAAAGAATCTAATGCAAGAATTGTAACGGTTACCCCAAAGTTTTTTGTGATTGAAAAAACCGGAAAACGTCACGAAACCGATAACCTTTATGAAAAATTAAAGCCTTATGGTTTGATGCAGTTTGTACGTTCGGGTACTATTGCGGTAACCAAAAATGAAATGCAGATTTCGAATATTTTAGAACAATTTGATACAACCAATTAAATAAAAGTGATGACGAATTATTTTAACAGTCTTTCTTTACGTGAACAATTAGCCCAGCTGGGAACCTGTAGGTTTATGAATAGCGATGAATTCAGCGATGGAGTGGCTGCTTTAAAAGGAAAAAAAATAGTAATAGTTGGCTGTGGCGCACAAGGCCTTAACCAGGGTTTAAATATGCGCGATAGCGGCCTGGATATTTCCTATGCCCTGCGCGAAGGTGCCATTAAGGAGAAACGCCAGTCGTTTAAAAATGCTTCAGAGAATAATTTTGAGGTAGGAACTTATGAAGAATTAATTCCTAAAGCCGATTTGGTAATTAACCTAACACCAGATAAGCAACATACTTCAGTTATAAAGGCTATTCAGCCACATATCAAAAAGAATGCGGTACTTTCTTATTCCCACGGATTTAATATCGTGGAAGAGGGAATGAAAATTAGGGAAGATATTACCGTAATTATGGTAGCCCCTAAATGCCCGGGAAGTGAAGTGAGGGAAGAATATAAAAGAGGTTTCGGTGTTCCTACTTTAATAGCGGTACATCCTGAAAACGATCCGCAGGGAATTGGTTTCGAATGGGCTAAAGCTTATGCTGTGGCTACCGGTGGAGATCGTGCCGGGGTTTTAGAATCTTCGTTTGTTGCCGAGGTAAAATCTGATTTAATGGGAGAGCAAACCATTTTATGCGGATTGTTACAAACTGGTTCTATACTAAGTTATGATAAAATGGTGGCTGAAGGTGTAGAGCCTTCTTATGCTTCTAAACTTATTCAATATGGATGGGAAACTATTACCGAAGCCTTAAAGCACGGTGGTATTACCAATATGATGGATAGGCTTTCAAATCCTGCTAAGATTAAGGCTAATGAAATTTCAGAAGAACTGAAGAAATTAATGCGTCCGCTTTTTCAAAAACATATGGATGATATTATCTCTGGAGCTTTTAGCAGTAGAATGATGGAAGATTGGGGGAATAATGATAAGGAATTACTGGAGTGGCGAGCAGCAACCGGTGAAACTGCTTTTGAAAAATCTGAAGCCACTTCAGAAGAAATAAAGGAGCAGGAATATTTTGATAAAGGGGTGCTATTGGTAGCCTTTGTAAAATCTGGAGTAGAATTAGCTTTTGAAACTATGGTTGAAGCCGGTATTATTGCAGATTCTGCTTATTACGAATCTTTGCATGAAACTCCACTAATTGCCAACACTATAGCCAGAAAGAAATTATTTGAAATGAATAGGATCATTTCCGATACGGCAGAATACGGTTGTTATTTATTTGACCATTCGGCAAAACCGCTTATTAAAGATTATGTAAATGCCTTACCAAAAGAGGTGATTGGCCATTCTTTTGGGACCGAATATACCGGGGTAGATAACCAGGAGCTTATTGCTGTTAATGATGGCATTAGACAACATCCGGTAGAAAAAGTAGGTGGAAGATTGCGAAAAGCAATGACCGCAATGAAAAGAATACACGAATAAATATGGATATTTTGCTGGCAGATAAAAAAATATACAAACCTCAATTGAAAGCTGTAAAAGAAGCGGTAGAGCGTATCTCTAAAGTGGTTGTAAAGACACCTTTAACACCATCTTTTACGTATAGCAAGAAGTTTTCGGCAAATGTAATGTTGAAGAGAGAAGACTTGCAACAAGTTCGTTCCTATAAAATACGCGGAGCTTATAATAAGATTTCAAGCTTGCCAAAGCAGCAGTTGGATAAAGGGGTTATTTGTGCCAGCGCAGGAAATCACGCGCAAGGTGTTGCTTTTGCCTGCAATAAGTTGCAGGCAAAGGGCGTGATTTATATGCCAATTACTACACCCAAACAAAAAGTAGATCAAACTAAGATGTTTGGAGGAGATTGGGTAGAAGTAGTACTTAAAGGCGATACTTTTGATGACTCTTTTAAGAGCTCTATGAAACATGCCGAGAAATTTGGTCTTGTATTTATTCATCCTTTTGATGATGAAAAGGTTATTGAAGGACAGGCTACTATTGGTCTCGAAATATTAGAACAGGCAAATGAACCTATAGATTATGTTTTCGCCCCACTGGGTGGAGGTGGTTTATTGGCCGGGCTTTCTTCTATGTTTAAAGAGATTTCTCCAAATACTAAAATTATTGGCGTTGAACCCGAAGGCGCAGCATCTATGACTACCTCCTTAAAGGAAGGTAAATTGGTAGAGCTGGAATCTATAGAACGCTTTGTAGATGGAGCCGCAGTACAAAAAGTTGGAAGTCGTAATTTCGAAATTTGTAAAGAGAACCTGGATAAAATGATCACGGTTCCGGAAGGCAAGATTTGCCAAACTATCCTCGATTTATATAACCAGGATGCTATTGTAGTGGAACCCGCCGGAGCAATGGCCATAAGTGCACTAGATTTATTTGCCGAAGAAATTAAAGGTAAAAATGTGGTGTGTATTGTTAGTGGTAGCAATAATGACATAACCAGGACAGCAGAGATTAAAGAACGTGCTTTACTGTATGCCGGTTTAAAGCATTATTTTGTAATAAGTTTCCCGCAAAGGGCAGGCGCTTTAAAAGATTTTTTAGACAAGGTGTTGGGACCTAATGATGACATCACCCATTTTGAATACACAAAAAAGCATCATAGGGAGAATGCTCCTGCGGTTGTTGGGATAGAACTCAATGACCCGGCAGATTTTCAACCTTTGCTTGATAGAATGAAAGCGAATAATTTTTATGGGGAATATCTTAATGACAAGCCTAATTTGTTTCAGTATTTAGTATAAATATTTTGTTGGTTAAAATAATTATGTACATTTGCGTTATGCTTTCAATAAAGAAAATAATATTTCCCGTTTTTCGCTTCTTCCCGCGCCGCCGCTGCTAGGAAGAATACGGTTATTTCCTTTTTTTAATATTATTTGACTTTAACTATACCTTGAAAGATTTACAAAACATACTATCCAAATTTAATTTCAGAATTGCTTCTGAAAATATAGTTATTCGCCGCCGCTTCCCGCGTCGCACGTTTGTGCGTGTATAATTTATATGGAACTTAGGTGAGTCCGGTTCCCCTCTCAAAAAGACCAAATTAAATTTATTTTCTCACTAATTTCTTAGCAAATGAAGATAATCATTGCTAATAAATCTCATGCTCAATATGCTGAGATTATTTGTACAACTATAGAAGAATCTGCCAAAGTTAGAGGTACAGGTATTGCCCGTAGAACCCCTGAATATATCATTGGGAAAATGGAAAAGGGAAACGCGGTTATTGCCTTAGAAGGTGAAGAATTTGCCGGTTTCTGCTATATTGAAACCTGGAGTCACGACAGGTATGTGGCAAACTCGGGCCTTATTGTACACCCTAATTTTAGGAACCAGGGACTGGCCAAAAGAATAAAAGAAGTGGTCTTTGACCATTCGAGAAAGTTGTATCCCAATGCAAAGATCTTCGGGATTACTACCGGTCTGGCCGTGATGAAAATAAATTATGAACTGGGGTACCAGCCCGTAACTTTTTCTGAATTAACCGACGATGATTCGTTTTGGAAAGGTTGTCAAACCTGTAAAAATTACGATATCCTTACCAGAACAGAGCGAAATATGTGTCTTTGTACAGGAATGATGTACGATCCTGAAAGAAAAAAAGAGCTCCAAAAAAATCAGAAAAAAGAAAGCTTAAATAAGAAAGCCTTTAAAAGGCTGAAGAATATTAAACAAACCTTGTTTTATAAAAAGGAGAAAAACGAGAATTAAAATTAAACTTATCGTCAACCTGAGCGTGTCACTTCGAGCGGAGTCGAGAAGTCATCTTCTAAATTAGTTAGATCCTGAAACAATTTCAGTTTGGCGTTTTAAAAAATTAAATAAAAATGAAGAAAGTAGTTATTGCATATAGTGGAGGCTTAGATACTTCTTATTGCGCAAAATATTTGTCTAAAGAAGAAAATTTCGAGGTTCATGCGGTGAGTGTGAATACCGGAGGTTTTTCAGAAGAAGAAGTTAAGAAAATTGGGGAAAATGCGCAAAAAATAGGGGCAAAAACCTATAAGAATATAGATGCTGTTTCCTCATTCTATCAGAAAGTGGTAAAGTACCTGATTTTTGGAAATGTTTTAAAAAACAATACGTACCCACTTTCGGTAAGTGCCGAAAGGATTGTACAGGCTATAGAAATTGTAAATTATGCCAAAAGTATTGATGCAAAATATATAGCACACGGTAGTACAGGAGCTGGAAATGACCAGGTGAGGTTTGATATGATTTTTCAAATTATAGCTCCCGAAATTGAAATTATTACACCTATTAGGGATAAACAACTAAGTCGCCAGGAAGAGATTGCCTATTTACAGGAAAATGGAGTGGATATGAGTTGGGAGAAATCAAAATATTCGGTTAATAAAGGTCTTTGGGGAACCAGTGTAGGAGGAGAAGAGACTTTAACTTCAGAAAAACCTTTACCCGAGTTGGCTTACCCTTCACAACTTCAGGAAAAAGCGTCCAAACAAATTAGTTTGAGTTTTACAAAGGGTGAACTCTCAGCAATAAATGGAGAAGAGAATTCGCCAGAAAAAAATATTGAAATTCTTGAAAATATAGCTTCAAAATATGCCATAGGAAGGGATATCCATGTTGGGGATACTATAATTGGAATTAAAGGAAGGGTTGGTTTTGAGGCTGCTGCCGCACAAATTACCATTAAAGCACATCATTTGCTAGAAAAACATTGCCTTAGCAAATGGCAGTTACAACATAAAGATTATTTAGCCAATTGGTACGGGACACATTTGCACGAAGGCCAATATTTAGACCCTGTAATGAGAGATTTAGAAGCTTTTTTAGAAAGTTCACAGAAACAGGTTAGCGGGGAAGTTTTTGTAAGCCTACATCCGTATAGATTTACACTTGATGGAATTAAATCTAAAAACGATTTAATGAATTCAAGCTTTGGAAATTATGGAGAGGAAAATAAGGCCTGGACGGCAAATGATGCTAAAGGCTTTATAAAAATTTTATCTAATGCCGGTAAGGTTTATCAACATGTAAAAGGAGAATAATGATAAAAGCAGGAATAATAGGTGGTGCCGGATATACGGCAGGAGAACTTATCAGGATTTTAATACATCATCCGGAGGTGGAACTGGATTTTGTTTATAGCACTTCGCAACCGGGAAAACCGGTTGCTGGAATACACCAGGATTTACTGGGGGAAACCGATTTGGAATTTAGCGGTGAAATCAATAAAAATACAGATGTGGTTTTTTTATGTTTGGGACATGGAAATTCAGTGAAATTTCTTGCTGAAAACCAGTTTTCAGAAAATACCAAAATCATAGATTTAAGTACCGATTATAGGATGGATGGTGAGCACGAGTTTGTTTACGGTTTACCTGAGTTCAATAAGGAGAAGATTAAAAACGCCAACTTTATAGCCAATCCCGGTTGCTTTGCTACAGCTATTAGCTTAGCTATTTTACCTTTGGCAAAAGCGGGGCTGCTACAAAACGATGTTCATATTAACGCGGTTACCGGGGCAACCGGTGCAGGAACCTCCCTTTCTGCCACTACACATTTTACCTGGAGGGATAATAATTTTTCCAGTTACAAAGCTTTTGAACATCAGCACTTAAACGAGATAGGGCAGAGTTTAAAAAAACTTCAGGACAATAAGTTACCAGAATTGAATTTTATTCCAAATAGGGGAAATTTCTCAAGAGGAATCCACGTCACGGCTTATACAAAGTTTGATGGAAGTTTAGAAGAAGCCAAAGCTATTTTCACCGAAGCTTATAAAGATTCGGCGTTTACATTTTTGGTTGAGGAGGCATTGCATCTAAAACAAGTAGTAAATACCAATAAATGTTTATTGAAATTACAGAAATTTGGTGATAAGTTTTTGATTACCAGTATTATTGATAATTTGTTAAAAGGAGCTTCAGGACAGGCAGTTCAGAATATGAATTTGATGTTTGGATTTGAAGAAAGCTTAGGACTAAAACTAAAGGCCACTTATTTTTAACAAAAAATTACCTCCAGGTAAAAGTCCGAATCATAATACCATTAACTAATAAAAACTATTAAAAAAGAATAGTAGTGAATTTATAACAAGCCCAGCCAACTAAAACCAAGAATTATGAAAATAGCCATTATAGGAGCCGGTAATTTAGGACTTTCTATCGCGAAAGGCCTTATTGTGAGCAATGCCTTCACCAGTTTGTATTTAACCAAAAGAAAAGCAGAAGATATTCAGGATTATGAAGAATATGCGAAGCTAAAGGTAACAGCTAATAACAGGGAAGCAGTTCAAAATTCAGATATTTTAATCTTTGCCGTACAACCTACACAAATGGGTGGGATTCTGGAAGAGATTAAGGACGATCTTTCCGATAAGCACGTACTTATTTCTACCGTAACAGGGTTTAAAATTCCTGCGATGGAAGCCATAGTGGGGGAGGAGCAATTTATTGTAAGGGCTATGCCCAATACGGCTATTGCTGTTGGAAAATCCATGACCTGCCTTTGTAGTAACAAAAAGGGAGAGAAACGTATCGCTATTGCAGAAGCAATATTTAATCGTTTGGGTAGCAGTATCATTATCCCAGAAAACAAAATGCAGGCAGCTACGGTAATTTGTGCAAGTGGAATTGCATTTTGGATGCGGTTAATACGTGCCACCACGCAAGGGGCCGTGCAATTGGGCTTTGACGCTAAAGATGCACAGCAATTAGCGATGCAAACCTGTTTGGGAGCTTCCAGCTTGCTTATAGAGTCTGGTAAACATCCCGAAGAGGAAATTGATAAAGTAACCACGCCGCGGGGCTGCACAATAGAAGGCTTAAACGAAATGGAACATAATGGCTTGAGTTCTTCTCTAATTAAAGGAATCCAATCCTCATTTAAAAAAATAAACACTATTACAACCAATTAACTATGCAATTATTTGATGTTTATCCGCTTTATGATATTACCCCAGTGAAAGGAAAGGGCGCTTATGTTTTTGATAAAGAAGGAAATAAATATTTAGATCTTTATGGGGGGCATGCGGTAATTTCTATTGGGCATTCCCACCCGGCTTATGTAAACTCTATTACCAATCAAGTAGCTCAACTTGGATTTTACTCAAACTCGATTAAAAACCCTTTACAACAAGAACTTGCTAATAAGTTGGAAAAAGTTTCAGGAATAAAAGACTATAATTTATTTTTATGTAATTCTGGGGCCGAAGCCAATGAAAATGCATTAAAAGTAGCTTCTTTTTATACAGGTAAAGATCGGGTTATTTACTTTGATAACGCTTTTCACGGAAGAACTTCCGGTGTGGTTGCAGTAACCGATAATGATAATATTAAAGCACCTTTTAACCAAAATCACAAGGCTACAAAGCTTGCTCTTGAAGATACCGAAACACTTGAGGAAGAATTGAAAAAAGGAGATGTTGCCGCGGTAATTTTTGAAGTGATACAGGGAGTGGGAGGCCTGGATGAAGCTAGCTCGGCATTTTATAAAAAGATAGCTGAATTATGTAAGCAGTATCAATCAGCCATCATTGCAGACGAAGTACAGTCTGGTTATGGAAGGACGGGAGACTTTTTTGCTTATCAAAAACACGGTATTCGGCCCGATATAATATCTATAGCCAAAGGTATGGGCAATGGTTTTCCTATTGGTGGAGTTTTGATTGATAAGGCCATTGAAGCAAAAACCGGGATGCTGGGAACAACTTTTGGTGGAAATCACCTGGCTTGTGCCGCCGGAATTTCGGTTCTGGAAATTATTGAAAAGGACAATCTGGTAGAAAATGCTGCCGGGCTATTTAAATATGTTGAGGAAAAAGCCTCAGAAATATCTCAAATAAAAAAAGTAAAAGGACGTGGTTTAATGATTGGCCTGGAATTCGATTTTCCCATCGCCCAGTTAAGAAAAGACTTGTTGTATAAACATCAAATTTTTACCGGTGCTGCTGCTAATAAAAATCTACTGCGAATTTTACCACCATTAAACCTTCAAAAACAACACTTTGATACGTTTTTTAAAGCTTTAAAGATTGCTTTAGATTGAACGGTTTTGAAGTTTTAAAAAAGCTTAGGTTTAAATTAATTTCAATAGTAAAAGAAGCATTCTCTAAAAAGTCGTCAAGCTGAATTTGATTCAGCTTTTAATAACTTAGTTTTTCAAAGTTTTAAGATTGTTTCAAAAGAAAGAAAATACCATGAAGAATTATACAGAATTATCAGATATACAAGATTTACAAGGCTTGGTTACCGAAGCCCTGGAGCTTAAAAAAGCTACTTCTGCCTTAGAAATAGGGAAAGGAAAAACCCTGGGGATGTTATTCTTTAATCCTAGTTTGCGTACGCGTTTAAGTACAGAAAAGGCAGGGAAATTACTGGGAATGGATGTTATGGTAATGAATGCAGGGAGCGATAGCTGGAAGCTTGAGTTTGGAGATGGAGCGGTTATGGATGCCGATAAAGCAGAACATATTAAAGAAGCTGCCGCAGTATTATCTCAGTATTGCGATATTATTGCAGTAAGGGCGTTTCCCGATCTAAAAGATAAAGAGAAAGACGAAGCTGAGATAGTTTTAAACAGTTTTAAAAAATATGCTTCAGTACCGGTAGTAAATCTGGAAAGTGCTACAGGTCACCCGCTTCAGGCACTTGCCGATGCGATTACTATTTCAGAATTAAACAAAAAAGATAAACCAAAAATTGTACTTAGCTGGGCACCGCACCCAAAGGCTTTACCCCAGAGTGTACCAAATTCTTTTGCTGAAGTTGTTCAAAAACTGGACGCCGAATTTGTAATCACTAATCCCGAAGGTTATGATCTTAATCCTGCAATCACTAAAAACGTCCCTGTTATCCACAACCAGGAAGAGGCATTAAAAGATGCCGATTTTGTGTATGTGAAGAATTGGAGCAGTTATGATACTTATGGAGAAAAGTTAAATGAAGATCGAAACTGGACTTTTTCTGCCGAAAAATTAAAATTAACCAATAACGCAAGGGTAATGCATTGCCTACCGGTAAGAAGAAACATGGTCATTGCCGATGAGGTGTTGGATTCAGAAAATTCGGTAGTGATTCAACAGGCCGGAAATAGAACCTTTGCTGCACAAGCCGTCTTAAAAAAGATTTTAGAAGAAAAAGTAAAAGATTTAGGAAAAAATGTATAACGCGTGCCTGGTTTAAGAAGCACTCGATTCTACAATATTAACAAAGTATGAAAAAAAAGGTTCTAAAAGTAGTAAAGATTGGCGGTAAACTTATTGAAAATGAAGCGAAATTCACTGAGTTTCTAAAGGATTTTGTTGCTTTAGAAGGTCCAAAAATCCTTGTGCATGGCGGTGGAAACCTGGCCACTGAGATGGCGGGTAAACTAGGCTATAAAACCCAAATGTTTGAAGGAAGAAGAATTACCGATGCCAATTCTATTAAAGTAATTACTATGGTCTATGGAGGTCTTATCAACAAAGATATTGTTGCTAAATTACAGGGGCTTCAAAATAACGCTATAGGACTTTGCGGAGCAGACGGATTGAGTATTATTTCTGAAAAACGCCCCATTAAGGAGGTTGATTTTGGATTTGTAGGTGATGTGAAGAAGGTAAACGCTAATTTTATAGACTCCATTTTAGCGCAAAATATCACACCTGTTTTTTCGGCCATTTCCTGTACTGAAGAAGGATTATTGTTAAATACCAATGGAGATTCTGTTGCCGCTGAGATTACCCAGGCAATGAGTTCAATTTATGAAACCGAACTCTATTTCTGTTTTGAGAAAAAAGGCGTTTTAGCCGACGCGAAAAATGATGATTCTGTAATTGGCGAAATTAATCGCGAAAAATATGAGGAGTTGTTATCGGACAAAGTAATAAGTGATGGCATGTTACCAAAATTGCATAACTGTTTTCAGGCATTAGATCATGGTGTTAAGCAAATATTTTTGGGTGATTTTCAGTTGCTAAAAAAGGAATCTAAATACACTAAAATAAGTAAGTAATGAAGCTTGAAGAACTACAAAAAGAAGCCCTGGGCTTGTTGCAAAACCTTATTGAAACACAATCTTTCTCAAAAGAAGAAGATAAAACCGCTGAATTGCTGGAAGCCTGGTTTAAGGGGAAAGGGATACCTTTCACGAGAGATTTAAACAATGTTTGGGCAACCAATAAATATTTCGATTCAGCTAAACCTAACCTGTTACTTAATTCGCATCACGATACGGTAAAACCAAATTCTGCTTATACCAGAGATCCATTTAAGGCTAGCATTGAAGATGGGAAACTATATGGATTGGGAAGTAATGATGCCGGTGGCTGTCTTGTATCCTTACTTGCAACATTTACCTGGTTTTATGAAGCTAAAGACCTGGATTATAATTTGGTTTTTGCAGGAACAGGGGAGGAAGAAATAAATGGTAAAAATGGTATTGCCAGTTTATTACCAAAAATGCCGAAAATTGATGTAGCTATTGTTGGGGAGCCTACCTTAATGCAACTGGCCATTGCTGAAAAAGGCCTTGTTGTTTTTGATGCTAAGGTAAAAGGAACTCCATCTCACGCGGCACATCCCAACGATGATAATTCTATTTATAAAACCGCAGATGTTTTAAAATGGTTTGAGGCATTTAAGTTTCCAAAAGCATCTGAAGCATTGGGAGAAGTGAAGCTCACCGTAACCCAAATCAATGCCGGGAGCCAACATAATGTGGTACCGGGTCACGTAGATTTAGTGATTGATGTTCGGGTAAATGACGCCTATTCTAACGCGGAAATAGAGGAGATTTTGCAAAAGCAGGCTCCGGTAGATGAAATTAAGGCACGTTCGCTTAGGTTAAATTCATCATTTATTCCTAAAAATCACGAATTGGTAAAAGCCGGGATAGCCTTAGGAATGGAAACTTACGGTTCGCCCACCCTTTCAGACCAGGCTATGTTAAGTTGCCCGTCTTTAAAATTGGGGCCGGGTGATTCTACCAGGTCACATTCAGCCGATGAATTTATTTATGTTAAGGAAATAGAAGAAGGGATTGAAAAGTATATTACGTTATTGGAAAAAGCGTTGAGAATATAAAGACTATAAGTAGACTGATAGAAAAATTTACGTCAAGCTGAACCTGCCCGTCCGGTCAGGCGGGCTTGTTTCAGCTTCTAATACGTTCCAGGTATGTAACAACTTAGATTCTGAAATAAATGGAGAATGACGTTTGTAATTAATTTTAACTTAAAATAAATTCTATGAAACTCTGGGATAAAGGAATATCAATAGATAAAAAGATTGAAAAGTTTACGGTGGGAAATGACCGCGAGCTGGACATGCACCTTGTTGAATACGATTTGCTAGCTTCAAAGGCACATGCCAAAATGTTGGGCGAAGTAGGAATTTTAACTTCAGAAGAAGTGGCGGCTATAGAAATAGAATTAGATAAACTTCAACAACAATTTGAAAATGGAACTTTTCAGATTGAAGAAGATTTTGAAGATGTACATTCTAAAATCGAGTTCGAACTTACAAAAGTACTGGGAGATACCGGGAAGAAAATTCATACCGCCCGTTCTAGAAATGATCAGGTTTTGGTAGCTATGCAGTTATACTTTAAAGAAAACCTGTTGGAGATTTCGGCTAAAACAAAGCAATTGATAGATGTTCTTTTAGGCCTTGCAGACACACATCAGGAAAAATTGTTACCCGGGTATACGCATTTGCAGGTGGCCATGCCCTCAAGTTTTGGTTTATGGTTTTCAGCTTATGCCGAGTTGCTTATAGACGATCTTTATTTAATGGAAGCCGGTTTAAAGGTTGTAGATCAAAACCCTTTGGGATCTGCAGCCGGTTATGGTTCTTCTTTTCCTATAGATCGTGATTTTACCACCAAAGAATTGGGCTTTTCAACCTTAAAATATAATGTAGTGGCCGCACAATTGGGTCGCGGAAAATGCGAACGAACGGTAACTGCTAATATTTCATCGGTCGCTAATACCTTAGCTCGTTTTGCGATGGATATTTGCCTGTATATGAGTCAGAATTTTGATTTTATAAGTTTTCCCGATGAACTCACCACAGGCTCCAGTATTATGCCTCATAAGAAGAATCCCGATGTTTTTGAACTTATTCGTGGGAAATGTAATAAACTACAGAGTATCGCCAATGAAATGATTTTAATAACAAACAACCTTCCCAGTGGTTACCATAGAGACTACCAGTTAATTAAGGAAAACAGTATGTATGCTGTTGAAAATATTAAAGAGGTGCTGGATATTTTTATTCATTCTATCGCGCTAGTTAAGGTGAAAGATATTGATTTGCAAGATGAAAAATATAAGTACTTATTTACAGTAGATAGTATTAATGACCTGGTGATGCAAGGAAAATCTTTTAGAGAAGCTTACCAGGTAATTGGCGGGGAGGTTCAGGATGGAACCTATAAGGCTGTTGAAGGCAAGAAACATTCGCATTTGGGAAGTAAGGATAATTTGGCTTTAGAAGAGATTAAGAAAAAGAAGGACGAGGTATAGGAGGATAAAGAGTTGTATACCTTCCGAATTTTAATGCATAAAAAATAAATATAAAACCCCGATTTTCATCGGGGTTTATTCATCTAAGATTTATAGAGGATTTTTAATTCTCGAAAAAATTAGCTTCACTAAAAAACCCTCCGCAAAACCACACGAAATGCGAAGGGTTCAAAACATAAATGAATGAAGAAAAAAAATCTTAAATGATGGTCATTTGTCCCAGGTTTAGGTTTTCGTTATTGATATTAATATTATCAATTTCACTAATAAGCCCTTCCAGGAAATCGCCCACTTTTTCGGTGGTATAATGGTTATCTTTATTAATGTCTATAGTACAAACATTCAATTTAATACTTAGTTCTACAGCTTTTCTAACGGCTTCAGCTTCTTCAATTAACCCAAAATGTTCCAGTAATAAGGCTGCCGATAAAATAGAAGCCACAGGGTTAGCAATTCCTTTACCTGTTGCTTGCGGATAGGAACCGTGAATAGGTTCAAACATTGCATTTTCCTTACCTACAGATGCCGAGGCCAGTAAACCAATACTTCCACCAATTACACTAGCTTCATCTGATAAGATATCTCCAAACATATTTTCGGTTAAAATCACGTCAAACTGAGTTGGATTTAAAATCATTTGCATCGCGGCATTGTCTATAAAAAGAAAATCCAGGTTCACATCGGGATACTCTTCGCCAATTTTAGCTACTGTTTTTCGCCATAGCCTTGAGGTTTCCAATACATTGGCTTTGTCTACAAGCGTTAGTTTCTTAGAGCGTTGTTGAGCAGCTTTAAAAGCCAGGTGTGCCATTCTAGAGATTTCTTCTACTGAATAGGAACAAACATCTGTAGCGCTTTGCCCATCTTCGGCAGTAAATTTATCGCCAAAGTAGATGCCACCGGTAAGCTCCCGGTAAATAACCATATTGGCACCGGCAATACGATCGGCTTTTAATGGAGATTGTTCAACTAGTTTATCGTAGGCCTTAACCGGTCTAATATTGGCATAAAGCCCCAGTCCTTTTCTTAGTTTTAGTAGCCCTTGCTCCGGTCTTACCTTTGCATCGGGGTTATTGTCGTATTTTGGATGGCCAATAGCCCCAAATAACACAGCATCAGATTTCTTACACAAATCAAGGGTAGCTTCAGGCAACGGGTTATCCAGCAAATCTATAGCTGTTGCCCCTACCAGGGCATCTTCAAATTCAAATTGGTGATCGAAACGATCTGCTACAGCTTTTAAAATTTTAACCGATTGCTGTGTGATTTCGGGACCTATACCGTCTCCGGGTAAAACTGCTATTTTTAATTTCATTTTTTTGTAATATGTGTGGTTATTTTTAATATTTTCAGAAAGCTTTTGATTGCGTCACCCTGAATTTATTTTCAGGATCTAAGTTCTTTTTTTGTTTGTTTTATCACGTTAGAAGCTGAAATAAGTTCAGCTTGACGAAAACAATTCCAACTTACAAGGATTTAGTCGTTTGTAATTTTTGCGCTTTCTTATTTTCAAATTCTTTTATGGCGTCTAATTTGCTTACCAGAAAATCTATATCATCAAACCCATTGATTAAACAGGTTTTTTTATAGGTATCAATGTCAAAGCTTTCAGATATATTTTTCTTTGTAATTTCAATTTTCTGCGCTTCCAGGTCTACCTTAATTTCTACCGAAGGGTCTTTGGTTATTTCAGTAAAAAGAATTTCTAAAAATTCAGGGCTTACCTGTACCGGAAGCAGGCCATTATTCAAGGCATTTCCTTTAAAAATATCGGCAAAATAACTGGAGACAACTACTTTAAATCCGTACGCTTTTATGGCCCAGGCGGCATGCTCACGGCTGGATCCACAACCAAAATTATCTCCTGCAACCAGGATGGCACCTTTATATTCTGGTTTGTTTAAAGCAAACTCGGGATTTGGCTCATCGTTTTTATCAAAACGCCAGTCACGAAACAGGTTTTTTCCAAAACCAGATTTATCGGTGGCTTTAAGGAACCTGGCAGGGATTATCTGGTCGGTATCTACGTTTTCTATTTCTAAAGGAACCGCCGTATCGGTTAATGTGATAAACTTTTCCATTTAATTAATTTAAATTTTTTGTGAAGTCGGTTATTTTACCAGAAACTGCGGTTGCAGCGGCTGTTAACGGACTTGCTAATATAGTTCTGGAACCCTGTCCCTGTCTTCCTTCAAAATTTCTATTACTGGTAGAGACACAGTATTCTCCGGCTGGTATTTTATCATCGTTCATGGCCAGGCAGGCTGAACACCCCGGTTGTCTTAAGGTGAAACCGGCGTTTTCAAATACTTCGCGTAGGCCTTCAGCTTCAATTTGGGCCGCCACCTGGCGGGAACCGGGTACAATTAATGCGTTTACATTTTCGGCTTTTTGCTTGCCTTTTATATAGGCTGCTGCTGCTCTAAAATCTTCAATCCTTGAATTGGTACAACTTCCAATAAAAATCCAGTTAATAGGTTTTTCAAGTAAAGTTTCTCCAGGTTTAAAGCCCATATAAGCCAGGGCTTTGGCATCGCTTTTACCACCTTCCATTGGGATAGATCCGGTAATTTTAATACCCATCCCCGGATTTGTTCCGTAGGTGATCATGGGTTCAATATCTTCGGCATCAAAAGAATATTCCTGGTCAAACGCTGCATCTTCGTCGGTTTTCAGTGTCTCCCAATAAGCTTTTATAGCTTCAAACTCTTCACCTTTTGGGGCGAATTCTTTATCTTTTACATACTCAAAAGTAGTTTCATCAGGAGCAATAAGACCACCACGAGCGCCCATTTCAATGCTCATGTTGCAAACCGTCATACGGCCTTCCATAGACATTTCTTCAAAAACATTCCCGGCATACTCACAAAAATAGCCGGTGCCAGAATTTGTACCCAGTTTGCTAATTATATAGAGGATCACATCTTTTGGTAAAACCCCTTTTTTCAGTTTACCGTTTACATTTACCCTAAGTTTTTTAGGTTTTTCCACCAATAAACACTGGCTGGCAAAAACCTGTGATACCTGGCTGGTTCCAATTCCAAAAGCTATGGTGCCAAAAGCACCGTGGGTAGAGGTATGGCTATCTCCACAAACCATGGTCATACCGGGTTGGGTAATTCCAAGTTCAGGGGCCATAACATGAACAATACCATTATAGGGATGCCCAAGACCGTATAACGTAATATTATTATCCTCGCAATTTTGGGTTAATTCTTTTAATTGCTTTCTGGATAATAAATCTTTAACTGGTAAATGCTGGTTTTCAGTTGGGGTATTATGATCGGCCGTAGCGACAATTTGGTTCGGTCTAAAAACCGAAATATCCCGCTCTTTAAGTTCGTTAAAAGCTTGTGGGCTTGTAACTTCGTGAATTAGGTGTTTATCGATATATAAAATATCCGGCCCATCGGGTATAGATTCTACCACATGGGAATCCCAAATTTTATCGAATAAAGTTTTTTTCATTTGTTTTTTATAAATTCAACTCCCTATAAGGAATACATAAAAGTTTTATGTTTTACTTAATATCCCGAGGCTGGCCTCTGGAAGTAGCATACTGCTATTCTGAAGTTCTACAACTGTTTTATTAGGCTATTGCCCTTATTTTTCTTTTTGAAATTTCCATGATTTCGTGAATATCATTATCCTCTACACATCTTCTGGCATCGGCAAAATTCAGGAATTCGGTGTAAACTTCATCTAATTGAAGTTTGGTTAACTCGTAGCCCATTTTTTTCGCCTTGTAGGCTAAAGCTGCTCGTCCACTTCTTGCGGTTAAAACGATAGCCGACTCGGTTACTCCAACTTCTGCAGGATCAATAATTTCGTAAGTCTCACGATTTTTAATCACACCGTCCTGATGTATTCCCGAGCTGTGTGCAAATGCATTGGCACCCACAATAGCTTTGTTAGGCTGAACCATCATTCCCATTTCCTGTGAAACCATACAACTGGTATCAAAAAGGAATTTTGGATCTATTAAGGTATTTAAATTCAAAGTTGGGTGTTGCCTTAAGATCATGACGACCTCTTCTAAAGCTGTATTACCTGCACGCTCACCAATACCATTAATGGTACATTCTATTTGGCGGGCACCATTCATAACCCCTGCAATTGCATTAGCTGTGGCAAGACCTAAATCGTTATGACAATGACATGAAATAATGACTTTATCAATATCCTTTACATTGTCTTTTAGATATTTTATTTTTCTTCCATATTCTTCTGGTAGGCAGTAGCCTGTGGTGTCGGGAATATTTAATACAGTAGCACCGGCTTTAATCATTTCTGTACAAACGCGAGCAAGAAATTCGTTATCTGTTCTTCCGGCATCTTCGGCATAAAACTCTACATCGTCTACAAAGTTTTTAGCGTGCTTTACGGCAGCTGCACCACGAGTAATAATTTCTTCTCTTGTAGAGTTGAATTTAAACTTAATATGTGAATCTGATGTGCCAATTCCAGTATGTATACGTGGTCTTTTAGCATGTTTTAAAGCTTCTGCAGCAACTTCTATATCTTTTTTTACAGCACGGGTGAGCCCACAAACGGAGGCATTCTTTGCCAGTTTAGAGATTTCATTAACAGATTGAAAATCGCCGGGACTGGAAACAGGAAAACCTGCCTCAATCACATCTACTCCCAGCTCATCGAGACGTGCGGCAATTTTTAGCTTTTGGGCTGTGTTTAATTTACAACCTGGAACCTGCTCTCCGTCTCGTAACGTCGTGTCAAAAATTTCTACCTTTTCTGTGCTCATAAGAGATTTATTTTACTTTATCTTTAACTAAAGTATTGCTTAACTAAACACTCCAGGCCTTAGCCCATAAGGGTATTACGATAATTAACTTAAAAAATAGAATGTAATAATACTGATAATCAGTTGTTTATAAACGATTTTGTTACAATGACTAATGATTTAACCGATAACTTATTTTCTTTAATTAAGTCGCTTTCACCGTCGGAAAAGCGACAGTTTTCGTTGTATGTTGGAAGAATTGGGGTGAATACCGATAGTAAATTTTTGAATTTATTTAAGGTGATGACCAAATTGAAGAAATATAACGAGAAAGAGATTCTTCTAAAAACTAAGATTAGTAAGCAACAACTTTCAAATGTAAAAGCTCATTTATATAAGCAAATACTTATTAGTTTAAGATTGAACCCGGCTCACCAAAGTATTCCGGTTCAAATTAGGGAGCAGTTTGATTTTGCCTATATCTTATATAGAAAAGGGCTTTATAAGCAAAGCCTGAAGTTATTGGATAAAATAAAAACCCAGGCACTGGAGTATGAAGAAAAAAACCTGGCCTATGAAATCCTGGAGTTAGAGAAAATTATCGAATCCCAATATATTACTCGAAGTATAGAAAACAGGGCGGAAAGCTTAATTCAACAAACCGAGAGTTTGAGTGAGCTTAATTTAATATCCAGTAAGCTTTCTAATTTATCTTTACAGTTATATGCCATTTTCTTAAAGATGGGGTATGCCAGAACCCAGGAAGAAGCAGATAGTATTAGGAACTACTTTTACCAGAATCTTCCCGAGTACAAAATAAAAAACATAGGTTTTAGGGAGAAATTATGGCTTTATAAAGCCCACTTATGGTTTAGTTTTATTACGCAAGATTTCCTGGCTTGCTATCGCTATTCTATGAAATGGATAGATCTTTTTAACGACCAGAAGCACCTGGTGCCCATTCACCCCGTTTCTTATTTAAAAGGAAACCATTATTTGTTGGAGTCTTTGTTTTATTTAAATCATACTAATTTATTCGAAAAGACGCTTAAAAATCTTGAAGGTATGCTGAAAGATGCCAAGATTCCAGACGATGATAATATTAAAGCTTTGGCCTTTCTTTATCTATATTCCAATAAATTGAATTTACGGTTTATGAAGGGAGCTTTTGCCAATGGCGATAAATTGGTAGAAAAAATTCAGAAACGTATAAAAAAATATAAAGACCGTATAGATGAGCATCACATCATGGTTTTTTACTACAAGATAGCCTGTCTTTATTTTGGGGATGGTGACAATAAAAAATGTATAGAATTTCTAAATAAAATTATTAATAATAAATCTTTGGAAATGCGGGAAGACTTAATGTGCTTTGCCCGTATTTTAAGCCTGGTAGCTCATTATGAAGCAGGCCTGGATTATCATTTAGATAGGTTGGTGAAATCTACTTATAAATTTTTGATTAAAATGAACGATTTGCACGAGGTTCAAAAACAAATGATAATTTTCCTAAGAAATTTGCCTGAAATCTCTCCTCTGGAAATAAAAGATGAATTTAGAAAATTGCACGCTAAGCTAAAGGAGTATGAAAATCACCCTTATGAACGCAGGGCATTTCTTTACCTGGATATTATTTCGTGGTTGGAAAGTAAAATACAAAACCGCCCCGTAGCTGATGTAATCGCTGAAAAAGTAGCTTTGGTAGGTAGGTAATTATTTTGGAGACAACAAAGCCTGAAAATAGGTTGAAAAAATTTTAAGAAGCAATTTTGATTTCAGTTTAGCCTATACAATTATTCCAAAGCACTTCCCGGGGTGGAGGGGCTATTATATGAACCTCTTCTTTTTTTACCGGATGGATAAATTTTAATTCCCTGGCGTGTAGATGAATACTTGCGTCTTTATTGCTTCGGTTAAAACCGTATTTTAAATCACCTTTAATAGGACTGCCAATAGCCGAAAGCTGGCTCCTAATTTGATGATGTCTCCCGGTATGTAAATCTATTTCGAGTAGGAAGTAATTATCAAGTTTCTTTACTATTCTGTATTCCAAAATAGCTTTTTTACTATCGGGTACTTCTTTAATGTGAGCGTAAGATTTGTTCTGTTTTTGGTTTCGCTTTAAAAAATGGACTAAAGTATCTGATTTTTTGGGAGGAGCATTTTTTACAATGGCCCAGTATGTTTTTTGCGCTTCTTTCTTTTGAAAAAGTTTATTGAGCCGGGGTAGGGCCTTCGAGGTTTTCGCAAATAGAACAATTCCGCTAGTTGGCCTGTCAAGCCTATGTACTACGCCCAAATATACATTTCCGGGTTTATTGTATTTTTCCTTTAAATACAATTTCACCACTTCGCTAAGCGGTTTGTCCCCGGTTTTATCGCCTTGTACAATATCACCGGGGCGTTTATTTACTACAATAATATGGTTGTCTTCAAAAAGGACCTGTAGGTTGTTTTTATTCGAAATTGCTTTTTCCAAACTAATTATGTTATAAGAGCTTTGAGTTTCAACCGGGTATTGCTACTTAAATTAATATTGCTCATCATCAGATGGAAAACTTTTGCTTTTTACATCGTCGCGATAGCCTTCAAAAGCTTTCGTCATTTCTGAATGTAAATCGGCATACCTTCTTAAAAATCTTGGATTGAATTCGTGGGTCATTCCCAGCATGTCGTGTATTACCAATACCTGGCCATCTACGCCATTTCCGGCACCAATACCAATTACAGGAATGTTTATACTTTCTGCTACTTCTTTTGCCAGTTTTGCCGGTACTTTTTCTAAAACGATGGCAAAACAGCCAAGGCGTTCCAGTAATAGTGCATCAGATTTTAATTTTTCGGCTTCAGCTTCTTCTTTTGCTCTTACCGTATAAGTACCAAACTTATAGATAGATTGGGGGGTTAAGCCTAAATGTCCCATTACCGGTATCCCGGCGTGTAGAATACGTTTTAGCGATTCTTTAATCTCTTTTCCTCCTTCAAGTTTAACGGCGTGACCACCGCTTTCTTTCATAATTCTAATCGCCGATCTTAAGGCTTCTTTTGGGTCGCTTTGGTAACTTCCAAAGGGAAGGTCTACTACAACAAGTGCTCTATTTATAGCTCTTACCACACTGGTTGCGTGATAGATCATTTGGTCTAAAGTAATAGGAAGTGTAGTTTCGTGTCCCGCCATTACATTACTGGCAGAATCGCCCACAAGAATTACATCTATTCCGGCACCATCTACAATTTTCGCCATCGAGTAATCATATGCGGTAAGCATAGCGATTTTTTCGCCATTCTTTTTCATATCTACCAAAGACTTGGTGGTAACTCTTTTGTATTCTTTCTTAGCTACAGACATATTTTCAATTTTGGAAGGTAAAAGTACAAAATCGAGCGGTTTTATGTCACTAAGCTGCTTTTATTGTTTTTTAAATTCAGTGTAAAGTGTTTCCAGTAATTCACCATCGTCTCCGTGATATTGCCAAAACATAATACCACCAAGATTGTGCTCTTTTATAAAATTTACTTTTTGTCTTATAGATTCGGGATCATCATAGGTGATAAAAGTGCCGGTATCTTTGCGCCATAAATAGGGTGCCCGGGCCGATTTGTCCCAAAAACGGCTGTATGTGCCATCTTTTAAACTATCTTTTATTTCGCGATAATTTATGCTGAAAGATTTTCCGAAAGCTCTTTGATGCAGGCCTGCGTTTTTATTCTCTGTTTCGTGCCAACCCCTGCCGTAAAAGGCAACTCCAATAACAAGCTTTTCTGAAGGAACACCGGTTGCCAAATGTTCTTTTACAGCGGTATTTGTACTTCTTTTATATGTTTCAGGATCGGTTTCTGAATCGTATAAGTTGGTATGGTGCGAGGTAGAATTGTTCCAACCACCCCGGTAATCATAGCTCATTATATTTATAAAATCTAAATGAGGATGAATTTTACCTAATTCAACATGTTTTAAATACTCCTTGTTTGCAGCGGTTGCGATGGTCAACAAGTAATTTTTGGAATTAACTTTTCCTAGCGAATCCAGTTTTTTTCTAAACAATTTAAGTATAGTAGTAAAGTTCTGTTTATCTTCCGGCGAATGTAGGTTTCCGGCTCCCGGTTGTCCCGGGTATTCCCAGTCTAGATCTATGCCGTCTATATCATGTTTTTTAAGGAAAGAAATTCCACTATTTGCAAAACGCTCACGATTAATTTTATTAGCAACAGCCTTAGAAAAGCCACCAGACCAAGCCCAGCCACCTACGGATATCAAGATTTTTAAATCGGGATTGTCTTGTTTTAAACCATTAATTTTTTTTAAACGTTCATTGTCTTTAGGACTACCTTCTACAATTTTCCCTTTTTCAATATTAGCAAAGGCATAATTAACATGTGTAAGTTTTTTTGCCGTAATCTCATTAAATTTATCATCAACATTTCCGGCTACAATATAACCTACAACTTTTTCCTGTGCTTTTACAGTCCAGGTATTTAAAACAAAACCTAAAAATAATAGGAGGGAGGGCACCAATGCTTTTTTCATAATATAAAGGATTAGCTTGAGTGTATTAAAATATTAAATTAGCTATTCTATAAAAATAGGCCAATGAATAAGTTTTTCCTAATTAGTTTTCTATTTCTCTGTCAATTAGGCTATAGTCAAAGTTCAGAAAAAGAAAATCTTCAAAATTTAATCGAAAACTTTTTTAGTGCTTTTCACGCAAAGGACTCTATTGCTTTAAAGAATTTTGCGCACCCTGAGATAAAAATGCATTCAGTTGCTATAGATGTTAACGGAAAAACAATGCTCTCTACTGAAGATTATACTGATTTTTTGAGGGCTATTGCCTCAATTCCAGAAACCACTAAGTTTAGAGAAAAACTACATGGATTTAAAATTCATATAAATGGAGTGATTGCAAACGTAAGTACTCCGTATTCATTTTATGTAAATGACGAATTAAGTCATTGTGGCGTAAATACTTTTCAACTAATGAAATTTAAAGGCCAGTGGAAAATAATTTATCTGGTAGATACACGCAGCAAATTAGGCTGTGAATAGAGGATATACTCGATAATCGAGATTTTTATACCTCGTGGACTTACCATGAAATAATTTACTCTATATCTTTAACTAACCTAAAACCTAAATGCTCTAAACCAGATTCGGGGGTAGAGCTCATTCTGGCCGCGTTTCTGTAGCCGGTGCAATAAGATTCACTGCACAGAAAAGAGCCGCCGCGAATTACTTTTTGCTGTTCAGCATTATAATATTCTTTAAAGTAGCCATCGGTGCGCTGTTCCAGTTTTGAATAGGCATTTGGATAATAGGTATCCAATACCCACTCCCAGGTATTTCCTGCCATTTCATAAAGTCCAAAGTCATTTGGAGGAAAACTTTTTACCGGAGCTGTTTTCTCGAAATTGTCCTGAACTTCATTGGTAACCGGAAAATTACCCTGATGGAAGTTAACAAATTGGGTAGCCTTTTTAAAGTCATTTCCCCAATGATAAATTTCATCCTCTTTTCCACCTCGCGCTAAATATTCAAACTCGGCTTCGGTTGGCAATCTTTTTCCGGCCCATTTTGCATAGGCCATGGCGTCATACCAGGAAACCTGTACTACGGGATGGTCATCCTTTCCCTCAATAGAACTGCCTGGTCCATAAGGATTTTCCCAGTTAGCCCCTTCTTTAAATTTCCACCAGGCTTGTGGGTTGTTTTCATTAAAAATAAGGGCTCCGGGAGGGAAAGTTTGCCCTTGCACTTCAAAACTGCGTTGAGCCGTGGTAACATAACCGGTACTGTTTATGAATTTCCTAAATTGGGCATTTGTTACTTCGGTTTCGTCTACCAGTAGTGTTGCTATTTTTTCTATATGTTGTGGAAATTCGTCTGGCCGGGCCTGGTCTGAATTTCCGCCCATCAAATATTCCCCACCTTCAATTCTAAGCATACCTGAGGTTGATACTGAATCTCGCTCTTTAATCTCAGCAATTTCCTCCATATACGCCTCATGATAAGATTTTTCAGTTTCCTGAAGATCTGCCGTGTGAGTTTCAGGTTTTTTATCTTCCTGGTTTTTACAGCTAAAAAACAAACCAATTAAAAAGGCCAGGATCATTGGGTTAAAAGAGAATCGCATACTTAGAATTTTGGTTAAAGATAAAGAAGTAATTCAAACGCATAAAAATACCCGACCCGAAAATTTTATAGAATAAATTGCAAATCTATTTTTAGGATAATAATGTTTTGATTTTCTTATGCTTGGAGTAGAGAAGATTTGGAATTACCAGAGAGGTGAGTTTAAGTCTGCTTATTTGCCAACATCTATTGGCATCGCTAACGGCTATAATACCCCGAGCTAGTTTACTTCTTTTACAAAATCTTTGGGAGAAGAAATATAACCACAACACCATTATTCATAGCGTGCATGGCAATTGGCCAAATAAGGCTATTGTTTTCAATTTTTATTTTTCCAAAAAAGTAACCAGCAATAATTCTTGGGAAAATTAAGAGAAATAAAATGAGATCAAATTGCCAACCTTCAACATAATTCCAGATGTGAACCAAACCAAAAAGAGCTGCGGTAAGTAGCCATACAACTCTATAATATCGGTATAGAAGAATACGGAATATTCTAATGATTCGTGAAGGTTTAAGAGATTGTAAGAAAAGAAAGATGATAATAGCCGCTAAAATTACCAGTCCATATTTTAGCAAAGAATCAGCCTCCTGGGGTATAAAACCTAAGCCGAAAAAGGCAAGCAAAGCACAACAGAAAATATGTATTTCGGTAAAAGAGGGTTTAATAAGCGTTCTAAACATACTTTCTTCCAACACCGGGGCAATAATCACTGCCATAATAACAAAAGCCAGGGGACTTTCGTTCATTAAATTAAATAACTCGGTTTGCTGATATTTTTCCAGGTCTAAGTCGGGTAAAAAAGTATTTAAGAATCCCATTAAAAAGAAAAACAGAAAATAGGATCCTATCATCAACCAATAATTGCGAAACAGGTTACCGACTTTAGGTGGTATTTTAGGGAACTGCAAGATTTTTATTTTAAATATTACTGCAATTTAAAACTGTATTTGTTTTAAGCCACAAATTCACGAAATTTTTATTGAAAGACCTTTTCTATTTCGCACAATGCCGTGAAGCGAGAACAGGATGAACTCATCAAGCAGTTTACAGTCTCAGCAGACTTTTAAAAACAATAAACCACGAACGAAAAATGCCAAACTGAAAACCCACAACCGAAAACAGGCTAACAATCGCTTAAATTCACTTTAACTGCGAGGCCGCCTTCTGAAGTTTCTTTATATTTCGAATTCATATCTTTGGCGGTATCCCACATAGTCTCAATCACTTTATCCAGAGGTACTTTTGCTTTTGTTGCATCGCTTTCCAGGGCTATTTCTGCCGCATTAATGGCTTTTATGGCGCCCATGGCATTTCTTTCAATACAGGGTACCTGTACTAAACCGGCTATAGGGTCGCAGGTTAGGCCCAGGTGGTGTTCCATAGCAATTTCGGCAGCCATAAGTACTTGTTCCGGGGTTCCTCCCAGTAGTTCTGTTAATCCACCGGCCGCCATCGCCGATGATACACCTATCTCTGCCTGGCAACCGCCCATAGCAGCAGAAATAGTGGCTCCTTTTTTAAACAGACTGCCAATCTCACCTGCTACCAGCATAAAACGCTTCATATCTTCAAAAGTAGCTTTGTGGTTTTCTATCACCATATAATACATCATCACTGCAGGAACAGTACCTGCACTACCATTGGTGGGTGCGGTAACCACACGTCCCAAAGACGCGTTTACTTCGTTAACGCTTATGGCAAAGCAGCTAACCCATTTAAGAATTTGCCTAAACTTTACTTCGGTCCTTCTAATCGCGGTAATCCAATCTTCAGGAGAATCATATTTTTCTTCGCCAATAAGGCGTTGGTGCATTTCAAAAGAGCGGCGTTTTACGTTAAGGCCGCCGGGTAGTATACCTTCGGTATGGCAACCAATGTACATAGATTCTAGCATTACATCCCAAATTTGCTTTAAACCGGCGTTTATTTCTTCTTCGCTTCTAAGGGATTTTTCATTTTCAAGAACAATATCAGAAATAGGCTTGTTTTCAGATTTACAATAGGCCAGTAGTTCGGTAGCTTTTTCAATAGAAAATGGAAACTCCATAAAGCTTTTCATTTTCTTACTGGCGTTTTTACGTTCTTTCTTTACCACGAAACCGCCACCAATAGAGTAAAAAGATGAGGATGTTTTTTTACCGCTTTTAAGTTCTGCACGGAATGTCATTCCATTAGGATGAAATTCAAGGAATTTCTTATTGAATTTTATATCGTTAGTGATACTAAAATCAATGCTCTTTTCACCATTAAGTAGAAGTTTCTTTGATTCTTTGATGTTTTGGATTTCAGAATCAATAATAGAAATGTCCATAGTTACAGGATCATGTCCGCAAAGACCTAAAATAGTAGCGATATCGGTAGCGTGACCCACTCCGGTAAGCGAAAGAGAGCCATAAAGATCTATGTGAATATGTTTAACTTCTTCAAAAGTTCTTTTTTTCTTTAACTCTGCAATCCATCTTTGGGCAGCTCGCCAGGGACCTAAGGTATGTGAACTGGAGGGACCTACACCAACCTTCAACATATCAAAAACGCTAATACATTCAATTTTCCGCATTATAAATCTCCTATTTTACCGCAAAAGTAAGGATTTGCTAACATGAAAGAGAATGTTTTATTGAAATATTAAAACGATTTCGTAAATAGTAAATCACATTAAAAATTAAAAACTGCTAACATCTTTATGCTGAGCAAATACTTCAAATTTAATAGTATTCTTATTGTGTTTTATTCGATATATAAATACTCTAAGACTGCCCCGAATTTAAAAAATATTCCATTTAATGCCTTGTTAACTTGCCAGGAGGTAATTTATTACAAGGGAACCTGACTTGTGTTGAATTACTTTTTATTACAAGGAAAAGCGCATATTTGACAAGTGCCTGGTTGAAAAAATGACAACCTGTCATAAGTTTTTCGCTGGCATAAAGATTGACTTTAAGACTTCGAAGAATTGAAATCAATAATATAAAATTCAACGTATAAAGTTATGAGTAAAATAATTGGAATTGATTTAGGTACTACCAACTCGTGCGTTTCCGTAATGGAAGGAAATGAACCAACGGTAATACCTAATGCTGAAGGAAAAAGAACTACCCCTTCTGTAATTGCTTTTGTAGAAGGTGGCGAAATAAAAGTTGGTGACCCGGCCAAGCGTCAGGCAGTTACTAACCCAACCAAAACTATTTCTTCTATTAAGCGTTTTATGGGGAATAAATACTCTGAGTCTTCTAAAGAAGCCGGTAGGGTACCTTATAAAGTAGTAAAAGGTGATAATGATACCCCTCGTGTAGAAATAGATGGTAGAAAATATACTCCACAAGAACTTTCTGCAATGGTACTTCAGAAAATGAAGAAAACAGCAGAAGATTACCTTGGGCAGGAAGTAAATGAAGCAGTAATTACCGTACCGGCATATTTTAACGATTCTCAGCGCCAGGCTACAAAAGAAGCCGGGGAGATTGCAGGTTTAAAAGTAAGCCGAATTATAAACGAGCCTACTGCAGCTGCGCTTGCATACGGTTTAGATAAGAAATCCCAGGATCAAAAAATTGCAGTTTATGACCTTGGTGGAGGTACTTTTGATATCTCTATCCTTGAATTAGGTGATGGTGTATTTGAAGTATTATCTACAAATGGTGATACGCACCTTGGTGGTGATGATTTTGATGAGGTGTTAATAGACTATCTTGCAGATACTTTCCAAAAGGCTGAAGATATAGATCTTAGAAAAGACCCAATGGCACTTCAGCGTTTAAAAGAAGCTGCTGAAAAAGCTAAAATCGAGTTGTCTTCTTCAAGTCAAACTGAAATTAACTTACCTTATGTAACTGCAACTTCAAGTGGCCCAAAGCACCTTGTAGAAACAATTACCCGTTCTAAGTTTGAGCAATTGGCTGCAGAGTTGGTGACTCGTTCTATGGAGCCTGTTAAAAAATCACTTAGTGATGCCGGGCTTTCAAAAAGCGATATCGATGAGGTAATTCTTGTTGGTGGTTCTACCCGTATTCCTAAAATTCAGGAAGAAGTAGAAGCATTTTTCGGTAAAAAACCTTCTAAAGGAGTAAACCCAGATGAGGTTGTTGCTATTGGTGCAGCTATCCAGGGTGGTGTACTTACCGGAGATGTAAAAGATGTATTGCTACTTGACGTTACACCACTTTCTTTAGGTATTGAAACTATGGGAGGAGTGAACACAAAACTTATTGAAGCCAATACTACCATTCCTACCAAGAAATCGCAAACATTCTCTACCGCGGCCGATAATCAGCCATCAGTAGAAATTCATGTATTGCAAGGGGAGCGTCCAATGGCGGCCGATAACAAGACTATTGGTAGATTCCACTTAGACGGAATTCCACCAGCGCCAAGAGGAACACCTCAAATTGAAGTAACTTTTGATATTGATGCCAATGGTATCATTAAAGTAAGTGCTACCGATAAAGCAACCGGAAAATCTCAGGATATTCGTATTGAAGCATCTTCAGGGTTAACCGAGGAAGAAATCGAGAAAATGAAGAAGGAAGCTGAAGCAAATGCTGATGCCGATAAGAAAGCCAAAGAAAAAGTAGATAAGCTTAACGAAGCTGATGCTATGATTTTCCAAACTGAAAAGCAGTTAAAAGAATTTGGCGATAAGATTTCTGAAGATAAGAAAAAGCCGGTAGAAGAAGCTTTAGAAGAATTGAAGAAAGCTTACGAAACTAAAGAGCTGGATCAAATTACTCCTGCTTTAGACAAATTGAACGAAGCCTGGAAAACTGCTTCCGAAGAAATGTATAAAGCACAAGCTGAAGCCCAGGGAGGCCAGGCAGGACCGCAACAAGGTGCTACCGGAGCCGAAGGCGGCCAGCAAGCCGGAGGAAACTCTAAAAGCGGAGACGACGTAGAAGATGTAGATTTTGAAGAAGTGAAGTAAGCAGAGAGCCATTTTTACAGGCGCTTTGCGCTTGTAAAAATGTGCGAATCGCTTATCCCGAACTTGTTTCGGGATCTTGAAAAATTCAATTTTCGTTTGGAGTTTTTGAAAAATGTGCGAATCGCTTGAAGCTGTCAGAAAAGGTTTTAAAACCGTCATCTTGAATTTATTTCAAGATCTAACGTGTTGGTAATTAAAAACATGTTAGAAGCTGAAACAAGTTCAGCTTGACGAGAATAGACTTTTTAGACAGCCTCCTCGAAAAATTCAATTTTCGTTTGGAGTTTTTGAAAAGTGTGCGAATCGCTTACCCCGAACCTGTTTCGGGATCTTTAAAAATCGAGCTTAAATAATAATACCAAAAAGCGTAATCATTAATTTGATTGCGCTTTTTTTATTTTTAAACGCAACTTTTTAGGGATTTTGTATCTATTAAGAAATCGATTATTATGAAAATATCAATATTGTTTTTTACACTCGTTCTTTTTGTTTCCTGTAGTACTGACGACACTATTTCTACCAAAGGCTTTGAGCCAATTTCAGAAGAATATCCTTTTCATGACCTGGATCCCGGTATAGAAAACAATTATTGGGAGCTTGTATATGCTTTGGTAAACGGCCCGAATGATTTTAACGAAAAAATTATAGGTCAAAACGGAGTGCTATGTGCCAGTGAAGAAGACGATATGTGCAAGGAGGAGTTTAACAATTTAAAACCGGAATACGGTTTTGCTCCCAGTTGCTTACCGGGATTATGTTTTTATTATTTAAAATATCAAGCCGATAATGAAAACAACCTGGTTGCTTCTACAGACGATTTACTGCAATTTTTAGGTGCTATAAATACAAAGGAAGAGGCTTTGCTTTGGATTCGTGCAAACGATTATTATTATAGAATTAATGATATTGATGGCGGTGCTATAAAAGCTACAAATTCCAGTTTTGAACTTATAGTATTAAAAACTGTTAGTTATTGCACGCCAATTCAAACCAATAGGTATCACCTTAAGCTTACAGCTAATGGTGATATTGAAGTATTAAAAGAAAAAGTGTTTTCGGTTGATAAAAATTCCTGTGTTTAATTGGCACCGCCAAAGGATTTAATACCCCGGGGCTTGCCTCGAAATTAAAAAATTGTTTCCAACGAATGCCTCGTGGGCTTGCCAAGAGGTAGTTTACTTAAGGTGAACTTAGTGTGCAAGAATCATTTGATTAAAAAACTAAGTCAAAAAATTATAATATAAATACACAAAGTTAAAGGCCACTAAAAGCGCAAAACAAACTAAGCTGAAAATTTTATAATTTTTTCCCGGCCTATGTTTTTCCGGCATTTGTTCTCCGCTTACCAGTTTGTAATTAAACCAGGCCAGAAAGGGAGCTGAAAGAAATGAAAGTCCGGCAGCAAAATCTACCAAAATGGTAAATGATCCTGAAAGAAAATACAAAATTGAAAGTGAAAGAATAGGGATAATAAAGATAGAAACACAGTATACCTGCCATTTGCCTTTTTTATCTTCAGGTTTATCTTTTTCAGGATCTTTTAATTCTGAAATCACTCTTGGATAGGCATCAGTAACTGTTATAACCGTACTTAACATGGTAATAAAAGCAGCTGCCGATATTAAAGGTTTGCTCCATTCGCCAAGGGTCTTTCCGTATAAATCTACCAACTGACTTGAAAATTCTACACTGTTGCTGGAGAATGAAGTACCGCTGCCAAACATTACTAAAACTCCCAGTAAAAAGAAAAGTAAACCAATAAATGCGGCCGAAAGATATCCCAGGTTAAAATCGGCAAAAGCTCCTTTAACCGAAATTTTGTTTTTGTTCTGGCTGGCTTTTTCGCGAGTCCATATAGAATGCCACACCGAAGCATCTAGAGGAATAGGCATCCAGCCCATAAAAGCGATTATAAACCCCAGGCTTGCTGTTGTCCAAAGCGAAGGTGGCTGTGTGCTTATTGCATTATTTATAGTTTCGGGGCTAAAGGCCAGGATAACGGCAGCCAGGGTTGCAAGGGTTAATACCGTAACGATAATTTTCATGCTTTTATCGAGGCCGGGATATTTTCCTATTAAAAGCAGAGCGATACAGGCAATAAGAATAATTGCGCTCCATAGAAATGGCGGCCAACCAAAATTAAATAAACGCTCGGCTAAACCGGCAGTGACAATGGTTACTGCAGCTTGTATAATAAACATACTTCCTATGGTGATTAGGATATAAATCCAATAAGGGAATTTTCCGAGTTTTTTGTAGCCGGTAATTAAATGGTTTCCGGTACCTGCGGCAAAACGAGAACCAAATTCCAGAAATGGATATTTTGAAACACAAGCTATAATTAAAACCCAAATTAAGATAAAACCGTAATCGGCACCGGCCCTTGTGGCCTGTACTAAATGTGAAACACCAATTGCAGCCCCGGCTAACAAAAAGCCCGGCCCTATACTTTTTAGGATAGATTTTTTAGAAGTAATTTTTTGTTTCATTTAAAAGCTTTGAATGTGTAGCCGAAAAGTCAATTTAAGCAAATTCCGTTATAAGTGCAGTATTAAATTCGTGACCACCTTTGTAGGTTTTTATTTTAAAATTTTGTGGAAAAAGATCTTTTAATCGTTCTTTTTCCACTTTAATAATTCCGTTTTTCAGGTATTCATCTTCGGTTCCATAAATAAAACTGAAGTTAGTATTTTTTAAAAACTGAAAGCTTTCTCTTGTTAATTCGGCTGGAACTTTTCCTGAATGCATAATCAGTTCTTCGCAATTAATTTTACGGGAGGCTATCCAACGGGTTACCACCGAAACTCCTTGAGAATACCCCAAAATAATAAGCCTTGGTGCATTTTTAAGATTTTCGGCTGTATAAACCCCGTCTAAATAAGTTAGTACATTTTCTATTTCGGCCTCGGTTCTTTCTTTGGTAAGCCAGGAGGCACCTACGTGTTTATATTGGTTATTGAGATAATATTTGGATTGTGCCTGTGGGGCGATCACATAATTTTCTTCAGTATTTAAATGATAAAAATGCCGAAGAAAATAGCGACTCAAATAACCAATTCCGTGGCAAACCAGCCATACCGTTTTTGTTTTTTCAGTGAAATGGTTTAAAACACTATACGTATTGGTAATTTGATAAGAAAGCTCCTTTTCAATACTCATCTTTTAGGGCGGTTTTGTATTTTTACTCAATAATAAAGGCTTAAATGATTCGAAGCTTACTGCGAATCAAAAAAGATTTTTATAAAGTGCCTCTCGGTTTACCCGAGGTGGCCTGCAAAGAAACCAATCTTATTGCTATGACCAAAGAAGAACTTCTGGAGCTTTCTAAAAAAGTTTGTAAAAATACGCTTATGGAAACTCTTGAGATAGAGTTTACCGAGGTAGGAGAAGACTATTTAATCGCTAAAATGCCGGTTACTTCAAAAGTTCACCAGCCCGATGGTGTATTGCACGGTGGGGCCAGTGTGGCTTTGGCAGAGAGTGTAGGGAGTTTGGCAAGCTATGTTTTTTTGGATACCGATAAATTTTATGTTCGCGGGATTGAAGTTTCGGCCAATCACGTAAAAAGTATTTCAGAAGGTGTTGTTTATGCTAAAGCCAGCTTTGTTCATAAAGGCCGTACCACCCAACTTTTTGAAATAAAGGTTACCGATGAGGATAAAAACCTTATTTCTATCGTAAAACTTACTACCATAGCATTGCCTAAAAAGAAGTAGAAAATGAATAGCGAAGATTTTTTTATAAAATTAGAGATGCAAATTCGTAGTGGAAATCCATTTGTGGCATATAGAAATCCTAATGACAAAAATGGGTTGACAAGGGCTTTGCTTCAGGATTCAGATAAAACTTACCAAACATCATCTTATGAGGAAAGCGGTTTTGTTTTTGCCCCTTTTGAAAACCCTAAGAGTGCACTTTTTGTTCCTTCTGAAAGTGCAGAAAGTATTGCTACAGAATATTCGCCTACAACTTCGGCTATAGAAAAGCAGGAAGAGCAGCATTTTCCTCCCGAGTTAACCAATACTGAATCTAAAATACAGCACGAAGAATTGGTTCAGCAAGGAATTGAAGCTATTCAACAGGATGAATTTAAAAAAGTAGTGTTATCCCGAAAAGAAGACGTGCAAACACAACTTAATGCGGTTGAGATTTTTAAAAATCTACTCAAGAAATATGAGACTGCTTTTGTGTACTATTGGTTCCACCCCGAAACAGGAACCTGGTTGGGTGCCACGCCCGAAACCCTTTTAAATGTAGAGCGCAATAAGTTTAAAACCATGTCTCTTGCCGGAACGCAGGCATTTGCAGGAACAAGTAATGTAAATTGGGGAGAGAAAGAAATTGAAGAGCAACAAATTGTTACAGATTCTATCCTGGAAAACCTGCAGGATAAGGTTTCGGGCAAAATTTATAGATCTGAGCCCTATACTACCAAAGCTGGAAATTTATTGCATTTACAAACAGATATTCAGGGAATACTGGATTTGGAAAAATCTAAGCTTAAAAGTTTAATTTTAGCTTTGCATCCAACTCCCGCCGTATGCGGTCTTCCAAAGATAAAAGCACAAAGGTTTATTCTTAAAAGTGAAGGCTATAAGCGTGAGTTCTATTCTGGATTTTTGGGAGAAATGAATATGAAAAAAGAAGTTAAACGTAGCAGTAATCGAAGAAATCAGGAAAACCAGGCCTACGCGAGTGTTTTAAAGCATACTTCGTTATTTGTAAACCTTCGCTGTATGAAATTAGAAGCCGACAGGGCCAGCCTGTTTATTGGGGGCGGAATTACAAAAGATTCCAATCCTGTTGATGAATGGGAGGAGACGGTGAATAAGTCTCATACCATAAAATCTGTACTTGTTAAATAAGGGCAAAACTTTCTCTCAAAATGCTTTTGAAATTGTAATTTTGAGTTGATTATAATGACCAATTAGGTTTTAAATACTATAAGGTCTACTATAAACTTTCTCGTCATTCTAAATTTATTTCAGAATCTATGTAGTTATTCGGCTTAGAACCTGAAACAAGTTCAGGTTGACGTGATTAAAAATTTATGGCCTTCCAGGTTTTGGAACCTTGTACGGTTTTCATAAGACCTGCTTTTAAAAATAAACTTTGTGAAATATTCTAAAATACCTGTTGCAAGATCTATTGTAGCGCTATGCGTTGCTAAAAACATACATCACGTAGTAATTTCCCCCGGCTCCAGAAATGCTCCATTAACTATTGGCTTTACACATCATCCAAGTATTAAGCCTTACAGTATTGTAGATGAAAGATGTGCTGCTTTCTACGCCCTGGGAATGGCACAGCAGCTTCAAAAGCCTGTAGCGTTGGTTTGTACTTCGGGCTCTGCTTTGTTAAATTATTACCCGGCTATTGTAGAAGCTTTTTACAGCGATATTCCTTTGGTGATAATTTCGGCCGACAGGCCCGTAGAGCGTATAGATATTGGGGATGGTCAAACCATTAGGCAAAAAAACGTTTTTGAAAACCATATTCTGTATTCAGCAAATTTACACTCCGAATTGGTTTTGGATGCTGAAGCTACCGACAAAAAACTTCAGCAAAAGCAGTTTGAGTCTCAAAAGCACAATGAACGTGAAATAAATCTGGCACTTAACAAAGCGATAGAGGGGAAAGGGCCGGTTCATATTAATGTGCCATTTTATGAGCCCTTATATGATTTGGTGGAAAATGTGAACGTAAACCCATTGCAAATCTTACCTGAAATTGTAGAACGAAGCTATACCCAAAAACAGCTACAGGGCTATGCCGAGCTTTGGAATAAGGCAAAACGTAAAATGATAATAGTTGGGGTAGCACAACCCAATATTGTTGAGCAGGAATTTTTAGAAGTACTGGCCAGAGATGAGTCGGTTATTGTGCTTACCGAAACCACTTCCAATTTAAATCACCCCGATTTTTTCACAAGAATAGATACCCTAATTGGTCCTATAGAAAAAGATCGGGATAGTGAGGAACTGTTTAAAAAGCTTCAACCGGAAATCTTACTTACTTTTGGAGGCATGATTGTTTCTAAGAAGATTAAAGCCTTTTTAAGGAACTTTCAACCACAGCAACACTGGCATATTGATCCTAAGAAGGCATATAATACATTTTTTTGCTTAAATAAACATTTTGAGACCACAGTAAACTCTTTCTTTACTCATTTTTTTCCGCTAACAGATAAAGTTCAAAGCGATTATGGAACTTATTGGAAAGAAGTAAAAAGCCATCGGCAAGTGCGTCATGAGGAATATATGAATGAAATTCCTTATTCAGATTTGAAGGCTATGCAGGAGATTGTTCCACATGTGCCCGAAAATTATATGTTACACCTGGGCAATAGTTCTACCATTAGATATGCGCAATTATTTAAGTGGAAAGAAAGTTTACGTATTTTTTGTAATCGAGGCACCAGTGGGATAGACGGAAGCATTTCAACGGCAGTAGGAGCTGCGTGTGTAAAAGCTGAACCAACACTAATAATTTCTGGAGATCTTAGTTTTTTCTACGACAGTAACGCATTATGGAATAATTATATCCCTAAAAATTTTAGGATAATCGTTATAAATAATAGCGGTGGTGGAATTTTTAGGATCCTCCCCGGAAATAAGAATACCGATAATTTTGAAAAGTATTTTGAAACCACACACCAACTTCAGGCGAAACACCTGAGTGAAATGTATGGTTTTCAGTATAAAGCGGCTAAAAATTCTGAGGAGATACAAGAGCATCTTAAAGAATTTTTTAAACCTGCTGAAAAGCCAAAACTCCTGGAAATTTTTACGCCAAGAAAAATTAATGACGAGGTACTTTTGGAATATTTTAATTTTATGAAATCTTGAGCATTTTAATTTTTAAATATGGCTCTTTTGAGTAAATTAGTGAAGAATAACTAAAAACTATTAATTATGAGTACAAAAACCGATGAAAAGGTAGGTAAGTACATCCAGGATGTAAAAGATAAAACTGGAGAAAATCCCGATGTAGATTTATTGAGAAAAGTAACAGAATCTTGTGGTCCCAGTATTTTTAGAAGTGATGCCGAGACTGTTTCCAGTTCTTCAGAATCTGAAATGGAAACCGTGAAGCGTAATTTTCTTATTAAAAAATTAGGTTTAAAAGATGATGAAAAGCTGGATGTTGGTTTAAATGCCGTTATGGAAAAATACGGTAAATCTAATCGTAACAAATATCGTGCGGTGGTATATTACCTACTTACCAAACATTTTAAGAAAGAAAGTGTTTTTAAATAAACTTGATTTTAAAACTATATAGAAATCCGTTTTCCGAGTATGAAAACGGATTTTTTTTGTTTTGCAGAAAAGCCCGTAAATATAAAGTATCTTTGTTTCCAAAATATAGCTTATGCTTAGAATTGGCGAAAATCATACACTTCATATTGTAAGGGAAACCGAACCCGGATTATTTTTAACCGATGAAGATGGGAATGAAGTTTTACTTCCCAATAAATACATTCCCGAAACATTTGAAATAGGGGAGGAAATTGAAGTTTTTGTATACCTTGATCACGAAGAACGTCCGGTTGCAACCACTTTAGAACCCCTGGTGAAATTAGATGAATTCGCTTTTTTAAAATGCGTAGAGACTACAGAATTTGGTGCTTTTTTAGATTGGGGGCTGGAGAAACATCTTTTTGTACCCTTTAAAGAACAGGCTTACCCCATGAAAAAAGGTGGGCGTTACCTTGTATTTTGTTATTTAGATGAGGATACCAACCGTTTGGTTGCTTCCAGTAAAGTACATGCATTCCTGGATAATTCGTCCTTAACCGTAGCTCCTTTCGAAGAAGTAGATTTAATAATAAGCAATAAAAGCGATTTAGGCTATAATGTGATTATTAATCAACTGCATTTAGGTTTAATCTATCATGACGATGTTTTTCAGGAAATAAACGTAGGGGATGAAATGCGCGGATTTATTAAGAAAACACGTGCTGATGGTAAAATTGACGTAAGTTTACAAAGGCCGGGTTATAGAAGTATTGAGCCAAATGCCCAACTTATTCTAGATAAGCTGAAACAAAATGATGGCTACTTAAACCTTACCGATAAGTCTTCTCCCGAAGCTGTTCACGGTCAATTGGGAATTAGTAAAAAGAGTTTTAAACGTGCTGCCGGTACGCTTTATAAGCAAAGAAAAATAGAGATTAAGGATAACGGCCTTTATCTTAAAGAAGACTAATAATAACGGCCCCGAGGCGCATAATAGTAAGAGCCGTAATACATTCGGCGCTGGTGTTGCCTATGTAAGGCATTTTGATAAATTCGCTGGTTTTGATAATAAGGATTTGAGTTAAGCGCATCGTTATACACTTCATCATTATCTCTAAGCCTATAATTATTAGAAATTTCGAAAGCTTTCTTTTTCTGAGTAGTTGTAGGTAAAGGTGTTCCAATATCTACGCTGCGTTTTTTCATATTGCGTTGCTGCTCAAGAATTCCTACCATATCTACGGTAGCACGCTTATTTTGGTCTACATTTAGAAATTCTCCACTGGGAAGATCAAAATCCCCCTGAAAAAATTGTTGCCCAAAACTTAGATCGCTCCAGGCGGGTTCAATGCTATAATTGCTAATTTCAAAATCGGCCATGTCCCAGTATTCCTGAGAAAAAACAGGTGTTATACTTAAAAAAAATGTGCTTATAAGGAGTAAACGAAATTTCATTATCAGGGCTTTTGTTTTAGTATAGCAAAAACAATGCAAATCTATTTGCTCTACAAAGATATTAAGATAATTTGAAAAGCTTATTTTTGGATAAAATAAAGAATTATGAGTGAAATTAATTGGAAAACTGTAAAAGAATACGAAGATATTACTTATAAAAAAGCCGGAGGTGTTGCCCGAATTGCCTTTAACCGTCCGGAAGTTAGAAATGCGTTTAGACCTAAAACTACATCAGAGCTTTTAGACGCTTTTCACGATGCGCATGAAGATACCACAATTGGCTGTGTATTACTTTCAGCTGAAGGCCCTTCTTCTAAAGATGGAAAATGGGCTTTTTGTAGTGGTGGAGATCAAAAAGCACGTGGTCATCAAGGCTACGTTGGGGAAGACGGCTATCACAGGTTAAATATACTGGAAGTACAGCGTTTAATAAGGTTTATGCCTAAAGCTGTAATTTGTGTTGTGCCCGGTTGGGCTGTTGGCGGTGGGCATAGCCTGCATGTGGTTTGCGACCTAACACTGGCCAGTAAAGAACACGCTATTTTTAAACAAACCGATGCTGACGTAACGAGTTTTGATGCGGGTTATGGATCGGCATATTTAGCAAAAATGGTAGGCCAGAAGAAAGCTCGCGAAATCTTTTTCCTGGGAAGAAATTATTCGGCACAAGAGGCTTACGAAATGGGCATGGTAAATGCCGTGATTCCTCATGATGAGCTGGAGGATACGGCTTATGAATGGGCCCAGGAAATTATGGCTAAATCGCCAACTTCTATAAAAATGTTGAAATACGCGATGAATATGACTGATGACGGAATGGTTGGCCAGCAGGTTTTTGCCGGAGAAGTAACCCGTCTTGCTTATATGACCGACGAAGCCAAGGAGGGGCGCGATGCCTTTTTAGAGAAAAGAAAACCCAATTTTGATAAAAAATGGATTCCTTAGGTAAAGATTTTAGTAACGATCAGATTGATTTAGCCTCTTTACCCAAATATGAGTCGGTAGCTTATTCTTCTGTTTCGTCTACATACCTTATAAAAATGAATATTCAGACGGGCATATTTATGCTCGTCTTGTTTACTATACTTGGTGTTTTATGGTTTTTTCAACTAAACCAGTGGCAAACAGGCATCCTTTTAGCTGTTGTTATAGCCGCCTTTATTTTTAGATTTTGGAATAATTATAAATTGTTACAAAGCCTGGGCTATGCCGTACGGGAAAAGGATATCGTTTATAAGCGTGGTTTTATCTTTAATAAAACAACAATAGTTCCGTTTAACAGGGTACAACATGTTTCAATTTCAAGGGGAGTTTGGGATAAGATCCTGGGTATTTCTAACCTTAATATTTTTACGGCGGGAGGAAGCGGAAGTGATATTACGATTCCTGGCCTTGATCCAAAAATGGCATTGCAGCTAAAAGAAGCCCTTGCGGTTAAGATTTCTAAAGATGAATTCTAAAGCCTATCATACTGCACAAAGACAATCTATAGCCGGAATTTTACTCATCTTCATTTCCAGTCTCTATAAACTTGTAAAAATATTTTGGGCTATGGGTGCTTACTTATTGTTGAGCGGCTCTAGCAAAACTACTTTAATTTATACAGGCATAGGCTTGGTGGTATTGATGGGTTTAACTTTAATCTACAGTTATGTCTATTACCTTAAATTCATTTTCTATATTGATTATGAACGTGAGGAATTCGTATTGGAAAAGGGAATTTTTTCTACTGAAAATTCAGCGATTCCTTTTGATAAGATTCAACAGGTATATTTTAAACGTTCTATCCTTCAGCGGATAATCAATGTTTATAGCCTGGTTATAGATACCGCCGGAAGTAACCAACAGGAGGTAGAAATACAAGCTATTTCAGAAAATGATGCGAATAGACTTTCAGAAATTCTTTTAAAAGCTAAATCTGAAAAAGTAGAAGCAAATCAAATAGATAAAAAAAGAGTAGAGGCCGAAGATCGTGAAATTTGGACGCATAAAGTTGGTATTCTAAGCCTTTTAAAAATAGGAATAAGCACAAATTATCTACGTGGGCTATCGCTGGTTGTTGCCTTTGTGATGGGAATTTATAACCGGGCCAACACTTACTTTAAAGATCGCCTGGATGATGTTGAAGTTTATGTAGATCAATTTTCGGGGGTGCTTCAGTCTATTGGATATAGTGCCTTGCTTTTTGTGTTGCTTTTAATATTAAGTATAGGCATTACCATTATTGAGGTTTTTATTAAATATTATGGACTTAAAGTTCGGCAAACAAGGGAAAAGCTTGAAGTGGAGATGGGTTTAAAAACCAATACAAAGGTATCGCTTCAACCCAGAAGGCTTCAATTAATGCGGATAACCACCAATCCGGTACAGCAGCGGCTTAACCTTTATGAGGCTCAAATTTCGTTATCAAGCAGTGAAAATGAACTTCAGAAGAATAAAATAAAGATTCCGGGTCTTGGAAAGCAAATTGTAGAGAAGATAAAGTCTTTTTTATACAGTGAATCTTCCCATACTAATTTTAAAACTGTTTTTAAACCTGATAATTTATTACTCTTTCGAAAGATTTTATTGAGTATGGTGCCGATATTAATCTTTCTTTATATCTGGTATTTTACCGATTTTGTAGACTTTAAATTATGGGCTGTGCTAATGTTGGTAGGCGTGTATATATTGATAGCAATAACATTACAAATACTGGCATTTAGGGCTAGAAAATTAATTTTTACCGAAGATTTTTTACAAAAGAAAAAAGGCTTTTGGAACAAAACTGAAGAAACCCTTCAATTGTTTAAAATACAATCTATAAGTGTGCAGCAACCTATTTGGTATCGCAGAAGAAACCTGGTGAATGTTGTTTTTCATACCGCCGGTGGTGATCTTAAGTTTTATGCTGTTAGCAAAGACATTTTGCAATACATAAATTATGTCTTATATAAAGCTGAAGTTAGTAAGCGAAACTGGATGTAGCATCTCACGACACAGCGAAATTAGTTTTTAAATAACAACGCAACCAATTATAGGCTTCCGCATCTATTATTTATAAATTAAAAATTAAGCTATGAGAGTTCTAAATTATTTATTCGTTTTTACGCTAAGCCTTTTTATGTTATCATGTTCAGGTAGTCGTTTAGAAATAGGGGAAACCAGCGGTAAAAGTGGAATTAATTACAGTGATAGTAAAGATTTATGGAAGAAATTAAAATCTGAAAATGAAGATAGTTATAGCTATACGGTAAATTCGATTTCCTGGACAGGTAATGGAAGTAGAACGCATATAAGTGTAAAAGATGGTACGGTAATTAGAAGGGAATATACGTATTACAAACAAGATAGAAATGAAGATGGCGAACCCATAGAAATAGCAATCGAATCTTATATAGAAACTGGAGAAGAAATTGGTAACAATGCTGAAGGTTTCGACCCTTTGCTTATAGATGAATTGTACGAAACCTGTTTTTCGGAGTATTTAAATGTAAATCGGGAAGAGAATACAATCTATTTTGATACCGATGAAAATGGAATTATTTCTAATTGTGGTTTTGTTGAAAAAGGCTGTGTAGACGATTGTTTTATTGGGTTTAGAATAAGTGAGTTTAAATGGCTTTAAACCTGGAAAGTATTAGAAGTACAAAGTGGCTATCCTATTCTGAAAACTTCCGGAATTATTTTAGGATATGATTGTTTTGAAAATTGAAGTAGTAAATTATTTTAGGCCAAGCCTTGGGGTATTATGACCTTTGGGGGTACTAATAAAAAATCCCCAATCTCTCTTTAGATTGGGGATTTGTATTTTAAGATATTACATAAGTTCCTTCTATTTTATAGCCGAAAATTCTTCAGGATTTACCTCATTAAAAATTGCATAAACCTTTTCAAAAATATCTTCTGCCGAAGGTTTGCTAAAGTAATCACCATCGGTTCCATAGGCCGGCCTATGTTCTTTAGCAGTAAGGGTTTGCGGTTTACTGTCTAGATATCTCCAGGCGTTTTGTTCGTTTAAAACCTTATCCAGGATAAATGCAGAAGCCCCTCCCGGTACATCTTCATCTATAATTAATAATCGATTGGTTTTTTCAACGCTCTTTACAATATCGTGCTCAAGGTCTAACGGTAGTAAAGACTGTACATCAATCACCTCGGCATCAATCCCAAATTCGCTTAATTCTTCAGCCACCTGGGCAACAATTCTTAGCGTAGAGCCGTAAGAGACCAAAGTGATATCGCCACCTTCTCTTATTGTTTCAACTTTTCCTATGGGGGTTCTAAGTTCAGAGAGGTTGCCTGGCTTTTTCTCTTTTAGTCGGTAGCCATTTAAGCATTCTACTAATAAAGCCGGTGTATCCTGTTCTAACAGGCTATTGTAGAACCCTGCTGCTTTGGTCATATTTCTTGGTACTAAAACATACATACCTCTTATGAGGTTTAAAATACCGCCCATTTGTGAGCCACTATGCCAAATACCTTCCAGACGATGGCCTCTTGTTCGTATAATTAAAGGGGCTTTTTGTTTACCTTTGGTTCTATAGTGCAAAGTAGCAAGATCGTCACTCATACCTTGTAAAGCATACATCACATAATCCAGATACTGGATTTCGGCAATAGGTCTAAGGCCTCTCATTGCCATTCCAATTCCCTGTCCGAGAATAGTAGCCTCACGAATACCAACATCTGCAACACGTAATTTACCATATTTCTTTTGCAGTCCTTCCAGCCCCTGATTTACATCACCAATTTCTCCGGCATCTTCTCCAAAAATTAAGGTTTCAGGTTTGTTCTCAAATATTTGATCGAAATTATCACGTAAAATAATTCTTGCATCTACTTCAGGGGAATCATCGTTATACTCCGGTAAAACTTCGTTCTGAAGATTTTTAGCTGCTGCGTGTAAGTGGCTGCTGTAATCATCAGTCATAGCCTTATTGAATTCATTTAACCATTCAATAAGTTTAGACTTCTCTTCAGATGTCTCTTTTCTAACGATTCTTAAAGTTTTTCTTGCAGCAATGGCAAGGTCTTTTTTAAGAGGTTCTTTATTGGCTTTTAGGTCTTTGGCCAATGTAATAACCGCATCGTTCTCTTCGGTATTTTTAGCTAGTTTAGCAAGTATAGCCAGTAGCTCTTTTTGTTTGTTTTTGGTAGGGAGTATGTAATTATTCCAGGCCGTTTTTTTGCCTTCTCTAACTTCACGTTTTATGTCTTTTTCTATTTCCTCCAGTTCCTCATTTGTACTAATATTGTTTTCAAGAATCCATTCCCTAAACTTAGCATTACAGTCGTATTCGCGCTCCCAGGAAAGGCGTTTTTCATCTTTATAGCGTTCGTGCGATCCTGAGGTAGAATGGCCTTGCGGTTGTGTCAGTTCTATCACGTGAATAAGAACCGGGCAATGTTCTTTACGAGCTATTTTTTCAGCTTTCTCGTAGGCTTCAATAAGAGCGACATAATCCCATCCTTTTACCACAATTATTTCAAAACCTTTATTGTCTTCGTCTCTTTGAAAGCCTTTTACGATTTCTGAAATACTTTCTTTTGTAGTTTGGTGGGCTGCGTGTACCGAGATTCCATATTCATCGTCCCAAACACTTAGCACCATGGGTACTTGCAGTACACCGGCGGCATTAAGGGTTTCCCAGAAATGACCTTCACTTGTACTGGCATTTCCTATGGTTCCCCAGGCAATTTCATTTCCCTGATCTGAAAATTTTTCAGAGGAAATTCCTTTTACGTTTCTATATATTTTAGATGCTTGCGCCAGGCCTAAAAGTCTCGGCATTTGGCCTGCGGTAGGAGAGATATCGGCACTGGAGTTTTTTTGCTCCATTAGGTTTTTCCAACTACCGTCTTCCTGGAGGCTATGTGTGGTAAAATGGCCTCCCATTTGTCTGCCGCCAGACATAGGTTCATTTTCCAGGTTACAATCAGCATATAAGCCGGCAAAGAACTGTTCTATGCTAAACTCATTAATGGCCATCATAAAGGTCTGGTCTCTGTAATAACCAGATCTAAAATCACCATTTTTAAAAGCTTTGGCCATGGCTAATTGTGGCACTTCTTTTCCATCGCCGAAAATACCGAATTTAGCTTTTCCGGTAAGGACCTCGCGTCTACCCAGTAGACTGCATTCGCGGCTGGTAACGGCAACTTTATAATCTGCCATTACCTGGGCCTTAAAATCCTCAAATGAAATTGAATCTTTAGTTTGTGTTTCGCTTTGCATGAACGTTATTTTGAATCCCTAATAGCGGGTTTAATACTTCAAAGGTTACCCTCGAATTTTATATGTACTTTCTCAAATTAATACCTTAAAGGCAGGGCCTAAGGTTCTTGATGAACAACAAATGTAACGAAAACTTAGATTGTACACAATTCATTAAAATCAAAATATTTTAAGAAAAGTGTATTCAAAGGGCTTTTTGTTGTTTTTATTTTAATAAAATGTCTGAAATATTGTGATATGATGGTTTTTATGCAATAAGGGTGGGGAAAGCTAAGAATTAAGTAAGGCCATTAAAAATTTGTTAATACCAACGTCGGGTAAAAAGTTTTATTAGTGTGTTAATGTCCAAAGAGACAATAAACCTTATTTTTTGATCGTAATTTTCCTGGGCAACTTCCCAACCTAAATTGGAGTAGACCGGAAAGAATATCTCAAAATAGTCATCGACCAGGCTTAGCCTAACTCCCGAGTCATATAAAAACTTAGCATTTTGATGTTGATTTTTTACCAAACCTACATCTCCATAAATAAAGAACCATTTGTATAGATTGGTACTCGCATTTAAAGTGGTAAGCCATTGATTGGCATATTCGGGTTGTAATTGCGATTTAAAACCACCTTCAGCTACAATAATTTGCTGACTAAACAGACCGGACCCCTGACTTCTTCCATAATAATTATAATCAAAAAGATAATCTGTAGGCCTGTCTAAAGCAAAACTAAAGTAGTTTGTTTCCATAGCATCGCTATAGAGAAATGTTCCGGTAAAAAAACGTAAATTAATTTGACGATTATTCTTAAATAATTTTCTATACTCAAGACTCATTGAGATTTTACTAAACTTTTCTGCCAATTGAAAATCGAAAGAGGCCGAGTAATAATCTACCAGATGCGGTTTGCTGTAACGATAGTTTATGTTAAACACATTATAATTAGGTTCTTCTAAATCCCGGCTGGGGTCCATATCCCGCCTTACATTTACATTTCTAATGAGAAGATTTTGGCGTTCGTTATCGCGTAGGTATTTATTTCTAAAGGAAAAATTAATAAAAGGGGTATATTTTTGATAGAATAAATTATAGCCATAAGAATAACGTGTTCCCCCAATACCATATGTAATGGCATAAAGTTCTTTGTTTGCAAATTGATGCCTGTTGGTAATCGAAGCCGAACCAACAATGGTCTCACTGTTAAATCCGTATTTTGGGGAAATATTAAAATTGAAGTTTTTTGATAGCACCGTTTTGTTATACAATTTAGGCCCAATAGAAATGCCATCATATAGGTTATAATTAAATTCTGGCATAAAAAACAACTGCGAATATCTTGGATCTTCAATATCCTGAAGTAGCCTTATTTGTAATGGCTTATTGAAAAGTTTAGTTACAGCTTTGTAGTTGTCCCGCTGATTAAATTCCGGTATTTTTTGTTCATAATTTAAAGCTAGTCTATCTACATCCTGCCTGGCAATTTCAACAGTTTTAGTCTTATCAATATTTTCAATCCATTTTTTAAAAACAATTTCTCCGTTTTTTAATCCGTATAGCGAAACAGGAAAATTACTTTTTCTCTTATTTCTAATAGTAACCCGAAGAGAGTCTTGGGTTTTATATAGTTTTTCTATACTGAAATCTATTTTTTTATTTGTATTTACATAGTCCTTAAAGAACCAGGAGATATCTTTCGTGGCATAATTTTCTAAAATTTGCTGAAAATCTTCAGAAGAAGTGGGCTGCATATTATGCTGTAGGTAAAAGTCTTTAACTGCTTTGGTAACTTTTTTATTCCCAAGGAAATCTTCTACATATTTTAATCCAATACCGGCTTTATAGGAGTTTGCAATATTTTTATTGAATTTCACCAGTGAATCCTGGGCAGAACTTAAAGCTTGGTCTAAATTCATTCTGGCCATATTCATATAAAGAAATTGGTATTGGTCATTAAACTCTAAATCGGCAGCGTGGAACCATCGCACCCCAATAATGTTGCTTAAATTCCCCAAAAGTTTCATATGTGGGTAATACTCGTTCACATAATCTATCAATAAGGAAACCAGAATAGCATCATGTACCCACTGCTCTTTACGGGGGTTAATATGAATAGAATTCTCAAGCATGTAGTTGGTAATGGTTTTAAATTGCTTTATGTCATATTGAAAACCATCGGGAAAAGGGCGAATAAAACCCGGTAATTGATTTAAACCATAGATGGGACTATTTAAGTAATCGTCACGGGTTACAAATATCTTTTTATGTGGATATTCTCCTAATTTTTTTTCATAAAAATTCAGGATGCGATCTAGTAATATGCTTTTTATTTCGGGCTGAAGTTCGTCATCATCTACATTGGTGACTACTTCATAATCTTTGGTCGCCAAAGATTCAAATATAAAAGATCTCGTGAGGTAAAGTTTGCTATCTAATTGATCTGTACCTGAAAGTTTAACCTTTTTTTGACCGTTTATAGTATTTACGCCCTTAAGGTTTAGGGCAGATCCTACATAATATTTAGGTGGTATGCTAAGTTCTATTTCAACATCGTGAAGTGCATTATACTGGTCTCCTAAATTTTTATGGCTGTATACCTGCCATTTTCCATCTTCATATACGCCGGGTGTAAAATACCAATATCTAAGTTTGTAATTGTTATCTGAATCTACTCCGTAGCGCGTAAACTTATCTATAGGAATTTTAACGTGATAATCTAACTTAACTGCTATGCTCTGCCCGGGAAGTAAAGCTTTATCCAGGTTTATTTTAACAAGATCCTGAGCTTGTTCTGGCCTTTCCCATTTTAAACTATCGTTTTGAGCATCGGTGATATTATTAATAAATGTTGCGCCACGCTCTTCGGCTTTGGCAAATCTAAATCGCCTGGCAAATTCTTCGGCAAAGCGTTTTGCCAATGGGGTATTTTTTGCACTAAAAGCATTCGCCCAGTCATTAAGATAAATATGGCTAAGCGAATCTTTACTGGAGTTGGTATAAACCAATTCCTGTTGTATTGTGAGAATATGGGTACTATCGTTTAAATGGGCTTTTAAAGAGATGGAGTTTTGAGCAAAACCCCATCCAATTGCCACGAAAAACAATAGATAAAATAGATAAAACCTCAAGCGGAGTATATTTAGTGTAAAAAGAATTGCGACTTAAATATACTCAAAGTTTTTATCCCCACTAAAGAATTAATTAAAAGTTAGGACTCAGGTTATACTCTCCGTAGAAGTCGTTCAGGATTTCAATCACTTCATCTTCGGTATCTACTACCATAACCAAATCCATATCGGGCGCACTTATGTTTTGAAATTCATCTAAAAGGGTATTTTGAACCCATTCTACCAATCCGCTCCAAAAACTTCTTCCTACCAAAATAATAGGAAATTTATCAATTTTATGGGTTTGAATAAGGGTAATAGCTTCAAAAAGCTCATCTAGAGTGCCAAATCCACCTGGCATAACCACAAACCCCTGCGAATATTTTACAAACATTACTTTTCTAACAAAGAAGTAATCAAAATCCAGGCTTTTATCGTTATCTATATATGGGTTATCGTGTTGTTCAAAAGGCAAATCTATATTTAGTCCTACAGAAGTTCCTCCGCCAAGATGGGCTCCTTTATTTCCTGCCTCCATAATTCCGGGGCCTCCACCGGTAATAACGCCATAACCGTTTTCCACTATTTTCTTGGAAATTTTTTCGGTTAATTTGTAATATTTTTGGTCTGGTTTAGTTCTTGCGGAACCAAAAATTGAGACACAAGGGCCAATTTGACTTAACTTTTCATAGCCATTTACAAATTCGCCCATTATTTTAAAGATGGCCCAGGAATCGTTTGTTTTTATTTCGTTCCAGGCTTTATTTTGTCGGTTATTTCTCATAGTATTCTTCAGTATTGTTAGTGTAATTCTTTTTTAAGGAATTTAGCTGTATAACTTTTTTTCGATTTAGCTACTTCCTCGGGTGTACCTTTGGCGATCACCTGGCCACCATTTTTCCCTCCTTCGGGGCCAATATCAAAAATATAATCGGCCATTTTTATCACGTCCATATTATGTTCTATAATGAGAACGGTATTTCCTTTATTGGTTAACTTGTTTAAAACATCCATTAAAACCCGAATGTCTTCAAAATGCAATCCCGTAGTTGGTTCATCTAAGATATAGAAAGTATTTCCGGTATCACGTTTTGAAAGTTCGGTAGCCAATTTAATTCGCTGTGCTTCTCCACCCGATAGGGTTGTACTTTGCTGTCCCAGGGTAATATAGCCAAGGCCTACATTTTTAATTGTTTTTAGTTTTCTATAGATTTTTGGAATAGGTTCAAAGAAATCAGTCGCTTCATTGATGGTCATTTCCAAAACATCGGCTATAGACTTTCCTTTATACCTAATTTCTAAAGTTTCCCTATTAAATCGTTTTCCCTGGCAGGTTTCACATTCTACATACACATCGGGAAGAAAATTCATTTCTATCACCCGAAGTCCGCCACCCCTACAGGTTTCACATCTACCACCTTTAACATTAAAGCTAAACCTTCCCGGTTTATATCCCCTAATAAGAGCTTCTGGTGTTTTAGCAAATAAACTTCTAATTTCTGAAAAAACACCTGTATAAGTAGCAGGGTTAGACCTTGGGGTCCTGCCAATGGGAGTTTGGTTAATATCTATAACCTTATCGGCATTATCCAGGCCTTTAATAGTTTTATAGGGTTTTGGTTCTTTTACCCCATTAAAATAATGCGCATTCATAATAGGGTAGAGGGTTTCATTAATTAAAGTAGATTTTCCACTTCCCGAAACGCCGGTAACCGCAATCATTTTTCCTAACGGAATTTTAATAGATACATTCTTTAGGTTATTTCCTGAAGCGCCTTTAAGCTCTATGTTTTTTCCGTTTCCTTTACGCCTTTCTTTAGGAACTTCAATTTCTTTCTTCCCGTTTAGGTAGGAGGCGGTAAGCGTCTTGTGTTTTTTTAATGCTGAAGGTGGCCCTTCGCTAATAATCTCTCCACCGTGTTTTCCTGCTTCCGGGCCAATATCTATAACATAATCGGCGCGTTCTATCATATCTTTATCATGCTCAACCACAATGACAGAATTTCCAATATCTCGCAGTGAAACTAGCGAATTGATTAGTTTTTCGTTGTCTCTTTGATGTAATCCAATGCTGGGTTCATCTAAAATATAAAGAACCCCTACCAGTTGCGAACCAATTTGGGTAGCCAGGCGTATACGTTGTGCCTCTCCTCCAGATAGAGATTTAGATCCGCGGTTAAGAGAAAGATATGTAAGCCCAACATCTACCAAAAATCCAATTCTCGTTCTTATTTCTTTGATAACTTCAGCGGCAATCTGGTTTTGCTTTTCGCTTAACTTTTCCTCTAAACCTACAAACCATTTCGCCAAATCTTCAATATCCATTAAAGAAAGTTCGGCTATATTTTTATCGTAAATCTTAAAATAAAGCGATTCTTTTTTAAGTCGTGTACCCTTGCAATCCGGACATTCAACTTTATCCATATATTCTTTGGCCCAACGTCTCAGGGAACTGGAATCGTTATTGTTAAATGTGGTTTCAATAAAAGTGGCTACACCTTCAAAGTTGATCTTAAATTCCCGGTTTACCCCAAGGCTTTTAGATTCTTTGGTAAAAGTTTCTTTTCCGCCATGAAGAATAAGCTTCATTGCCGCCTCCGGAATTTTGGAAACGGGATCTGTTAATTTAAAATTCCATCTTTCAGCAATTAATTCCAATTGCGAGAATACCCAGTTCTTTTTCTGAGGCCCATGAGGTGCTAAGGCACCATTTTTAATCGATTTAGAATAATCTGGAATAATCTTATCGATATCCACCTGATACAATGTGCCAATACCGTTACATTTAGGGCAGGCTCCCTTTGGGGAGTTAAAAGAAAAGGTATTTGGTTCTGGGTTTGGATAGGAGATTCCGGTAGTAGGGCACATTAAGTTCCTGCTAAAATAACGTACATTACCGGTATCCTGGTCTAGAATAATAAGTGTATCGGTACCGTGGTACATAGCGGTTTTTATACTCTCGTCCAGGCGTTTTTGCGCGTCTATCTTATCATCAATTTTTAACCTATCTATTACAATCTCAATATCGTGGGTTTTGTACCTATCCAGTTTCATTCCTTTTACCAGGTCACGAACTTCACCATCTACACGGGCTTTTAAAAATCCCTGTTTAGCTATTTGTTCAAATAGTTCTCGATAATGTCCCTTCCTGGATTTAATGACAGGGGCTAAAACGTTCACTTTTTTCCCTTTGAAATCTTTTAAAATAAGGTCTTTAATTTGGCTATCGGTGTAGCTCACCATTTTTTCGCCCGTCTTATAACTATAGGCGTCCCCGGCACGAGCAAAAAGAAGACGTAGGAAATCGTAAATTTCGGTTATGGTTCCCACCGTACTTCTAGGGTTTTTGCTGGTAGTTTTTTGTTCTATGGCAATAACAGGCGACAGGCCTTCAATTTTATCAACATCGGGTCGTTCTAATCCTCCCAAAAATTGCCTGGCATAAGCTGAAAAAGTTTCAATATACCGGCGCTGGCCTTCAGCATAAATGGTATCGAAAGCCAGGGAAGATTTTCCAGAGCCTGAAAGGCCGGTGATCACAACCAGTTTTTCTCTGGGAATAGTAACATCTATATTTTTAAGATTATGGACGCGAGCCCCTAATACTTCTATATTTTCTTCGGTTTTAGCCATATTTTTTATCAAGGACGCAAATGTACTTAAAGTGTTGCTAACTAAAAAGAAAGCAGGATTAGGCAGGTGTTAATAATGATTTAAAGTTTATTATAAGCTCAAAATAGTACTGAAGACTTTTTTAGGTGTTCTATTTAATAATTAAGATTTATATGCCTGACTGATTTACTATGAGTTAATTTATTAGTTTTCAAAAAGAATTAGGTCTTGTCGATTTATAGTTAGCTTTTGTCTTGCTCTTATTTGTTTGATTGTCAGTATTATATTACGTAATTTTTTTGCGATAATTAAGGATAATCCCCTATATTTGAAATACCAAGTCTCAATTAAAATTTCCACCCCCCCGGAAATATAAAACCTGTTAACAGGTTTATTTTTTGTCCCAACATTTATTGCCCCTATTTTTTACAGGTTAATTACGAATTAAAACATCGGTTCCCAAAGCCTTTATGTTTTTAATTCTGTTAACAAAAGGTCTTGGGCCCTAACCCCAGGTTTTAAGTAACGGGCTAGTAGCCAAAAAATAGTTTAATATGATTACGGATAAAAAACAATTATTGCTTATTACGAACAAGCAAGACATGGTAGACTGCATACAGGAGGGGGTAAGTATGCATTTTGAGTTAACCGAAGTTAATTCATTACACACCGGCTTTAATATAGCACTTAACTTATTACCCGATGTTATTCTTTTAGATTATGCTTCTTTTAGATCGGGCAAAAATTTTAAAAACATAGCTAATTTTAAATCAAATCATTTCCTTACCAAGGCCTGGCTTATAGTTTATGCCGAAGAACGCTTTAGGGCCGAAGCCGAAAGCAGGTTTAGGAAAGTAGTAGATGAATTTGTATACTCTCCCACAATAGAAGCACTTTGTGGTAAGATTATTAAGATGGTATATGCAAATCGTTCGCTTTCTAATTTTTGGAAAGATGCTTTTATGGGAATGTTTAATCTTATCTCAAAACCCGTTTTATTGCTAGATCAAAATGAAATAATAGCTATGAACGATGCTTTTAAGCAAAGTTTTAGGGTAAAGAATAGCAAGGGATTAAAACTCACAGACTTTGTAAAGTGTGAAAACTCACAAAAAGTAAAAGAAAGTTTACGGAATTTTGCCCGTGGTAAGCATATTAAAGCGGCTACAAAAACTACCCTATTGCTAAGGGACGATAAGTTAAGGAATGCACGTATTAATTTTTCTAAACTGAATAAGAACTTTGGGCATCAGTTTGTGATGTTTATTGATTTTTTAGAACAAAACGAAGAAATAAATAACAATATTGGTACCTCTTCACACGAGGTAGAAGCATGCTTTAAGCAAAATGGGCAATTAAACGAATTTAAATTTACAAATAGAGAAAAGGAAATAATTCAACTTTTAATAAAAGGATATAAGACAAAAGATATCTCTGAAGTTTTATTTATTTCTCCAAAAACAATAGAAAAACATCGCTCTAATATTATAAAGCGTACTAATTCTGATACAATCTTGGAAAGCATCATTTATGCCATTACTCATGACCTTATTGACTATCAGAAAGTGTAGTAACTTCTATAATTAGGCTAAAAATAGAAGAAATCCCCCATAGCTTAGTAGGAAAGAATTAACCTACATTTATACTAGCAATTTTAGTTAGAAGTAGTCACCCCACCTCTCTACTTTTTAAGCCCCCAACTTTTACATTATTGAATACAATTGTTCTAGAGATAGAGCCATGTATATAATTAACCATTCTTAAATATTTATTAATTAAAAACTTTCGATTATGAAAAATTTTAAAAATTACTTTACAAGTATTGTTATTATAGCAATGCTTTTTGCTTCCTGTAGTAAAGATGAAACTACCGGCGAACCCAAAGTGGGCGATGAGATGGCAACTATCTCTTTGGGGGCCGTTTTAAATGATTTTATTAAAAACCAGGACGCTTTAAAGCAAAGCATTCCTGAATGCTCAGAAGATACGCCTATGTATGCCAGGGTAGTAATTACCCATGACCTGGGAGAAGAAGATGTTGTAGTTCCCATTATGTTTGATGGAACCACCTATTTTACCGATTATGATGAGGATTTGGCAATCCCTATACCCGATGGGGAAATTACCACATCTGTAAGTTTAACCGATTTTTGGGTATATGCAGAAGAGCCAGATGATATGACCATGCCTATTTGGATGGCCCCAAAAGAAGGTAGTGACTATGAAAATTTTGTAAATGATGCGTTACCAATAAACTTTGATTTACGTGCAGGTTCTAAAAAGTATGTTGATGTTGAGGTATTATGTTTTGATGACCGAGAAGTTAATCTTTACGGTTATCAATTCTTTGACCTGGTGCCTATACCATTGATCAAGTTTTGCCTATTCGGTAACTTCTGCCCATCTGAAAACGGAAGACACTATGTTGCAGGCTATACTGTAAATGTTTGGGAAGGTTCTGATGCATCGGGAGATCCGCTTTATACCGAGGTTTCTAATGCCGTGGTAGAAGACGAGATTACGGGCGATTACTATGCAGATCCATTATGTTTCTGGTTACCGGATACCGCTGAAACTGATACGTATTACTTTGAGATTACTTTAAATAATACAGATGAATATAATTCGGAAGATGCCGGTGAAGTAATTCTTTCAGGACCCATTACTGATGACGAAATCAAAATGTTCTATAGTGATGAAGATGACTCAACAATGGATTATTACCATTTTAACTACGGTTGTGGAAATGATAACCCTCCACCATTTGATGATCCACGTGTAGAAGCCAAGCGTTATAGAGCTTGTTTAAAGAATTTAGGAGATGCTAATGCTGTTGGTTTTGCTTATTTAAAATTAGAAGGAAACTTGTTAACGGCCACTACAGCAGCTACTGAGTTAACTACTGGAGATGTTCCACAACATATTCACGAAAACGCTTCTTGTGATGATTATGGAAACCCAATTTGGACACTAGACTATGCCGGAGGAGTATGGCCAGAAGCAGATGCTATGGGTAATGTGTTTTACACCAGAACATTTACTTTAACCAATGCAGAGGTAAATGCTGCTAATATTGAAGATAGAACAGCAGTGCTACACGAAGCAGATTTTACACCAGTTGCCTGTGGTGAATTTGAAGAGTATTAAAAACAAACAAAAGAGGTGTCCTTAAAAAAAGAGACACCTCTTCTAATTAAAATTTTGAATTATGAAGATAATATTCAAATATTATATAGCCTCTTTAGTATTGGCATTGTTTGTTTTCACTTCCTGTACTCAAGATGAGGCAGTAGGAAAACAGGAAGTTGATGAGAAGATGGCGGTAATTGAGTTAGGACCAATATTAAATGATTTTTTAACCCGCCAAGCAGAAGGAGAAATTCCTGCTTGTTCAGATGAAGTGCCGGCTTATGCACAGATAATGCTAACCCATGATTTGGGCAATGTAGAGGTTGTAGTACCTATCCTTGTAGATGAATCAGGTTTGTTTACAGATTATGATGAGCAGCTTGCTATTCCAATTCCAGACGGGGAAACTACAACCGAAGTTAGCCTAACCGATTTTATGGTTTATGCAGAAGAGCCCGGAGATGGGGTAATGCCAATATGGATAGCTCCAAAAGAAGGTAGCGATTATGAAAATTTTGTCAATGATCCGTTACCAATTGTGTTTGATTTGCATGCTGGCTCTAAAAAATATGTCCCGGTTGAAGTGCTTTGCTTTGATGACAGAGAGGTGAATTTATACGGTTATCAATTCTTTGATCTCATACCGGTAAAATTATATGAATTCTGTGTTTTTGCGAACTATTGTACCGATGATGGTAGACATTACACTGCTAATTATGAGGTAGATATAGATTACCTGTTAGGAGAAGAAGAAATTAACCTATATGAGGGTGAATCTCCTGAAATAGGAAATACCGAAGATGATGAAAATGGCGATTGGTATGCTGAACCATTGTGTTTGGTTATTCCTGCTCCTATTTATGGTGAAACTGATTCCGATGTTTATTTAAAGGTTACTGTAACTCTTACTCCCTGGGATGATAATTATGGCGACCCGGCAGGGGAGTATTCTAAAGTTGTTGAGTTGAGTTGGAATGATGTTCAGCAATATTTTGGAGAAGATAATACTATAGACTTTGAACATATTTTCTTTAACTGTAACGATCAGGTTAATGATTGCCCCATTACGGAGGAAGATACAGATGGGGATTGTGTGCCCGACGCAGAGGATGAATGTCCAGGTTATGATGATAGGGACGATATGGACGAGGATGGAGTTCCGGATGGATGTGATGCTTGTCCTGAAGATTTTGGAGATCCATTAGATGGTGGTTGCCCAATAGATGAATGTATTGGAGATGCAGATGGCGATGGGTTAGATGATTGCATTGATGAGTGTCCATACCAGGCCGGGCCAGAATCTAATAATGGTTGTCCTGTTCCGGGTGGTGATACTTGCGAAACCGCATATATGGAAGGCGATACTGCTTTAAATACCCTGGCAAATGCTAATAGATGGGGTTGGGCTGAGCACTTCCAGGAAGATGATGACGGAACTAGTAAAACCTTTGATATTTGGGCTGGTGCAGGCCAAAATGACACTTCGAAAGGAGAGCATATAGGTACTGCTGAAATTTCTATTGATGGAGACGAAATCTCTTTGGAAATTACGCTTAATACAGGGGTGAGTTTAGACGAACTTCATATTAATTTGAGTGAAACTGCACCGTCTGGGAATAATGTTTTTGCACCCGGCCAATATAACCTCAACAATATGATTGATGCGAACACCCTTACCTATACCTGGGAGAGAGACTATAGCGACGACTTTTATATTATAATACACGCCGTGGCTTGTTATTAATTGAAACTTTATTTACCAGGAATTAACCACTCCTGGTAAATTTATATTAACCATTCTAAATATTAATCCAAAAACTTTAATTATGAAAGCACTAAAAAAATATATGGCATTTATTGCTGTATTTTCATTCTTACTGGCTTCCTGTACCAAGGAAGACAATACTATAACAAACGATCCGGGAATCGATAGCTTTGCAGAACTAAGTCTGGGAGCAAGCTTAAATAGCATGCTAAATAAGGCTGCTATCAAACAAAGTATTCCAGAGTGTTCTTCAGAGGCTCCGGCTTATGCTCATATTGAACTTACCCATAATGCTGGTACTGATTTAGAGGGAACTATAGAAATAAACGTTCCAATTATGGAAGATAATGGTACTTATTATACCGCTTATGATGAAGGGCTTAAAATTCCCGTTGCAAATAGTGAAACAAATACAGCGTCAGTGTCTTTAACTTCATTTTTGGTATACGATGGGGATCCTGAAGACGAATCTTCAAATTTAATTTGGATAACCCCTACAACCGCAAGTGAATATGGTGCTTTTGTTAACCAGGGGCTTCCATTTGATTTTACCATTAGAGCAGGATCAAAAAAGTATGTAGATATAGAGGTAGTGTGTTTTGATGATCGAGAGGTAAATCTATACGGATATCAATTCTTTGATTTAATTCCGGAAGTATTATATGAGTTATGTGTTTTTGCTAATTACTGTAATGATGCCGGACGTCACTTTACTGCTAACTATAGTTTAGCTGTAACGTACATTGGAGGTGATGAGGAGTTGGTTCTTCACGAAACTGCGAATCTTCCGGGTATTGGGTATGATGAATCTACAGGAGACTATTATGCCGATCCGTTTTGTTTAGCTGTCCCTGCACCACAATATGGTGAAGAAAGTGGAGATCCCTATATACGCCTAACCGCAACTTTGCTTAATTGGGAAGGAAATTATCCAGATCCGGTAGGTGTAGAACCATTAGTAATAGACCTGTCCTGGGATGATATTTCAGCTAATTTAAATGATGATGGAACGGTTGATTATGAGCATTTGTTTTTTAATTGTGGCGGAGACAGTCCCGGGAATGGAAATGGTGAATGCGATCCTGAAAATCCGGCCGATGATTGTGACAATGATGGAATACCAAATGGGCAAGATAATTGTCCGTCAACACCTAATGAAGGCCAGGGTGATTTAGATGAAGATGGTACCGGAGATGCTTGTGACTCTGATATGGATGGAGATGGAATTCCTAACGACGAGGAAAATGATGGATGTGAAAGAAATCCTGATTTAGAGTGTGGCGAAGCTGTTTTAGAGCCATGCTTGCCAGAAGCAGTAACAGGTTGTGAATCTACAGATGTTTTAAACATTAACCTGGAAAGTGCCGGACCTGATGTAACAAATGTGTCCTATGGAGACTGGACAGTACAAATAACGAATGGAGGACTATTTGTTGGACTTACACCTATAATTCCATATGAAATTGCAGATATAGAGGTTACAGTGCTACAAAGTGTAACTTGTGAAGTAGTTACTGTTCCGGATGAAGGTGGATTTGTAACCATACCAAATATCACAGAAGGTGATCTACCAATTTCCATAGACCTTAGAGCAAATGTTTGCGATGTGTCTGGAGAATAATAATCTCAGCTGGTTTTTACCGGGGGGTGACTAAGTAGCTGAGTAGTTTTTACTTCTCCCTATTTTTGAGAGATGTAAAAAGAGGCTGTGTGGATTATCCGCACAGCTTTTTTTGTTAAAAAAAATAGAGCATTCATTTAAAGTATTTATGTTCGGAGCTAAATTTTGAAGTTTCACTTATAAATTTCACTGTAAATAACTTGAAATGTCGGTAATGGCAAGCAGATCCAGAGATTCTTCTTTTGATCTTATTATTTTTCTAAAAAGCAATTTCTTTCTGTTATGGGTTTTGTTTGTAGGAATCTGACTATTAAATATTTATAGTGTTTTTGAGGTGGATTTTTGGAATGACCTTTGTAAATCAAATTCAAATTTTTTAATTATTTAATTTATAAAAAGAGTACCCTACTTATGAGAAAAAGCAAATTTTTGTTATTACCTGTTCTGGCGATTCTGGCATGTAGTAAAGATCCAATTTTAGAAGATGACAAATCAGAAACGCAATCAAACCCTGAAGAAATTAATGATCAACTTACCGAAGTCGCTTATCCCAATCAAATCGGACCTGTTTTAGAGGTTTACTATGGCGGGCAAAAGATACCCGTAGAATCTCAGGAAGGGAATTATGTGTATCAGGGCGATATTTTAATTCCGGTGAATCAAACCAGTAAATCTGCACAAAGCCTTATTTTAGATAGTGATGAGGCCCCGCAAAAAAGTACCGGAAGAACAAGTGGTATGTGGCCTAAAAATACGGTTTATTATGCTATAGATAATAATTTACAGGATAAGCACCGTGTATACGATGCCATAGACCACTTTGAAGCTAATACAACTCTTAAATTTGTTCAAAGATCTGGTGAATCTAATTATATTTATTTCACCTCTGGTTCTGGTTGTTCTTCCTATGTTGGAATGATTGGTGGCCGACAAAATATTACCCTTGCAAGTGCCTGTACCACCGGTAATACAATTCATGAAATTGGCCATGCGGTTGGGCTTTGGCATGAACAAAGTAGAGTAGATCGCAATAATTATATTGATATCAATTTAGAAAATGTTCGAAGTGGTAATGAACATAACTTTCATACTTATGAAACAAGTGGGTTTGATGGTGACGAGTTCACAAGTAGCTTAGATTTTGGGTCAATAATGATGTATAGTGCTTATTCTTTTTCTAAAAATGGTGAGCCTACCATAACGAAACTGGATGGAAGTACTTATAAAGTTCAAAGATCAGGGCTTTCTTCAGGAGACATTAGAGGTATTAATGCAATGTATCCGGGAGATGGAGGTAAACCCACCTATATCAATGGAAAGTATTATACTATTAGCGGAGTAACTGTGCTTAGGGCCAATGATCTTTGGTATTTTTGGACTAAATATGGTTTTAAAAGAGTTGAATTAAGAAATAATCGTTGGTATTGGGTTTAATATCAAGTTATAATTCTTTATGCAAACCCGGGTATCACAACCCGGGTTTTTTTGTTTTTTTTAGAATAAATGGTTTAATTTCTACACAGGCTGAGGTTAATTTCTACATAAGGTTATGAATAAGTAAAGTTGTTATAGGAGGAAGAAGTTCAGAAGAATAAATTTCCAAAAAAATTGTTTCATTTTTATAATCTTTTTTAAAATGAAGATGTTTATAATTTTAACGGTTTAATAAATTTGATTTAGATTATGCTTTTTTAATAGAATATGAGTTCATATAGTTTATCGAACTTAATGGCAGATTATCTGTTTTTTTGTCATTTTTCATGAAATGAACCTTCCTAAGCTTTTTGATTGTATTAATTTCTGTAGGAAATGTCTTAATAATTAAATATTCTGAATTCGGTTAATCTTACGGGATTTCCCCTATACATCAACATCTCTTCTGCTTATAAATTAGCATTAAGATTTGAAGGCAATATCCTACCTGGCCAAAATCTTATCCCTTCAATTATTTCTCCCTACAAAATATTGAAATATACTACTTGATTCATTGTCAAGGGTTAATTTAACTAGTCAAGCTATGAAAAATTTTATAGGTCTAAGCCTGGGATTATTTGTAATGTTATTTTGTTTTTCCTGTTCTACAGAAGAAGCTGGTAAAGAATTAGAAGATTCTCAGGTTAAAGGAAAACTCTCCTTTGGAAGTGTATTAAGCGACCTGGCCAACCGCAGTGAGTTAAAAAATCAACGTTTTCCTTACTCTAATGAAATCCCGAAATGTTCAGAAGAAGCTCCATTGTTTGTTAGGGTTGCTATTAAGTTTAAAGATGAAAGCGGTAATTGGGTTTGGTATAAAAATTCTAACATAGATAAAATAGAAATTAAAGTAAACCCTAATGGTACCGATTTGGACGACGATGGTAATTTAGATGCCTGGTTTACTCAGGAATCAGCCGATCTGGAATTGGAAGAAGGCGAATATTCTATTGAGTATTTTGCAGTGGCTGCTGCTACAGGTAATGATGAGGAAGATATTATTTATATGGCTCCTAGAATTCCTGAGGGTACCTTAGATTATACACAAAGTATTCAATATCATAACTTTGTAAATAAGCCTTTACCTATAAAAGTTCAAATTCGTCCCGGTGTAAAATACTATCAGCCTGTAGAGGTATTATGTTATGAAGAGCATTACGCTTTTGCCTTTGGTTATTTATTCTTCGATTTTAATACCACCAACTTAATTTACCTGTGTAGTTACGGTAATGTATGTGATGAAAACCAAAAACATATTCCTGCACAATTTAAGATAAAAGTATGGGAAGGCTCAAATGAGGAAGATCTATTAGTAGTTGCTCAAAATGAAAGAAAGACCTTTAATGATGAGAATGGTACACATTATTATGCAGATGCGCTCTGTTTTCCACTTCCCGAAATAGAAGAATACTATGCAAAAATATGGTTCGTAGAGGATGAAACAGAAACCTTAATAAGGGAAGGATATTTTAATGCTGAAGACCTTGCCAATATATACCAGGAAGAACAACAGTATTATTATTACCATTTTAGAGAAGCTTGTTGCGGTGAAGCAGATAATTTTAATTTATTAGATGATCTGACCGAAAACGAAGGGGAATGTGAAGAAGAACCCCAGGATCCACCAGGAAATTGCGTGCCTTGTGATAATGATCAGGGTGGTAAAATAAAACTTTTAGAGGTTAAATATTTAGGTAATACCTCAGCAAATTTGGTTGTTACCCATAACGGTCCTAATTCTCCTTACGAAATATTTAATGACGTGGTAAATCCAAACGATATAATACTTCTAACAGGAGAGGCAACAACAGGAGGAAACATAACTCCTTCTGTTTGGACCGAGATGGAATTTACACTCTCAGAAGTAAGCTATGATCTTCATACCAGCTGTTCAGAGCCATTATATCCGGGACAAATTTTTGGGGATAATCATTTTCAGTTAATCTCTGCCACAAATGTGAATAATCAATTAATCTGCAGTTTGTATGAATAACACACAATATTAAACCCATAAGCCTGTCATTGGGTGGTTCTTTTACAGGCTTATAATTCAAACCTTTTATTAATTAATCTAAATTATTTATTATGAAGAACTTTAAGTTTTATTTGGCATTTGTAGCTGTAGCTGCAATGTTTACGACTTCCTGTAGTAAGGACAACAACCCTGATGATCCTGACGGACCAACTGAGGGTACCACATCAAGCCTTTCCTTTGAGGTATTCCTGGAAGACTTTGAAGATGAGCGCGCTGCTCAAACCAAAAATCATATTTTAGGAGAGGGTGAGGTACCCAGCTGTGAGAATGAAGACACCGTACCCAGTTTTATACGGGCAGTAATAGCTATTGGAGATGAAAATTCAAATAATTATGTTGATGATGGGGATGGTAGCAACGCTGAAGCAGTAGACATTGATATCATCCCTGTAGATGATAATGATAATGATGGTGATGGAATGCCAAACTGGTTAACCTACGAGGAAAGTTTTCTTGAACTTGAAGACGGTGAATACACCATTATTTATTTTGACGTAAGAAATGCTGCTGGAGAGATACTTTATATGGCTCCATCTTCTAACGACAATTACGGGCCTGCCAACTTTGAAAATTTTGTTGAGAATCCACTTCCTCAAAGTGTTCAGTTAGAGAATGGAACTAAAACTTATGTAGAGTTAGAAGTACTTTGTTATGATGAGGTTTTTGCACAAGAATACGGTTATTTATTCTTCGATTTTGAGATGCTTCCATTACAATATATCTGTATTTTTGGAAATGAATGTACCGATGAGGGGCGTCATTATCCTTCTAACTTCATGATTAAAGTATGGGAGTATCCAGCTAATTCAGATTTGGGCAATGTTACATTTAATGAAGATGATGCTTTTGTGGTAGCTTCTAACGATGCTGTTTGGAGCGGTGAAGGTGAAAATGCCGTGGTAACACAAGCTTCTCCTTTGTGTATAGCCTTACCAGATAGGGAGGGGCAGGTTTTCTATGCTGAATTATATACGCTTGATTCGCCGGGGGATACTGAAGGCACCCTTATTAGAAGAGGAGACTTTACAGCAACCGAAATTGACGAACTCTACGATCAAGAAACCGAACAGTATAATTATTGGCACTTTAGAGAAGGTGGTGAATATTGCGGCGAAGATTCCGATCCTTGTTTATTAGGCAGTGTAGTTAATGAATCAGAAGACTTTAATAATGCTGAAAGTTTTGGAGATGTAACAATAGGAGGTACCGAGTATGCCTGGAGTGAAACAACTGGTGAAGACCCATACGGTACTTATAATATTGTAACTAACGCACAAGAATTCTATAGTGGTTTCCCAAGCCTTTTGGATGCCGATAATGATAGCAATGGTAAATTTGTAGTTTTTGATGGAGACGATTTAGAACCTAATGAAACCTTTAGACGTGTTTATTTTTCAGAAAACATACCAACTGTTTGCGAGGGGGATGTTTATTACATAACCATGGATTTGGTAGACATCAGTACGCCTAATGAAGGTGACGGTGGCAATGACGCTCAGCTTGAAATAACAGCTAATGGTGCACAAATAGCATTGTTTGAGATTAGTGATCTGGCCGGTTATGATACCTGGACTAAAGTTGGATTTATTCTTATGGCAGATGGTTCTGGAAATATAGATTTCGAAATTTCAGATCCCGATGGAAACTGGGAAGGAAATGATTTTGGAATGGATAACATACATGTTACCAACGACCCTACCAGTTTAAATGACGTAGATCATATAAACCCAGGAATATAAATTGTGGTAATGTAATCTTTAAAACTAAAGAGCCCAAACCGGGCTCTTTTTTTAATTGTTTAGTTCAACTTTTACAAATGCTCTTAATTCCTTAAAAAACCTCTTAAATTCATCCTCAAATTCTGTATAAAACTCTTGTAGTTCTTCTATGGCCAGGTGCATCTTAATTCGGTATTTAATTCTTTTATTCATTTGAAACAGTATTTTTTCAATACCTTCAATTTTTCGGTAATTATAAAGCCAATTATCAGCAATCATATAGGGTAGAAAACTTTGAATAGGTTTTGGTAATAATTCAAAATTATCCTGTAAGAGTTTGTAAAAATTTTTAGTATAGGTTTTTAGTGGGATATCACTATAATCTTTCCAGTTTGCTGCTAAAAAATGATCATATAAAATATCCACAATAACCCTACTATAGTGGCCATAACGGGCAAATAGCCGTTCTACGCTTTTACTCACAATAGGATGTGTATCGGTAAAGTTATCTATAGCACGATGTAATACTATTCCTTTTTGAATTTCGGTAGGGTAGTTTAAATATTGCTTTCCTTTAACCGAATCAGCTATAAAGTTTCCAATTTTTAAGTTATCATTCTCATTCGAGAGATATATATGTGCTAAGAAGTTCATTTTTGAAAGTTACTCAAATCAGGTGATTTCCTGTTTAATTTTTGTTAAGTTTTATTACTACCTATGCACGACTTGTATATTTGTTGAACATTTAATTAACAATTGAAGCTTTAAAAGCTACAAAACTTAAATTTATAAGTAAACATTTTGTAAATCTAACTTAACCTATTCAAAATAAAATTAAAAATCATTTATGAGCTTAATAAAATCAATCTCAGGAATACGTGGTACTATAGGAGGTAAAACAGGTGATAATCTCACACCAATAGATACAGTAAAATTTGCCGCTGCCTATGGTACCTGGTTAAAAAATAATTCTACAAATAAAAAGTTGAGTGTTGTAGTTGGTCGGGATGCCAGAATTTCCGGAAAAATGGTTCAGGAATTAACCATGAACACTTTAACCGGTTTGGGAATAAATGTTATTGATATAGATCTTTCAACAACGCCCACAGTAGAAATTGCGGTACCTCTGGAAAATGCAGATGGAGGTATTATCCTTACCGCAAGCCATAACCCAAAGCAATGGAACGCCCTTAAACTATTAAATAATAAAGGAGAGTTTCTTGACGGTGCAGCAGGTGCTAAAATCTTGGAATATGCCGAACAGGATAATTTTAACTTTTCTGAGGTCGATGATTTGGGAACAATTACCAGAAAAGAAAACTATATAGACGTTCATATAGAGGAAGTTCTAAAACTTAAACTTGTGGATGCTGAAAAGATAAAACAAGCCGGTTTTAAAGTAGTGGTAGATGGTGTGAATTCTACCGGTGGTATTGCTATCCCTAAACTTCTAAAAAAAATGGGGGTAGAGGTAATAGAATTATATTGTGAGCCAAATGGTCATTTTCCCCATAACCCCGAACCTTTAAAAGAGCACCTTACCGATATTTGTGAACTGGTGAAAAAGGAAAAAGCCGATTTTGGAATTGTGGTAGATCCAGATGTAGATAGATTGGCTTTTATTGATGAAAATGGAGAAATGTTTGGAGAAGAATATACCCTTGTGGCCTGTGCCGATTATGTGTTATCTAAAACTCCGGGTAATACGGTAAGTAACCTCTCTTCTTCCCGAGCGCTTAACGATGTAACCAAAAAACACGGGGGCGAATACAAAGCCAGTGCTGTAGGTGAAGTGAATGTTGTACAGCTTATGAAAGATACCAACACCGTTATTGGAGGTGAAGGGAACGGCGGAATTATTTACCCCGAGTCGCATTACGGCCGTGATAGTTTGGTAGGAGTAGGATTATTTTTAACCCATTTAGCTGAAAAAAAGATCAGTGTTTCTGAGTTAAGAAAAGAATATCCAGCCTACTTTATGAGCAAAAATAAAATTCAACTGACTCCTGAAATTGATGTAGACGAAATTTTAAAAGCAATGGAAGAGAAATATAAAGCTGAAGAAATCTCTACTATAGATGGAGTGAAAATTGATTTCGCTGAAAATTGGGTCCATTTAAGAAAATCGAATACCGAGCCTATTATAAGGATTTATACTGAAGCAAAATCTCAGGATAAAGCCGATAAGCTTGCGCATGATATGATTAAAGAGATTAAAGAAATTGTAGGCTAAGGTCTAGCTAACGTATTATAGCATTCTGGGGAGTTTCTTTCCCCAAATGCTTCCAGCGTTTGTGCGTCCAGAGATAAAATTCTGGTTTTTCCCGAATTTGTTTCTCCAAATGCTGTTTATATTCTAAAGTAATTTGATGGTCTTCTGTTTTAGAAGGATTATCGGCAATATTAATTAAAGAGGCCTTATAATGGCCTCTTTTTATTTTCTCTACGTGTAGGTATATCACGGCCATATCAAGTTCTTTAGCCATCCTTTCAGAACCGGTATAAAAAGGAACTTTCTTTCCCATAAAATCTGTCCAAAACCTATAATTTGGAGATTTTGGAGATTGATCGGCTATCATTGCATAAATACCACGAACACCTTCTTTTTCATTTTGAGTAATGCGTGAGGTAGATGTAGAGTTTCTAATAAGTTCGGCGCCAAATCTTCTTCTTATATCATTAACAAGTTTGTCAAAACCGGGGTTTCTAATTTTTTTGTAAATTCCAAAAGCCTTGTGCTTTAAGTTGTTGAGCTGTAGGGCAAAAAGCCATTCATAGCTGGCGTAGTGGCCACACATTAAAATAATGCTCTTATCCAATTTTTCTATGCGCCTTAGTTCTTCAAGATTGGTGAAAACAAAACGTTTTTTTAATTCTTCTTCAGAAATAGAAATACTCTTTATCATTTCCAGAAACATGTCGCACATGTGCCTATAAAACTTTTTACGTATTTCAATAATTTCATTTGATGATTTTTCGGGAAAAACAAGTTCTAAATTATCTGTAACCGTTTTTTTTCTGTACCCAACCAGGTAATAGACTATAAAATAAACCAGGTCTGAAACACGATAGAAAAGCCAAAATGGAAGAATGGAAATAAACCAAAGTAAGGGATAAATCAGCCAAAAAACTACAGCCTGCATAAAATAATTTTCAGCAAATATATGGTATATTTGGCATTTAACTAAAGTTGCTATGGGAGAATTAAACCTGGTTACCCTTATAATTATTGGTTTAAATGTATTGGTTTCGTTCAAGGGATTTAATGATGAATCCTTTTTTCAGAAATATAAGTTTAATATTGCCGATATTAATCGTGGTGCCAAATACCAAATTGTTACTTCAGGGTTTTTGCATGTGAATACCACCCACCTTTTGGTAAATATGCTTACCTTATATTTTTTCGCCAATTCTGTGATTTTTTTCCTTGGTACTTTGGGCTTTGTTTTGGTTTATCTTGCTAGCCTTGTTTTAGGTAACTTACTTTCTTATTTCTTTCATAAAAAAGATATACATTATACTGCAGTGGGTGCCAGTGGAGCTGTTATGGGAGTGTTGTATTCTGCTATTTTATTAAGGCCAGATATGATGCTAGGTCTATTTTTTATAATTCCTATACCCGCTTATATTTTTGGAATTGGTTACTTGTTCTATACCATATACGGTATGAAACGGCAATTGGGTAACATTGGTCACGACGCCCATTTTGGGGGTGCAGTAGGGGGTTACCTATTAACCCTTCTTCTTGCTAGCTGGGTTTTTGAAGAACATTTGTTGATGGTAATACTACTGGCTCTGCCAATTTTAGTTTTGTTTGTGCTACAAAAATTAGGGAAAATATAATTTGGTACTCTTCTTGTACTGGAAAATCTAACTAAAAACAATTAACTATGAAAAAAGTAATATTAGTTCTTGCACTAATAGCAGGAGGCATGGGAATGCAAGCTCAAAACGACAGTAAGACTCCTGGAATTTATGTAGCCGGAGAGGGAATTGTAAAAATAACCCCAGACAAGGTAACTATTAATTCTAGAATTGAGCATGAAGGCCAGAGTGCTGCTTCGGTGAAATCTCAGAATGATGAGGTGGTGAATAAAGTGATTAAATTCCTTAAGTCTGAAGATGTAGCTGAAAAAAATATCAATACCAATTATGTGAATTTGAATAAGAGGTATAATTATAACGATAAAACGTATACCTATGTAGCCAGCCAAACTATTGCTATTACCCTGGAAGATATAAGTAGATATGAAGCTATTATGAAAGGACTTCTAGAAAATGGACTTAATGGAATTAACGGTATTGAGTTCGAATCTTCAGATATTGAAAAGCATAAGGCTGAAGCCAGAAAAAGAGCTGTTTTAAACGCTAAAGAAAAAGCAGAAGCACTTGTGGCACCTTTAGGCCAAACTATAGGAAAAGCTTTTATGATAAGTGAGGGGAGCAATAACAGTTACCAACCGGTGTATCGCGCTATGGAGATGAAAGCATCTTCAGATACCGGAGGCCAACAGACCATTGCGCCGGGAGAAATGGAAATAAATGTTAAGGTACAGGTAGCTTTTCAGCTTTTAATGGAATAATTTCTAACTAAAACTCATAAAAAAAGCGCCAAATTTGGCGCTTTTTTTATGAGTTTTAGTTAGAATAAATTAATTCTTATTAAGTAATTCTCCAATTTTTTTATCTAAATCTTCGCCTCTAAGATCACGTGCTACAATAGTACCTTCTTCATTTAATACAAAAGCGGCAGGAATAGCTTTAATCCCGTAAAGTTGAGCAACCGGATCTTGCCAAAACTGTAGGTTAGAAACCTGGTGCCAGGGTAAACCATCATCTTTAATAGCTTTAACCCAACGATCTTTTTGCCCGGGACGATCTAAAGAGACACCAATTATGCTTAAGCCATCGTCTTTATATTTATTATAGGTTTTTACCAGGTTAGGATTTTCTACACGACAAGGCTTACACCAGGCTGCCCAAAAATCTATTACGGTAACTTTTCCCATAACATCTTTTAAAGCAATCTCATCTCCTTCTGGCGTTGGGGCCGTAAAATTAGGTGCTTTACTTCCTATAGCAACTTTGTTAGCTTCTTTTAGATTTTTAGAAATTTGTTTTCCTATAGCTGTATTTTGTACTTCTTCAGAAAGTTTAGCAAACATATCCTGAATTTCGTTCACAGGGTAGGATTTCATTCTAAGCATATCGCTTATTACCATGATTGAAACAAAAGAACCTGGATTTTCCTGAACCATTTTCTTTTTGAAAACCTTATCGTTATCTATAAGCTCTTTTTCGTTTTCCTGAAGACTTGTAAGTTTAGTACTGTCTTTTTGTTGAAAAGCAGATTGCATTTCGCTACGCCCTTGCATCACCTTTTCGTTCACTTGTTTTAAGTGTGCTAAATACTCTTGTAAGAGTTTGTTTTCTTTCCCTCCGCTTATTTCAGATGAACGCAAACTGTCTTTGTAAATTTTAAATTTTATTTCCTCATTTTCAGAAATAAAAATCACATTTCCCTGGGTTCCTTCAAACTCAAGAAAACTTAGATTAGGACTTTCGGGATCCTGTAGGTCCAGTTTAAAACTTCCGTCTTTAATAGTAGTAGAGTCTACCCGTATAGGGCGGTTGGTGTTTTCATCAATTTCAGAAACATATACCGTTTTGCCGTCTTCCATTTTAGGAGCATCTCCAGAAATTGTATAACCTTTATCTTCCTGGCAGGAAGTAAGCGCAGCTGCAATAGCAAACGTCATTATTATTTTACGCATAGAATTATTTTTGTTTAAGACAAAAATAAACATCTAGTGTTGCAATCCATTCGTAATTTTATAAAAAATTGTTAATTTCAACAATGGGAATTTGTAAGCCTGAAGGAATATGTAATTTTAAATGATATTACCTATTTATGACAAAGCAGAAAGAAGAATTGCCTTTTGAGATTCAGATTAGTTTCCATAAAGTAGTGGAACAATATAAGAAGCAATTAGAGTACGAAGAAAATGAAGTTGCCCGAAATTATATTAAAAGCATTTTAGAACATGTAAAATCTTTTCCTGCTTTAACCAATGGAATAAAAGATTTTAATGAGCTTAAGAAATACAAAGAACCGGTAAGGGTTCTCCTTGATGATCTTTTTCCCAGTGTGCTTACCAATAACGAGATAAAAGCAGCGTCTGTTCCTTTTCAGAATTTTTTATTTAACAGGTCGAAACGTTTAAAAAAGATCATGGAATCGGCTCCTGATGGTTTCGAATTAAAGATAAGAAACCTGGACAATAAAAGTATTTATGTGCAGGAATGTATTAATATTCTTAACGATTATTACGGTTACGAGATAGATTATTCCAGACCGTTATATTTTGATATTCCAGATGAGCAAGGCATTAATAGACGTTTTCGTATTGCTTTAAACGGCGATTTTATAGATATTTTTCCCAAAGAGCAAGCCAGGAAAATAACCGATGAAGATGTAGATGAGCTCTTACAAAATGTAGAGGATATAGATCTGTGGAAAGAAAAATTTCCGCCCCAAAGTTGGATCTTTAAAGGTTTTACCATTGTAAATCTTACAGATGTTACTATGGACGACGCGATATCTGAATTAAAAACAGCTTTGCTTTTTGAGAAATCATCAGAACAGGATGAGCTTTTAAAGCTGGAAGAAATATTTAGATCTATCTATAAAATCCCCGATCTAAGAGTTGGGTTTACCGTATATAATCCGCAAGATGAGGTTTTTGAAAAAATGGAATATAAAGATGCAAATAGTTATATTCTTAATGATGAATTGATAAGCGAATGTAGGGAAGGAGTATGTGAAGAAGGTTTTAATAATATTTTTAAAGAGTTTAGTTTTTTTAGTATTGCCAATGTTGAAGAATATGCCAAAAAGACTAAAAATAATATACTTTCCAAACGTCTAAAAGAAAGTGATGTAAAAAGCTGTATCCTGGCCCCGGTAGTAAAAAACAATCGTTTATTAGGGATTTTGGAATTAGTGGCAACGAAGAAAAATCAGCTTAATAGTATTAATACCATTAAGTTAGATGAAATTTTACCTTATATAGCTACCGCTGTAGATAGAAATCGTAGTGATTTTGAAAACAGGGTGAAAGCTGTTATACAAAGCGAGTGTACTTCTATACATCCCAGTGTTTTATGGGTTTTTGAAAAAGAGGCCAAGAAGTATATTAGAGACTATGACGATGATGGCCTGGCTTCATTTAAAGATATTGTTTTTAAGGATATATATCCGCTATACGGGCAAATTGATGTGGTAGCTTCTTCTGAAGCTAGAAATGAGGCCATTCAAAAAGATTTGCTCCATCAATTAAAAGAGATTCAATCCATAATTGATAAGGCTTACAGTTTAGAGAAACTGCCTATTTACGAGCAGGTAAAGTTCAGGATTTCAGATTTTATGGAAGACCTGGAAAACAGTCTAAATGCTTCTAGTGAACAAAAGGTATTTAATTTGTTGCAAAAGGAAGTTAATCCTATAATGAGCCATTTGCGAAATCAATCTTCCGAATTAAAGAAACTGGTAGAGGAATATCAAAATAAATTGAATCCTGAAACTGGAATTATTTATAATCATAGAAAAAACTATGATAAAACGGTACAACAAATAAACCGCACCATGTCCCGCTTCTTAGACAGAAAGCAAATTGATGCTCAAAAAATTTATCCGCATTATTTTGAACGCTATAAAACCGATGGGGTAGACCATAATATCTACATTGGTGCCTCTATGGTAAGGGATAGGCCTTTTAATAAGGTTTACTTATACAATTTACGTCTTTGGCAGTTAAGCACCATGTGCGAAATGGAAAACCGTTTTTATCAATTACAACAAAACACCCCTATTAAATTAGATGCAGCTTCCTTGATTTTAGTCTATAACTCTACGATGTCTATTCGATATCGAATGGACGAAAAGAAATTTGATGTAGATGGAACTTATAATGCGCGTTACGAGATCATTAAAAAACGTATTGATAAATCCTTCATAAAAGGCACCGAAGAGCGTGTTACTCAAAAAGGTAAAATAGCCATAGTTTATAGCCAGCGTTCAGATGAAAAGGAGTATTTAAGGTATATTAAATATCTGCAAACCAAGAACTACCTGGGGGAAGAGGTAGAACTGTTAGACCTTGAAGATGTACAGGGAGTGGTTGGGCTCAAAGCAATGAGGGTAGAAGTTTTATATACTCCAAACAGCAATGAACCCGACAGAACTATTACTTATGAGAATTTAATGGAAGAATTACATTAGATAAAAGGCGCCAACAAAAGCAATTACCGAGATTATAATTCCTATCATAAATACGGTGTAGGTAATTCTTAAAATCTTATATTTTCTGTGCAATACTTTACCGAGTAGATGAAGGTCCAGCATTAAAGATTCATATACATAGTCTTTATCTTTTATGATTTCTTTCATTCCCCATTTAAATTGTTCAAACGGCATTTTATGGCTATTACCAAAGAATAAAAGGTTTACCTCCCTGTTTTTTACCTGTTCTTTGGTAAACTCTCCACTGGTAACTTGCGGCCGGGTAGATAATACCGAAAGAATAATGGAAGCCACGCTAAATAAAATAAGAATAAGGGTTGGGATCAATAAATGCTTATTACTGGCAGCATCTAATTTTGGGATCATATTGGCCAGGGCCAAAGAAATAATAATAGCATTTACCGATAGAAGAATATTTGCTTTTGTATCGGCAATATCACTTAGCTTAATATGGTTTCTTAGCGTAACCCTAAACAGGGTTTGAATACTTCTTTCGGGATTGTCATTTTTATAGCGTGCCTTCATTCGGGCTTTCGCTTCCTCTTTAGTTAGCTTTTTTTGCTGTTTGTTTTTATTCTCAATTAATTCAAGCAGATTTTCTTCTTTAGCAGGCCCCCATTCTTCTATAGCATAATCAGTATAAAATTGATGTTCTTCGGTAAACATTCTTATATTTTCCTGTATCCATTCCCCTGTGGTAAAGTTTTTAATGTTGTGGAGTTCTAATTCCTGCCTTAAAAGTTCACTGGTTTCGTTAAAATAATTTTTAGCGAAATGAGATGAGTCGGCATCTTTTATTATTTTCTCGGAAATACTCTCCGGAATATAATCAATCTTTGTTGCCCTTATATTGCTTACAACTTCTTCAATAAGTTCTGGAGTGGCATTATTTTGTTTAAGAAAATCTGTGGCAATAGCAACACTTTCTTCCTCATGTCCCTTAAAAGTACGTGTGTAACCTGTATCATGTAACCAGGCGGCAAGCAACAGGGCTTCCTCTTGTTTAACATTAATTTCGGAATTGGCAATTAATTCTTTAGTACTTTTAACCACACGTTGGGTATGCCTGTAGTTATGGTATATAAACGTGTTCGGTAATTTTTCCTTAAAAAGGTTTAAAACAAAATCATCTGCTTTCTCAATGAGATTATTCATATAGTTTAGCTGGTTTTTGTTTAGCCAAAATACAAAAAATGTTGAATAACCTTTATGAAAAAAACTAACTTCTTTCTATCACTAATGGCCTTGTTAGTGATTTATTCTTGTGTGTCCTCAGATCCAAAATATCGCAAAGGCGAACCAAAATCTAATTTTGGATATCCGAGTAATAAAGAGATAGAAAAATCCTTTTACCTATTGGGAGATGGGGGCTACTCCCCCACGGGAGGAAGCTCTAAAGGACTTATAGCTTTTAAAAGTTATCTGGACTCTGTAAAGCAAACCGATAACTTTACCATCTTTTTGGGTGATAATATTTATCCCGACGGAATGCCCAAAAAAGACTCTCCGGAAAGGGAGGAAGCCGAGTATAAAATTGATGCTCAACTGGATGCCATTGAAGGCTACGATGGAAATGTTCTATTTATTCCCGGAAACCATGATTGGTATAGCGAGCGTATTGCAGGTCTAGAAAGGCAGGAAGCCTACCTAAAAGAAAAACTGGGCGACAATGTTATTTGGAGCCCAAAAACAGGCTGTGGACTTGAGATTATGGATGTAGGTGATGAGATAACCTTAATTGTAATAGATTCTCAATGGTATCTTGAAGACTGGGACAAGAATCCCACCATTAACGATGATTGTGCCGAGATAAAAACCAGAGAAGCCATGTTTCTTGAGGTCGAAACAGAACTTAAGAAGAGTCAGAATAAAACAATAATTGTAGCAATACACCACCCTTTGTTTACCAATGGGGTGCATGGTGGGCAGTATAATTTTAACAGGCATATATATCCTTCACAAAAGAAAATACCAATACCAATTCTAGGATCTTTAGCCACTTTGATAAGAACTACCGGAGGTGTTTCTATTCAGGATGCCCAAAACGAACGTTATAAATCTTTGGTAAAACGTCTTGAAACCTTAGGACAAAATTCAGACCGTTTGCTCTTTGTAAGTGGTCATGAGCACTCTTTACAATATATTGAGCATGGTAAAATAAATCAAATTGTTACCGGGTCTGCGTCAAAAGCTACCTACGCAACCTTGAGTAACGATGGGCTTTTTGCATATCCTGAACAGGGTTTTGTAGTTTACGACGTATTTAAAGACGGCTCTTCCTGGGCAAGCTTCTATGGGAACGAAAACAATAAAGCTAAATTATTGTACCAAAAAGAAATTTTTGCGGCACCTAAAGAATACGATATTTCAGACTTTCCAAAAGAATTTGAAGAATCAATTACAACGTCAGTATATCCAAAAGATGATACCGAAAAAGGGACAGTACACAGAACTGTTTGGGGACAAAGATATCGTGAGTTATATGGTACCGATATTAATGTAAAAATAGCTGATCTGGATACACTTTATGGAGGCTTAACACCAATGCGTGCTGGAGGTGGCCATCAAACCATATCAATAAGGTTGAAAGACAGTTTGGATAGGGAGTATAATATTCGAAGAATTAAAAAGAAGGCGGTTCAGTTTTTACAAACCGTAGCTTTTAAGGATACTCCTATAGAAACTCAATTAGAGAATACGGTAGCCGAAGATATTATATCCGATTTTTATACAGCTGCCCATCCTTATGCATTTTTAGCTATACCAACTATGGCAGATGCCATTGGGGTTTATCATACCAATCCAGAATTGTATTATTTACCGAAACAGCCAAAATTAGGAAAGTATAATGAAGAACATGGCGACGCTATTTATATGATAGAGGAAAGGCCTGAAGAACACTGGTTGGGAAAAGAAAGTTTTGGTTCTCCCAATCACGATATTCAAAGTACAGCCGGAATGTTCGACAGGCTGCGTAGGGACGAAAAATATTCTTTAGATGAGCCTGCTTATGTTAGGGCCAGGATATTTGATATGCTCATAGGTGACTGGGACAGGCACCAGGACCAATGGCGATGGGCTGAAATTGAAGATGAAGAAGGCAATAGGGTCTTCAAGCCAATCCCCAGGGATAGGGACCAGGTTTTTTCAAATTTCGACGGGGCCTTTTTTGGAACCCTAAGAGCCTTAACCGGATTTGCCTCGCAGTTTGCCGTTTATGGCGAAGATATTAATAATGTAGAGTGGTTTAATGTTTCAGCTACCGGTTTAGATCGTTCTTTGCTGCAAAATGTGGGCAAAGAAACCTGGCAGGAACAAGCGGAATTCATTAAAGAGAATATGACCGATGAGGTAATTGAAGAAGCCTTTAGAAAACTTCCTTCCGAAACCTATGATGAGACTACAAAAGAATTAATTGAAAAGGTAAAAGCAAGAAGGGATAACATTGTTGATATCGCTATGAGATATTACGATCATTTCGCAGATCTTGCAATTATTACCGGAACCGATAAAGACGATTTTGTTGATATTACCCGAATGAAAGGCGGTAAAACCAAAGTTAAAATTAGTCGAAATAAGGATGGTGAAAGGGCTGAGGTAGTAAGCGAAAAAGTGTACGATAAAAATGAAACTAAAGAAATTTGGTTGTATGCGCTAGATGATGATGATAAAATTTTAGTGGATGGAGAAGGAGATAATTATATTTTTACCAGGATAATAGGTGGTCAAAACAATGACGTTTATACTATAAAGAATGGAAATAAAATTAAAATCTACGATCACAAAACCAAACCTAATACTGTAAAAGAAGCCGGAAATGCCAAATTTAGGTTTAGGGATAACTACGAGATAAATACATATGATAAAGATAAAAAGATCTTTACCAGTGGGGCAGTAGTACCGGCTTTTGGATTTAACCCAGACGATGGTTTTAAGCTTGGTCTTGAGATGGTTACCACAAAAAATGCATTCAAGAGAAACCCATTTACTACCCAACATACTTTTGGGGGAGGTTACTATTTTGCGACGAACGGATTTGATCTTTATTACGAAGGTGAGTTTGCCCTAATACTCGGTAATTACAATCTTAAACTTGGGGCTAATTACGCCAGCCCAAATTATGCCAGTAACTTTTTTGGTTATGGGAATGAAACCCCAAATTTTGACGAGTCACTTGATTTTGATTATAACCGTGTAAAAATTAGCCGCTTTGGTGTAAAAGCAGGTTTTGAAAACAAAACTCCATTTGGAAGCATGTTTAGGTATATGGCAAGTTTTGAGGGTAATAAAGTAGAAGCTACAGAAGGTAGATTTATTACTGAAAATTTTACAAGTGCCGACCCCGACTTTTTTAATAGAAAGTATTTTGCCGGTTTAGATGCCCTTTACCGTTACGAAAGTTACGATAATACCTTAAATCCCAGTAGGGGAATGAAGTTTGAACTAAATCTTGGCGGACAAATGAACACGGCTGAAACTTCACAAACCTATGGCTATTTTAAACCTTACTGGGGCTTCTATAATGCACTTACCAGAAATAGAAAACTTGTTTTAAAAACCCATGTACAGGCTCATTTAAATATGGGAAATGATTATGAGTTTTATCAGGCTGCACAATTAGGTGGCGATACAGGACTAAGAGGTTATCGTATTCAACGCTTTACAGGTAAAAGTGCTTTTGCTACCGGTGCCGATATAAGATATGGTTTTGATCAATTTACAACCAGGTTCCTGCCATTGCAAATAGGAGTTTTTACCGGTTATGATTTAGGACGCGTTTGGAACGATTTCGAAGATAGTAATAAATGGCATGATAGTTATGGTGTAGGCCTTTGGGTAAACAGTGCTGAAGCCGTAAACGGAACTTTTAGCTTGTTCAAGGGGAGTGAGGGGTATAGGTTCTCTTTTGGATTTGGATTTAAGTTTTAAAAAGTAATAATAAATACATCTTTTGAAAAGCTCCCGGGAAATGTTACTGGGAGCTTTTTTATATTATGAATTTGGGTAATCTGCCTGTTTTTTGTTAGTAAATACATAGTGGTCAGAAACTTGCTTTTAAGCTCAATTGAGAATGTCTTTTGGTTAGGCCTGGGGTGATTTTACGCGATAATGGAAATTTAAAACTCTGAGACTTTTCTTAAGGTAATAAATTGGTTTTTTCTTCCACTCCAGAATTTTTGAGACTCTTGACTTTTAGTAGTTTTTAGAGGCTACTATAATAAGAAACACCTCTAAATTTGATTTAAAAAAAATGCTTTAATTGTAGGATGGTGAACTTTCAATTTTTAAGAAAAGTAGTATATAAATGATATTTTAAAAGCAGTTCTCGCATACAACTGAAATGCAATAAACTTTAAACTGATTGATGGTTTGATAATCAGGAAAATTAGAGTTACTCTGGTTTTTGTAGATTTAACGTATTAGAAAAGTCTATGGTGCGAATAGGGAATGGAATATTGATGCCATTCTTATCAAAGGTCTTTTTAATTTCTATAATTGCTATGTCTTTAGCAACTAAGATGTCCCTGTTTTTGGTAACATCGGTCCAGAATCGAACCACAAAATTTATAGAACTATCACCAAATTCGGTAAACATGAATTCTACCTGCTCGTTTCCACGAGAAGGAAAATGTTTAGAAATAGTTTCAATAGTTATTTCTTTTACTTTTTCCAGATCAGAAGAATATCCTACGCCACAATTCAACATAACCCGGGATCTGTTGGTAGTTGAAAAGTTCTTAAAAGGTTCTTCCACAATCTTGGAGTTGGGGATAACTACATAATTGTTATCTGATTGTTTTACTACGATATTTCGTAAGTTAATCTCTGTAACTTCTCCCGCATATGAGTTTGTTTCTACCCAATCTCCAATTTGAAGTTCGGGGAGAAAACTTAAAATAATTCCAGAAAAAGTGTTGTTTAAAGTGCCCTGTAGGGCAAGTCCAATAGCAAGTCCTACCACACCGGCACCGGCAAGTACAGAGGTTAGGACCTTGTTAAGATCCAGAATTCCCAGGGCAATAAAAAAACCGATAAGGATCACAATGGCCTTGCTCACCTTAACGGTTATATGTCTTATGGAGTCTTGTTTAACTTTTTTAGCTAGCAGTTTGTTTAGTAATCTGCCTGTATATTTGGCCAGGAAAATAAAAAATACAAAAACAATAACTGCCAATAGGAAGTTTGGTAAATTCAATATTAACGAATCTAACCAGCTTACCAATTTTGTACTTATTCCCTTCAGGGATTCTTTTAAATTAAACTTGTCTTCCAAATAATTAAATTTTAACTGGGTTTATGCGAGTCTGTAGTTTTCATTTTCCATGCATCTAACATCCAGCTGGTTTTTTCCAATTCTCTTATATATGCACCAATAAGATCTATGGTTCCTTCATCCCCTGCTTTATCTGCAGTTTCAACCACAGCACGCATTTGTTTTAACAAAGTTCCGTGATCTTTTAATAAGGTTTCAATCATCTCATAATCGGTTAAATCCGATTTTGATTCTTCAATATTAGAAGACTTTAAATAATCGCTTAAGTTACTTACAGGAGTATATCTCAGGGTAAGGATACGCTCAGCAATCTCATCAACTTTCAACTTAGCATCATCGTATAATTCTTCAAATTTCTCGTGTAAGTCAAAGAAATTTTTACCGATAACATTCCAATGGAAATTCCTTAACTTTTGATAATATAAATGATAATCAGCCAGTAAAACATTAAGTTCATCTACTGTTTTACCTGTCTTTTCTTTATCTAGTCCTAAATAGCTCATAGTTTTTGTTTATTATTTTTTTAAATTCAATTCAAAAATATGATAGTTTTGTTATATAACCAATATTATAATTTGGTTTAATAGAAGTTTAACGAAACTTAACTCGTAGGCCGGTTATCCTTAAGGTCCAGTTTTTTAATCATTTCTTTAGAGACCTGGCCGCTTGATATTCCATAACCATCTACCAATACCCCTTTATAACCTTTAGAAGTGGTAATGGCATATAAAATAGCATTATCATCTGGGTTGCTCATTCCTTCAAACCTAAGAACTTTATCAACGTCGAAATCTTCAACCCCAAAGGTTTCTTTTTTAGCTTTTAGTTCTATTTCTTCATCCAGAAGGTTAAAATCATGCTCATAACCTTCTTCTAGCTTTAACTTATTTATTGCTTGCGATAATGTACCGTAATCTTTCATTTTAAATAATTTGATTGATTAATAATGTCAAATTACAAGGAGAAGCTTTTATATGCAAATAATGAAACTTGTTTAGGATAAGTTTAACTCCTTTAAAACCCCCATTTCTAAAAGGCTTAAGCGATTTTTAAGAACTCTATATAAAATAGGTTTTCGGTCTAAAAATCGCGGTTATTTTTTTTATTTCTGAAATTAAAAATCCCCAAAGGAAAAACAAGTAGAAAAAAGAAATACCAACCGGTTACTAAACCTATAATTGTTACAAGTGCTGCAAGGATATAAAACCAATAAGAGGTTGGGATTTTCATTTTTAGGTATTAATGTTTAATTATAAAATTAATAAAATTTAAATTTTTTTATCAGGGAAAATGTAGATGGAATAGTATATTATTCCAAATTTTCCGATATTTTTAATCTGTAGCTGAAGTGTCTTAATTTCCAGATTTGTCTTAGGGTGCATCATTAATATAAAAATTTAAGTATATCTTTTTATTTTTAGCTTGAAGATTTATAGAAATATTAATGTTATCTAAAGAGGTTACTTTGTGAATTTATTAGATATTTGTAAATCCTTAAGTTTTAGTAAAAAATTAAAGAAGATATAATTCATTGCTAAAATTTTAATAAATGCAACTGATTGGTTTGTATAGATAAAGAGAATGATTATAAACCCGGGAGTATCCTGGTAGGCTTAAATTGTATAGTAAACAGATGAAAAACAAAATCACTTTAAAGGAACTTGCAAAATTGCTTAATGTATCGGTTTCTACTGTATCTAAGGCTTTGCACGACAGCCCCGAAATTAGTCCCAAAACTGTAGAAAGGGTTAAAGAGCTTGCTAAATTGCATAAATACCGGCCAAACCCGGTTGCAGTAAATCTAAAGAGTAGTAAAAGTGGGACCATTGGAGTTATTATTCCGAATATCGAAAATACCTTTTTTGCCAGTGTGTTATCGGGAATAGAAGCCAGGGCTCAAAAAGCCGGCCTTCAGGTTATTACGTATATTTCTAATGAGAGTTTAGATAGGGAGAAACAAATTACAGAAATGCTAACTTCAGGTTTTGTAGATGGAGTGTTAATTGCATTTTCAGAAGAAACTCAAAGATCAAAAGAATTTGAACACCTTTTCAATTTGGTAGATTATGACATTCCCGTGGTACTTTACGATAGGACCAACCTTGATCTTGCCGTAGATAAAATTGGAATAGACGACGAAAATAGTTTTGAGGATGCAACCCGAAAGCTACAGGCAAGAGGTATTAAGAAAATAGGCATTGCAACCTCCATTCATCATTTAGGAGTTGGTAAATTAAGAATTACCGGTTATAGAAATGCCTTAAAAAGTAAAGAAGATTTTTTTATCGCCAACTCTTCTAAACCAGATACTTTACGGGAAAAAACAAAAAAGCTTTTAGTAGAAGATAAGGTGGAAGCCATACTCTGCTCTGATTTTGATAGTACCATGTTGGTGTATAGAATGGCCTATGAAAATAACATCAAGATTCCCGAAGACTTAAAAGTAATAGGGTTTATTAATAAAGAAGTAGCCCGGTTTTTAACGCCGTCTATTAGTTATGTTGAACAATTCCCTGAACAAATTGGTTGGGAAGCAGTTGAATTGTTAGTAGATAGAATAGAAAATAAAAGTGATAGAAAACCGCCCATTAATAAAACTATACACACCAAGCTAATTCATATGGAATCTACTGATTTTTGAGAGCATTTCTTGGAAGACAAAGAATAAAAGCAAATTGTAAAACTTTATCTTTATCCTTTCATAAGGAATACTACAGGGTTTGGCAGGTATTTATTTTTTCTTTTATAGTTTAGAGGCATATTACAAGCTAAATTGCCAAATATTACTTTTGGGAATTTCTACCGATGAACAATCAGAATGAAAGTAAATAAAGAGAAATTAGAAAGTAAAAAAGTTCTAATAACCGGTGGTGCCGGGTTTATCGGGTCTCATGTTGTCCGGCTTTTTGTAAATAGGTATCCAAATTATCAGATTTTCAACCTAGATGCATTAACCTATGCAGGAAACCTTGAAAATATTAAGGATATTGAGGAGGCTCCAAATTATCATTTTTTAAAGGCTGATATTACCGATGCTGAGGCCATAAAAGCTTTATTTCAAAAATATCGGTTTGATAGGGTAATTCATCTTGCTGCCGAATCTCATGTAGATCGTTCTATCACCAACCCTGGTATTTTTGTAGACACCAATATCACCGGTACGCTTAATTTAATGCAAGCGGCCTTAGAAACCTGGCAGGGAGATTTTAAGGATAAACTTTTCTACCATATTAGTACAGACGAAGTGTACGGGACACTGGGAAAAACCGGTTTGTTTACCGAAACTACAGCTTATGCCCCTAATTCACCCTATGCTGCTTCTAAAGCAGCCTCAGATCATTTTGTAAGGGCTTATGGCGAAACTTATAATTTACCTTATATAATTTCTAATTGTTCCAATAATTATGGTCCTAACCAGTTTCCCGAAAAATTAATTCCACTTTTTATCCATAATATTATTAAAAATAGGAATCTTCCAGTTTATGGGGACGGAAGATATACCCGGGATTGGTTGTATGTGTTAGACCATGCCAAAGCCATAGACCTGCTATTTCACAAAGGAATAAACAAATCTACTTATAATATTGGTGGTTTTAATGAATGGCAGAATATTGATCTTGTTAAACTTCTTTGTAGCATTATGGATGAGAAGTTGAATAGGAGTGAGGGTGAATCTGAAATGCTTATCACTTTTATAAAAGATCGCCCCGGCCATGATAAACGCTATGCGATAGATGCAACAAAAATTAATAAAGAACTCGGTTGGAAACCTTCTGTTACTTTTAAGGAAGGTTTAAAGAAAACAGTAGATTGGTATTTGAATAACCAGGAGTGGTTAGAGAATGTGACTAGTGGAAGCTATAAAAACTATTATAAAGATCAATATGCTGAATAAATTCCTGTAAATTCGAAATAATTTGTGTTAATTGGAAAATATGAAAGGAATTATTCTGGCTGGTGGTACAGGATCACGTTTGTATCCTCTTACCAAAAGTGTTTCAAAACAATTACTCTCGGTTTATGATAAACCCATGATCTATTACCCGCTTTCTGTTTTAATGCTGGCAGGGATAAGGGAAGTTCTTATTATCGCTACTCCTGAAGATCTTCCAAACTTTCAGAAATTATTGGGTGATGGAAAAGATTGGGGACTCGAGTTGTCTTATGCAGAGCAAGCACAACCTAATGGGCTGGCTGAAGCTTTTATAATTGGTGAAGAATTTATGGATAATCAGGATGTATGCCTGGTATTGGGAGATAACATATTCTATGGGCAGGGTTTTAGTACGCTGCTGGAGCATGCGGTTAAAACCTGCAAAGATAATGGTCAGGCCACGGTGTTTGGGTATTACGTAAATGAGCCCCAACGCTACGGAGTGGTAGATTTTGATTCAAATGGAAATGCCTTAAGCATAGAGGAAAAACCAAAAAGGCCGAAAAGTAATTTTGCAGTTACCGGACTTTATTTCTATCCGAATTCGGTTGTTGATATTGCAAAAGAATGCAAACCGAGCCAACGTGGTGAATTGGAGATTACCAGTATTAACCAGGAGTATTTAAACCGAAAAGAATTAAAAGTAGAAATTATGGGGCGTGGATATGCCTGGTTGGATACGGGTACACCCGATTCTATGTTGGAAGCTTCAAACTTTGTACAAACCATAGAGAAAAGGCAGGGTCTTAAAATAGCTTGCCCTGAAGAAATTGCTTTCCGTAAAGGATATATTAATAAAAAAAGCTTTCATAAGCTTGCCGTTGGGCTGGAGAAAAGCGAATATGGGCAATATTTATTGAGTTTATTGTCTTAAAAAACTTGATCCTTATATCCTTCAAGATTAACTTATTAAGTAAATAAGCTCGAGCTAAGCTTCGAAGTTTCCAAAACCACCGGGATAAATCTCGATTTTTGAATAAAATTGGGACCAAATTTATTATGTTTATTTTAAACTTCTCTCTAGTTTTGTTTGATTTGTAAAATAATGATATTCAGATATTTAAATTTGTGATATTTCTTTTCAAAAAGCTCAATTTCCTTAATTTTCTTAAAACTCAAATATTTAAACCCTATTAATTCGATAGACTAATAGGAAATATTATCTTTGCCCGGGATCGCTATCTCATCAAAAATTAAGTGCATGCAAAATAAATCAGACTATAAAATAGAGCAGGATTACTTGTTGGCCATTCAGGCTTCTGTAGAGGCAGGTATAGAAATATTACAAATTTATAAGGCCGGCGATTTTCAGGTGAAGGAAAAAGAAGATCACTCACCTGTAACGCGTGCCGATAAAAAGGCGAATAGGATTATTATAGATGCCTTAAAAACTACGGGGATACCAATTATTAGCGAAGAAAATGAGCAAGTTGATTATTCAGAAAGGAAAGAATGGGACTTCTGCTGGATTGTAGATCCCTTAGATGGGACCAAAGAATTTATCAAAAAAAGTGGAGAGTTTACCGTAAATATTGCGCTTATAGAAAATAATAAACCGGTTTTTGGAGTGATTTATATTCCGGTGAGCAAGGAACTTTATTTTGGTGATGTAAAAGCACAAAAGTCCTTTAAGTCTATAGTAAAAGATAAATTTGAAATTGACGGTTTTTTGAAAAATGCCGTGGAAATAGCTCCGGGTGTTACTCAAAATACAATAAGCGTGGCGGGAAGCAGGTCACATATTAATCAGGAGACGCTAGATTTTATTGAAGGGATTAAAGAAGAATACGAGCAGGAGGTAAAAGTTATTCCAAAGGGAAGTTCACTTAAATTTTGCCTTCTGGCAGAAGGACTTATCGATGTATACCCCAGGCTAGGTCCTACTATGGAATGGGATACCGCCGCAGGTCACGCTATTTGTAAAGCGGTGGGCTTAGCGGTTATAGATAAGAAAACCGAATTGGAAATGATTTATAATCGGGAAAAACTATTGAATAATTCATTTGTTGTCTCTAATCTGACCTGAAAAATTAATTAAGTAATACTGGTTCTTTGGAAATTGTTATGGATATGTGTATGTATTATCTTCACAAGATATTTAGTATAAAATCGGCGGCGAAATCGGGTGATTTTCTCTGTTGAAAGTTTAGAAAAGATAATATGGAGAATATTAGAACATTTAATTTTTCTGTGGGGAAAGAACAACGCAATAACCTGAATAATCACGCTTCGTTTGTAGTTTGGTTTACAGGCTTATCGGGTTCGGGAAAATCTTCACTTGCCAATAGGTTGGAGAAACTACTTTATGAGCAGCAAATTAGAAGTTTTGTGCTAGATGGGGATAGCCTGCGAAAAGGAGTAAATAAAAGCCTGGGCTTTAGTGCTGAAGATAGGGAAGAAAACCTTAGAGTAGCTGCCGAAGTTGCAAAAATACTGGTAGCATCGGGGTCTTTGGTGTTAGCGTCTTTTATTGCTCCCACGCAGAGGAATAGAGATTTAATTAAAGAAATTATTGGAGAACAGGATTATATAGAGGTCTTTGTAAATACATCATTGGAGGAATGTGAACGTCGTGATGTAAAAGGTTTGTATAAAAAAGCCCGTGCAGGGGAGATTAAAAATTTTACGGGCATTGATGCGCCTTATGAAAATCCTGTGAATCCGGATATCGAGATAAATACAGAAAAAGAAAGTTTAGAGGAAGCTACCCATAGAATTTTTAAACTGCTTCAAAAGAAACTTGAAATAAAGTAACATGAGTAAATATTATTTAAACTATTTAGACGAATTAGAATCGGAAGCGATCTATATTTTGCGTGAAGTTTGGGCGCAATTTGAGAATCCTGTCATCCTTTTTTCGGGAGGGAAAGATTCTATTTTAGTGACGCATTTGGCAAAAAAGGCCTTTTACCCCAGTAAAATTCCTTTTGCCCTGATGCATGTTGATACCGGGCATAATTTCCCTGAGACCATTCAATTTCGCAATGATTTAGTTGAGAAACTAGGCGTTAAATTAATAGTGGGCTCTGTTCAGGAATCTATAGACCAGGGACGTGTAGCCGAAGAAAGAGGGAAGAATGCCACGCGAAACGCTTTGCAAATCACCACGCTGCTGGATGCTATAGAAGAGAATAAGATAGATTGTGCCATTGGAGGCGGAAGAAGGGATGAAGAGAAGGCCCGTGCTAAAGAACGGTTCTTTAGCCATCGCGACGATTTTGGGCAATGGGACCCTAAAAACCAGCGTCCGGAGTTATGGAACCTGCTCAATGGAAAACATTTTGAAGGCGAACACTTTAGGGCGTTTCCAATTAGTAACTGGACTGAAATGGATGTTTGGAATTATATTAAAAGGGAAAATATTAGTATTCCTTCCTTATATTTTGCGCATGAGCGTGAGGTGGTCTTCCGCAGTAATTCCTGGATCCCGGTTTCTGAATACTTGAAACTTGAAGAAGGTGAACAGATAGAAAAAAAGAAGATCAGGTTTAGGACCCTTGGCGATATTACCATTACCGGTGGTATAGAATCTGATGCCGATACGCTTGATAAGATAGCCCTGGAAGTTTCGGCTATGCGTAAAACCGAAAGAGGAGATAGATCGGATGATAAACGTAGTGAAACCGCTATGGAAGATAGGAAGAAGCAGGGGTATTTTTGATTTCACGGATTTAACAAAAAAGGATTTCACTGATATGGATGAGGTAAAAGAGTTGTTATATGAAGAGGAAACCTATAAAATAATAGGTGCCTGTATGAAAGTTCATAGAGTTTTGGGGTCAGGCTTTTTGGAATCGGTTTATCAGGAGGCATTGGAAAAAGAATTTGTAGTACAAAATATTCCGTTTAAAAGACAGATGAAGTTGAATTTAATGTATGACGGAGAGGCTTTGAAAAAATATTTTATTGCTGACTTCTTCTGTTTTGATCAAATTATTATTGAAATAAAAGCAGTCTCTTTTTTAAATAAAAATATGGAGAGCCAAACGATAAACTATTTAAAAGCGACCAACAAAAAATTGGGGTTGTTGATTAATTTCGGTCAGGAGAGCTTAAAATGGAAGAGATTTATTAATTAGTGTAATCCGCTAAAATCAGTGAAATAGTCTGAGCCAAAATAAAAATTGGCCTAAAATAAAAATAAAAAAATGAGAATAGATAATAACCAACTACTAAGATTTACCACTGCCGGGAGTGTAGATGATGGAAAAAGTACTTTGATAGGCAGGCTTTTATTCGACTCGAAGTCAATTTTTGAAGATCAGTTGGATTCGGTGAGTAAAACCAGTGCGAAAAAGGGTCATGATGGTGTAGACCTTGCCTTGTTTACCGATGGCTTAAAAGATGAAAGGGAGCAGGGGATTACCATCGATGTTGCTTACCGGTATTTTACCACTCCCAAACGTAAATTTATTATTGCTGATACCCCTGGTCATATTGAATATACGCGTAATATGGTGACCGGCGCATCTACCGCCAATGCTGCGGTAATTTTAATCGATGCCCGTCACGGGGTAATAGAGCAAACAAAGCGTCACTCTTTTATAGCTTCCTTGCTTAATATTCCGCATTTAATTGTATGCGTTAATAAAATGGATTTAGTAGATTATTCTGAAGAAGTGTATAACAATATTATTGCACAGTTCGAGGAATTTTCCTCTAAGCTTCTTATGAAAGATGTTCGGTTTATCCCAATAAGCGCCTTAAAAGGGGATAATGTGGTAAACCGGTCTGAAAACATGTCCTGGTACCCCAACGGGACCTTGCTTAGTACATTGGAGAATTTACATATTAGCAGTGATATTAATAAAATAGATGCTCGTTTCCCGGTACAGACTGTGCTTAGGCCGCAGAGTGACGAACATCGTGACTATAGGGGGTATGCCGGTAGGATTGCCAGTGGTATTTACCGGGTAGGAGATGAAGTGGCCGTATTGCCATCGGGCTTTCAGTCTCGAATAAAATCTATAAATACCGGCGAAAAGGAAGTAGAAGAAGCTTATGCGCCTATGAGTATTTCTATGACCCTTGAAGATGATATTGATATTAGTCGTGGCAATATGATTGTAAGAAAGAACAATCAGCCTGAATTGGAGCAGGAGTTTGATGTAATGTTGTGTTGGCTGAATAACGCCCCTGCAAAACCCCGGGCAAAATATACCATTAAACATACCTCTAATGAAGAGCGGGCGATGATAAAGGAAGTTGTGTATAAAATGGACATCAATACGTTTGAACGCGATAGTGAAGATGGTGATTTAGGCATGAATGACATTGCAAGAGTTAAAATACGTACTACCCGTAGATTAATGCTGGATGCCTACCGCGATAACCGAAACACCGGAAGTATCATCCTAATAGATGAAAATACCAATGAAACCTTAGCCGCGGGAATGGTAGTTTAATTAAGCTCTAAACAGTAGGCCTTAAGCCTAAAGCCTACTGCTTAGAGCTTAAAGCCTATTGCCTACTGCTCCAAAATACCGTTTACAATCTACTGCCTATCGTCTATATCAAAACCGTCTTTCAAATAATTCTTAACGTTTTTAAAGCTTTAAGGTTTATTTAGCAATAGGCTCATAAAGAAATTCTATCTTTGCCGCTGATTAAAAGTTAAACTAAAATTCTTAAATGACTGAATTTCAGGGGAAATTAGAAAACAAAAGAATACTTGTCACCGGAGGGGCCGGGTTTATTGGATCCAATTTATGTGAGACCTTAATAGATTTAAAGACCAAAGTAGTTTGTTTAGATAACTTTGCTACCGGCCATAAGCATAATTTAGAGAAGCTTAAAGATCATAAGAGTTTTGAATTAATTGAAGGAGATATTCGCGATTTGGAAACTTGCCATGAGGCTTGCAAGGATGTAGATTATGTATTGCACCAGGCGGCTTTAGGTTCTGTGCCACGTTCTCTGGCTGATCCTATTACCAGCAACGAAGTGAATATATCTGGCTTTTTAAATATGTTGGTAGCAGCGCGAGATGCCGGGGTAAAAAGGTTTGTATACGCAGCAAGTTCTTCTACTTATGGAGATTCTGAAAAACTTCCTAAAGTGGAAGATAAAATAGGAAAACCACTTTCACCATATGCAATCACTAAATATGTAAACGAGTTATATGCCGATATTTTTCAGGATGCCTATAAATTAGATACTATCGGTTTAAGATATTTCAATGTTTTTGGAAGAAAGCAGGATCCAAATGGAGCTTATGCTGCCGTAATTCCAAAGTTCGTGATGCAATTTATGAAGCATGAAAGCCCGATTATTAATGGCGATGGCACTTATTCTCGTGATTTTACCTATATCGATAATGTAATTCAAATGAATTTACGCGCCATTACTTCCGAGAACAAAGAGGCTGTAAACCAGGTGTATAACACTGCTGTTGGCGATAGAACTAATTTGGTGGAACTTACACAACTGCTCAAAAAATATCTTTCTGAATTTGATCCTAAAATTGCGGATGTTGAAGTTAAGCATGGCCCAAATAGGGCGGGTGATATTCCGCATTCTTTGGCTTCAGTCGATAAAGCGAAAAGGTTATTGGGTTATAAGCCTAGTCATCGAATTGATGAGGGGTTAAAAGAAGCGGTTGCTTGGTATTGGGAGAATTTATAGTGTTTTCAATTGAAAAATGACAACTTAATATCGATTGTAATTCCTCTTTTTCAGGCAGAAAAGCTTTTAATAGAACTTAATTTTCGAATTAAGAAAAGTTTTCAATCTTTAAAAGAACATAGTTTTGAGCTTATTTTGGTTGATGATGGTAGTACTGATGAGACTTGGCCTATTGTATCTAAATTAGTTCAAGAAGAAACTTATGTGAAAGCTTTAAAGTTGAGTAGGAATTTTGGTCAGCATAATGCGATTACAGCAGGTTTAGAGCGTTGTATGGGTGAATGGATTGTTGTGATGGATTGTGACCTTCAAGACAGGCCTGAAGAAATATCCAATCTAATGGATAAATCTAAGGAAGGATTTGATATTGTATTAGCGAGACGAGTTGCAAGAAAAGATTCTTGGTTCAAGAGAAAAACTTCTTCTTTATTCTATAGAAGTTTTTGGGCTTTTAGTGGGCTGAATTTTGAAAAGGGAGTTGGTAACTTTGGTGTTTATCATAAGAAAGTTATTCAGGCTGTTTTAAAGTATAGAGAGAACTTTAGACCTTTCCCTATTATTGTTAAAGTAGTAGGTTTCAAAAGAACAGCTATAAATGTAGTGCATGGTAAGCGACTTTCGGGCAAATCTAATTATAATAATTTCGGTTTGATTAAAGGCGCTTTAAATGCTATTATTTATTACTCTAATAGACCAATTTGGTTATTTTTATTGGTAGGAATGGGCGTAGTGAGTTTTATATTATTTTTACTATTGAGTATGTATTTTTTGACTTTTAATGTAGAAACAAAAACCTTGGTGCTTATTTTAATCATCCTGATGAGTATTGTTAGTCTAAATGCGTCTTTAATGGGTGTTTATGTTTCCAGAATATTTATTGAAAGTAAGAATCGTCCGCTTTTTATTATAGAGGAAGAGCTTGTTTAGGTTATGAATGATAAAATTATAGATTTAAGTTGGGATAGTGAATTTTTTGGTTTTCCGGTCTCAAAGATTGAAAATGTGACTTTAAGTAAAACTTTTTTAAAGTCGGTTCATCTTAACTGTAAAGCTAAGTTAATTTACTATTATAATGATGAAGCTTTAGATGAGAAGCTTTTTGATAACTCGTTTTACGAAGTAAAATTGGTAGATATAAAAGTTCCTTTGAAAAAAGTATTGGATAAGGAAACTAATATTCATCCAAATATTTCCTTTTATCAGGAAACAGAAGCTGGAAAGGAATTAATTGAGTTAGCTCAAATAGCGGGTGTACATACTCGATTCAATATTGATGGAAATATACCAAAAGTAAAATATAGAGATTTATTCACTGAATGGATAGAAAGGTCTGTTAAAAAAGAGATTGCCGATTTTATTTTGGTATATAAAATTAATAATAAAATAGTTGGCTTTGCTATAATCGATATTAGACAAAATTCTCCTTATATTTCTTTATTTGCGGTACACCCTGACTATGAAGGAAAGGGGATCTCGTTTGCTTTGATGCGTGCTATTGAAAATAAACTAAGAGATTGGGGTTACAAAGAAGTTTTTGGTGCTACACAGCAAGTTAATAGAAAAGCTCTTGTAGTTTATGAACGTTACGGATTAAAAAGATTGCCTTCGCAATATGTTTATCATTTATGGAAGAGAGATAATTTATGAAAATTCCTTTCAATAAACCATATATTACCGGGAATGAAATAGTTTATATGGGAGAAGCTATAAAATCCGGAAAACTCTCAGGAAATTATGATTTTTCTAAAAGGGTTAAAGCTTTAGTCAAAGCTAAATACGATTTGGAAGGTATTTTTCTTACGCCATCTTGTACTTCAGCACTTGAGATGGGAGCTTTGTTGGTGGATTTGCAGCCTGGTGATGAGGTTATTATGCCGTCTTACACTTTTACTTCTACAGCAAACTCTGTCTTGATCTTTGGAGCAAAGCCTATCTTTTGTGAAGTGAATTCAAAAGATATGAATATTGATGTTGATAAAATAGAATCACTTATTACGTCTAAAACGAAAATGATTATCCCTATAGACTATGCCGGGATTCCTTGTGATATTGAAGAAATAATGCTTATCGCAGAAAAATATAACTTAATTGTGATGCATGATTGTGCGCAATCTTATGCTTCGTTGTTTAAAGGTGAAATTAGTGGGAAGAGAGCGCATTTGGCTTGTTATAGTTTTCACGATACCAAAAATTATAATTGTGGTGAAGGCGGTGCTTTAATTGTAAATGACACTTCAAAAAGGGAAAGAGCGTCCTTTATTATGGAGAAAGGAACCGATAGAACTAAAGTTGTACAGGGAATTCAAGAGCGTTATAGCTGGGTTGAAAAGGGGTCAAGCTATCTCTTGGCCGATGTTCTTGCTGCTATGCTTTTAGCGCAATTAGAACAGGAAGGGGAGATAACTAAAAAAAGAAAAAATATACTTGAAAAGTATATTGAATGGTATAATGAACTTTCTTTTAAACACGATTTAAAGATTCCTGTATATAGTAAAGATAAGCATCCAAATGCTCACGGTTTTTGGATGCTTTTACCGAATAGAAGTATGAGAGACGAGTTCCTTAAAAGAATGGAAAAGAATGGAATCTCGGCTTATATTGGTTATATCCCTTTGCATTCTGCTAAGATGGGGTTGAAATTAGGTTATAAGCCGGAGGATTTAGAGCAGACCGAAAATTTTGCCGGCAGAATAGTGAGAATGCCTATTTATGCAGGGATGAGAGAAGAGGAATTAGAGTACGTGCAGCGTCATGCCAAATATGAACTAGAAAGTCTATTAGTAAATAATGATGACAATAGATAATAGGCTTCTTTTGTTTTTTTTGATTTTCATCCTTATTTTAGGAGTATTTCTATCAGTACATTATTCTTATATAAGTGCAGATGCCCCTTATTATCTTTCGGTGGCTAGGGATATTTCTAATGGAGATATCCCATATAAGGACATTTATCTTTCTTATACTCCTATTATGATGTATTTAAATACATTTATTTTTGAATTTTTTGGAGGAGATGTTTATAAAAATTTTTTGATTTTTCAAATTTTGATAATTGTATTAAGTGCTTTGGTCTATTACTTTAGCATTCTTAAAACATTTAAATTATCGAGTCTAACAGCTTCATCTCTAGCATTACTTTTAATTATTAGTGTTTTAAGTTCTGATGGAAATTATATTAACCTTGAAGTATATTCAATACTGTTTGTTTTTATTGCATTTTTTTTACTCTTTCAAGAAAAATTTATTTTAACCGGTATATTTCTAGCCTTAAGTTTTTTTTTGCAAGCAATATGGTATTTTAAATTTTATTCCTTTCTATGTTTTTCTTTTTTTAGAAAAGGATAAGTCATTTCTAAAAGCTCTGTATTTAAGTGTTGGGGGGCTTATTCCGCTTGCTTTATTCTTAATATATTTTGTGGGCTTTCAAGAAGTAGCAATTATGAACTTAGTTCAACAATTAAGCGGATCTGAATATATTAGGTATGTTGTAAAAGGGGTTCCATCTTTGAAGGCCTGGTTTTTAGGAGGTAAAGTTTTTATAGTTCTTATTCTACTATGTTTTTTTATAATTAGGAAAAAGTATAAATCGCATTTAAATACTGTTTTTGTAATTGGAGTTTTTGTAAATTTAATACCTACCTCTATCCAGAGCTTTCAACATTATTTTATCAATACCTTCCCTTATATCTTTTTGCTGCTGGCTTATAATTGGGAAGATGCATATAGGAAAAGGGCATTTCTTGTAATTTCTGTGGGTGCATTACTAATAAGTAGTTTGTTGTTTTTGAGGGTTATCAGATATAAAGGAGAATACAATCACCAGCTGCTAATTGCAAATTCACTGCAGAAGTGCTTTCCGAAAAATAGTACAGTCTTTGTTTATGGGAAAGAAAGATATCTTTATTTTTTGAATAATTACGATAATCCATTAAAAGAAAAAATAGGCTATTCTTATTTAAACAATTTGCCTCCCTATTTTTTAGAAGGTTTAAAGGTTATCTCTAACAAACCTTTTTCTGATATGAAAGAGTTATTCGTTTTGAAAAAACAAAAATTATATTTGAAGCTTTAACGAAGATTTAAGGAGGAGTTTAAATAGAACTTTATCTTTGCAAAATTAAATTTAAATTTAAATAATGGGAAATAGAAAAATAGCCGTTATAGGCCTTGGTTATGTTGGGTTACCCCTGGCAAGACTTTTTGCTACTAAATATCCGGTAATAGGATTTGATATAAATCAGTCTAGAATTGAAGAATTAATGACTGGGCGCGATTCAACTTTAGAGGTGGAGGATGATGTATTACAATCGGCTTTGGTTCAAAAGGAAGATTTAGAAAATGGAAATGGTTTATACTGCTCGGCGGATCTTGAGGATATAGCAGATTGCAACTATTATATCATTACGGTGCCCACCCCGGTAGATAAAAACAATAGGCCAGACCTTACTCCGCTGTATAAAAGTAGCGAAACCGTTGCGAGAGTACTGCAAAGGGGAGACGTGGTAATCTATGAATCTACGGTATACCCGGGTGTAACAGAAGATGAATGTGTGCCGGTGCTTGAAAAACATAGCGGACTTAAATTCAACGAAGACTTTTTTGTTGGGTATTCACCCGAGAGAATTAACCCGGGAGATAAAGAGCATACCGTAGATAAAATTTTAAAAGTTACCGCCGGTTCTACTTCAGAGATTGGAAAAAAAGTTAATGAACTTTATGCTGAAGTGATTACTGCCGGTACGCATTTGGCACCCACTATTAAAGTGGCTGAAGCCGCTAAGGTGATAGAAAATTCACAAAGGGATATCAATATTGCTTTTGTAAACGAATTGGCCAAGATATTCAATATGATGGATATCGATACACAGGCAGTTTTGGAAGCAGCTGGCACAAAATGGAATTTCCTTCCTTTTAAACCCGGATTGGTTGGCGGTCACTGTATTGGAGTAGATCCTTATTATTTGGCTCAAAAAGCCCAGGAAATTGGCTATCATCCGGAAATTATCCTTGCGGGAAGAAGAATGAATGATTCTATGGGGCAATATGTAGCTTCTGAAGTTGTAAAGCTTATGCTGCAGAATGACCAAAAAGTAAAAGGAGCTAATATCCTGGTGCTGGGTATTACCTTTAAAGAGAATTGCCCCGATGTTAGAAATACTAAAGTGGTAGATGTGATAAAGAATCTCAAGGAGTACGGGACTAACGTGACCATTTATGATCCACTTGCGAATCCGGAAGAGGTTAAGCACGAATACGGACTCACAACTGTAAAAGAAATACCGGGCGAAAAATATGATGCCGTCGTTTTAGCTGTGGCGCATAAAGAATTTTTAGAAATGAACCTTGATCAGTTGAAAAACGGAAATACCGTTGTGTATGATGTGAAGGGAGTGCTGGGAGATAGATGTGATAAGAAGTTGTAAAATCGGGAATTGAGAATAGTTAATTGGGAATTCGTTAATTAGTGATTCGAGATTGGTTTTTTGTTAGTTTAAGATGATTTTAAATTAATTCGTCATGCTGAACTTGTTTCAGTATCTAACATGATAAGAGCCCAGGTCTAGCTTTAATCCCTGAATAAATTTTGGGTAAGTTCCCGAATAAAATTGGAATAAAACGGGAATCATGATTTGAGAACCGGGATTGGTGAATTGGGGATTAGTTAATTTGGGAATGGAGATTGGTTAATTAGGGATTCGGGACTAGTGAATTTATTTAACTATAATTGATTAATTAGAAAAAAATATCCGATTATTTTGTGATTGATTTAAAAATCAGATATTTCCGAATAAGAATTTTTTTATATCAAATACAGTTTAATATTTATTATGGATATCCATTAAACCAATCAACCGCTTAACCAATTAACTAAAAAATGGCATCAAATTTCGAGGATCTGGATTGTTGGAAGGCTTGTTATGATTTGAAGCTTTATGTGAAAAAGGAAATATTAACCAAATTGCCGAAAACAGAGCGTTTTGAATTATATTCCCAGCTGTTAAGGTCAGCGAGGTCGGCTACGGCAAACATTGCTGAGGGTTGGGGAAGATACCATTATAAAGAAAATATAAAATTTCTTTATAATGCGCGAGGCTCAGTTGCTGAAATATTAGATCACGGGATTGAGGCAAAGGACTGTGACTACATCTCTGAAGAGGTCTTGCAGACGCTTCGGAATAAAGCAGAATCTTGTCTCAGACTAATAAATGGCTATATCAAATATTTAAGAAATAGGAGTAAGGAATAGATATTGGTTGATTTTAAATAGTTTGGGAGGCGGATTCCAATTAACTATTTAACCAATTAACCAGTTAACTAATTAACTAGCATGAACATAAAAAACATCTGCTGCATAGGCGCAGGATACGTAGGAGGTCCCACTATGGCAGTGATAGCTCAAAAATGTCCGGAAATTAATGTTACGGTTGTAGATATCAACGAGGAGCGCATTAAGGCCTGGAACGACGAAAATGTAGAAAATATTCCAATCTATGAACCCGGTTTACCGGAAGTGGTGAAAGAAGCCAGGGGTAGAAACCTGTTTTTTTCTACCGATGTAGATGCAGCAATCGATAAGGCCGATATGATCTTTATCTCGGTGAATACACCTACTAAAACTTACGGAATAGGTAAGGGGATGGCTGCAGACCTTAAGTTCATCGAACTGTGTGCCCGCCAAATCGCAAGGGTGGCTAAAGATGATAAAATTGTAGTTGAAAAATCTACTTTACCGGTACGTACCGCCGAGGCTTTAAAGAATATTTTAGATAATACCGGTAACGGAGTGAACTATCAAATTCTCTCTAACCCCGAATTTTTAGCCGAAGGAACTGCGGTAGATGATTTGATGAATCCAGATCGAGTGCTTATAGGAGGCGATATTGATACTGCTAAAGGAAAAGAAGCCGTAGATGCTCTAGTAGATGTTTACGCCCATTGGGTGCCAAGAGAGCGACTATTAACCACTAATGTTTGGTCTTCAGAGTTATCTAAATTAACGGCAAATGCTTTCCTGGCGCAAAGGGTTTCCAGCATCAATGCAATGAGTGAACTCTGTGAAAAAACCGGGGCCGATGTAAATGAGGTTTCTAAAGCTGTGGGAATGGATTCCAGGATTGGGGCAAAATTCCTCAAATCTTCGGTTGGTTTTGGAGGATCCTGTTTTCAAAAGGATATTTTAAACCTGGTATATATCTCAAAATCTTTTGGTTTACACGAAGTAGCCGATTACTGGGAGCAGGTAATTATTATGAACGACCATCAGAAAAGAAGGTTTGCCGCTAAAATTGTGCAAACCTTATTTAACACTGTTTCCGGAAAGAAAATTGCGTTACTGGGTTGGGCCTTTAAAAAAGACACCAACGATACCCGGGAATCGGCAGCTATTTATGTGGCAGACTATTTGTTGAACGAACAGGCTGAGATCGTAGTGTATGATCCGAAAGTAAAAACAGAACAGATCTATGCCGATTTAGATTATTTGAATACCCGTTCTTCAGAAGAAAATAGAGCCAGGGTAACAGTGGTAGACGGAGCTTATGAAGCGACTAAAGATGCTCACGCTGTAGCGGTGTTAACTGAGTGGGATGAATTTAAAGAATTAGACTGGCAAAAAATATATAAAGAAATGCTAAAACCTGCCTTTTTGTTTGATGGAAGAAGGTTGTTGGAAAGAAAAACTAAAGAGGGTATTGGGTTTGAGTTTTATGCAATTGGAAGTTAAATATGGATGTATTAAATTTAATAGGTAGGAGTACTGAGCTTTTTGTACCTGATATTTCTAAATACGAAGCCGAATTAAGATCTAAAGTTTCAGCTTCCAAATTTCTTGTGATAGGAGGTGCTGGCTCCATAGGGCAGGCAGTTACAAAAGAGATTTTTAAAAGAGACCCGAAAAAACTTCACGTAGTTGACATTAGTGAAAATAATATGGTAGAATTAGTTCGGGATATTCGTAGTTCTTTGGGGTATATCGATGGTGATTTTCAAACTTTTGCTTTAGATATTGGCTCTGTGGAGTATGATGCTTTTATAAAAGCAGATGGAGAATATGATTATGTACTCAATTTGTCGGCATTGAAGCATGTGCGGAGTGAAAAAGACCCTTTTACATTAATGCGCATGATAGATGTGAATATCTTCAATACCGAAAAGACAATTAAGCAGTCTTCTGAAAATGGTATTAAAAAATACTTTTGCGTTTCTACAGATAAAGCTGCCAACCCAGTAAATATGATGGGGGCTTCTAAACGTATTATGGAAATGTTTTTAATGCGACAAAGTAAAAATATTCCAATCTCCACAGCTCGTTTTGCCAATGTAGCTTTTTCTGATGGTTCGCTATTACACGGGTTTAATCAACGCATCCAAAAGAAACAACCTATTGTAGCCCCTTCTGATGTAAAACGTTATTTTGTAACTCCTCAAGAATCGGGTGAGTTATGTTTAATGTCTTGTATTTTTGGGGAAAACAGGGATATATTTTTCCCGAAACTGAGTGAGAGTTTACATTTAATTTCCTTTGCAGATATTGCTGTTAAGTATTTAGAGCAATTAGGCTATGAGCCCTATTTGTGTAAAACTGAAGATGAAGCCCGGGAATTAGTAAAAACAATATCACAAGAGAAAAAATGGCCTTGTTTTTTTACAGAGAGTGACACGACAGGAGAAAAAGGCTTCGAAGAATTTTTTACTGAAGAAGAGACTTTAGATCTAGAAAAATTTCAAAATCTTGGAATTATTAAAAATGATTTAAATATCGAAGAAGAAAAATTGAATCTTTTTGAACAGCAAATTTCTCAAATGAGAGATAGAGGAGTCTGGTCTAAAAATGAAATTGTGGAATTATTCCATAAAATGATACCGGATTTTGGCCATAAAGAAACCGGTAAATATTTAGATGCGAAAATGTAATGATAGCAGTTCAGAAAACCATATCTTTTATACAGGATACGTTTAATACTAAAGAATTTATTCCTTTGCACGAACCGCGATTTCAAGGGAATGAAAAAAAGTATTTAAATAATACCATAGATTCCACTTTTGTTTCTTCTGTAGGGGCATATGTAAATAAGTTTGAGGCTATGATGCAGGAGATTACCACTACTGATAAAGCAGTAGCAGTGGTAAACGGTACATCAGGGATTCAAGTTGCTTTACGTTTGGTTGGAGTTAATAAGGGAGACGAAGTGCTTACTCAGGCTCTTACCTTCGTGGCAACCGCAAATGCTATTGCTTATAATGCTGCAAAACCTGTTTTTATAGATGTAGATCGAGATACTATGGGTTTATCTCCAAAAGCTCTGAACGACTTCTTAGACGAATTTGGGGAACTTAGGGAAGATGGCTGTTACAATAAAAAGACCGGTAATAAAATAGCGGCTTGTTTGCCTATGCATACTTTTGGTTTCCCGGTAAGAATTGATGAAATCGTTAAAATATGTACCAATTGGAAAATTCCGGTAGTTGAAGATGCCGCAGAATCTTTAGGTAGTGAGTTTAAAGGAAAATCACCAGGAAGTTTTGGGAAAGTGGGTGTTTTTTCTTTTAATGGCAATAAGATAGTGACATGTGGAGGTGGTGGTGCCATTGTAAGTAATAATATTGAGCTTGGCGAGAAGGCGAAATATTTAACGACAACCGCTAAAAAACCACATTCTTATGAATACTATCACGATGAATTGGGTTATAATTATAGAATGCCCAATCTAAATGCTGCATTGGCCTGTGCCCAACTTGAAAATTTGCAAAGTTTTATAAAAAATAAAAGGGAATTAGCTGAAAACTATGCTTATTTTTTCAAAGATCAGGATATAAGATTTCGTACTGAAATGCCCAACACTACAGCGAATTACTGGCTCATGTGTGTTGAATTGGAAAACAAAAAACAACGAGATCTTTTTCTAAAAGAAACCAATGATGCCGGCGTGATGACTCGGCCTATATGGCAATTGATGTATAAACTGCCAATCTATAGAGATTGCTTTAAGGATGGTCAGGAAAATGCTGAGTTTTTAGAAGATAGAATTGTAAATATACCAAGTAGTGTTAGATAAGGAGGTTGTATTGGTTGGATATTCAGGACATGGTTTGGTTGTGGCGGAAGCCGCAAAACTAGCTGGTTTAAATATTATGGGATATACAGAAACTAAAAAAGTTAGTTCAAATCCTTTTAAATTGGAGTACTTAGGTTTTGAAAGGGATGAAGAGTTTGAAGCCTGGACCACAAATAAACAATATATTTTAGGGATTGGCGATAATCATATTAGGCAGAAAGCTGGAAACTTTATTATTTCCAAAAACAAAAAAGTTCTAAATATTATTCATCCTTCAGCTTTGTTATCAGAACATTTGCAAATGGGGATTGGGAATTTTATAGCCAGGAATGCAGCGATAAATCCTTTGGTGAGCCTTGGAGATTTTTGCATTATTAATACTGGTGCAATAGTAGAACATGAGTGTACTATAGGCAATGCAGTGCATATAGCTCCCGGTGCTGTATTAACAGGTAATGTGAGTGTGGGTAATGACACCTTTATTGGCGCTAATGCGGTGATTAAACAAGGAGTGAAAATTGGAGAAAATGTTGTGATTGGAGCAGGAACGGTGGTTATCAATGATGTACCTGATAATGTTAAATTAGTAGGCAATCCCGGAAAAAATATTTAGGTATGAGAAATGCACTGGTTACATATATTTATCCAGAAGCGATTAAGTATTTTTCAGATTTTATTCATGCCGTAGAAAATCAAACAGTCAATAATTTTCAGGTTATAATATTCAATGATGGTGTTGAAAATGCAGAATTGTACTTTGAAAAATTACTGCCCAAAGTCGAAATTCTAAATCTTGATGGTTCTATTGCCGGGATAAGGTTTGATTCACTTCAAATTTTAAAGGATAGTACTTTTGAGAATTTAGTATTTCAAGATATTGATGATATGATGTCATCTAATAGAATTGAAGTTTCTCTTAATTATTTAAATGACTATTCGTTAGTTTGTAACGATTTAGATACATTTAGAAATGGTGAAATCTTAAAAGAAAATGTATGGAAACCAAGATTGGGTGAAAATTTTGAATTTGATCATGAATTTTTAATTGATAAAAATATCGTCGGATTAGGAAATACTGCAATTAGAAAAAAACTTTTAGAATATGAGATTAAAAGGAGTAATTTGACAATTGCAGTAGATTGGTTTATTTTTTACCAACTTTTATGTCAATATAATAAAACTGCTTTTTTTACAGGAAAATGCACTACTATTTATCGACAACATCAAAATAATATCGCTGGCCTAAATAATGCAAAGTCAGTGGAAAAACTATTGGAGATTTTAAAAGTTAAATCTTCACATTACTTAGCTTTAAATCAAATAGGACTTTCTTTTAAAGCTGAAGTTGAAAATACTGAAAATCTTAAGAATAGAATAATATTAAATAATAAACCCCTCCAGTTTGAAGCCGATATGGAGTTTTTATGGTGGGAAGAAACTAATGATTTATGAAACAAGTAAAGTTTAGAGATAGAGAAATCGGAAATTTTTTAGATCCTTATATTATTGCTGAAATCGGAGCAAATCACAATGGAGATATTGAATTGGCCAAAAAAATGATTTTATCTGCAAAGGAAGCAGGAGCCGATTGTGTAAAATTCCAATCCTGGACACCAAAATCTTTAATTTCCAGGGAGGAATATGAAAACAATCAGGTTTATAATGATTCTAAAAAGAAACATTTTGGTTCCTTGAAAGAAATGGTAACCAAATATGCATTAACAGATGCTGAGCATAAGGAAATCAAAACTTTTTGTGACGAAAACAATATTGAATTTGCTTCCTCGCCATTTTCTATTGAGGAAGCGGAATTGCTGAATGATCTTGGAGTAGCTTTCTTTAAAATAGCTTCCATGGATATCAATTATACCGATTTTCTCAAAGCTGTAGCTGCATATCAAAAACCTATGATTATATCTACGGGAATGGCAACTTTGGCTGAGATTGAAACGGCAATTAATGCTTGTAAAGAAGTAGGAAATGAGCAAATAGTGTTATTGCATTGTATATCTATTTACCCACCTAAGTATCAGGATATCCATTTAAACAATATTAAAATGCTGCAAGATGCATTTGATTTGCCAATTGGGTTTTCAGATCATACTATTGGAACTTCTATTCCTTTAGCATCGGTAGCCCTTGGAGCATGTTTAATAGAAAAACATTTTACCTTAGATAAAGATTTACCCGGTTGGGATCATGAAGTGTCTGCAAACCCTGATGAGTTAAAGGTAATTTGCACAGAATCTAAAAATATTTCTAAGGCTTTAGGTAATTTTAAAAGAACAGTTTCTGAGGCTGAAGAGAATAAAAAACTAAAATTCCGAAGAAGTTTGGTGGTAAATAGAAATTTGAAAAAAGGTCACGTTTTAACAAAAAATGATCTTTCGGCTAAACGTCCTGGAACTTTTATACCTCCAAACGAAATAGAATTTGTTGTGGGAAGAACATTAAATAGAGATATTGGAGACGATGATTTGCTAAAGTGGAATGATCTATTATAAAAATATGAAACTTTCTGATATTCTTATTTTAGAAGATGAAACTATCTTTGAGGCCTTAAATAAATTAAATAAAATTAGAGGTATAAGTCGTTTAATTTTATTTGTTCAAAATGATAGAGAAGAACTAATAGGTTCTCTTACAGATGGTGACATAAGAAGATCTTTGGCATTAGATGGAGATATCAATAAACCTGTAGGAGTTATTTGTAATAAAAATTTTTGTTATACTGAGGAAACAGGAGGTTATATTGATTTAAAGAAATATAGAAAAAAAAATATAAAAATCTTACCGGTACTTGATGGGCAACAAAAGCTTAAGCGAATAATTGACTTTGAAAAACAGAATGCTGAGTTGCCTTTAGAGTGTATGATTATGGCCGGGGGAAGAGGCAAACGTTTAAGCCCATTGACCGATACCATACCCAAACCTATGTTACCTTTGGGAGAAAAACCTATTATAGAACATAATATAGATAGGTTAATTTCTTTTGGAATTCAAAAAATATATATATCGGTAAAGTACCTGGGAGACCAAATAAAGGAATATTTTGGTGATGGTAGTAGTAAAGGGATATCTATAGAATATATTTGGGAAGATAAAGCATTGGGTACGGCAGGTGCCCTTTCTTTGGTAGAGCAATTTAAAACGGATCATGTGCTGTTAATGAATAGCGATTTATTTACCGATGTAGATTTTGAAGATTTATATCTGGATTTGGTTAATCAAGATGCGGATATGGCGGTGGCCTCTACCGAATATAAAGTAGATGTTCCTTATGCGGTTTTTGAAACTAAAGAAGACGCGGTTGTAGCTTTTAAAGAAAAACCATCTTATGTATACCATTCCAATGCCGGAATTTATATACTAAAAAAAGAATTGGTTCATAGGATTCCAAAGAATGAATTTTATGATATAACAGATCTCATGGATAATCTTGTTAACGAAGGAGGAAAACTTGTTCATAATCCAATTACCGGCTTTTGGATTGATATTGGTAGCCCCGTAGATTATAAACAAGCCCAGGAATTTATAAAACATTTAAAATAATGCTTGCAATAATACCAGCCAGGGGAGGATCAAAGGGACTTCCAGGTAAAAATATTAAAGAATTAAAAGGAAAACCTCTTATTGCATATACAATAGAAGCTGCATTAAAATCAAAATATATTACACGGGTTATTGTTAGTACCGATGATATGGAGATTGTTAAGGTTGCAAAGCAGTATGGGGCCGAAGTGCCATTTATAAGGCCTAGTGAGTTAGCTTCAGATACTGCAAAAGCTATTGATACCTATCAATTTGTTTGTAATCGTCTGGAAGTTGAGGAAAAGTTTAAAATTACAGAATTTATAGTTTTACAACCTACCAGTCCATTTAGAACTGAGCAACACATTGATGCAGCTGTAGATTTATTCAAAACGAGAAAAGCAGATTCTGTAATTAGTTTTTGTAAAGAAAACCATCCTATTTATTGGCATAAGCATGTAAGTGAACTTGGTGAAATTAAATCAATATTTCCGGAAACCATCAAGAATAGACAGGAAGAAAAGCCAACCTTTTTTCCTAATGGTGCTATATATATATTCAAAAGGGAAATTATAAATATAGGCCATTATTATACCAATAGTTCTTTCGCATATATAATGGATAGAAAGGATTCAGTAGATATTGATACCAAGGAAGACTTTGAATATGCTGAATTTTTATTGAATAGGCGAAATGCTTAAAAAACTTTTCTCTCATACTGCTATTTATGGCCTGGCACCACAAATAACTAAAATTGCCAGTTTTTTCGCCTTACCTATTATCACTCAAGATCTAACTGAGGTAGATTATGGAGTTTCAGGGGTGCTAACGGCATATACCTCTGCTTTAGCTGTATTGGCCACTTTAGGATTAAGAGTTGTTTTAGTAAATTCTTTTTTTAAATCACCGGGTCAATATAAATGGGCCTGGAGGCAGATTTATGGATTTCTTAACTTATGGAATTTTATATACGCCTTTATTCTGGGGCTTTTAATTTATTTAATTATTCCAGAGGTTGCAGAACAAGATAAATGGATAATTTTATTTTTGAATATTGCCCCTTTAGTTTTTTTTGGACAAACCAAAACAATTTGTTCCACATATTACCAACTTAAACAAAAACCTTTACAAATAGCTATACGAAGTATTGTTTTTGGCTTTTTGTCAGTAGGCCTGAATGTTGTTTTTATTACTTATTATAAGATGGGGTATATGGGCTGGTTTTGGTCTACTTTTATTGTAGGGATGTTAACTAACCTGTCATATTTTTATCCCTTAAACTTTACTCTAAAACTAAAACCAATATTTAATTTTAAACGCCGATTGATTAAAAACTCACTTCAAATAAGCCTGCCAATGGTACCGCATTATTATTCAAGCTATTTATTGAATAGTTCTGATAAAATGGTGATGGATGTTATGAAGGTTGGAACCGGTGATATTGGAAAATATAACGTAGCCTATACGGTGGGTAGTGTTATGAACTCTCTTGGCACAGCTAGTGGTTTAGCTATAGGCCCTTTGTTAAATAAATATTATAAAGAAAAAAAAGAAGAGCCTGCAAAGAACCTTGTGTTTATTCTGCAAATAAGTTTCTTTTTATTAACTTTTGGTGTATGTATTTGGATGAAAGAACTCTTTTCGTTTTTAATACGAAATGAGGAATTAGCCAAGATGTATTATTTAGGAGTAATAATTGTTATGGCATATAACTATAGGCCGATGTATTTAGGTTTTAGTACAAAAACAATGTTTAATGAAAAAACCAATATAATGTGGAAAATAAGCTTTGGTGCGGGTATAATAAATGTTTTATTAAATTTATTATTAATTCCATTTTTTGGTTTTGAAGTTGCGGCTTTCACAACATTTGTTGGTTATATGTTTATGGGCTATTCCGGGTATTATTTTAAAGGATTTAAAGAAATTAATTCTGCTAGCTATTATCCTATTTTTTGGATCACTCTAACAATGGCTTTAACGATTACGGCTTATTATGCTGTAGAATTATCTAAGGAGCTTAAAATTGGAATCTCATTGGGAGTTTCTATTTTGGCCCTAATTTTTATTCGTAGACTTAATAGATTGATAAATGAAGTTTAAAGATCGATTAGCCGTAATTGAAAAATTGAATATTTGGGAGAAAGAATATCCGGTAGATATCTGGAAGATTCAGGGAGTGCATATATGGCCAATTCTAAAAATGATAATCTTTTTTAAAGTGCATAATAGGTCTAAAGCACCTAATGTTAAAGGATTAAAAAGTAGCGGGAATTTATTGATAATAAAAGTAATTAAAAATGTATTTAAAAAAATAAAAGCATGGTTTATCTTAAAAAGCTTTAATATTAAAAAAGTTGATTTTTTGTTTTCTGGAGCTCCTTCACATAGGGTTAGGTGGGAGAATAACCAATTTAATCGCTATTTTGATCCCATTGCAGATTATTTAGAGTGTAAAGGTGAAGCTGCCTATTTTTTGGAGTATAAAAATGTGGATTTAAAAAGTGTTTATAAACCCTCACGTTGTTTTGATATTACCAGTGTTTTACCTGCTTTTTCTAAAAAAATAAAGTTTGATAATGCTATTTGGAATGATAGAAATGTATTTCCTGAATTCACTTCTTTCTTAGAAGAAGTAGTTAATGAGACTGATTTAGCAGAACAAGAGTTAAAGAAATTATTGGTAGGGAATATACAGGGGGTTTTAAGTTGGGCTGCACTGTATGAATATTTCCTAAGAAAAACAAAAGCTAAGTATATTTTTGGCCTTTGTTATTACAGCACTGCAATTTTTGGTATGAATTTGGCGGCTAGAAGACTTGGTGTGACTCCAATAGATATGCAGCACGGTAGCCAGGGACCTCTGCATTTTGCATATTATTTTAATAAAACGCCAGAAAATGATTATAATATTTTGCCTAAAAAATTTTGGGTGTGGGATAATCTATCATTTAATAACATTTCCAACTGGACTATAAATAATAATCACTCTGCTGTTTTGGGAGGTAATCCCTGGATTCAATTTTTGGAAGAAAAGCTTAAAGATGAAAAACTATATCAAGAGTGTAAACCGATGATATTATTTACATTGCAGCCTTTGAATCCAGCTATTGATGATTATTTTTTAGAAGTAATTTCTTTAACTTGCCAAAAATATAATTGGTGGCTACGCTTACATCCGAGAATGACTAAAGAGGAATTTGCTGTCTTGGATTCTAAATTAATTGATTTTAATATTCGGGAGCAAGTAAATGTAGAAGAGGCTTCCAGCGAGCCATTGCCATTGCTACTAAAAGAATGTTCTTTGCACGTTTCTAAATATTCAGGTTCCATTTCGGAAGCTGCATTAATGAATAGGCCATCTCTAATTATTGATGAGATAGGTTTAAAATCTTTTAAAGATTTGGTTAAAGAAAAGTTAGCGTTTTCAGGTTTATCGAAAGATAAAGCCAGATTATTACAATTAATAGAACAAATAATAACTGGTACTAATTTAACAATAAATGATGAAACACAGGTGCCTATTTGTTATAAACCGATAATTGATGAATTTATTAAAGAAACTTAGGCAAAAAATTGTCAATGCAATACATTGGGATCTAAAACATTTTAACAATATTCAAATTACTAAGTCTTCATTTATCCACCCTACGGTTACACTTAGAGAAACCCAGATTAAGGGCGAAGTAAGAATTGGTGAGGGAAGCAAAATTGAAAATGGGGTAACTATATCGAATAAGTCATATCTGGAAATTGGGCGCTTTACTTCTATAATTGGACCAAATACAGATATTTATTGTGCCCTTAATTCAGTGAAAATTGGATCCTTTTGTAGTATAGCTCGTAATGTAACAATACAGGAGTTTAATCATAATAGTCATAATTTTACAACTTACTTTATAGAACAGAATTTATTAGAAAATAGAGAGAGAAATGAGAGAGTGTCGAAGGGTTCAATTGTTATAGGGAATGACGTATGGATTGGTGCACACTGTGTGATACTTTCAGGTTCCGAGATTGGCGATGGAGCCATAGTTGCTGCAAATTCGGTAGTTAACGGTAAAGTACCTCCTTATGCAATTGTTGGAGGAACACCGGCCAGGGTTATTAAATACAGATTTAGCGAGGAAAAAATCAAATTACTTTTAGAGAGTAAATGGTGGTCTCATATAAACAAAGATAATTATAAACAATATTTTGATTTGTTTAATAAGGGCAATAAATAAACTAAGTTAATACCTTACCAGATTTAATTATTGACTTTAAAATTTGTTAATTTTTTTGTTCCGACTGTAAATAAGAAATATAAACTAAACTATTATATAGTAGAACTGAATGAGTGAAATAAAAATTTCTATTGTTATTCCTTTTTATAGCAGGCATAAGCTTTTAAAGGAAACCCTTATTAGTATAAAGGCTCAAACTTTTGAGTCTTATGAAGTTATTATAGTGGATGATCACTCGGATGAATTTAATTTCTCTGAAGCTACTAAAATTGTTCAAGAGCTGGATGATAATAGATTTAACTTGTTTAAGAAACCTAGTCACATGGCTAAAGGGGCAAATGTATCTCGAAATTATGGGTATAATTTAGCTAAGGGAGAATTTATTAAATGGTTTGATTCCGATGACTTAATGGCATCCAATTTTTTAAATATACAATATAAAGATATTACCAATACAAATTATGATGGCGTTTTGGCTAGTTGCGGAGTCTATGACTCAAAATTTGAGAATAAAATAAAAGATAGTTGGAGGAATAAAATATTTTCTAAAAAACCAATTGTAGAATATTTAAGAGGGCAACTCGCCTGGCAAACGGGTGCTGGTTTATGGAGAAAGTCTTCACTTGCTACTATAAATCCTTTTTCTCAAGATTTGAGTAATGCCCAGGAATATATTTTTCATTTTTATACATTAACAGAAAACTTTAAAATAGGTATTAGGGAGGAAGAATTATTTCATATTAGATCGCATTCTCAATCTATAAGTAAAAAAAGGGATGAAAATTATTTAAAAAATAGATATAAATCTAGGCTTATAGCTTTAAATAGAATTTATTATACAAGGAATAGTGGTAAAAGATATTTAATAAAGTCTATCATAAAAATGATAAGTGAGGAAGGGAGGAAAGATAAATTAAGTTATTGTAAAATGCTAATTGAAAATTTGAAATTAAAAAGATGCCCTTCTCAGCGTAAAGCAATATTACATAAGATTCGTTAGAATATGATTTCAATAATTACCCCTACATACAATCGAGCCCATCTTTTACCACGTATGATAAAAAGTGTTTTAAATCAAAGTTTTCAAGACTGGGAACTAATTATAATGGATGATGGTTCTACAGATGATACAGAAACTGTGGTAAAAACCTTTGGTGACCCTAGAATAAGTTACCATTTTACAGAAAATTCTGGTGCTGCAGATAAACGAAATAAAGGTGTTGAATTTGCTAAAGGTGACTATGTAACTTTACTTGACAGTGATGATGAAGCTAAACCTCATTGGTTATTGAAAATTAATAAAAAAATAATAAATGGAGCTCAGGTTGTTTGTTGTGGAATGGAGCGATATAATGAAAAGGAAGAACTTATAGAGAAAAGACTTCCTTTTAAGTATAGTTCGCTTTATCAAAATATAGAAGGTTATTTTTTATCGGGAACTTTTCTTTTAAAACGAGATTTGTTTACATCAATAGGTGGTTATGATATTAGTCTTTCTTCAGGTCATCATACAGATTTTTTGCTTCGTTTAATTCCACTTCTACAAGTAGAGGGAATTACTATTGCAAACGTTATGGAGGCTCTTATAAAGATACACGGCCATAATGGTGCCAAAATCCGCAATAATCATAAAGCAGTATTGGAGGGAACTTTAAATATTTTAAATAAGCACGAGGTATTATTTAAAAAGAATAAAGAAGACTATAAAAACTTTTTAAGTGTTGCGGGTACTAATGCTTTAATTTTAGGAGAGAGAAGTTTGGGAAAGAAACTTTTAGCGAAAGCATACCTCCTAAAACCATTAAGTTTAAAGAGTTTAGGAAGGTTGGTTCTTGCTTATTTAGGTCGATAGTCAATAATTTTTAGAAAAATAATGATGATAGGTAGATTGAAAGTTTTATTTGTAATTGATACGCTTAATTCGGGAGGTGCTGAAAAAAGTTTGGTTGAAATGGCCATTAAGTTTCGAGAAATTACTCCGGTATTTCTCCAGATTTACAAAGGTGATTTCTTAAAAAACACACTGATTAATCATGGCATAAAAGTTATCTCCCTTGATTTAGATGGGAAGTATAAATTCAAAGAAGCAACAATAAAAGTTTTGGATGTAATAAATAAAATCGAGCCAGATATTATTCATTCTACTTTAATTCGTTCCGATTTAATTTGCAGGAAATTAAAAGCATATATAGATATTCCTATAATCAATAGTTTTGTTAGCAATTCCTATAAAAAGGAAAGATATGCTTCTTTAAATTTACTTAGAAAATTGAAATTGTATTACATTCAATTTTTGGATAGACAAAGTGCAAAAAGAGTGGATTTGTTCATTTCTAATTCTAAGAGTATTGCAAAAGATAATTCCAGCGCTTTAAATGTACCTAAAGAGAAAATTGTCGTAATTCCCCGAGGTAGAGATATTTCACTATTTGAAATTTCAGAAGAGAAAATAAAGGCTAAGAGAAAGGAACTTGAGATAGTTGATAAATTAGTTCTTTTAAATGTTGGTCGTTTAATTGAGTCGAAAGGACAACTGGATTTGATAAAAGCTTATGCTAAGGTAAAAAAGCATTTTCCCGATACTATTTTATTTATAGCCGGAGAAGGACCTTTTCGTGCTCGTTTGGAGTTGGAGATTAAACAGAGTGGCTTAACCAATAATGTTAGGCTTCTGGGTAATAGAACTGATGTGCCGCAACTTTTGGCTCTAAGTGAAATCTTTATATTTCCAAGTTATATTGAAGGAATGCCCGGGTCTTTAATAGAAGCAATGATGGCGAAAACTAATATTTTAGTCTCAGATATTCCGGAGAACCAGGAGTGTTTTCCCCCAGGTTTTAATCAATATTTTGAAACAGGAAATATCAATCAACTTACAGATGCAATCTTAGAAAAATTGCAAAATGATAAAAAGGGAAATGAAGAATTATACAACCATTCAATTAAAAATTTTGAAATAAATAATGTGGTAAGTCGTTATGAGAAGGTCTATCAAAAATTATTAAAAAATTAATCTAAATTTCAGTTTAATGATAATGAACTTAAATATGATGTCTTTAGATATAAGAACGTGTACTCACTTAGATCTCAAGTTTCTGTAATTTTAAATTATTCTGGAGCAAGATTTGTGCTAATGCACAGAGCTTGTAACGTTTACTCCGCAAAGAATCCTTTGGGGATTTTTTTAGAATTTGGCAGAAATTACTAAGCAAATCATATAATATTGAAATACCGCACACTACAAAATTAGGAAGGGGCTTTATTTCGGTCATTTTAAAAATATTATAATAAATCAAAGCTCTGAAATAGGGGGTAACTGTAATATTTGTCAGAGAGTTACTATAGGTAGATAAAATGGAGGAAAAAAATGGCGTTTCCTGCTATCTTGAATCAAGTTTATATAGGAGTAAATTCTGTAATCGTGGGTAATATAAAAATTGGAAACAATGTCTTAATAGCTTCTTTAACCTTTGTAAATTTTGACGTCCCAGATAATGCATTTGTACTTGGGAACCCCGCTAAAATTATTAGTTACTCTGGAAATAAAGGCTATATAAAAAACACTTAACACATAATTAAATAATTCTGTTGAAAATCCTCCAACTTATACAAAAACCTCAAAACAGGGGCGCCGAAACTTTTACTTGTCAGCTTTCTAAGCATTTAATACAACTGGGGCATGAAGTACAAATAATTGCCATCTTTCCGGGAAATTCAAAGCTAGATTGGAATATAGAGATAGATGATATAGGCGGTAATGACGGTATTCGGTTTTTAGATTATAAAGCCTGGAAAGCTTTGGCAAAAAATATAAAGGACTTTCAACCTGATATAGTACAGGCCAATGCCGGGGATACCTTAAAATATGCCGTTCTTTCTAAAAGAATATTTGGTTGGTCAACGCCTATTATTGTACGTAATGCCAGTGAAGTAGGACAATATTTAAAATCTTCACTACAAAAAAAACTTAATCATTTTTTATATAAAAATGTAAACCTGGTGTTGTCCGTATCTCAAGCTTCTAAAAGAGATATTATTCATCTGTTTCCTTTTTTACTAGACCGTACTTTTGTTCTTCCGGTGGGACTTGAGTCTAAAATACCAAAAACTATTAAACTCATGCCGCAGGAGGTAAAACATATAGTTCATATTGGCGGCTTTAGTTTTGAAAAAAACCATAAAGGTTTGCTGGAAATATTTCAATTGGTGATACAAGACGAACCTTATTTACACCTGCATTTAGTAGGGGATGGACCGTTGCGGTGGGAGATTGAAAACCTGGTAAAAGAAAAGGGATTGCAAGACTCCATAACATTTCATGGTTTTGTAAATAATCCTTTAGATTTCTGTATGGCTGCAGATGTGCTGGTATTACCCAGCATTATTGAAGGTCTACCGGGGGTGCTTTTAGAAGCAATGTACTGTAAAACCCCGGTAGTGGCTTATGATGTGGGAGGTATTGGTGAAATTGTGAATAATGACACTGGTTACTTAATCAAAAAAGGAGATAAAAACAGTTTTAAAAAAGCTATATTGAAAGTTTTGGCAAACAAACCGGAGCATAAAATGGAAAATGCCTATAAAATGGTAAAAGAAAGTTATATGAATAGTCAAATAGCTTTGGAGTTTGAAGCTGTATATAAAGATTTATTGAAGTAGACTTCTTGAGGTTTTAATGTAACTTTATTGGCATCGCTAAAGGGTGGAATACCCCGAGGTAGTTTGCTTATAACTTATTTGTTAGCCTTATGCTTTTAATTATTAAAGGATTTGTCACATTGAGACCTACTATAAAGAAATAAAACACGGTAGTATTGACGAGGGATCTAGATTGGAAGCGTAAAGAAAGCTGCCACGAATCCGCGAATATTTAAAGTTTCATTTATTTTTAAGTGTGGAAGAACTAACTTTAATTGATTAAATTAGATATTAACCCTTCCGACTTCTTCCGCTATCGTATAAGAAGCCACCTTCCCTTTAAAAGGGATGGAGCTGGTTCGATTCTCCTTCAATACTAGATAGGCCTGTTCCGGCAAGGAGGGATGAATTTAGCTTAGCTGAAGAAGGGGTGGTTGCGTTTTTATTCATGAAGTTTCATTTAAGGTTTGAAAAATTGCTATATTTTTATAATCTTTAATATATTGATAGTTAATATGTTATGCATTCCATTAATGATAGCTTATCAAAGTGAGCCTGTCAAAGTGAGCCTGTCGAAGTGAGCCTGTCGAAGTGAGCTTGTCGAAGTGCAGGAGGAAAAAGTGTGTAGCACAGGCTTTAATTAATTTTACCAGGATGGATGGTTCAATACCTGAATTTTTGGAATTTGCCAATACTCATTTGCATAAATTTAGAAAAATCCGTTTGGCTCAAACAGCCGAAAACTGTACGGAATTTTCACTTCAAATTTTATGATAAATTTACGGTAGACCGAGATAACCGGGATACTAAAATCATCCGATTTATTATAAATAGCTATGTACGCCCATTTATAATGTATTCCAACAGAGCGTCAACTAAAACGTTTATAGAGTTACTGGTACAATCTAAAATTGCAAAGTCGGGGTCGGCTAAGTATCTCTAGCCTAAAAAAAATAAATTTCTTGTGTAAGCTTGAGAATGAATTAACTTTGCGCTTTGATATAAACTATGACAAAAATAAAAATTCTTCATATTATTAAATCTCTGGGCAGGGGAGGCGCCGAAATGTTGCTTCCTGAAACGCTCAAATTGCATAACCAGAAAAAATTTGATTTTTATTATATCTATTTTTTACCCTGGAAAGATCAAATGGTTGAAGCTTTGGAGGAAGCGGGTGGTAAAGTTTCCTGTTTTGAAGCCAAGGATAATATCAGGTTATTATCGCAATACAAAAAAATTATTGCTTATTGTAAAGCACATAAAATTGATTTAATTCATTGCCACCTGCCCTGGGCCGGTTTTGTAGGTAGATTGGTACATAAAAAAACAGGAATCCCGGTATTGTATACAGAGCACAATATGCAGGAACGCTACCATATAGCTACTAAAACGATAAATAAAATTACATTTAACTCTCAAAGCCTGGCCCTTGGAGTATCGCAGGATGTTACTAATTCCATCAATAAGAATATTCAGCCAAAAATTCCGGTTAAAACATTACTAAACGGGGTTAATACCGAATCTTTTCAAAGTACAGGTATTTCTGAAATCAGAAAAGAATTAGGGATGCCCAAAGATGCTATAGTGCTTGGTAATGTAGCCGTATTTCGTTTTCAGAAACGCCTGGTAGAATGGTTAAGGGTAATTAAGAAAATTAGGGAGCAGCATTCAAATGTTTATGGAATAATTGTTGGGGCCGGTCCCCTGGAAGAAGAGATTAAAAAAGAATGGAAAGACTTAGGCCTGGAGAAAGTGGTTTTCTTTTCCGGTTTACAAACTGATGTAAAACCTTATTTTGAGGCTATGGATATTTTTATGATGAGTTCTTCTTTTGAAGGCTTGCCTATAGCCTTGTTAGAAGCTATGAGTATGGAATGTGCGTTGGTATCTACAGATGCAGGAGGTATTAAGGAAGTGATTAGAAATAAAAAAGATGGCCTGGTTGTTCCTGTAGATGAATGGGAGGAGCTTTCAGGTAGCGTTCAAAGCCTCATTAATAATCCAGAAGAACTAAACAGGTTGAAACTGGCGGCCAGGAAAAGGGTGGTAAACTCGTTTAGTCTTCAGCGAATGGTGGAGGAGTTGGAAGCTTATTATGTGGAGATGAGTGAGGAGGTTATCAATTAAAGGACTGATGAGGAGTGATCTAGTGTAGGGGACAGGATCACAAGTTAACAAGATTACAAGGTCACTACATCATAGCCTTACACTCATAATATAAAACAATAAATAATGCAAATAAGAGAAGCCGATCATTCTGATATCCCTGGAATTTTAAGCGTACTAAAAGCCAGTTTGGGTGAAACCTCTTCTAAGAAAACAGAAGGAGTGTGGCATTATAAGCATATAGAGAATCCATTCGGGGAGTCTCTGGTATTGGTAGCTGAGGAAGACAATAAAATTATTGGTGTAAGGGCTTTTATGCGATGGCAATGGCAGCGTGGGGAAGAGGTATATAGCGCATTTCGTGCAGTAGATACAGCTACGCATCCTGGGCATCAGGGGAAGGGTATCTTTAAAAAGCTTACCTTAAAAGCTCTAGAACTGGGAAAAGAGCGTGGTGATCATTTTGTGTTTAATACGCCAAATTCCCAAAGTAAACCAGGCTATCTTAAGATGGGATGGAAAGAAGTTGCTAAACTAAAAATTGAGTTACGAGCTTTAAATCCTTTTAAAAAAAATAAGCAGTTTGCTTATCAGGTTCAGGGAAAAATAAATTCCAGTGAAAACCTGCTAGCTTTATTTTTTGAAAAGCAAAAAAAGACCAACCAACTTTTTACACCTAAAAATATACCGTATTTAACCTGGCGCTATATCAATAATCCTTTGCAGGATTATGTCGTGATTTGTAATAAAGAATATTTTATTGCAGGTTACGTTAAAAAAAGAAATAAATTTAAAGAGTTTAGGTTGTCTGAAGTGATTTGTACTACAAATGGAAAAAAGGATGCAAAAACAGCAATTCTTCAATTGGCAAAATCCTCGGGAGCACAAGTTTTAAGTATTGCTCCAACAACCGGCATTCAATTTAAAACGGGTATAGCGGGGAATTTTGGCCCTGTATTAACCTATAAACCTATAAACTTACATGCTCCAGATTTTTTAAACTTAGAAAACTGGACCTATAGTTTGGGCGACCTTGAATTGTTTTAGATTATGATAGGAGCAATAGTATTAATACTTTTTCTATTCTTGTTAAATCAGGGGCTTTTTAACAGTTTTGAAAAAAAATATCGATGGTTTTCCAAAAAACTGATGAATTTGCTCTTTTTATACCATCTCTTTTTTTTTGGTGTTTATTATACATACGCTTATTTTAATCCATCAGATTCTAAACGTTATTACGAAAGACCACAAATGTTCGACTCATGGTGGGAATATTTTGGTACCAGTACCACTTTTATAGATTTTATGAGCTGGCCTTTTATTAATGTGCTAGGCTTTAGTTATGAAATGATGATGGTGCTTTTTGCCTGGTCTGGCTATATTGGTTTTGTATATGCTTATCTATTTTTCCGGGAAAATATACCTATTAAAATTAAGGTGTTTAATATAGACTTCCTTACACTTATTCTTTTTCTGCCAAATATGCATTTTTGGACAGCATCTTTGGGGAAAGGAGCTCCTATTTTTATGAGTTTAATGATGTTTGCTTATGCTGTTAAAGATCCCAAAAGCAGATGGGGTACATTATTAATAGGTTCATTAATAACTTATTATATTAGACCCCATGTTTTTTTATTTGTTGCAGCGGGAACCATTTTGGGATTTATGACCGGAAAAGAGAAAATTGCCTTTTGGAAAAAACTATTGGTCTATGTTGGAATGATTGGGAGTTTACTTATGGTGCAAGATACCATATTAGGTATGGCAGGGCTTAACGAATCGGAAGACCTTGTTGAAGGCTTTACCGAGTTCTCTGAAGAAAGAGGAGGGGAGCTTGCCAAATCTGGTTCAGGAGTAGATATGGCCAACTATCCATTACCGGTTAAACTATTTACGTTTTGGTTCCGCCCTTTGTTTTTTGATGCCCCAGGGATTTTGGGACTTATTGTGTCGGTGGAAAATTTAATTTATCTACTCTTGTTTTTTAAAATATTGAAAGGAGATTTTATTAAGTTTTTAAAAAAGTCTCCGATTACCGTAAAAATGAGCTTGACCACCTTTTTTTTAGCATCCCTCGCAATGGCATTTGTAATGTCTAACCTGGGAATTATCATGCGTCAAAAGTCTATGGTGATGTATTTTCTGTTTTTTGTGATTTATTATTATTTGGCGCAAAAAAAGTATGATAAAATATTAAAAAAACGCAGATTATTAAAAAGAAGGCAGAAGGCAAAAGAAGAAGCTTTAGTTGTGCAATAAAGAATTGAAAATGGTTAATTCGGGATTGGATATTAGTTAATTGGAGAATGAAAAATAGTGAATTAGAGATTGGGGATTTGTTAATGCGGGAATCTGTAAAAAGCCTAAATTAAAAATTCTTAATATAGCTATTAAAGATTGCCGTTTAATCGAAACTAACATAAGTCCAACCCGCGACCAACCAATAAATAAACTAACGAACTAACTAACTAACGAATCAACCAATTAACAAATTCACCAACTAACTAATAAATGAACAACAAATGCAAGGTACCTTAGTGATTTCCCTGGATTTTGAGCTTTTATGGGGGGTATTTGATAAAGTAGACTGGAGAGAAAAGAAAGAGTATTTTCAAAATACCCGTAAAATAATTCCTGAGATGCTTAAGCTATTTGAAAAATACGAAATTTCCTGTACCTGGGCTACCGTAGGGATGCTATTTAACGAGGGTTGGGACGAATGGAATGAAAATATACCTAAAATTGTACCTGCTTATAACAATATGGAATTATCGGCATATCAATACGGTCAATCTATTCAAAGCAAAGAAACCGAAGCACTTTGTTTTGCACCGGAACTTATAAAATTTATTGCTGAAACTCCAAATCAGGAGATAGGAACCCATACCTATTCCCATTATTACTGCCTGGAGCCTGGTCAGGGTCGGGAGGCTTTCAAAAGTGATTTAAAGAGAGCGATTAGGCTTGCTGAAAAACAAGAAATTGAAATGCGTTCCCTGGTGTTTCCCCGTAACCAGTATAATGAAGATTATCTAAAAGTATGTGCTGAATTAGGGATTGCCAATATAAGGTCTAATCCTAAAGACTGGTATTGGCAGGATACCCAAAAGGATAGTCTGGCGCAAAAAATTTTTAGAACCGGAGACGCCTACCTTGGGCCTTGTAATAAGTCGTATAAAAAGGAAGAAATCTTTCAAATAGAATCTGGAGTTGTCCCGCAAATGGCTAGTAGACTTTTGCGTCCCTACAGCAGCATGAATACACTTAATAGTTTAAAATTAAAACGTATTATTTCAGAAATGGAAAAAGCAGCCAGGAAAGGTGAAATTTATCATCTATGGTGGCATCCGCATAATTTTGGAAATAATCCGGAAGCAAATTTAAAAGATTTGGAACTTATTCTTTCCAGATTCCAGATTTTAAGAGATAAATTTGGGTTTCAATCAAAGGATATGTTTAAAGTAAATAATAATATATGCCCAAAAAACTAATCCGTATCACCACCATCCCACTATCCCTGGAAAAACTCCTGGAGGGACAACTAACCTATATGAATCAGCATTATAAGGTTACGGCAGTGGCTGCTGAAAAAGAACGACTGGAGAAATATGCGGAAAACAATAGCGTACATACTTTTTGGGTAGAAATGACCAGGGCTATTACCCCGGTGCAGGATATAAAAGCGGTTTGGAAATTATATAACTATTTTAGAAGAGAAAAGCCTGAGATTGTTCATACACATACCCCCAAAGCGGGAATTGTAGGGATGCTGGCCGCAAAGATGGCGGGAGTACCACTTAGACTGCATACGGTCGCCGGTTTGCCACTTATGGAAACTACCGGTAGTAAACGAAAGATTTTAAACTTGGTAGAAAAGTTTACCTATAGTTTAGCAACAAAAGTTTATCCTAACTCCCGGGGTCTACGAGAAATCATCCTTATGGAGGGTTTTGCTAAAGAAAATAAATTAAAAGTACTGGGGAAAGGAAGCTCAAATGGTATCGATACCCATTACTTTGATCCTAATCAATTTGATGAAACCCAAAAAAGGAATAAAAGGCTGTCGCTAGGTATTCCCCAGGAAGATTTTGTTTTTATTTTTATAGGAAGATTGGTTAGTGAAAAAGGGATCAATGAATTGGTAACCGCGTTTACAAATCTACAAAAGCAGAAACAAAACAGTACGCTGCTACTGGTTGGCCCATTCGAAAAAGAATTGGATCCGTTAAAAGAGGACACTTTTAAAACAATTCAGCAGCACGATAAAATAATCACCACGGGATACCAGGAAGATGTAAGGCCTTATTTTGCCATTGCAAATGCCCTTGCATTTCCCAGTTACCGTGAAGGTTTTCCCAATGTGGTAATGCAAGCCGGTGCAATGAACCTTCCGGCAATAGTGAGTGATATTAATGGTTGCAACGAAATAATTGTAGAAGGAATTAATGGGGTAATCATTCCGGTTAAAGATGCTTCAGCTCTTTTAAGAGCGATGCAATTACTGGTTGAAAATGATAATTATACCCAGAGACTGGCTTCAAATGCGCGTACAGAGATTTGTAAGTATTATGAACGCAAAGAATTTTGGCAAATTTTGTTAAAGGAGTACAAAAGATTAGAGAAGCTGTATATAAAATCATAGTTTTGCGCGGCTAAAAAAATATTGGAATTATAAGGTCTAAGGCGTTAGTATGTATAAACACTTTTTTAAAAAAATACTTGACTTTTTTATTGCTTTTACGGCATTATTAGTGTTTAGTCCGTTACTAATTCCCACTATAATTTTATTAGCTTTGGCAAATGCGGGCAAACCCTTTTTTTTTCAAAGAAGGCCGGGGAAAAATGGACAGATTTTTAATATTATCAAGTTTAAAACCATGACAGATGAACGGGATGCTGAAGGAAACTTGCTCCCGGACGAAAAGAGGTTAACTGTCGTTGGGAAATTTGTAAGAAAAACTTCCATAGATGAGGTTCCGCAGCTAATTAATGTGTTAAAGGGCGATATGAGTTTAATTGGTCCAAGGCCCTTATTGCCGCAATATTTAAGTTTATATTCAGAAAGGCAGAAAAAAAGACATGATGTAAAACCCGGAATTACCGGTTGGGCGCAGGTAAATGGTAGAAACGCCATTAGTTGGACCAAAAAGTTTGAGTATGATGTTTGGTATGTTGAAAATTTATCTTTTGCATTAGATTTAAAAATTATTTTTAAAACAATAAAAAAGGTGTTGATTTCTGAAGGAATAAACACAGCAAATATGGCTACTACGGAAGCCTTTAACGGTAAAAATTAAAGATGAATATTTACGGAGCCAGTGGTCACGGAAAAGTGGTTTTTGATATTGTAAAAAGCAGGAATCTTCAAATATATGCCATATTTGATGATAATGTGGAAATTAAAAAATTTCTTGGCCTAAAGGTAACGCATAAACCTACCGAAGATCAGCTTGCCAGCCCTTCTGTTTTTGCGATAGGTGATAATGTGATAAGAAAATCGGTTGCTCGTCGGTTTACTGGGGCAATAGCTGAAGCGCTTAGTCACACTAGCGCAATAATTTCAGACAATACTAAAATGGGAGCCGGTACTGTGGTCATGCCCGGGGCTATCATTAACTCAGGTTCAAGCATAGGAGAACATTGTATTATTAATTCTGGTGCGGTTGTTGAGCACGATGTGCAGCTTGAGAATTTTGTGCATATAGCACCCAATACCGTAATTACTGGTAATGTGAATATAGGTGAAGGTGCTCAGGTGGGTACGGGAGCTTCGGTCATTCCTGGGGTGAAAATTGGTAAATGGGCTTCTATAGGTGCCGGTGCCGTAATTATTGAAGATGTTCCAGACTTTGCCGTTGTTGTTGGCAATCCGGGAAAAATTATAAAATACTTGAATGAATAAAGATAAAATCTGGTTATCTTCTCCACACATGGGGGGAACTGAGCAAAAATTCGTCAATGAGGCTTTTGAGCAGAATTGGGTGGCTCCATTAGGGCCTAATGTGAATGGTTTTGAAAATGATGTTGAAAAATATTTATTTAGTGAATCTTCTAAAGAAGGTGCTGTAGCGGCTTTAAGTTCCGGTACAGCTGCTTTACATTTAGCACTAGTGATGCTAGGGGTAAAATCAGGCGATGAGGTGCTTTGTCAAAGTATGACCTTTGCTGCCTCAGCAAATCCTATTGCTTATTTAGGTGCGACTCCTGTGTTTGTCGACAGTGAAGAAGAGACCCTGAATTTATGTCCTAAACATTTAAAAAGGGCTATTGAAGATAGAATTGCCAAAGGAAAAAAACCAAAAGCAATAATAGCCGTGCATTTATATGGGATGCCATATCAGGTAGATAAGATTAATAAAATTGCTTCAGAGTTTGATATTCCGGTTGTTGAAGATGCTGCTGAAGCTTTGGGAAGTACTTATAAAGGAGAGAAGTGTGGAACTTTTTCTGAATATGCTATTCTTTCTTTTAACGGAAATAAAATCATTACCACTTCGGGAGGTGGTGCCCTCATTACTAAAACCCCCGCTGCTAAAGAAAAAGCGGTTTTTCTTGCCACACAAGCCAGGGATACTGCACCTCATTACCAGCATAGCGAGATAGGATACAACTATAGATTAAGTAATATTTCGGCAGGAATTGGGCGTGGCCAAATGCAGGTAATAGATAAACGGGTGCGTGCACGAAGAGAAATGCATGATTTTTATGTAGATTTGTTTTCTGAAATTGAAGGGGTTAAAGTTCATAGTGCTCCAAATAACGACTTTTTTTCCAATCATTGGTTGAGTGTTGTGAGTATTGATAAAGAAAAAACCGGTGGAGTAAGTCGTGAAGATTTGCGTTTGCATTTGGAAGCTTTAAATATAGAAAGTAGGCCTTTATGGAAACCAATGCATTTGCAACCTGTTTTTAGAAACGCAGCTTTTTATGGAGATGGCATAGCAGAAAACTTGTTTGAGAACGGACTTTGTTTGCCTTCGGGATCTAATTTGTCTCAGGAACAAAAAGAACGAATTAAAAATGGAATTTTGTCCTGCTTAAAAGAATATAAATAAACAACCTGCGAGGTATTTTAGTAGATACTATAAGCAGTTTTTGACATAGAGCCAGGCCTCAAAAGTAATTAAATCTCGATGCACGAGTAGATAATTATGGGAGATAAATTAAGTAAAATATTAAGAAATATACTATCGGGAACCGATAATGCCCTTGATTTGAGGAATATAAAATATCTGCCCAGGTGGGCGGTTTATTTAATAGACCTTTCTTTGGTAGCCATTTCTACCATGTTTACGGTTTTAATTATTGTAGACCTTACCCCAAATTATTACACTATTCTTAGTTTTTATGATAAGGCTTTTATCGTAATAGCGGTACATATTTTCTACTTTTATGTGTTTAAAACCTACGCGGGGATTATTAGGTATTCTTCCAACATAGATGCACTAAAATTGCTTTTAGCAACCATAAGTTCATTTTTTACTTTATTGCTTATTAATTATGTAAGTTATTTTGCTATAGGAGAGAAAATATTTTTGATAGGTGGCTTATTTATTAATTTATGTGCCTCTTTCTCCCTACTGTTTTTATTCAGATTAGGTGTAAAACAGATTTACGAGTATTTTAAACTGGTTAGTAGGGATGAAGATATTTTAAAGGCCGTTATATTAGGGGCAGATGAAAATGCGATTTCCATTGCCGGGGCTTTAGATATTGAAATTCCCAGAAGATTTAAAATAGTTGGTTTTTTAACCAATGAAAAGCACAATAAAAGTATTAGGCTGTTGGATAAGCCCGTAGTGAATTATTCAACTAAAATTCATAAAGCGGTTCAGTCTTTAGATGCAGATGCCATTATACTCTCCGAAAATAATTTTACTGCCGAGCAAAAGTTCAATTTTGTAGAAGATTGTCTTGAGAATAATATTAAGGTGTTTAATGCTCCAATTGTTTCTACCTGGGGAGAAGACGAGCAACCTATTGCTAAGAAGGTGAAATCCTTGCAAATTGAAGATCTTCTGGAGAGGGAACCTATTAGGCTTCACCCCGAAAATAAAATAGAACAATTAACAGGTAAAACTATTTTGGTAACCGGGGGAGCCGGTTCTATAGGAAGTGAAATTGTAAGGCAGGTTGCCCAGTATAATCCGAAGAAATTGATTATTCTGGACCAGGCAGAAACTCCGCTACATTCATTAAGTCTTGAAATAAATGCAAAGTTCCCTAATTTGAATTGTAAATTCATTATTTGTGATGTAGGAAACTTTAAACGATTGGAACTAATGTTCCAAAACCAGGGAATAGATGTAGTATACCATGCTGCTGCTTATAAGCATGTTCCCTTAATGGAAGAAAACCCACACGAAGCGGTTTTTGTTAATATTCTGGGAACGAAAAATCTTGCCGATCTTTCTTTAAAGTATAAAGTTTCACATTTTGTGATGGTGTCTACAGATAAAGCAGTAAACCCCAGTAACGTAATGGGAGCTTCAAAAAGAGCTGCCGAAATGTACGTACAGTCCCTTTATCACTCAAAAATAAAGGAAGATACAAACACTACTAAGTTTATCACTACCAGGTTTGGAAATGTACTGGGCTCTAATGGTTCTGTAGTTCCTCTGTTTAAAAAACAAATAGAAAGAGGAGGGCCGGTAACCATTACGCACCCTGATATTATTAGATATTTTATGACGATCCCCGAGGCTTGCCAGTTGGTTCTTGAGGCCGGGGCTATGGGGAAAGGAGGAGAGATCTTTATTTTTGATATGGGAGAACCGGTAAAAATTATGGATTTGGCCATAAAAATGATTAAACTTGCCGGCTACGATCCAAATAAAAATATTAAAGTAAAAATTACAGGCTTAAGACCTGGTGAAAAGCTTTATGAAGAGTTGTTGAATGATGAATGTAAAACACTTCCAACACATCATAAAAAAATTATGATAGGCCAGGAAGTAGTGCGTGATCACGAACAAATTAAAGAGAGGATAGAAAAGATTATCAAATCGGCCAATTCCTTAAAAGCCGATAAAATGGTTAAGAAAATGAAAATCCTTATCCCTGAATTTAAGAGTAATAATTCATTATTTGAAAGCCTGGATACAAAAGAAGAAGTAATAAGTGAATAAAAAAAAACTGCATGTTTAAATCAATAAGGAAAGCTTTATGTTTTCTTTTCTTAGGTATTATAGTGACTAGCTGCGCCACAAAAGATCAGGTGGTTTATTTTAACGAGGTTGAAAAATTAGAGGGCCAGGTAAATCTCTTGGAGTATGAACCTAAGATTGAAAGAAACGATGTCCTAAGAATTAATGTTTCTTCTTCTTCGGTAAACGAAGAACTAGTACAACCCTTTCAAAACAGTCAGCAAAGACAGGGAAGTAGTGGCGGTGGACAAAACCAATCACTTTCCGGTTATTTGGTGAGTCCGGAAGGAACGATCAATTTCCCTGTACTCGGAAGTGTAGTAGTGGAGGGGTTAACCCGTACGCAGATACAGGAAAAACTAGAAAAACAGATTTCAGAATATGTAAAAGATCCTGTGGTTGATGTTAGAATTGTGAATTTTAGCGTGACGGTTTTGGGCGAAGTAGGTTCGCCGGGACGTGTTCAAATTACCGATGGTCGAGTAACTATGCCCGAGCTCCTGGCGATGAGTGGTGATATTACCTATACCGGAAAGCGTCAAAATATTAGGGTTATTAGAGAGGTAGACGGAGTAAAATCGGTCGGATTTATAGATATGACCGAAATTGACCTTTTTGAAAGTCCATACTATTATTTAAAACAGAATGATATTGTGTACGTAGAACCTACGTATGCCAGAATGAAATCTGCAGGTTTTTTTGGTAGCCCGGGAGCTATTTTAGGACTTGTTAGTTCAACCCTTAGTTTAATTTTTATATTCACACGATAGATGGAAGAATTAAACGATTTTAACGAGGAGAGGGAAGAATCTACTTTTGACCTAAAGGCTGAGCTATATAAGTATTTAGCCTATTGGAAATGGATATTGTTTGGTTTTCTTATGGGTGGTCTTATTGCCTATCTTTATAATAGATATACCATTCCAAAATATAGAACTGGAGCTACAATGATGATTGTAGATGACCAGGAAAAGAATGCGATGAATGCAACTCCATCGGGCGGGGGAGCTATTTTTTCTTTACAGGATGATGGTATTCAAAATCATATTGAAAAATTAAGGTCTAAACAGCTTATAGAGAGTGTTGTTGATGAATTAGATCATAATATTAGTTATTTTATTGAGGGCAATGTAATTGCCGTGGAAGCTTATAAATCAAGTCCGGTATTAATTGAATTTATTACCCCGGATAGTTTAGTGCATTCAGTTTCCAAAAGTTTAGTCGTAACTCCAACCTCTGATACTTCCTTCATGTTGGAGGAAGAAGCCAGTGGTTATTCAAAAAATCATAGTATTGGAGAGGTGATTAATCTTGATAATCTGCAATTTACTATTTTACCAAAATCTGGCGAAGAGGAAGGAACTTTTAGAAAAACCAGTCCGGTTACGATTAAAATACAATCACTTAGGTCTGTTGCTGCTAATTATATAGGTAAACTTCAAATAGCTCAAAAAGGGCAGGCAAAAGACATTTTAGCTCTAAGTTTAGTGCAGGAAATACCCAAAAAATCCGAAGATTTTCTGGCTAAGTTAATGGAACGTTTCAACGAGGAAGGCGTTAAAGATAAACAGGAGGTGGCAGAAAATACCACTAAGTTTATCCAGGACAGGTTGGAGATGATAACTACCGAATTAGATTCAGTTGAAGTGAATATTGCCGATTTTAAAAGGGAAAATCAAATAATGGATGTTAGTAGTGGCGCATCCCAATTCCAATCTAAGTTTACCGCAGCCGAACAGGAAGTTTTTAATTTAGAAACACAGCTACAACTTTTAAATTCGGTTGAGGATTTATTAAAAAGCCAGGGGGATTATGAATTACTTCCCGATGTAGGAATTAGTGAAGGAGGCGTTTCGGGATTGGCAAATTCATATAACAGTCTCTTGATGGAGCGCAATATGTACCTCGAGGGAGGTACAGAACGTAACCCTGTGGTACAAACGTTAACACAGCAACTGGATAGCTTACGAGAAAATCTTTTTGAAAATATTGAAAGCACCCGGCGTTCAATTAATGTAAGATTAAGGGAGCTTAACCAAAGAGGGAACATGGCTCAGGGCCAGTTTAGTAATTTCCCCGGTTTGGAAAAGGGCATGAGAAGCATTGAGCGTCAGCAGCAAATAAAAGAGCAACTATATCTATTCCTTTTACAGCGAAGAGAAGAGGCGGCTATTTCATTTGCTGCAACAGCCTCGGTGGCAAGGGTTGTAGATGCCGCATTTACCAATAATGAGCCTGTAGACCCCAAACCCTGGCTTATTTTGGTGGGTGGGTTTTTAATTGGTTTAATTATACCCATTTTAGTTATTTTTCTTAAAAACCTCCTGGATACCAAAGTTCATCATAAGGGTGAGCTAAGCGGATTAACAAAGCATATTCCATTTATTGGAGAGGTACCGCGGGTGGGTAAAGAGCAAAACCAACGAATAGAGTTAAATGATCGTACTCCGCTGGCGGAATCCTTCAGAATATTACGTACAAATTTGGCTTATTTATTTCAGAATAAAAACAAGGACAGGGGAGAGGTGATATTTGTGACCTCTACTATAAAAGGAGAAGGAAAAACTTTTATATCTTACAATATGGCACGTACACTGGCTAGTACCGGTAAAAAAGTGTTGCTGGTAGGTGCTGATATTCGGAATCCGAAACTTCATAGATATGGAGAAATTAGCGATACTGCTCCAAAAGGTCTTTCCGATTATCTTTACGATTTGGATGTGACCGAAAAGGAGATTATTTCGGTAGAAAAAGAAGCGGGCATTAAAGTAGATATGGTGCTTTCAGGGCCTATTCCACCTAACCCGGCAGAATTGCTAATGAACGATAGGCTGGAAAGTTTATTGGAGTATGCCGCCCAAATTTACGATTTTGTGTTGGTAGATACCGCCCCAACCATGATAGTAACTGACACATTATTGATTAGTCCTTTGGCAGATACAACTTTGTATGTAGTGCGATCTGATTTTACCGATAAGAAAATGTTGGATTTTTCTAAAGAACTAAAACAACAGGGCAAGCTTAAAAGTCCTGCTATTATTCTTAACGATGTAGATTATTCAAAGTTTTCTTATGGAGCTAATTATGGGTATTCTTATGGGTATGGATATGGATATGGCGTTGATAAAGAGTCTCGCTGGCAGCGAATAAAAAATAAAATGTCTGGAAGTAAATAAGGGTTTTCAGGCTATATTTTTTGAATATCTACAAAAAGTAGTCGTACTTTAAGAGGCTAAAGTTACCTTGAACTCGTTTTAAAGCTAGCCGACGTCACAGGAGTGGAAAGTCGAAGTGTTTTGTAGTTAGCTATCTTAATTTTATATCTAATTATAGATTCAAATTTTTATTGAAATAAGGCTTTAGATTTTTCAATTATAGGCTCCAGACTGGCAATTTGCTTTTTCTTTAATTTTATATTTCCAATTTTTTCCAGGTGTTCCATTCGGTGTACGTCGCTACTAATAAAATCTATCATTCCGTTTTCAAGTAGTTGAAAGGCTTTTCTCTGTATACTGCTTCCATAATGAGAACTTAAGGACAGCATGTTTAATTGAAAATCACAGCCTCTTTCTTTTAGATCCTTATACTTGCTAAAATTGCTGTCGTGATAAAAAGCATAACGTTCTGGGTGTGCAAGTATTGGTCTTAAATTACTATTCTGTATTTTAAATAAGATCTCGGTTAAATTTATTGGAGCCTGGAAATAGGACATTTCTACTAAAACATAATTACTTGTAACTGGCAGTACCTTGTTTTTTTCCAGTTGCTCTATGAGATATAAGTCCATCATATACTCACCTGCTGCCTTAATAGAATTTCCTTTGGGTAATGCTTTCTTTACTTTTTCTAAAGCCGGGAAAATGGTTTCAGGGGTATTTTGATAAAATTCGCCCATCACGTGTGGGCTGGCTACAAAATTTGTGACCCCATATTCATTAAACTTCTGAATCATAGCTATAGAATCTTCTACGCTAATTGCTCCATCGTCTATGCCCGGTAATAAATGGTTATGAAAATCGGTAAAACCGCCCAACAAATCGGCCAAAAAATATTTTTTCTGAAAAATAGATAGCATTTCTAAGTTTTAGAAGTATAAAATTACATAATTTTAAATCGAATTTAGCATCTTTTAAAAGCCTTAATGCCTACTTATGAAACAAAAATTACTAGTATTCTTATTTCTCTCATTTTTTCTAAGCCTACATTCGCAAGAAATCGACTTTAGTGGCGAGGTTCATAGTTTTGGTTTAACATACACTGGGAAAGATTCTCCTTTTTGGTTTCATACCAATAAAAGGGGAAGAGTAGATGAACGTACCAATTTTTCCGGTTTTATAAGCACAAATGGAGTTTATAAAATTTCTGAAAACGCCACGTTAGAACTTGGTCTTGCTGCGCTCTATCAGGATGGGTATACCGACAAATTACAATTAGACGAGTCTTACCTTACTTTTAATAATTCCTGGTTGGGAGTAGTAATTGGTCGTAAACAGCGAAGAGATTTGTATAAAGGTTTAAGTGCCACGAATCAAAGTGTATTATGGTCTTTAAACGCCAGACCTCTTCCCGGAATTCGCTTTTTTACAAAGCGTCCAGTATTTTTTAAAAATAATACAGGATTAGGATTCAGGGCCTCACTGGAAGAATATCTTATGGACGATGAACGCTTTGTAGATAATACCCGATTACATCATAAAAGCTTTCACCTGGTGTATAAGTCATCACCTAAATTCCAGATTTCAGCAGGTTTAAGACATTTTGTGCAATGGGGAGGAACCCATCCTGAATATGGAGACCTACCTTCTAATTTTGAAGCATATACAAGAGTGGTAACCGGAAGAGGTGTAGGCAATAATACGGGAGATGCAATTTCTGAACAAGAAATTAATGGGTTGGGAAATCATCTTGGAAGTTATGAGGTCAATATTAAAACCAAATTATCGGGGTATAATGTTGAGCTAATTTATAATCATTTGTTTGAAGACGGCTCTGGAAGTTTACTTAGAAATACACCCGATGGCCGATATGGTGTTTTTGTAGAAAATACAAGGGCTCCATTAGATTCCTGGCTTCAAGCTTTAATGTACGAATTTTACTATACCAAAAATCAAAGTAAAAACACGCCAACTACCGATGGAGAGGATAATTACTTTAATAATAACCTTTATAGATCTGGTTGGACTTATGAAAACAGGATTTTAGGGCTTCCATTTATTAGCCTTGGCCCGGACAGGTTTAGGATTGCCAATAATAAAATAATTGCACATCACTTAGGCTTAAGCGGAATGGCTTTTAATAAAATCCCATATAGATTTTTAGGCAGTTTTAGAAAAAACTACGGTGGGAAAGGTAGTTCAAACATAAATGGTAAGCACGTGTTTTCTACTTATATAGATTTAAATTTACTGCAAAATATAGTGAATTTAAATCTTCATTTAGGTGGTGATTTTAGTGAAATTGCTACCCCTAATTTTGGTGCCGGTGTATCTATCTCTAAAGTGTTTTTATAAAGCGATAGCCATAAATTGTATAGGACGTTTAATAAATGATAGGTATTGATAATCAATACAGAAAATGATGATGTTCAAATTTTGGTCTGATAAAAAGTTTTAATTTATAACGCAAGAACAATTTTAGTATCTTTACTTAATATTGTTTTCTAATCACAGAATAATTTTACGTTTATCAATATATTATAGGTATATTTTAATTAAATGAAAAGAAAAACCGGGCAATTAAAGATATTAGTTATTGAAGACAACCCTGGTGACTTTATTCTTATTGAGGATTATCTTTCTGAAGAGCATGCAAGCCTGGAAATAAAGCATGCTAAAAACTTTAAGGGTGCAATAGAATTCCTTTATTCAACAGTCTTTGACACCGTAATATTAGATCTATCGCTTCCAGATATTAAGAGCCCTGAAGTTCTTGTTAAGGAGGTGCTGGCTTTAGCTAATGCTACACCCGTGGTAGTTCTTACAGGATATGCAAATAAAGATTATGGAATGAAAACCCTTTCCTGGGGAGTTTCAGATTATCTTCTAAAAGATGAAATTAATGCGTCCAATCTTTCAAAAAGCATTCATTATAGTATAGAGCGTAGTAGAGTACAGCGACAGTTGTACGAATCTGAAGAAAAATATCGTACCCTATTTGAATCAAGCCCTTTACCTATGTGGGTTCTAGACAGGAATACTCTTGAGTTTTTAAGTGTAAACCAGGCTGCAATTAATCTTTATGGCTACTCACGTGAGGAGTTTATGCAAATGACGGTTAGAGATCTTTGGGTAGAGGATGAAGATAGAATTGAAAGAACCGTAGAAAATAATTTCCATGATTTTTTTGTTATAAATGTAAAACATTTCACTAAGGCAGGAAAAGTACTCCATATAGCTGTACAAAGCAATCCAATTATGTTTGGTGGGCGTGAAGCAAGGGTTACCCTGGCTCACGATATAACCGAAAAACTCAAGGCGGAAGAAAAACTTAGACATAGCCAGCAGCGTTTTAAAGCACTGGTGCAAGACGGCAGTGATGTAATAAGTATTATAGATGAAAATTTTCATTACTCTTACATAAGTCCCAGCGCTAAGAACATTCTAGGCGTAAGTCCGGAAAAACTGGAAGGGACAAATGTTTTTCAATTTATTCATAAAGAAGATCGCCCTCTCATTGAAGATAAGATTAAATTTATCGGTAAAGTTAAATCTTATCAATTGCCTTCTTACAGGTATCAAGATGTAGCGGGTAATTGGCGATGGCTGGAAACAATTATTAGTGACCTAAGAGACGATCCTGCCGTAAATGGTTTGGTGGCAAACTCGAGAGACATTACTCGTTTTAAGTTACAGGAAAAGGAGCTGAGGGAAAGTTTAGAGCGTTACGATATTGTTGCTAAAGCTACCACCGATTTAATTACAGATTACGATATAGAAAAAGATTCTTTTCGATTTAGCAATGCTATTTATGATATCTTCGGTTATAGTCCAAAGGAACTCGATGTATCTAGATCCTGGTGGAAGCAGAAACTCCATCCAGACGATTACCAACGGGTAATTAACGCTACTTCCGAAATATTTACAAACCATAAAAAGCTATTGAATATTGAATATCGTTTTAAATGCGCCGATGGAAACTATAAATATATTCTGGACCGAAGTTATGTAATAACCGATGCTAACAACAAGCCCTCCCGAATTATTGGCTCTATACAGGATATTACTGAAAGAAGACAGTATATTAATGCCATAGAGCGCAGTAACGAAAGGCTTCGGGAAATAGCCTGGACACAATCTCATGTGGTTAGGGCGCCTCTGGCCAGAATAATGGGGCTTATTGATTTACTAAAAAATCAAAGAAATAACCTGGACAATATAGATGAAGTTATAGATAATATATTAAATTCGTCGGAAGAGCTAGATAAGGTAATTAGAAAAATTACCAATAAAACTGAAGAAGAATTATAAGCTTTTGTCCTAAATCCTTTAAAATGCTTGAAGTAATTATTGTAGATGACGACCAGATTGTGATTTTTATTCAGGAGAAAATGATAATAAACCATGATATTGCCTCAAACCCTATTAGTTTCCGCAAGGCTACGGTTGCTTTAAATTATTTAGATGAGCAACAACAGCGAAATGAAAATAAAAACTTTCTGATTTTTTTAGATATCAACATGCCGAATATAAATGGATGGGATTTTCTAAAACATTTGGAGTCGCATAAGGAAAACTCTAATTATCATGTGGTAATGGTAACCTCTTCAATTAACGATAAAGATAGAAAAGAAGTCGAAAAATATAGTATGGTGCGGTCTTTTATTGAAAAGCCAATAGCGTCTTTAGATTGTGAAAAGATTAAAGAAATTCCTGAAATAAGCCATTTTTTTGAGCGGGTTTAAACTCCGTTTTCGCGAGGTTTAGCATCATCAATCTTTTTTTGAGCCCATTCTTTCTCTTCGTCTTCGGCTTCCGGTTTATTTTGTTCCAGCTCTGCTTTCCGCTCAAAATTCAACTTAATATACATAGGGAAATGATCGGATCCTATATGTTTTTCCCTGGCAATATCAATAAGGGTAAAATCATTGCTATGAAAGACATGGTCAAGTGGCCATCTAAAGAACAAATAATCGGCGTGAAAGGTGTTAAAAAAGCCCCTTCCAATCCTGGGGTCCATTAAGCCGCTCATTTGTTGAAATAACCTGGTGGTCCTGGACCAGGCAACGTCGTTTAAATCTCCAAATACCAGGAGACTCTCATCTTGTTTTCTTACGTCTCTGCCCAACATCAATAATTCAGCATCACGGTTAGTAGATGTTTGAGCTTCAGAAGGACTGGGTGGCCTGGGATGCATACAATGTATTCTAATTTTTGAGTTGTCATCTAAGCGTACAAACCCGTGAATAGAAGGAATATCTTCTTTTACCAGATATCTTACTTCAGTTTCCTCTAATTTAAGTTTAGAATATAAATGCATTCCATAAAGATTATCCTGGGGCACTTTTACACAATATTTGTAGTCTTTTTCAAGATCTTTAAGCGCTTCTTCCCATTTTTTATCAGATTCCAGCGTTAATAAAATATCCGGCTGTCTTCTGTTTACAATTTCAAGAAGTTTATGATAGTCTTTGTTTGGGGTAAGAACATTACTTACTAGAATAGAAATATTATCGGTAGGATCTCCATCTTCAAATTGCATTACCTCTTTTTTTGCAAACCAGGTATACGGGTAGATCTTATCTAATTGGTATAATAAGCTTAAAATTAGTAAGCCTATTGCTATAAAATGAATTACCTCAGAAAAATCAAAAACAAAAATAGCTATCACAAGCACAACACTTATTAGTATTGAAATTTGAATACGCGGAAAATCGAAAGCCCGTATCCACCATTTATCAAAACGAGTGGCAGATGCTAAACTGGGAATTAAAAAGATGGCGCAAACCACCAGCATTATTAGTTCTGAAATCTCCATGGCGAATTCAATTAAAATTTATAGCTTAATGCCAGTCCTTTGGTGTTTATGCCCGTACCATTAATATTAAAACTTGCAGTGGGATAAAGATCAATGTGTTTCTTGTCTTTCTTATGTAGTTCAGGTATTAAAATACCACTAGCTGCTCCTACTATAAAACCGGCAATATTATCTGTTAAAAAGTGTTTGCCGGCTTTTGTTCTTAAATACCCCATAAGTGCCGAAACTCCAACGGCACCTCCCCATATGTAAGGTACTGCTTTAGAATCTGGATGAAAATCATTAAAGACCTTTGCAGCAAAGAATGTACCCGCTGCTGCCACGGCAGTATGTCCTGCAATAAAAGATCGTTGTGCACCTCCCTCGGCACGTGTGTCTACAGGAAGGTTTTTATTGTACACTAGAGGTCTACTTTTATCTATTAAACCGGCAGTCATAGTATAAAACACCCCTGTTGTAGCCATTGTTTCAATAAATAGAACGCTTATTTGTCCAAAATTCTTGCGTTCGTTTTCTCCGGGTAAAAACGCCAGGGGCATTCCTAAGGCCGCATAAAAAGGAATATAACTTATGGCATCTGCTTTTTCAGAATAATTTCCGGCAGCCCATCGGTCTATTTTCCATATATCATTTTTATTGAGTGCCTGTAGTTCGGACTCTGTGAGCGCATCCTTATTTTGAATTAAAGTGAGGCCTAAGATATTTATACCCACAGTTCCTGCAATGTAAGCACCGTCTTTCCAGGTATTGGTCTCGTAAGGTGAGTTCTGGCCATAAAAATTAAAAACCAGGCCTAAGCAAAAAATACTTAATATTATTTTTTTCATGTATCTGTATATTATAACAGTCAAATCTCTAAACTCTTTAGGAATTGTTGAAGCATTTAAGAAAAGAATAACACTATAAAACTCAAATCTAATATTCTGTTTGGACAAGGGTATATAAGTTTAAAAAAAAATCATTGCCAGCGATACCCAGAAAATAAATTTTAAAGCTGAAAAACTTATTAAAAGAATCGCATATTTACTGAGAGAAAACTACTATAAACCTAAAATTATGCTTAGTGTATATTTTTACTCCGTACTCAGGATTTAATACTCCTAGCCTTGCCTCGAAATTAACTATAGTCTCATTAATATTACGGTAATTTATTTAAGAAAAGTAGGAACTGTCTCGGTCTAAACTAGTTTTTATTGCACTTTTGTAACATAGCTGACGATTTAAATTTGAATATATTTTTGCCGAAAGTATATAAATTAATCGCTATTGAGAGATAAGAGGATTTTATCACTTTTACGATCAATAAAATGTTATTTTAAGTGAGGCGGTAAATCCTTAAAGAATTATGGGAAATAAACCGGTAGGAGTTGATAAGTATCTTAAAAATATAAATTCAAGTAAAAAATGATAAGATTTGTTTTCTTTCTATTAGTAATTATAAGCTTACCTATACAGGCACAAAGTTGGAAAACACCGGCTATTGAGGGTTACGGTAGAATTATAGAATATGAAGAGGTTGCTATAAAGCCTAACCCACAAAAGGAATATAAAATGTTCTTCCATATAACAAATAAAAAGGAACGTGATGGAGTAAATGCTTCACTGTGGAAAATAGCCCGACTTATTAATCTGTTGGAAGCTAACCATGTTCCTAAAGAGAACATTCAGGTAGCAGCGGTTATCAGTGGCGAAGCTTCGCCTATTGTTCTTACCGAAAAAGCTTATAAGCTAAAAAAAGGGAAGAGCAATCCTAACCTGGATCTTATTAAAAAATTGACAGATTATGGGGTTCCTATTAATATTTGCGGACAGGCAGCTGCCGAAAGAGGTATTAACCCGGAAACCGAAATGAATCCCTTAATCAAATTAACTTTATCTGCTTTAATAGATATTCCCACTTACCAAATGCAGGGCTATACAATAATTAGGTAAATCAAATAGAATGATGAATGATGAGCCTTAAGCAAAATAAGAGAGGCAAGTCAACCAGATGTTTTGAGTGAACTTTTTGAATTTGGAGTTGAGATTAGGTGTAGTAAACCTTTATCTTTTTGTCACGTTCCATTTAAAATTCTGGAAGCAATTATTTAGCCTTTATCACTCTAAATTAAGTTATAGAACATAGAATATAGGTGTCTAGCACGCTATTTCAGCTTGCTCTTATCTCTTGTAAGTTAATGCTGTCCACTTTATAAGTTGGTCGTGATTTTTTCAATTTCCCTTATAGTATTACGCTAGTTAGTTCTAAAATAATTATAATTGAGCTTATAGATTAACATAAGTTTAGTTTCTGCTGCAGTTAAAGATTTTCCAATTCTACCCAAAATACTGTAATTTTAAGATTATGAAAAAGAAAGATTACAGACAGGGTAGCGGATTTGTCTTTAATAAGTTTGAAGCACCGGAAAAGTCGCCTTTTGATAGGTTATTTGAGGTTTTTAAGGAATTGATTACACATACTTCAGGCGATTTAGATGAAGCTTTAGACTGGCTAAAACAACTTGATGAAGAGTATAAATTAACCACTGAAGATTATACGTTAGATGATTTTGTAGAAGACCTTAAAAAGAAGGGCTATATAAAAGAAGAAAATGAAGATGATGGTGGTGGGATGGCAATTACGGCTAAAACCGAACGTGCTATTAGAAAGCAGGCTTTAGATCAAATTTTTGGAAAACTAAAGAAAAGTGCCTCAGGAAGCCATAGAACTAACCACGTAGGTAGGGGCGATGAACATACCGGAGATTTTAAAGCATTTCAGTTTGGAGATGCACCCGATAAAATTTCAATTACCGAAAGCTTGCGTAACGCTCAAATTAATCATGGGATAGGTGATTTTAACATGAGTGAAGAAGACCTGGTGGTAGAAGAAACGCACTATAAATCCCGAATGAGCACAGTGCTAATGATAGACCTTAGCCATAGTATGATACTTTATGGCGAAGACCGTATTACCCCTGCCAAAAAAGTGGCTATGGCACTTGCCGAATTAATAACGACCAGGTATCCAAAAGACAGTCTGGATATTATTGTTTTTGGAAATGACGCCTGGCCGGTCTCCATAGCAGATCTTCCTTATCTTAAAGTAGGGCCTTATCATACCAATACGGTAGCAGGTTTAAAATTAGCTATGGATATTTTAAGAAGAAAGCGAAGTACCAATCGGCAAATTTTTATGATTACCGATGGTAAACCCAGTTGCCTAAGAGAGCGAGATGGTTCTTATTATAAAAACAGTATGGGGCTTGATCCATATATTATCGGAAAATGCTATACCATGGCCCGGCAAGCTCGTAAATTACATATTCCAATTACCACATTTATGATAGCGCAAGACCCTTATTTGATGCAGTTTGTTAGGGAGTTTACTTATGCCAACCAGGGAAAGGCTTTTTATACCGGACTTAAAGGTTTGGGTGAAATGATTTTTGAAGATTATGAGACCAATAGGAAAAAAAGAATTAGGGGCAATTAGTGGAGTTAGTTTTTAGTATGGGTAAACTAACGAGCAGTAGAAACTAATTCTGCTGAACTTATGTTTCTGAATTCAATCTAAAAAATATAATTTATAGGACGAAAAGTTTATAAAATCAATATAGGAAAAGGGCTTAGTATGCTTGAGAGAAAATAAAGTTCACCTATTTTAATCTTATAATATTGAGTTTTTGATAATTTATAATTGTATTTCTGCCTGAATAAATGAGCAGGTTCAATTTGATCTAATTGATTATCAGGAAAATTTTCTTCAGATTTCAAACAGAATGAAAAATAAAAAATATGAAAATTGAAAACATAAAAACCTTAGGAGAATTAAAGAAAGCCGGCTATAAAAGCCGGGGGATTAAAGAAGAACTTAGGGGAAATTTAATTGAAAGAATTAAAAATAAAAAGCAAACTTTTTCAGGTATTCACGGCTACGAAGATAGTGTGATCCCAGAATTAGAAAGGGCTATTCTGTCTCGTCATAATATTAATTTGCTTGGTTTAAGAGGGCAGGCTAAAACGAGATTAGCCCGTCTAATGGTTAATCTGTTGGATGAGTTTATGCCGATTGTGGCAGGTTCGGAAATAAATGATGATCCTTTAAATCCAATTTCCAGGTACGCCAGGGAATTGATTAACGAAAAAGGCGATGAAACTCCAATTAAATGGGTACACCGAGAAGATAGGTTTTTTGAAAAACTGGCCACCCCAGATGTAACAGTAGCCGATTTGATAGGTGATGTAGATCCCATTAAGGCTGCAAACTTAAAATTAAGCTATGCCGATGACCGCGTAATTCACTTTGGGATGATTCCCCGTGCCAATAGAAGTATTTTTGTAATTAACGAGCTACCCGATTTACAGGCACGCATTCAGGTAGCCCTATTTAATATCCTACAGGAAGGCGATATTCAAATTCGCGGGTTTAAACTAAGGCTGCCGTTAGATTTGCAGTTTGTTTTTACCGCTAATCCTGAAGACTATACCAACCGTGGAAGCATTGTTACCCCATTAAAGGACCGAATTGGGTCTCAAATTCTAACACATTATCCAGAAAATATTGAGATTGCTAAAGCTATTACTGAGCAGGAAGCCAAACTAGATAAAAGGCAAAGTGATTTGGTTTATATTCCGGAACTGGCCAAAGATGTATTGGAACAAATTAGCTTTGAAGCCAGGGAGAGTGAGTTTATAGACGAAAAAAGCGGAATTAGTGCCAGGTTAAGTATTACTGCTTACGAGAACCTTTTAAGTACCGCAGAGAGGAGGTCTTTAAATTCTGGAGAAGATAGTACTTTCTTGCGACTAAGCGATTTCATTGGGGTTGTACCGGCTATTACGGGAAAAGTAGAGTTGGTGTATGAAGGGGAAGAAGAAGGAGCAGCCAGCGTAGCTTTACAGTTAATTGGCAATGCGATAAAGACATTATTCCCGCAGTATTTTCCTAAAATTGAAAAGTTGCAAAGACCAGACGAAACCACACCTTACGACGATTTGATAGCCTGGTTTTTTGAACAAAGCGGTTTCGAATTACCCGACGATCTCTCAGATGCAGAATACAAGCAAAAACTTAATTCTGTGAAGCCTTTAAATGAGCTTATCAAAAAATACCATCCGGAAATTTCAGAAAAGGATAGTTACTTTTTAAAAGAGTTTTTGCTTTGGGCTTTGGTAGAATTTAAAAAATTAAGCAAGCACAGGTTTGCTAAAAGTCTTCAATTTAAAGATCTCTACGGAAGCTATATAAGTGATCTTTAGTTATTTGATAATTCAAGAAGATGATTCCCCGGTTATTTTAATAATCGGGGAATTTTTTTTGTGATATAGAAGGAAATTCATAATTCTTTCCTCAAATGCTAAATTTTATTTGTGTTACCCATTAAAATATATACTTTTAACAACAGAATAAAGTCATAGATGAAGACCACAAAAAACATACTTTTCAATATTGCAGCAAGCATTCCTGGCTTGAGCATTGGTGGTATGACAATTATTCGTATTACCCCTTTTGGGGTATAATTCTACATAGCGCTTCGGTATACACCTGTTTTTTTAAAACACAATCATTCTAATTTAACTATCTTGACTTATGAAAGTCCTTAAATTCGGAGGTAGCTCTTTGGCATCTCCAGAACGCATAAAACTTGTAGCTAAAACAGTTCAAAAACATTTAAAAAAAGATAAAACGCTGGTAGTTTTTTCTGCCTTTGGTGGGGTAACCAACAATTTGCTTAAAATGGCAGATTTGGCTTCCAAAGAAGATCCATCTTATAAAGATTTACTACTGGAAAATGAAAAACGTCACCTTCAAGCAGTAAAAGAATTAATTCCTGTACAGGCTCAAAGTAGTATTTTAAGTAAAGTAAAAACCGAGCTTAATAGGTTGGAAACCTTATATGAGGGTGTGTACTTACTTAACGAACTTTCCAATAAAACCCGCCACGTAGTGTCTGGATTTGGGGAGATTTTATCCTCGATAATTATTGCTGAATATTTTAAAAATTTAGGAATTAACTCCCAATATGTAGATTCCCGGGAATTAATTGTTTGCAAAAACACCAACGAGAAAGTACAGGTAAATTATCAACTAACCTATACTAATATCGAGCACTATTTTACCGAAAATGAGGCCTCATTGTATATTGTTCCGGGCTTTGTTTCCCGAAATGAACAGGGAGTTCCCAGTACTCTTGGTCGAGGCGGATCAGACTTTACCGCAGCCTTGTTTGGTGCTGCTTTAGCGGTAAAAGAAGTAGATATTTATACCGATGTGAACGGGATGTACACGGCAAACCCTCAAATTGTACCGCACGCTTATCCGTTAAAAGATATTTCTTATCAGGAAGCGATGGAATTATCACATTTTGGGGCTAAAGTGCTATACCCGCCAACGTTACAGCCTTTGTTGGATAAACAAATTAGTATCCGTATTAAAAATACTTTTAAGCCCGATGAGGATGGAACTTTAATTTCCAGATCTTCTGAAAAGAACTTTCGCTGGGTTACCGGAATTACCCATATAGATTCCATAAAGCTACTCAATATAGAAGGAAGTGGCATGGTGGGTATCCCCGGTTTTTCCAAACGCTTTTTTGAAGTTTTATTTCAGGAAAATATAAATGTGGTTTTAATTACCCAGGCTTCTTCAGAACATAGTATTTGTATTGCGGTAAAAGACGATGAGGCTCAATTTGCAAAGGAAGCAATAGACGAAGCTTTTGAGGTTGAAATTCAGTATAAAAAAATTAAGCCCGTAACAATTGAAGAAAATGTAGCCATTATTGCGTTGGTTGGTGACAGAATGAAAAGTCATCATGGCTTAAGTGGTAAAATGTTTAGTGCATTAGGAAATAATAATATTAATATACGCGCCATCGCCCAGGGCTCTTCAGAGCGAAATATTTCAGCTGTAATAGCCAAAAAAGATGTGAAAAAAGCGCTAAACACCCTGCACGAACAGTTCTTTGAAGTACCCTCTAAAGAATTAAATCTATTTATAACCGGTGTGGGTAATGTGGGTAGTAAACTACTGGGGCAATTAAAGAAACAGGAACAATTTCTTTTGGAAAATTTAAGGTTGAAAGTTCGCGTACACGGATTATCAAACTCAAGAAAAATGCTTTTTGATGAAAATGGAATTGACCTGGATAATTGGGAAAAAGCCCTGGAAAATGGAGAAAAAGCCGATAAAGCTGAATTTTTCAAAAAAGTGAACACTTTTAACCTACGCAACAGCATTTTTGTAGATAACACTGCAAGTGCCGATATTTCTGCCTGGTATAAAGAATATCTGGCTAATTCGGTTTCTGTGGTAACCTGCAATAAAATTGCCTGTGCAGATAGTTTTGAAAATTACCTCGAATTGCAAAACCTGGCTCGGGAATATGGGGCATCATTTTTATATGAAACCAATGTTGGTGCGGGACTGCCAATTATAGACACCCTTAAAAACCTGGTCGCTTCCGGAGATAGGATCACCAAAATTCAGGCAGTACTTTCCGGTAGTTTAAACTTTGTTTTTAACACTTATAAAGCCAAAGAGCCTTTTTATAAAACCGTAGAAATGGCCATGAAAGAAGGCTATACCGAACCCGATCCTAAAATTGATTTGAGTGGGGTAGATGTAGCCCGTAAAATCTTGATTCTAGCCCGGGAATGTGGTTATGAGATGGAACTGGAAGATATTGAAAGCGAAGATTTTTTATCGGAAGAAAGTTTGGCCACCACTAATAATGACGACTTTTTTGAATTGCTACAGAAAGATGAGCCAAAATTTCAGGAAATATATAAGTCGGCGGAAGAAAAAGCTCAACAACTTAAATATGTCGCCCAATTAGAAGATGGAAAAGCCGTGGTAGGTTTACAATCGGTAGGCTCAGAGCATCCTTTTTATAACTTAAGCGGGAGCGATAATATAGTATTGTTCTTTACCGAAAGATACCCAGAGCAACCTTTAATTGTAAAAGGTGCCGGGGCAGGAGCTGAGGTTACGGCATCAGGGATTTTTGCCGATGTAATAAGAATAGGAAAAAAGTAGGCTTATGGATAAGATAAAACTTTTTGCCCCGGCAACTGTGGCCAATCTTTCTTGCGGATTTGACGTACTTGGATGTTGTTTAGACGGAGTGGGCGATGAAATGCTTATTTCTAAAAATTCAGAACAAAAGCTTAGAATACCCAAAATTACCGGGCAGGACTTGCCATTGGAAGTAGATAAGAATGTAGCAGGTGTTGCTGCCAAAGCTTTACTAGATGAATTAGGTGAAAAACAGGGTTTTGATATAGAAATAAAAAAGAATATTAAGGCAGGCAGCGGAATTGGTAGTAGCGCAGCTAGTGCTGCCGGTGCTGTTTTTGGAATCAATAAACTCTTGGGAGAACCTTTTTCCACAAATCAATTGATAAAATTTGCTATGGAAGGGGAACGTCTTGCCAGCGGAAATGCGCACGCCGATAATGTAGCCCCGGCTTTATTGGGCAATTTTAGCCTGGTAAGAAGTTACGAGCCTTTAGAAATATTGAGTTTACCGAGTTTACCAGAATTTCGAATATTGGTCTTGCATCCTTTAATCGAGCTTAAAACAAAAGATTCTCGTTCAATTATTAGGCAGAATGTGGCTTTGACTAAGGCGATTCATCAATGGGGAAACCTGGGCGCGTTGGTAAGTGCACTATACACTAAGGATTATCAACTATTTGGAAGAAGTTTAAAAGACGAGATTATAGAGCCAGTACGCTCTATATTAATTCCCTATTTCGACGAGCTTAAAGCTTTAGCTATAGCAAACGGAGCCCTGGGTTTTGGCATTTCAGGTTCGGGACCTTCGGTTTTTGCCATGTGTAAAGGAGATGTTGTCGCTCAAAAGCTAAAATCCGAATTTCAGGAGTTTTACCAGGATAAAAATATTGATTTCGATCTACACCTGTCTAAAATTAATGCGGAAGGAATAAAAATAGTATCCGATTGAAATTTAAAATGCTAAACCCAATAATTAGAATGAAACAGGCTTCCATTTTTGAGCTGTGTTCAGTACTAATTTTGGCTTAAATAATATATAGATGAAATATTTTAGTTTAAACGATAAAAATCATAAAGTTTCTTTTGAGAATGCCGTTGTTAAAGGTCTTGCGCCTGGAAAAGCGCTTTATTTCCCCGAAGAAATTCCAGTTTTATCCAAAGAGTTTTTTCAAAGTTTAGATAAACTTTCTAAAGAGGAAATTGCTTATAAAGCTATAAAAACTTTTGTGGGCAATGAAATTGATGAAAATGGCTTACGCAGTATTTTAAGCAAGACATTAGATTTTGACTTTCCGGTGGTACCAATTTCTGAAAATACCGGTACCCTGGAGCTTTTTCACGGTCCAACCCTGGCTTTTAAAGATGTAGGGGCCGAGTTTATGGCCGGTTGTCTTGGGTATTTTGTGAAAAAAGGAAACCTGGGTAAAATTACCGTTTTGGTAGCTACTTCGGGCGATACCGGTGGGGCAGTGGCCAACGGATTTTTAGGAGTAGAAGGTATAGATGTGGTGATTTTATACCCTAAAGGAAAAGTTAGTGAAATTCAGGAAAAACAACTTACAACTTTAGGACAAAATATCACTGCTTTGGAAGTAAATGGCAATTTTGACGATTGCCAGGATATGGTGAAAAAAGCTTTTTCCGATGAGGAAATAAGTGTAAAACGACCATTAACTTCGGCGAATTCTATAAATGTAGCTCGTTGGTTACCGCAAATGTTCTACTACTTTTTCGCGTATAAACAATTAGCAGGAAAAGATAACAAACTGGCTTTCTCGGTGCCAAGTGGGAACTTTGGAAATATTTGTGCCGGGATGCTGGCTAAAAAGATGGGCTTGCCCATAGCTCATTTTATCGCTGCCAATAACGAAAATAATGTGGTGACACGTTATTTGCAATCTAGAGAATACGCTCCAAAACCAAGCGTACAAACCATCTCTAACGCGATGAATGTTGGAAATCCCAGTAATTTTGTACGGATACTGGAATTGTTTGAAAATAAATTTGACTCACTATCACAACAACTTTCTTCTTTTAGTTATTCAGATAATGAAACGCGAAAGGCTATAAAAGAGGTAAAGCAAAAGTATGATTATGTCATGGATCCTCACGGTGCGGTTGGATATTTGGGACTCCAGGAGTTTTTAGCTGAAAACCCTGAATATTATGGTGTTTTCCTGGAAACTGCACACCCGGTTAAATTTCTTGAAACGGTAGAGGGAGTAATAGAAGAGAAGGTAGAAATTCCCGCATCGATTAGTGCGGTGATGCAAAAAGAGAAAAAATCTATAGAGATTTCAAATTATGATGAATTGAAGGAGTATTTGATGCAGTAGTATAAAGTAAAAGCTGTTTGGGAAGACTTTTCAATGTAACGTCACCCTGAACTCGTTTCAGGGTCTAATATGTATTTCAACTTAGATTCTGAAATAAATTAAGAATGACGAGCATTACAAGTTTAAAGACTTCCCAAACAGCTTAATTATTAATACTTTGCAGGAGCACCTTCTTCGGGGAGGCTGTTTTCTATAAATTCCCGAATATCTTCATTGGCATTTTTAAGGTCTTCAGCTCTCAAATACATCATGTGGCCGCTTTCATAACCTTTAAAACTTAAACGGTCTTTCATTTTACCGCTAGGGTCTAATTGCCACATGGTATATTTGGCATTAAAATAAGTGGTAGCACCATCAAAGTATCCGGCCTGTACCAGTACATCCAGGTTTGGGTTTTGTGCCATGGCCTGCCTTAAATTTTCACCGGTATTGTTACCGCTACGGTCCCAGGGATGCACAGGCCCGAACATATAGTACTTTAGATCGGTTTTAAATTTAAGATCATTACGCAAGTAATGGTTAATTGCCGGTGTAAAGGAATGTAACCACGAAGTTAACTCAGCATTGTAATCTGGTGAATCTCCGGCTTCTTTTGCATCTATTCCTAAGTACCTGGAGTCCAGTCTTCCTACGGTAACCCCATCTTTTCTTTTTAACTCTTTCCAAAAATAACGATAGCCAACATCCAGGTTATTCTGAAGAATCACTTCCCTGGAAATTCCGGAATAATAAGCCATTTTTTCGGCGGCAGCTTGTTTTATTGCAGGTGCGGTAAATCCTCCTTTTACAAGTACCGGGGTTAACTCATTAATTGTGTAATCTTCAACTTCTTCCAATAAGTCTTTTAATTCTTTATTTTGAAGTTCTGCCGGTAAAGCATCGTGATACCATGCAGCGGCTGCGAAATATGGAAGCCTGTTGGCAACTTCTACTGGCCCGTCGCGTTTAATTCCTAATTCGGTTGGAGAAACTAAAATTACTCCGTTAAGGTACATCCATTGGCTGTTTTGCAGCTCTAAGGCCAATCCTGAAACACGGGTAGTGCCATAGCTTTCTCCAATAAGATATTTTGGTGATAACCAGCGGTTATTTCTGCTTACAAAAGTATTTAACCATTCGGCCAAATATTTAATATCTGCATCTACGCCAAAGAATTTTTCTTTATGAACCTTTCCTTCCTTATTTGGGATAGGGCGGGAAAAGCCTGTATTTACTGGATTTACATAAACGATATCGGCGATATCTAAAATAGAATGCGGATTTTCTTTAATTCCGTAGGGTTGAATAGGAAATCCTTCATCATCAATTTTTAAAACTCTTGGGCCGGTATATGCAATATGCATCCATACCGAGGCCGAACCGGGGCCCCCATTAAATGAAATTACCAGGGGACGATTTTCGGTATTTTTTATATCGCTTCTTTTGTAATAGGTATAAAAAATGCTGGCAATAGGATCACCATCATTATTCCAAAGTGGCTGCATTCCGGTGGTAGCGGTATAATCTATATTCTTTGAATTAATGTTCACCGAATGTTTGGTAGTGATACTTGTATCTACAGGAACTTCAACTTTTTGGCTCCAGGCCGTAGCTATTAAGACAAGTAAAAATACTGGGGTAAAGATTTTTTTCATGTGCTCTAATTTTTAGAATCGAAAAATACACTGAAAAGCACAATTACCCAAATACCTCAATCTTTATTATTAAGGTTTTCATCTCTAAAAACGATAATATAGCTTAGAATAATTCCGCCAATAGCGGCCAATAGAAAGAAAATCATGGCCAGTCCCGGATATCCTAATATCATAAAATCTGAGGGCACCTGCATTAACATGGCGGCTCCAATAATCATAGCGGCTATAATTAATCCCAGGGTGATACGGTTGGCAACCTTTTGGAAACCATCGGTAACCCGTTTCTCGTCAAAAGCATCTATTTTAATACTGAATTCATTCTCTGAAAGATTCTTTGAAATGGTGTTTAATCTATCGGGCAAATATTCTATAAACTTCTTGGAAGCCAATACCGAAGAAAAGAAATTTTCAGGTTTCAACTCTTCATACATTTTATCTCGCATTATTTTATTGGCGTGTCTTTTAATGGCATCCCTAAGATCAAAATCGGGGTCTAATACCGCAATAATCTGATCCATATTCAAAAGAATTTTACCAAGAATATTAACTTCAACCGGGAGGTGAATCCCGTTTTCAGCAGCAAGTCGATTTAATTGTATTAGTAAACGGCCGGTTTGCATATCTTTTGCCGTACTATGCTCACTGGCCATAATAATATCGCTAATGGTCTTTTTAAAATATTTTAGATTAGCATTCTCGGTTACCTCACTCATGTTTAGGAGTATCCTGGCCGTTTCTTCGCCATTATTGCTGCTAATAGCCAATAAAAGTTCTAAAATATAATTTTTCATGGCAGGGCTAAACCTGGCCACCATGCCTAAATCTATAAGTGCAATTTTATCGTCTTTTGTAAATTGAATATTACCGGGATGTGGATCGGCGTGTACAAATCCATCATTGATAACCTGCTTTAAATAGGCATTCACCAATTGATCTACCAAAGGAGCATAGTCTACTTCAATTTGTTTAAGCGGCGAAATAGAAGTTATTTTTTGCCCTTCAATATATTCCATAGTGAGTACCTTACCCGAAGAATAATCCTGAATAGGTTGAGGAACGATTAGATCTTTAAAGCTTTTTAAATTTTCGCCCAGGGTAATTAGGTTTTGCGCTTCCCTGTTGTAATCCAGCTCCTGCAATAAAATTCGTCTCAATTCAGCTAAAACATCGTCGAAAGCATATTTTTTCGCGGTGGAACTGTGTTTAACGGCCAGTTCGGCCAATTCTTTTAAGGTATCAAGGTCTAACAGGAATTGCTTTTTTATTCCCGGGCGTTGTATCTTAACCGCTACCGGTTTTCCCGATCTTAAACTAGCTTTATGTACCTGCCCAATAGATGCGCTTGCCAGTGGTTTTTCTTCAAAACTTTTAAATGCTTTTGAAATTTTGGTCCCTATTTCTTCTTCAACAATTTGTTGAACCTCGTTATAAGGAATGGCAGGGACATCGTCCTGTAAAGTGGCCAAAGCTTTTAAGTAATCATCGGGTAAAAGATCGGGGCGGGTAGAAAGCAATTGCCCCATTTTTATATAGGTAGGCCCCATATTTTTTAGGTCTTCTACCAGCTCGTTGGGCGTTTGCTCATAGCTGTTTTCAGAATTTGCTGTATTCCCTTCCAGTGCCTTAGAAGCAGCATTTCCAAACAAATCGCTATTCCAATATTTAAGCATAAAGCCTATAAATTTCTGATAGCGTAAAAGATGATCGGGGAGTACAGACATATAGTTTATTGGTGTTAGGTTATCTAATTATTAAAGATATTTATTTAAAATTATAACACCAATAGGTTCAGGAACACATACGTGTTTTTTGCTAATATTTAAGAAAGCTTTTTGTTGCTATTTGGTTATTAAGTTTTAAAACGTCTAATTTGTGCTTATTATAAGCAATTTACAAGCCTTTTATTGGCACCGCCAAAGGGTGTAATAACTCGAGGTTTGCCTTGAAATTAAAAATTTGTTTCCAACGAGTGCCTCGTGGGCTTGCTCCGAGGTAGTTTACTTTAGTGTATTTAATAAGAAAGCTTTTCGTTTAACCTGCTTATGTTTATTGGATTCCCAAAAATATAAAGTAAGTCTCCTTGTTTTATCTTAGTGTCGGGAAGTACTTCGGTAATATATTGGGTGTCTCTTTTAATGGCCAATACGGTAACCCTGAAGTTTTTACCAATTCCTGAACTTTCAATGCTTTTACCTACAATTTCCCTGTTGTTTTGTTGAACGCTTAAGGTTACAATTTCCCGATTTGGGATATGAAGGTGTTGTAGCGAAGGCTTATGTGGTCTTCCTTTTACAGAAGTAAGCATTTCGTAATCTGATGACCTGATATTAGCTGTAAAATCCATTATTTCGTTATAGGGAACCAGATATTGTTTTAGCACCCGGGTAAAGATTTCTATAGATGTTTCGAATTCCTCTGGAATTACCTCGTCTGCTCCCAGTTTAATATTTTCTTCAATCTCCCTTACATAGCGGGTTCTTACAATTATAAAAGCTGTTTTAGTAAATAACCGAACATTATTTATAATTTTTTTAGTCGCTCCCGGGTCCGAAATGGCAATTACCACCACCCGTGCTTCCTGTACGTGAAGGTGTTTTAGGATAAGCGAATTGGTTGCATCTCCAAAAATAACGGGTTCGTTGTTATTTTTTGCCTTTTTAAAAGTTACGGGATCGGTATCTAGAACAACATAAGGTATTTCGGCATTTCTGGCTGCTTTTGCAATGTTTTCACCATTTATTCCGTAGCCGATAATAATTAGGTGGTCTTCTAATTTTTTTGGTTCAGTAGTATTTTCTTCCGCAGATTTTTGTTTATTAAATCTTTCTAATCTATGCCTTACCGTAGAAGGAACCCTGGCCTTTAAAATAGCGTAGGTGATTTTTGGTGCGGCATCAATAAGAAAGGGGGTAAGGCCCATGGTAATAATAGAGATTGCCAGGAAGTACTGGTAAATACTATCGGGGATAATATTATTGTCCAGGCCTACTCCCGAAAGCAATAAAGAGAATTCCCCAACCTGGAAAAGACTAAACAAACTTAAAAAGATGGTTCTGGGAGGGTATTTTAGTAATAGAACGGTAGCACCTACAACCAGCATTTTTAGTAAAACAACGCCAATAACAAGGGCCAAAATTATCAAAATGTTTTGAATGAAAAATTCTAAATTCAGCAGCGTTCCTACAGAGATAAAAAAGAAACTAATAAATATTTCACGAAACGGCAATACATTTACGGTTGCCTGGTGGCTATATTCAGATTCCGAAATAATAAGTCCGGCGAAAAAAGCACCCAATGCCAGGGATAATCCAACAGAAGAAGTAAGCCATGCAATTGCAAAACAGAAAACGACTGTAGTTAAAATAAAAAGTTCTTTACTTTTTGTTTTTACCACCATACTAAAAATGCGTGGTACAATATACCGCGCCAATAAAAATATTACCGCTCCAACACCCAAAATTTTAAGAATAAGAAACAATACGGTAGTTGCAATATCGCCGCCATCACCTGCTAAAATAGGAGTTAGCAGCATCATAGGAACTACAATGATATCCTGGAAGATAAGAATCCCAAGAGCTACCCTGCCGTGAGGGGCGGTAATTTCACCCCGTTCCTGTATGAGCTTTAAAACAATGGCCGTACTACTTAAAGAGAATAAAAACCCTAAAAAAATGGCCGAATTTAATGGTAAGCCTAGAAAGTAAGCAATTAGGCTAGTAAACAGAATGGTACCCCCAACCTGGAGTCCTCCCCCAATTAGTACCGTGTTTTTCATAGAAATGAGCTCTTTTACAGACAGCTCAATTCCAATAACAAACAAGAGAAAAATAATACCTATTTCAGAAAGCAATTCTACCTCATGCGAAGAACTAATAAGGTTAAAAGCATGTGGACCTGCAATTATTCCTGCCAGAAGAAAGCCTAGAATAGAAGGCACTTTTATTTTTTGAAATAAAAGGATAATCAAAATTGATAGTCCAAGAATAATTACAATGTCCTGTAAAATAGGTATTTCCATAAATTAATTTTAAAGATAGTTGGCCGCCCTAATTTAAAGGATATAACCCGATTATGGAAATAAAAAAGCGGCGGGAATCTCCCGCCGCCCAGAATACTTACATTAAAATCTATTAACCTTTTAACCAAGCATTTCTAAGTTTAACTTCTTGACTATTCTCTGATAATTCTTCTTCGGTAAGTGTAGTTTCAGTATCTGTTGGTTGGGAAGCAGTTGTACCAAGCTCAACTTCTTCGCCATCTCGTACTACTACAAAATTTACTTTTTCCCCTTCTTCCCAGGATTCAGCTGTCATGATTAAATTGTAAACATTTTGAATATTGTATTCCTCATCGTTTACAGACTTAATAATATCTCCACCTTTTACTCCAAGTTTTTTAAGAAAGGAATTAAATTCAATGTTTTCTCTAAAAAACAACTCTTTAGTGGCAGGGTCACCATCTATATAAGGAATTTGACCTTTAATAAAATAGCCGGTGTTTACCTGCGCTTCAGATTCTGTTAAACCTACTTTCTCGAAAAATTCCTGGTAGGGAATAGGGGTAGATCCACTAATATAAGTTTCTAAAAACGTTCTTATTTCAGGATAAGTAAGGCTTACAATGTCATTAAAAAGTTCTTCGTCGTTAAAAGGTTTATCCATACCATATTTATTGCTAAGAGCTTTCATAAGGTCTAGAATTCCCATATCGCCATCGCTTAGTTCCCTTAAACGAATATCCAGAGCCATACCAATTAAGGCGCCTTTTAGGTACACATTGTAATAACTGTCTTTATAAGGTTCTTCAAGGATATTTTTGCTCATTTCAGTAAATGGCATCGTATCGTCAAACTGTTGTGCAGTTTTTATTTTATCTGATATCCTACCATAGAAATCCTGCTTATCTATAAGCCCCTGATTTATTTGAAACAGGTTGGCGAAATATTCGGTTACTCCTTCATACATCCATAAATGCTGAGACATTTTTGGATCATTATAATCAAAATAATGTACTTCTTTTGAGTGGACATTAAGAGGGGTTAATATGTGAAAAAATTCGTGAGAAACCACATCTGTCATTGTTTTCTCTAATTGTTGCGGTTGCATAGACTCGGGAAGTACTACCACGGTAGAAGTGTGGTGCTCTAAAGCTCCAAAACCACGGGCATCTTGAGTCTCGCTATCTGAAAGATATAGCAGGATGGCATATTTTCCGGTATTATCTATCTCGCCCAGGAATTGTTTTTGGGCACTTATCATTTTTTCAATTCCGGGTTTTATACTTTTTGAAGTGTATTTTTTGTTTGGTGAATACACATTAATTAGCACTTCCATTCCTTCTACCATAAAGCTTGTAGTATCGGGAGTGGCATACATAATTGGGTTATCAATAACCTCAAAGTATCTTTTTAAGGAAAAGATGTCTTCTTTGAATTCCATACTGGTAGAAGCTGCCACTGTTTTACTTAGAGCAGTTCCGGGAATAAGGCTGTGTGGCCTTTTTATTTGTAATTGGTATGCTTCTTCTTTTTCATTTTCAAAATAGCCTACAAATCCGTGAAGATTGAGCATAAAATTTTTACCGGCTTCAATATTTGTACCCGATGGGGAGAAAACTCCTTCTTCGCCTTCAATATCGTAGGTGTCATTAACCTGGTAACTTACTTTATCTAAGTCTTTGGCATTAGGAACAAACCAGGAATTATCGTCTACTTTTTCAAATTCCAGCTCATTGCCGTTATAATCTAAGGCTTTAAAATTTTCAATGAATTTACCGTAGTTATCGGTAGAGTAGGTGCCGGGTACGGTTTTGGGAATATAAAAAGTAGTGTTTGCAGTGGTAAATTTATCGGGATTAATTTCTACCGAAACTTTATCGTTTTCGACATTTACAAGATCTATGCTTGCAATTACCGGTTCATCCTGGTTTGGGGTTTGGGTAGTTTTACAGCTGTAGAGAGTGCCAATAAAGGCCAGCGTATAAATTGCTTTTTTCATGTATAAACTTTTCTTTTTTCATAAGACTCACTAAATCTGTAAAAGTTACATTTATTAAAAAAGAAATGTTCAAAAAAAAAAAAGACTGCCTTAAATTATGTTAAGACAGTCTTTATATTAAAAGCCAGGTATGGCCCAAGTATTTTGAAATTAGAAATATTTATTCTCTAATATGGCCTTCACCTAACACATAATATTTATTGGTTACCAATTGTTTTAAACCAAGTGGCCCACGGTGGTGAAGTTTATCGGTACTAATAGCAAGCTCTGCTCCAACTCCCATTTGACCGCCATCGGTAAAGCGAGTAGAAGCATTATGGTATACGGCAGCACTGTCTACCTGTTCCATAAAATTGGCTGCTTCATTTTTATCTTCAGTAACAATCACAGAAGAATGTCCTCCTGAATATTTATTGATTTTGTTAATGGCAGCGTTATTTCCATCAATAGCACCCAGAACAATTCTCATGGCTAGAAACTCTTCGTACCAGGTATCTTCTGAACTTATCTTTTCTTCATTTGGTAAGATTTCAGCGATAGCATCATCTACCTGAATATGAACTTTATTTTCCTTGAACATATCATAGAGTTCCTGGACTCTTTTTTCAAAATCAGGAAGGTTTTTGTCTATTAATACCTTATCTAAGGCATTACATCCTGAAATCTTATCTATTTTGGCGTTCAACATTACTTTTTTTGCAGTGTCGAAATTGGCATTTTTAGATACATAAAGGAAGTTGTTTCCGCGCCCACTTACCAATACAGCTCCTGTAGAGTGTTCTTTAACAAAGGCAATAAGTTTTTCTCCACCCCTTGGTACTACAAGGTCTATATGTTGCGGTGGGTTTTTAAGGAAATCCTGTGTTTCAGTTCTGTTCATTTGTAACAGCTCTATCCAGTCTTTCTCCAAATTGTTTTCTAAAAGTGCCTCGTGCCAGCAATCTTCAAGAATTTTATTAGAGTGGTTTGCCTCTTTACCACCTTTTAAATAAATCTTGTTATTTGCTTTAAACGCAAGTACTGCAGCTTCAATAGTAACATCAGGGCGGGATTCATAAATAATCATGATGGTCCCGAAGGGTGCAGTTTTATTGGTGATATCTAAACCGGTGTCTAATTTTCTATGCTCTATAACCTGGCCTACGGGATCTTCCTGCTCCATTACTTCTTTTACAGAGCGAATCATATCATCTACCTTGGCATTATTTACAACCAGCCTGTCGTACATTGCCTGGTCTCCATTACCAAAGGCATCGAGATCCTTTTTATTCTCGGCAACTATTTCTTCACGTCTTTTATCCAGGATATTTATCATGGATTGCAGCACGTTATTTTTGGTTTTAGAATCTATTAATTTCATTACTTAGTTATAATTTAGTTTGATTAAACTTCAATTTATTGTTCAAATATGAACATTAGGACATTTTTTAAGTCTAGCTGAAATCTATTGATTTTGCAGCTACAGCTAAAAGAGTTCTTTAAATTAGTTTAGGCGGTGAATTTAGTACCTACCGGCTTACCGGCCACGATATCTAAAATCACATTTCTTTGTTTCCCATTGGCTATATAAGTGGTAATGTTTTTATTGGCAGTACCTTTTGCAATCTTTATTTTAGACTCCATACCGCCGCGACCTTCACCTTCGCCTTTACCAGATTCCTGAACATATTTTTCAACATTTTCATCTACCTGTACTTTGTTTAGTTTTTCAGAATCATCATCCTCGGGATGGCCGGTGTAAAGCCCGTCTGTGTCACTAAGGATAATTAAAGAATCTGCATCTATTAATTCGGCCACCAGGCTTGCCAGCTCATCGTTATCAGAAAACATAGACATGGTTACTGAAACGGCATCATCTTCATTAGCAATAGGAATTATTCCTTCCGATAGGAGAGATTCGTAACAGTTGATCATGTTCTCACGGTGAATTCCCGGGCTAAAATCTCTTTTAGTGGCAAGTACCTGCGCACAGCGCATTCCGTAATCGTGAAAAATGCTGTAGTAGTGACGCATCATACGAGGTTGGCCCACGGCCGAAAATACCTGCCTTCTTTTAGAGGGATCTTCAATATTTACATCACCCAAAACTTCTTTTCCGGCAATGGCCGATCCTGATGAAACCAGAACTACCATTACATCTTCTTCATATAAAGTAGCTATTTGTTCTACAAGATGTTTTAGCACGGGGCCTAAAATCCTGTTATCTTTATTGGTCATTACATTTGTTCCGACCTTAACTACAATTCTCTTTTTTTTCATTTTATAAAGTTATATTTAAACTTCTATTTAAAATTAACTATTCTTTACCTAACTCAACGGCTCTGTCAAAAGCAGCATAAGCGGCATCTTTAATAAGCTCTTCAACATTATTTTCATCCATGGAATCTAAAGCGGCACGGGTTGTCCCTCCTTTAGAGGCTACACGATCCATCCATGTACTCGGGGAAAGATCTGATTCATTAAATAGTTTTACAGCACCCTCAAAAGTTTGGCTAACCAATACTTTAGAATCGTTTTTAGAGAAGCCCATTTTTAAGGCCGCCTCTAACATGGAGTTCATAAAATAAAATACATACGCTGGTCCACTTCCTGAAATACCTGTAGAAGCATCTATAAATTCTTCTGTTTGTACGTGAATTGATGCTCCTGTAGTATCCAGTAAGTTTCTTACCATTAATAGTTCTACCCTGGATACTTCTTCGGCTTCTGTAAACGAGGTAACTCCTTTACCCACCTGGGCCGGAAGGTTTGGCATAGAACGCACAACTTTTTTAACGTCTAAACCTTCCTGTATTTTATCTATAGTTACACCTGCCATTAGTGAAACAAAAATTTGCTGATCGTTTACCAATGGTCTAATTTCTTCAAACAAAGCATCGCAGTGATATGGTTTAACAGCCAGAAATACGATATCTGCTTCTGGAAGACATTCCTCTATATCATCATAAACATCAAAATGATCTAGCTTGCTAAGGGTGGTTATTACCTCAGCCGATTTGTCAAAAATCATTAGGTTACGATGATTAAGTAAACTGGACTTCGCCATTCCTTCAGCGTAAGTTAATCCCATATTTCCTGCTCCAATAACTAATACTTTCATTCTATATTTTTTGGTTAATTAATTCTATTTAGTCTTTTGGATTACTAAATCCTTCACATAGGGAACAAAGACCATACGACGATTCCTGCCAAAATGGTTTTATGACTTAAAATCAGGATTAAATTAATTTATTTTTGTGGGAACTAAGAAAATATATGGTTAAACTAATCTAAAAGATACTTTTTGCTTTTTTAGAAGAGAGCTTTTAGAAACTTTAGGAACCCCTATAGCCTTTATACCTGGGATTAACTGGACTGTGAGTTTTTTCCTTATAAAAAATAGCCCTGATAGGAAATAGTCTTTTTTCTTTTTATAATTATAGACCGGTCCTGATAAAATCATAGAAAAAAACTATAACTGATAATTTAGATTGATTCTATAGAATAACTGACATATTTCTGCCATTATTGCAGTAATATATGTGCTAAATTTTACGAAAAGGTTTTCGTGAAATTTCTGGGTTTTTAAAGTTTTAGGCTGGTAATATCATAAAGATTGGGAATTACTAATTCAGAATTATATAGATCTTTAATTTTAACTCTTAACGAGTCGAGGGCTGTGGGCTCTCCATGAGTTAAGAATATTTTTCGGGGATTATTTTTTATGCTAGAAAGCCAGTCTAATAATTCTTCCTGATCGGCATGAGCAGAGAGGCTTTCAACTTTTAAAATTTTTGCTTTTACAGGGCAGTATTTGCCGAAGATTTTCACTTCCGCGGCTCCATTTTCCAGCTGTCTTCCACGAGTACATTCGGCTTGGTATCCTACTAATAAAACTGTTGTTTGAGGTTTATCTATTAAATAGCGCAAATAAGTAAGTACCCTACCTCCCGTAACCATTCCACTTCCGGCAATAACAATTTTAGGGTGTTTTTCGTCTATGGTTTTCCAGGTATCACGATAAGAAGTGATAATATTAAAGTAGGAAAGCATACCTTTCATTTCATTAGTGCTTAGCTTGTGCCATTCGGCAAAACTGTAAAACAAGCCTAAAATCTTGTTCCCCATTGGGCTATCTATATAAATGGCTATTTTGGGAATTTTTTTCTCTCTGGCTAATAAGTAAATTTTATACATGATTCCCTGTAAACGTTCTACTGCAAAGCTTGGAATAATGAGGCTCCCTTTATTCGATAGGGTATCTTTTATAGCTTTGGTAAGTATTTCATCCGACTTATCTTTGGGGTGTAGTCTATCTCCGTAAGTACTTTCCAGAAATAAGTAATCTGCTTTTTCGGGCTTATTGGGTGGATCTAGAAGTAAATCTTTTTTTCTGCCAATGTCACCTGAAAATACAAAGCGCTTATTGAAAATATCCAGTTCAATGAAGGAAGAACCTAGAATATGACCATTTGGCTGATACCGATATTTAATATTTTTTGAAAGCTGGTACCATTCATTTAGGTTAATACTTTCAAATAAATTAATAGTTTTTTCAGCATCTGGCGTGGTATATAGGGGCAAGGCCGGTTGGTGCTTACTATAGGTTTCATTATTGGCCCTCTCGGCATCTTCTTCCTGTATTTTTGCACTATCTTTTAAGATGATTTCGGTAATACCCAAGGTAGGAGGTGTTCCTAAAATTTGATTTCTATAGCCCTGTTTTACTAATCGCGGTAAATAACCTGTATGGTCTAGATGGCCGTGAGTTAATAAAATAATATCTATAGAGGTAGGGTTAAATGGAAAATCTTTCCAATTTAGCTCTCTTAAACTTTTAATTCCCTGGAAAAGGCCGCAGTCTATCAAAATATTTAATTCCGATGTTTCCAAAAGAAATTTAGAGCCGGTAACTGTACCTGCTGCGCCTAAAAAATGGATTTTTATATTTTCTCCCATAGGTTTAATGTTTGCAAAGCTCTTCCATTTCTTTTAGGATTCTTTTTTTACGCGGATTATGAACTTCCAGTTGATCCAGGTAGAAATTATCATTTATAAGATCCTGGCATAAAACTATATCTCTGCTAAGTAAAAAATTCTTTTCTCTTTCTGAAAGTAGGGTAGAAACGGTTATGGGGAATAAACCTAGCCTGTCTATTCTATCTTTTAAACCCTGCCCCTTTGGATAATCCCAACTTAATAACTTTAGATTACTGCACTTACCATACTGTATAGCATCTGCAGTAAAACGGGTGTTGGTAACTACCCAAGCCTCCTCCAATTCAAGTTTATGATTATTGTTTTTTCTAAAGTTTTTTATATCCCGAATTCTTGAATCTATATATAAAGGAATTTTTACATCACTATTTTTACCGGCATTATGGAATTTACACTCTATAAGAATTAATTTTGTATCTGATTTTGCCTCTACGTCAATTTCATGAGTTACGCATTTACCCTGGTATATTTTCCCGGTTTCAGTTTTATAACCACTATGGTTTAAAAGTGCGGCAATAAATTTTTCAAACGGAAATCCTGTTGGCCCCAATTCGTAAATTGCTGTCTTTAATTTATATTTAGAAGCGCTGGTATTATTTCCTTTTTTAAGCAAACTAAAAGCACGCGTGTATATTTCTTTGGTAGTAATGCCATCATACAGTTCTTTCTTAAGACTTTCTAGTGTACTATTAATTAATTTATTATTGGCCCCAGATCGCTTTAGGGATTCAGCAACCCTATCTATAGAAAACTGAACTTTTTCACCGGAAGCTTTTATAACCTGTAAGTTGGAGACATCCATTTTTATTCTTTTATTTAAAAATAATGAATTCTACATTATAAATTTGTGGGCATAAAGATGGTGGGAATTTGTGGTTTTCTTCCCAATTCTTTAAGCAGGGATTTAGAAAAAAGTGTTTTAATAAAACCTCTTTTTTTATGGTTTAAAACCAAAATGTCGCTGCCCCGGCTTTGAATAAAGCTATGAATACCCTTCGCAACTTCAATATCTGTTAATGTATGAAAGCTGTGGGATATGTCTTTAAAATACTCATGTAATTCTTCTTTTCTGGTCTCCTGATCATCAGAAAGATTATCGGTGTCCTGAATGTAGAGAATTCTAATACTGGCTTTAAATTTTTTGGCCATATCTATTAAAAAATTGATTTCGGCAATAGAAAAAGATTTGTCAAAACGGGTGGCCAAAACCATTTCTTTTTTTACTTCAGGCACATATACACTTTGATCTGGAATTAAGAGAACGGGCATATGTTCTACCGTTTCTACAACATTCATGCTATTGGTGCCAAAAATCTTGTCGTCGGGCTCATTTTCGCCTTTGGTTCCCATAATTATGAGATCAAAAATTATATCCTTTTGAATTTCTGTTATGGCATCGTTTAACCAGGATTCCAGTATTAAAGATTTAAACCTGTGATGCGGGTTTTTATTAACTATAGCTACTTCCTTTAATAGTTTTCCCATTAATGCTTTATTATCTTCTTTTGCTTGAGATAAACTATGGCCATTTATATCTGGCGTATAGAATTCGGGTTTGCATGCATTTAAAAAATAAAAATTACATAGTTCATTTTCAAACAAACGAAATGCAAAAACAGTAGCTTTCCAGGCATTAACTGAAAAATCGGTGGGGATGAGTATGTTTTTCATAATTAGCTGAATTTTCCTGAGGGAATCACCATAAACGGTACTTTAATATGAAAGCCTATTTTGTTAACTACCGGTCTAAAGAGTAAGTTTTCAAAAAAGCTATGTTTGTTATTCACCATAAAAAGCATATCTACCTTATTTTTTTCCTGAAAATTTTTAATGGCGCTGGTTATACTTTTATCTTCTATAGTGTGGAATTGATGTGGAGAATCATCAAGGACTTCATTTAGGTTTTTTTTATTTTTTTCCTGGGTTTCATCAAGATCTTTTCCGAAGAAAACATGTAGGATATCCAGTTTAGATGTATGATTTTTGGCAACATTTAGAATGGGTTCCAGCTGTGGGGAGCTAAAATGCAATTGAAAATCTGTTGGAAACAGAATATTTGCTGGAGATTCATATTCATATTCAGAAGGGATAGTAAGTAACGGAATTCTTAGTTTGTTTATGGCCTGTACCGTATTGGTACCAATTAATATTTCTTCGGCACCGGTAGCTCCCTGGGTTCCCATAACCACAAGGTCTATTTCTTTAGATTTAACCTGCTCTTTCATCTCATCTATTAAAAGGTTGAAAGCTGAAATTTGTTCAAAATGATGATTTGGGTTATTAAAATCACGTTTAATTTTTTGTGCTACCTTTTTTAAGCCGTTTTGAGAATTTTTTTGGTAAACTTCGGCAAGATTAGGTTGTGTACTGTTGTATAAAATATATTCGGTATCATATAAAACCGGTGTATAGGTGTTTAACAAATAAAACCTACACTCCTCATTTTTATAAATAGTAAGCGCATATTTAATAGCATTGTATGCATTTTCAGAAAAGTCGGTGGGTAAGAGTATTTTTTTCATGATTTCTAAGTTTTAAACGCATTCTCTATTAAAATTTTGTAAAGCAAGCAAGGGTACGCTTGGGTGTAAACCTACCTTATCTATTGTGGAGGTTAATAGCATGTCTTCTAAATATGTGTGCCGGGAATTTACCATAACTAAAAGGTCTATTTTATTGGTAGCAATGAAATCTTCTATGGCTTTTTCCTTTCTCAGTTCATCTTTTTGGTGTACTTCGGTTATTGTATTGTAGAACTGTTGTTTTAAAAATTCTAAATTATCCTGTTGGCGGGAAGAGGTAGCTTTATGTTTGGACAAGTAGAGAAAGTGGATTTTTGAATTAAAATCCCGGGCAATCTCCCCCACAACCTTTAATTCTCTTTTTTGATAGGGAATTAAAAAATTGGTTGGAAACAGAATATTTTTAGGCTCGTTATATGTAAAATTAGCGGGGATAGCCAGTACCGGGCATTGTACGTATTTTAAGACCATTAGGGTGTTACTGCCCATTCCCAGGCTGCTGTCGTTGGTAAGTCCGCGTGTTCCCATCACTACAAGATCGGCATTTTCTGAATTTACTAAACTGTTTACTTCATCTACAAGGTCTCCAAAAGCAGCTATCAATTTTACTTTATGCCGGGGATTACAAAATTCATCGTGAACCTTTAAACTTATTTTACCCAATTCTTCTTCAGATCTTATTTTTGTAACAGCTTTTAATTCGTCCATTAGTGCATTGCTTAATACATTTTCATCGGCATATACCTTTTCGGCATAGGCATGTAAAAGAATAAGTTCACTTTTTTCGTATTTAAAAAGTTGGCAGGCATAACGTAAAGCATTGTTTGCATTTTCCGAAAAATCTGTGGGTATAATTATCTTTCTCATTTTCTGAACCTTTGATTTATAAAGTTAACCCAAGAACTAAGTTTAAACTATGAGGAAAATCAGTTTGTTTCTCAATTTAAAACATATAAAGCTACAAAAGCTTTTTGTTTAGTATGACGGCTATCAGTTTTATTTACAGTATTTTGTGTTATATTTAAAAGTTGTTTTAAAACTTTTAGAGATGAAAAATTTACTGTTAGGAATCTTATTAAGTTTTCCTATTGTGTTATTTGCACAAGAGCCTAAAGAGTTTGATTATGTAGCCAATGAGGAAAATGGGTTTACCGCTGTAAGGCATGCCAATACCTGGGGTTTTTTAGACGCTAACGGGAATATGGTAGTATCTTTTAGAAACGACCTTATTGCTAATGAAAATCCGAAACCCGGTACAATTGGAGTGTCAGGAATAAAATATCCACAAATAAAAGATGGTCGGGCTATCATTAAAAAACAAAAAAACGGTATTAATTATTACGGTTTTATCAATGCAGAAGGAAAAACTATCATAGAACCGGTTTACTTAAACCTAAGCAACTTCTCTCATGGGAAGGCACTTGCAATAAAACTTGAAAAAGAGGAGCTAGGAGAAAACCAACTTTTAGGCAAAAGGGTGATTTCTTATAAATATGATATAGTGCTTCTGAATAGGGAAGGTGAAATATTAAAATATCTGGAAGGTCCTTTCCCGGTCTCTGTATCCCGAAAGAAACTAAAGGAGGCACCTGAAATTAATGCAAAGTGGCTAGGAGAAAATTTGTTAAGTGTTAAAGGGCCTAACGGAAAATGGAGGATTCATAAACTTTAAGCAAAATGCAGCCCCGTTTTTACGAGCCTGCATTTTTATTGATATCCCAAAGTTTATAATACCCGAGACTGCCTTAAGGTAGTTTACTTCTCCATTCTATAATTGAGATGTAGTTCCTCATAGGCTTGCTACGAGTTAATTTAGGATACATTTACTGTTTTTGCTTTTTTCGCCTTTTCGCCCTTTCTTTTTTTTAGATTCATCTTGAGTATTCCTCCTTTGTATTTCGCCTCTATATCTTTGTCCAAATCTACTTCGTCTGGTAAACTTATATTTCTGGAAAAGCTGTTGTAGCTAAACTCTTTTCTCACAAAATTTTCATTTTCTTCTGCAACTTTATTTTCTTTTTCTGCCAAAATAGATAAAATACCGTCTTCAATAGAAATTTTAAAATCTTCTTTTGAGAGTCCGGGAGCTGCAAGTTCAATTTCAAACTCGTTTTCTTTTTCTTTTACATTTAGCGCAGGAAGATCCTCATCAAAATCTCCGTTAAAGAGACGGTTCAAGTTAAAAATTCCTCTTTTAGTATCCATTAAATCAGAGAAAAATGGATACGAACTCAATAAAGAACTTTCCATAGTTGGAGTTCTACGTTTGCTTTTTGTGATAGACATAATATTTAGAATTTAATGGTTAATAATTTCTCTAAAGAGTACATTAAATTACTTTTAAAAATTTAATTTTAATATGATGTAAATCAGGTTTTTATGTTTTTTTGTTCCATGTGGAAGATATCTAAACACAGAAACAGGAGACCATTGCCTCCTGTTTCCTAAAGAAGATATTAAGTTTACTCTTTAACACCTGGATGATATCAGTGATCTTACACGAAGTAAAATTTGTATATCTGGTTAAAAAATACCTTTGATATCTTCTAAAATTTGATTCCATACTCTCAACAGTACAAGGAAATCAAATTTATATTTTGCTTTATTTCAAGGATATGAAAATAGTTTATAAAAAGCTCAGAAATAATGATATATGTCAGAAACTTAATTTTTAACAAAAAATTAAGGCTATATGATTTCCTGGAGTCTTTCTGAGTTTAAAATGTTTATATTTTTTCCCTTTATGGCTATTATACCTTCTTTTTTAAGACAGGAAAGACTTCTTATAAAGCTTTCAGGTGAAATTCCTGCCATACTGGCCAAATCTGTTCTGGAAATTTTTAGGCCATTAAAGTCGGGTTGCTTTAAATCATCGGCAAATTGTAGTATGGTAGTAGAAGTTTTTTTTAAAACTGAAGCATAGGCCATTTCTAAAAGTTGTGATTTAAGCCTTACCACGGTATCGGTTAAAAGTTGTGCCAAATCTAAACCGAGGTTAGGATTGTTCTCCAAAAGTTCCTTAAAGCTTTTATATGGAAAGCGATAAGCTGTAGAAGCTTCGATACTACTGGCGGTTTCGGGACAAATGAGATTATCGTGGAAGCCATAAAGACCCAGCAACTCATTTTTACGATAAATACCGGTAATTAGTTCTTTTCCCAACTGATCCATCCTAAAAGTTTTAAGAAGTCCCTTGTTTACCAAATAGATAAAGCTGGAATGCCTGTTTTCCCTAAATATAATTTTATTTTTATCCCATTTTACCGGTTCTCCCTGTTGCTGGATATAGGTTTTCAAAGATTCAATATCTGGTATTATAGGTCTTTTACTGTTTTTTACTGTTTGGTTTTTTTGTGGCTGTATGGGTACTAAAGATTTTATTTTATGTTGAAGTTCAACCAGGGAATAAGGTCGCAGTACATACTTATGCCTATTGTGAATCGGATGCCAGGTATCAAGATTTTTTGCGGGGATAATAGACAATAACGGGATGCTCTGTAATTTTTGCTTATTTCTAAAAATGCTAGTAGGAATGTTAGTGTTTTTATCCCAAATAATTAGCTCTGGCCTTTGGGAAATTAGAAAGTCGTTTAAATCTTTTAAGGTAGCTGTATGCACAAATGCGTACTCTTTTAAAATAGACGATTTTTCTAGTTTAAAAATATCACTAACTTTTTCTGAACAAAACACAATACACTTCATCCTAAATGAGCTTACGATTAATAGAAAAAGAAAAGATTTGGAGACTGCCTTGCATTTCCAATGGGGGAGTGCGAAATGCATTAAACAACACTTAAATATACAAAGTAATTTTAAAAATTCATAAAACATAAAAATTATATATTTCTTTTAGTCAATTAATTAGGTTGCTATATCTTTAAGAGATTATTCAGAAATATAGATGAATAATGATTTTTATCATTTTTAACCACTTATAGCCAGTGTATCTTTAAGTGAAAAATAGAACCAGATATGAAAATTTCTAAAAAAACAATACTCACCGAAGATTTCTATACTAAAATTGGGATACTTTTCTATGCCATAGCAGCATCAGATAAAGTAGTACGTGCCGAAGAAATAAATACTTTAAAGAAATTGGTTAAAGAACAATGGGTGCCGGTAGATAGCGCAACCGATATGTATGGAACCGATGAAGCCTATCAAATTGAAATAGTATTTGATTGGTTGCAAGAAAATGCTCCCACAGCAGACTGGGCGTTTAACGAATTTAAGGATTATAAAAAAGAGCATCATCAATTATTTACCCAAAACATAAAACAGTTAATATGGGAAACCGCTGATGCTATTGCAGCGTCTTTTGCAGGAAAAAACAAAGCTGAACTGTTAATGCTTTCAAAGTTAAAAATACTGCTTAGCAGGTAAAAAATGATATTATGGAAACTTTAATTTGCCAAAGTTGTGGATGGCCTTTTGTGCCCGCTAACGCCGGAACAAATCGGGATAAGTCGGTAAATACCGATTATTGCCGTGATTGCTATAAGGATGGTGCATTTGTTGATAAATCCCTTAATTTACACCAGTTGGAAATCAAGTTGCTGGAAATGGCAGAAGTACAGGAAGATATAAGTCTTGAGGAAGCACGTCAACTCATAAAAAAACTTCCAGAGCTAAAAAGATGGCGAATGGATAATATTTAAATTAATACTCCCTTTTTTCGGTAGTAGATATAATTTATTGCTTTTTCTTTTCTTCCCTTGCTTTTTGTCGTTCCAGTTTTCTAAAATATCCACGAAATAGAATATTATGTTTTAAGGCTTCCATATTCTCGTTAAACCTATGAGTTGCTTCTTCAATATTCTGCATACTATTATCCAGATGATCTACAAACGCAGTATCTTTAATAATATAATTTAAGGCTCCTTTTTCTGAAGTAAGATCATTTGAAAATATCTCCAAATCTGTACTTATGGCTTTTATTTGTGAAGAAGAAATCTTTAGGTCTTTAACAATAACACTAAAGTCGTGTTGAGCTGCGGAGTCGGCAAGGAGCAGACCGGCCAAACTATTTTCAAAATCTACTGAATTTAGAATGCCATTTATCTTATTAATTCCCATACGAGTAGAGTGGGTGAGTTCTTTTAAATTTTCGGTACTTTGCTGTAAATTTTTTGCGAGGGTATCATTTTTAAGTAAACCTCCAAGGACACCTTCACCGGCATTTATACTATTGGTGATTTTTAGAAGATCGGCTGTTAAGAGCGCAGCGTTTTCGTTGGTTTGGCTTAAGGTGTTTAGCATATCGGCAGTGGCTACCTGGCTAAGAGATTCAAGGGTGTCTCCTTCCTGTATTGTTCTGGAAGCCGCCTGGCTGTTAGGAAGAATATTTAAAACCATGCTTCCCACCAAACCATCAGAATTTATAGTTGCCAGGGAGCTATATTTAATTAAACTCCCCGTTTCACGATTAATAAGCATATCTACGCAAATGGCAGTATCATTTAAGAACTTAATGTCTTTTACAGTTCCTACATTCACACCAGAATACCTAACATTGTTTCCAGGTTGCAGGCCGTTTACATTTTTAAAAACAGAACTTATCAATATAGAATCGCCAAAAAGATTTTGTTTTTTTCCAATTGAAAAAACGGCAAGGCTAAATATGATTATACCTGCTATAATAAGAAGGCCTAATTTTAGATTTTGTTTTGAATTAGATTTCATAGCATACTATTTAAAAAAGGCTTTAATTTTTGGATCTTTAGAAGTAGCCAGGTCTTTAAAATTTCCTTCAGCATAATCTTTTCCCTCTAGTAGCAAGATCATTCTATTTGAAATTACCCGGGCACAGTCTACATCATGGGTAATTATTAGTGATGAGGTCGCATATTTCTTTTGAATATTCATCATCAATAAAATAATTTCCTTAGCGGTTATTGGGTCCAGTCCTGTAGTAGGCTCGTCATAAATAATAATCTTTGGTTTTAAAATAAGTGCCCTCGCCAAAGCAATACGGCGTTGCATCCCTCCAGAAAGCTCGGCGGGCATAAGATCTATAGTATCTGGTAACCCAACATTTGCCAGGGCTTCTTTTACAAGTTCCTCTGTTTTCTTTTCGGTGTTATGACTATGCCTTCTTAAAGGAAATTCTAGATTCTGCCGAACGGTCATAGAATCGTACAAAGCACTGCCCTGGAATAAGAAACCAATTTTTGTTCGTAATTCATCTAACTCATTTTGTTTTAATTTTGAGATATCCTTTCCCAGAACTTTAATATCGCCTTTATCGGCTTCCATTAAGCCCACAAGACATTTAATCATCACCGATTTCCCTGAACCGGATTTTCCCATTAATACAAGGTTTTCTCCCTCAAAAAGCTTTAAATTAAAATCTTTTAGAACTTCTAGTTTTCCAAAGCTTTTATATAAATGATTTATCGCTATTACTGGGTTGCTTTTCATCTTTAGTTATAAAAAATATCGGTTATAAAAACGGCAATAAAATCTAATATAAACAAGAGCATAGAGGTAAAGACCACTGCAGAGTTTGAAGCTTTTCCTACTCCTGCGGTTCCTTTTTTGCTATTGTAACCTTTAAAACAGCCTACCAGACCAATGGCAAATCCAAAAAAGAAAGTTTTTATGGTAGCAGGAAGTAAATCTGTAAATTCAAGAGCTTCAAAAACCTGGTTAAAGTAAAGGGTAAAAGAAACATCACCTTTAGTGTTTTCTATAAGGGCAGAGCCTATTAGTGCCACAAAATCTCCTACAATTACCAAAATAGGAAGCATACAGGTTGCCGCAAGGATCCTGGTAACCACCAGAAACCTAAACGGGTTGGTCCCGGAGACCTCCATAGCATCTATTTGTTCAGTTACCTTCATAGAACCTAATTCGGCACCTATACTGGAGCCAATTCTTCCGGCACAAATAAGTGCAATTATTACCGGGCCAATCTCCCTAACAATAGAGATGCTTATCATGGAGGGCATCCAGGAAACTGCCCCAAACTCCAGTAAGGTAGGACGGGATTGCAGGGTAAATACCAGGCCCAAAATAAATCCGGTAACACTTACCAGGAGCAAAGATTTATTTCCCATTTGGTAACATTGCTTTAGAAATTCCCTAAATTCAAATGGACCACTGAATAGCTCCCGGAAATACCGTCCCGTAAAATTTCCCATTTCCCCTATTTCAATGAAAAAGGAATTAAAACCTGATTGATATGAGGAAAAAAACTTCATAAAGCTGTATTACAGTAAATTTAAGCCTAGGTTGGCTTTACCGAAATGATATTTATCAGTTTATGAAAAAGTGATTGGTTGGCTTTTAGACCTATTTTTTTGTTTAAATATTGCTTCCTTAGAAATTAAGATTTAGTGTATTTTTGACCCGGAAATAAAGATTTGTGGTCCAGTTTTTCAATAAAGTGGTTAGTTAAAAAATCTATAAAAAAAATAGCTTTATAAATTGTTTAAGATGATATTCTACTTTTTTATTGATATTTTGTTATTTTAAATTGCAAATGAGGCCATATTTATTTGATGTAACCTATATTTTTGATTTTTCACTATTATTAATTTTATATACGTCTGACTTAATCATTTCTAAATGACAAAAGTAAATAACTACCCTTCCCAATCTGAGTTGGAGAACAAGCTTAAAATCAGTGAACCACGCATTATAGCTGTAGGTGCAAGTGCCGGGGGGTTAGAAGCTTTAAAAGCTTTTTTTGGAAACATACCCGAAACCGATAAAAATGCTTATGTAGTTATTCAGCACCTTTCCCCAGACTATAAAAGTATGATGGGAGAGCTACTTAAAAAGAATACAAACCTGCCTATTCGTGAGGTGAAGGATGGAAAGAAAATTGAACAAGGTCATATTTATTTAATTCCGCCCGCAAACAATCTCATTTTAGATAAGAATAAACTTCATCTTGTAAAAAAACCAACGGGACAAAGTTTAAACTTACCTATAGATATGTTTTTTGAATCCCTTGCAAAACATAAAAAGGAAAAAGCCATTGGAGTAATTTTAAGTGGAACCGGAAGTGATGGTACACGGGGAGTAAGGGCAATAAAAGACCGGGATGGAATGGTTATGGTACAGGACCCTGAAGAAGCAAAATTTGATGGAATGCCACAAAGTGCTATTAACACTGGTCTTATAGATTATGTGCTGCCGGTTTCCCAAATGGGAAAAGAGCTTAAAAACTTTATAGATGCTCCTTCTGTTTTTCACTTTAAAGATGGAGATTTAAACTATAACGAAAGCGAATTAATGAAAATTCTTCGCTTTGTTGATGAAAAAACCGGGTTGGACTTTAGGGAGTATAAACACGCTACCCTGGCGCGAAGAATAGCGAGAAGGGTAAATGTTTGTAAATGTAAAAGCCTTTCAGATTATTACGAATTCCTTATTCATAATGAGGAAGAGACAGAAATACTTCATCGTGAGTTCCTTATTGGAGTTACTAAGTTTTTTAGAGATGAAAATGTTTGGAAGGTTCTAAGGGAAGATGTTATTCCAAAACTGGTGGCCAAGAAAAAGAATGGTGAAATTATAAAACTATGGGATGTTGCCTGTAGTAGTGGGGAAGAAGCATATTCTTTTGCAATGATTATTAGCGAAGAAATTGAACGCCAGAATAAAAGTATTGATTTAAAGATTTTTGCTACTGATATTTCTGAGAAGCATTTGAATATTGGAAGTGAGGGGCTTTACCCCGAAAGTATTGTGGCCGATATCGATTCTGAATTATTACTGAAGTACTTTATAAGTAAACCGCACGGTTATAAAGTAATTGATAAAATGAGACGAATGGTAGTGTTTTCAAAACATAACATTATCAAAAATCCGCCTTTCAGTAATATGGATATTGTAGCCTGTAGAAATCTTTTAATCTATTTTCAGCCCGGAATACAAAATAAGGCATTAAATTTTCTACAGTATGCCTTAAAAGTAGGAGGTGTTTTAGTGTTAGGGACTAGTGAAAATGTATCTTCTCAAAAAAATAATTTTAAAGTTATAGATCGCTCTGCAAAAATTTTTCAAAACCAAAATGCAGAAAAGCGTTTAAATACAAATATCTCAGAGTCAACTCCAACGAATCATTTACCTGCAAATACACGTGAAATTAAACGTCCCACGCCTAGAAAAACAACAAACCCTATAAAAGCGAAACTTACAGAAGAGCTTAATGAAACCATCCTGGAGGTTTTTGGGGGAGCTAGTGTGTTTGTAGATAAAGACTTCAATATTTTACAGGCTGTTGGTGAATTTAGGAAATATGCCAATTTACCGGTTAGTGGTTTTTCTGTAAACTTATTGGACATGCTGGGGCCCGATTTAAAATATATTATTCAAAGTACCTTAAAAAAAGCGAAAAAGAACAATAAAAAACTTAGGTATCAGGATGCCTCATTTGAAAAATATGATTCTCAGGGTGTAGTAGATATTATCGTAAAACCTTTTCAGCAAAAAGGAGAAGATGATAATACCAATTTTGTAATTACGTTTGTTGAAAAGGAAATAAACTTAAACGATGTTGGTACACTCGAAAAGTTAACTCTTACAAAGCGTACAAAAGAGTACGTTGCAGATCTTGAAGAGGAACTTAAGGAAACTAAAGAAGAGCTTAATACTTCATTAGAAGAAATAGAAACCAGTAACGAAGAGTTACAGGCAGCCAATGAAGAATTATTGGCTTCTAATGAAGAGTTGCAAAGTACCAACGAAGAACTGCAAAGTGTAAATGAAGAAATTAATACGGTAAATGCTGAAAATCTTCAGAAGGTAGAGGATTTGGCAGCTTTAAATGCCGATATGAACAATTTGCTGGAAAGTACCGAAATAGGTGTGATTTTCCTTGATAAAAGTTTAAGGATAAGAAAATTCACCCCGGCAATCCAAAGGCATTTTAATTTAATAGACTCCGATGAAGGTCGCCCTATAGAACACTTTACTTCAAGTATGGGAAAAAGTAACCTTATAACTCGTTGTAAGCGCGTACTTAGAACCGGTAAAATTCTTGAAAAACAGGTAATGACCAAAGATAATTCTTATTTTCTAAGAAGAATCTCACCATACATAAATTCTAATAATGAAATAAGTGGAGTAGTAGTTACATTTATTGATGTAGGTTTATTGCAAAAATCTAAAGAAAAACTAATAGCCAGCGAGAAGCGTTTTAAATCTTTCTATGAAGAAGATCCGGTAGTTCATATTAGTGTAGATTCGCAAACACAGCTTATTGTGCAATGCAATGAAATGGCGGTAACAAAATTGGGTTATGAAACTAAAGAAGATTTAATAGATAAGCCAATCTACGATCTTTACAACGAAGAATCCCAGCTTAAAGCCTTAAAAACAAATAAGGAGTTTAAGAATAACGGCACCATCGTAAATATGGAGCAAAATATGCTTATGGCTAACGGAGATTTACTCCCCGTAATCTTAAATGCAACAGCTGAAAAAGATTTGGATGGTAGGGTGATGACTATAAGGTATACCTGTGTAGATATTTCGGCCTTAAAGAAAGCTGAAAACCAACTAAAACAACAGCACGACGACCTGGAGCGCGCCAATAGGGACCTGGAGCAATTCGTTTCTATTTGCTCTCATGACCTTCAGGAGCCCCTTTCCACTATTAAATTTGGTAGTGATGTGTTAGGGAAATTATATGCTACCAAATTAGATGAAAAGGGTAAAGATTATATTAAGTATATAAAAGATGCTTCTACCCGTCTTTCAGAACAGATTAAGGCACTTTTAGAACACTCAAGAATTGGGCGCAACGGCCAAAAAAGCCTTGTAAATATTAATGAAGTTGTAGAAGTGGTAAAATATGATCTTGGTAAAAGAATTAAAGATACCAATGCCAGGGTGAATGCCGGTAAGTTGCCAAAAATAATGGGCTATGAGGTAGAATTACGTTTACTATTCCAAAACCTTATTAGCAATGCTATAAAATATACCCCAAAAGAGAGAGATCCCGACGTTCGTATTGCATCTTACAGAGAAGGTGCCCATTGGGTCTTTTCTGTAACCGATAATGGCTATGGGATTTCGGAAGAAGACAAAAAGAACATTTTTACAATTTTTAACCGAATAAAGGAAACCGATACAAATGAAGGTACCGGGGTTGGTTTAGCGCACGTAGAGAAAATTGTTCAGTTACACGAAGGTACTATTTGGGTAGAAAGCCAGGTAGGTGTGGGAAGTACATTTTATTTTAAATTAAAAGCATAACCATATATGAGCGAAGAACAGTTGTGGTCTTCTGCTAGTTTAGATGTTAGTAATTGTGAAAAAGAACCTATACATCTAATTGGCAAGACCCAGGCGCACGGAGTTGTTGTTGTGCTGAATCCTAAAACCTTTAAGGTAACCCAGGCAAGTGAAAATACATTGAAATTCTTCGGAATTTCGCATGAAGATTTTTTGGGATTTTCTTTAGAGAGATTAATAGGTAAACTTTCATTTGAACGTTTAGAAACTGCAATTGCTAAAGAATCGGGTTTTAATGCCGAAACTTTGCAAATCAATGGGCAGGAGTTTGTAATGTTGCCTCATTTCTCTGAAAACAACCTTATCCTTGATTTTGAGGTGCTTGGCACAACCTGGAAGGCTTCACAGTTTCAGCAGCAATTAACCAGTATTATTAATGGCCTGGATGGCGTTGAACAAACTACAGCTTTATGTGCTAAGGCCGCAAAGTTAATAAAAAACATTTTTAATTATGACCGGGTAATGGTATACCGGTTTGATGAAGAGTGGAATGGAGAAGTGGTGGCAGAACAAAAGGAAAAGCACTTAGAAACCTGGTTAGATTTGCGCTATCCTGCAAGTGATATTCCCGCACAATCACGAGAATTATTTCTAAAACATAAGGTAAGGATTATTTCCGATGTAAATTATGATCCTGTTCCTATCTCCCCGGAAATCTCACCTATTACCGGTAAAGCCCTGGATCTTTCAAAGTCATCATTAAGAGGAGTTTCCCCTATTCATATTGAGTACTTACAAAATATGAAAGTAGGAGCCTCTCTAACGGCTGCTATAATTGTAAACGGGAGTTTATGGGGCCTGGTAGCCTGTCATCATTATTCGGCTAAATTTATTAATTATTTTCATAGGGAAACCTGTAAGTTTTTAGCCCAGGTTTTTTCTAATAAAGTTTCGGCTATACAAACCGGAATATTCAATCAAAAGTTTAATGAGAAATCTACTTTAAGGCAAAAGATTACGGAAGAATTAAATATAGAAGATTCTTTAATTGAGAACCTTTTAGGAACTTCCCTTCCTTTTACTTCTTTAGTGGAAAGTACAGGGGGTGCAGTAATTTTGAATCAGGAAATAGAACTTTTTGGCAAAACTCCCAGTAAAGAAGAGGTGATAGACTTATGTAGCTTTTTAAATGGCAAAAACCAATCGGTTTTCTATACTAAAAGTCTAAAAGATAAATATGGCAGTGCTGAAAATTATAAAAAAGTCGCTTCGGGGGTATTAAGTTTTAAGCTGGGAAAGTCTAAGGATAGTTTTATTATGTGGTTTAGGCCAGAAATGGCTGAGACCGTAAGTTGGGGAGGAAACCCCAATAACAAAGTTTCTTATAATCAGGAAAAACAACGTTTAAGTCCGCGAAAGTCTTTTAAAAAATGGACTGAGAAATTAGACGGTATCTCTCATAGCTGGAAAGACTATGAAATTGAAACGGTAAAAGCTTTTGGTGAAGGTTTAAATCAATTTCTGCTCGCCAAACAAAAAGAAGAGATTGCCAGGTTGTATAGAGAGCTTCAGGAAGCCAATAAAGATCTGGAGCTTTTTAGTTTTGGTATTTCTCACGATCTTAGGGGGCCTCTACGTGGCATTAATGGTTTTGCGAAAATACTAAAAGAAGATTTTAGCCGGGAATTACCTGCCGAAGCTACCAAGGCAATAAATACTATTTTAAGCACTTCTCATAAAATGGAAGTGGTAATAGATGATATTTTATCGTTTTCAAAAATAACTAGCGGAGACCTTAAAAAAACAAGTTTTAGCACTCGTAAATTAATAGATGAACTTTTGTTGAGTTTTAATATAGAGAATAATTATCCGTCTTCAGAAGTTGTAATAAAAGAAAATTTACCGGAAACTTTTGGGGATCGTCGAATGATTTGGCAAGTATGGAGCAACCTTTTAGGAAACGCATTAAAGTATTCTGAACAAACAAAAAATCCAAAGATTGAAATAGGAGCGACTTTACAGGACGACAAGGACGTTTTTTATATAAAAGATAATGGTGTTGGAATTCCTGCCGGCGATAGGGACAAAATTTTTAAAGTCTTTTCAAGAGCTTCTAAAAGTCAATTTAAAGGTACAGGGGTTGGTTTATCTATAGTAGCCAGAATTATAGAAAAGCACCGGGGAGAAATTTGGCTGGATAGTGAACCTAACAAAGGCACTACCTTTTTCTTTAATTTTTAGATTTGAATCGATCCAAACCTTTTTGAGCTACGGGACTTAATTATATAAGCAAAATGCCGTGTTTTCTGGGAGAGTGAGACTTAAATTACTCTTGATGAACTTAGTTTTGTAATGCAAAATTTGGTGTATAATTCTGATTTTCAATAATTTTTAATGTTTTTGAGTAAGACTTTACTCACTTTTAGTTAACTTTAAGAGTAATAAAAAATACTACTTAAAGTCAACGTTATGAAAATGCATAAATTTTATTTTGATCGAATTATAGTAGTTATACTTCTTAATTTATTTCTACTAAGTTGTGATTCTAAAGAGGAATCTGGAGACCCCGAGCCTGAACCTGTTCAGGAAAGAACCAAGATTACAATGGATTCTCCTGGCGATGGTGATATTGATTGGAATAACGTTGCATTAGTTTGGAATGAAGAATTTAATGGAACAACCTTAGCTGATGACGTTTGGGCTTTTGAACCTAAAAACACAACTAATCCTGATGTTGCAGATCAATTACAAACTTACCGGAAAGAAAATGTGAATTTAAATGGAGGTATATTAAATATTACGGCCGAAAAAAATGCTGATGTATATTCATCGGCAAGAATAAGTAGTAAATACGCCTTTGAATATGGTCGTATTGAAATAAACGCAAAACTTCCAGAACAGGAGAAAAGTGGGATTTGGGCTAAATTGGTTTTAATTGGAGATAATGAAGCTCAAGTAGGATGGCCGCAATGTGGTGAAATTGATATTATGGAGTATTTTAGTCATAATCCTAACGAATTCAATATTAACGTTCATAGTACCGCTAACAACTCCTTTAACGGCTCCCTGATACGAGTAAATAATGAGCTTGAAACAGTAGAAGAAGAGTTTCATATTTACGGTATATTGTGGACAGACCGTTATATTAAGTTCTATATTGATGATTTGGAAAATATAATTTATACTTTAGATAGGCCTGCTTCTCCCAATGAAGACAATTGGCCTTTCGATAAACCCTTCTACCTTTTAATAGATATGGTTATTGGTGGTAAGTATATTGGTGATAATGGAGTAGATGATGCTTTGTTCCCCGCCGTAATGGAACTCGATTATATACGTGTGTATCACTTGCAATAACCGTATTACTAATTATCCAATATTTACGGGATAAAGGCTATTTAAAAGCTAACCTATAGATGAAGAACTGATTTTAAACAAACTAACCAGTTGTAAATAGAGGTAAAAGAAAGAAATTTGGTTATAAGACGGAATAGAGAGAAGTTGAACTCCATTTTTTATAATAAAATATACCCAAATTTATAAAGCCGCGGCTTTTTGCATTAACTAGTTTAGTATTTTTGTGGAAATTCTAAATAATGATTAGTACTCCATTACGTATTATTTTGGTTGAAGATGAGGAAACCGATGCCGTGTTAATCGAAAGGCAAATAACTAAGATTGTAGAAACAGTTGAAATAAAAGTAGTACAGGACTTACCCGGTTTTAAAAATATTTTCACCAACTTTTTACCAGATTTAGTAATTTCAGATTATAATCTTCCAAGCGGTACAGGCCTTGAAATTATGGAGTTGGTGAAATCTATAGATGAGAACACCCCGTTTATTTTTGTTACAGGAGCTTTAGATGACGACGAACTTGCTGCAAATACTATACTCTCTGGAGCATCGGGGTTTATCTTAAAAAAGCATATGGATAATCTTAGCGAAAAATTAGAACCACTTTTAAAGCAAGTGGTTTATAATATGGTGCAGCATGATGAATTAAGGGAACAAATTAGAAAAAATAAAATAGCAGTTCACCAAATTTATAGCTATTTAGATAATATGAAGGCCGATGATTTGGAGCAACGAGAGAATATTGAAAAAATAAGAAATAACCTGGATAAATTTAATATAGAAGATGCTGAATAACCTTAGGGATTCTACCAAAAAACTTCATGAAGATTTGGAGAAGGAAAATCTTGCCGGTCAAATTATTTCCAATGATATAAGTCTGGAGAATTACAAGCTCTTATTACTTCAGAACTATATTTCATATAAAATTACTGAAGATGAAATTGTAAAATTTATTCCCACATATAAATCAGATAAAAGCCAAAAGCTGGCGAAAGACCTCGAGGAATTGGAAGTAGATGCATCTATTTATAAAGAATTTAAACCAGAATTTGCGCTAAACTCTTATGAGGAAGCCCTTGGTGCTGCTTATGTGGTTCTGGGTTCTGCGCTTGGCGGTATGTATATTTCAAAGGAAGTTCCTAATTGCCGCAGTTTACAGGGAATTCCGGGTCCGCACTTTTTTAGTCGTGATCGTGATGGGGTTAAATCATGGAACACTTTTGTAAAAGAATTAAAATCAAAAGAATTTACCGAAATTCAAATAAAAGAGGCTTCGGGAAAGGCGAAAGAAACATTTGAGTTCTTTGGATTAATTATTAAGGAAACTTCATTAGATAAAAAGTGCTCTGTGCAATAAATTAGAATTCACTCAATAATCGAGATTCAATTTTACGAATCAATTTTTATTTTTCTATTTAGACTCAAGTTTCAATAGGTTTACTACTTACAGTACAAGTTCCTTAAAAAGGCGTTTTAACGTTACATCGAGATCATTTGTCATACCCGGATGCGGTCGTGAAGTTTGAATAATAGAGCTACGAACGGCTGTTAACCATCTAAACCGGGAGGGCAGGTCTAATTGAGCAATTGGACCACCATTTTTATTTCCCTCGCATATCTTTTTAAAAGAATCAAGGTTAGAGCAAATTTCATCCCTATCCATATCTTTGCTAAAAATACGCAGTCGCTCTTCATCAAGATTGAATACGGCTTTTAAGAATTTTTCTTTCTTACTGAATAAAATAATGCCCACGTTTAAGAATTCTTCGCGCTCAACCTTTGGCACAAGCCTTATTACAGCATATTCATATAAGTGCTTTTCTTGCATTTTCTGCCTCTTTTGTGAAAATTTCTGAATAATCCAGCCTGGTTTTAAGAAATTGGGCGTACACCGCTTTAATTTCTTCTTCTGTTTCATCGGTATCTTGCCATTGTAGCCATTCTGAAGGAATTAGGGATACAATTTCTTCAATCTTTTCTGGAGTAATTATTTTTTTTGCATATTCATTTGCCTCCTTTATTTTACTTGCCTGTGGAAGTAATACGTGATCTTTGATAAAATTAAAGGGGGTTTTTGCTTTTTCTTCTACATTAGTCCAGGAGTGATGAAAATAAAAAGACGCCCCATGATCTATAAGCCACAACTCTTTATGCCACATAAGCATATTGGTATTTCTATAGGTGCGGTCTACGTTGGTGATAAATGCATCTAGCCAGACTATTTTTGATGCTTCAAATTCTTCAACTTTGGTAACCACAGGATCAAAATTAATAGCTCCGGAAAGAAAATGTAGCGCAAGATTTAAGCCCTGGCTTGCCTGTAAAAGGTCTTGAATTTCTTCGTCCCCTTCTGTTCTTCCAAAGGCTTCGTCTAAATTGGCATAAACAAGTTCCGGTACCCTAAAGCCCAATGCCCGGGCAATTTCGCTTCCAAGAAGCTCGGCAATAAGTGCTTTTACACCATGCCCTGCTCCTTTAAATTTAAGTACATACTTAAACTCGTCGTCGGCTTCCGTGAGGGCAGGTAAGGAGCCGCCTTCTCTTAGTGGGGTGATGTACCTGGTAACGGTTACTGTCCTTAATTCTGCGTTTTGCATAGATTTATATGAAGCTGCAAAGTTAGGTTTTATAGGCTTAATAAGAAATAAATAAAACCGAGTTAAGGCATTATTTCTAATAAGAGAAAGACGGGAGCTCAATAACCTCGCCTGTATTCATATTGTCTATATGCTCATTCCCAATTCTTACTCTTACCAACCTTAAAGTTGGAAAACCAACAGCTGCAGTCATCTTTTTTACCTGACGAAATTTACCTTCAACCAATGTTACAGAAATCCAACTGGTGGGGCCGTGACGTTCATCCCTAATTTTCTTAGACCTTTCTGGAAATACCGGCCTTTCCTTTAAAATAAAAGCTTTGCAGGGCTGTGTTTTATAATTTTTTCCGTTAATGCTTATTTCTATTCCGGTTTGTAGTGTTTCAACAGCAGTTGGGGTGATTTGCCCATCTAGTTGCACATAATATTCTTTCTCAATTTTATTACCGGTAACCTTAGCGCTGGCTTTGCCATTGGTGGTGAGAAATAGTAAACCTTCCGAATCCTGATCAAGACGCCCCACGGCCATGGTTTCTTCCGGGAAATCACCCAGTTCTCCCAATAGTTTCTTTTTCTTGCGTGGGCGTTCGTTGGTAATAAACTGACTTAAATAACCGTAGGGTTTGTAAATTTTAAAATACCGATGTTGCATTAACGTAAAACCAATTTTTTGATAAGATCTTTTCCTAATTCCCTGTTGAGCATGGTTATTATTTTTCCTTTACCATAACTAAGTTCTTCCCGAAGCACAGAAGAACTTAACTGGACATAAAGTGTTTCGTTTTGCAATTTGATGGCAGTAGTGTACTTTTCAATTGCGGGTCCCATTTCTCTGTACCATACGTCTTTAACACTTACCTTGTCTAAGCCGCCCTGAAGTTTATTGTGGTCTACAAATTCTTTTAAAACTTCGCTTAAACTTTGGTTTTCGTTATTTCTCTTCTTCATTTTCTTCATCTAATAGGGAGGTGAATTTGGTGTAATGATATATTTTTCCGTCTCGGTTTAGCACACTAAAATTTTCTTCTTCGGCTACAATTATTGTTTCTTTCCACTCATCAAAAGGAGTTTTGTAATATAGGTGTAAGCTATCGTTTTCTATTCGTGCTGTAATTTCCTCTTTATGATCGCTTGTTTTAAAACTTCCGTCAAATTGTGGTTTCACCTTTTTCCGAAAACCTTCTTTGCCCTCAAACTCCATATAATCTACAGTGGCATTTACCTTATACTTAATTACCGAGTCTTCAGAAATTTCAACGCGATCTATTTCCCAATAGCCGGTAAGGTATTGAAGTTGTTCCTCGGGATCCTGTTTTTGGCATCCTAAAAGTACGATTCCGACTAGGAAAAGAAGAATTTTTTTACTCACAATTTAAAAATTTTATAAGATTGATTACTGCTTTTAACCACCGCTTCGGTGCGATCTACGTGGGTGTCACTAATAAAAATTTGTCCTAACTGGTCGGTAGCCACCAAAGCTACAATATGGGCTACTCTTTGCTCGTCTAATTTGTCGAAAATATCATCAAGCAGTAAAATTGGATTTACCTTGCTAATAGCTTTAATAAAGTCGAATTGAGCTAATTTTAAAGCTACTAAAAATGATTTTTGTTGCCCCTGGGAGCCAAACTTTTTAATAGGATGACCTTCTATTTCAAAACTTAAATCGTCTTTATGGGTTCCTGCACTTGTATATTGTAAAGCCATGTCTTTTTGAAGATTTGCTTCAAGTAAAGCAGCTAAAGAGCTTTTAAACAACTGGCTTTTGTAAGTGATATCTACCTGTTCTTTATTGTTGGTGATATCTGTATATCGCTTATTGAAAATGGGAATAAAATCTTCTAAAAAAGCTTTCCGTTTTTCAAAAATATAGTGCCCTAATTCGCTAAGCTGTAAGTTGTATACTTCTAAGGTGTCACGATCAAAACTATGATTTGCAGCAAAGTACTTTAGTAAAGAATTACGTTGTGCATTTATTTTTCCGTATTGAATAAGCTTGTTAAGATAATCTTTATCGCTTTGTGAAATCACGCCATCTATAAACTTGCGCCGGGTTTCGCTTCCTTCTATTATGAGGTCACGGTCTGCCGGAGATATAATTACGGTAGGAATAAAGCCAATATGTTCACTGAATTTTTCATAGGGCTTGTTGTTTCTTTTTATTACTTTTTTCTGGCCGCGCTTGGCACTAACCAGTATTTGTTCTTCTTTTTGTAATTTTTCAAATAGACCTTCCACCACAAAAAAATCGGCTTCATGATTAATATTTTGGCTGGTAATGGGATTAAAATAACTTTTGCCAAAAGCCAGTAGATAAATACTGTCTAAAACGTTGGTTTTGCCAATGCCATTATTGCCTACAAAGCAATTTATTTTCCTGTCAAACTCAAAAGAAGCTGAATGAAGGTTCTTGTAATTAACTAAAGAAAGGTTTTTTAGAAACATAAAATACTGTTATTCAGCTTTTTGATATTTATATAATAGAATTCTGAAAGTTAAGCGAATGACCCGAAAATATTAAAAAAATACAAATAATTTCCCTTTTAATTTTGAATAAAAATCATATTTTTGCCACGCATTAAACAGTTTTTATGGCAACTTATAAGAAAAAGGGATATAAACCATCTAATAAAGAAGAACAGCAGAAGCATGTGGAAGAAGAATCTACAACTGCTGAAGTATTTAATACGCTAGACGAAGGTGCGGGTAGGACCGAAACCTGGGTAGCAGAGAATCAAAATTATATCTATATTATTGTGGGCGTAGCAATAGTAGCCGTTTTGGGTTACCTTGGTTACGAACGTTTTATAAGTGAGCCAAAACAGGAAGAAGCCGCCAATGAAATGGCGCAGGCGCAAAACTATTTTGCATCTGCTCTAAATGCTTCCGGAGCTGAGCGTGATTCGCTTTTCACTCTATCTTTAAATGGAGGTGAAGGGAAATACGGTTTTATTGATATTATTGATAACTACGGAAGTACAGATGCTGCAAACCTTGCAACTTATAATGCTGGTTTTGCTTACTTGAATACCGGGAATTACCAGGAAGCTATTAATTACCTTGAAGATTTTAATAGTGATGATGAAGTTTTGGCAGCTTTGGCTACCGGAGGAATTGGCGATGCATTTATGCAATTAGAGCAACCGGAAGAAGCTTTAGACTATTATGAGAAAGCAGCTTCTATGAGATCTAACGAATTTACAACACCAAAATTTTTATTAAAAGCAGCAATTACCGCTTTAGAATTAGGGCAGGCCGCTGATGCTGAAGGGTATCTTCAGCAAATAAAAGATGAGTACCCTGAAGCTCCTGAAGCTGAACAGGTATCTGTCTATATGGGGCAGGCTCGTGCTGCAAAACAATAATGTATGGCTACAGCAGGAAATAACCTTTCAGAATACGATAAAGACAAACTTCCCGATGCGAGTGATTTTCGTATCGGGATTGTTGTTTCAGAATGGAATGAACAGATTACCGAAGGTCTTTATAATGGTGCTTACAATGCGCTAATTGAAAACAACGTAACCCCTAAAAAAATTGTTCGCTGGAATGTTCCCGGTAGTTTTGAGCTTATTTACGGCTGTAAAAAAATGCAGGAAACCTTTGATATGCTTGATGCTATTATTGCTATTGGAAGCGTAATAGAAGGAGAAACCAAACATTTTGACTTTGTTTGTGAAGGTGTTACCCAGGGAATAAAAGATCTTAATATACAAACCGATACCCCAATTATTTTTTGTGTGCTAACCGATCAAAACATGCAGCAGGCCATAGATAGAAGTGGTGGGAAACACGGTAATAAAGGTACTGAGGCTGCCATTGCGGCCATTAAAATGGCGAAATTGCGTCAGGATGCCAAATATTAGGATATAGGCTTTATCGGCATTATTCTTGTTGATTTCTTTTTAAGCTCGTTGTTTCGTTTTTTTGAAGCAATTTGAGTAAATTTGAACTACCATAGAAAATCAGCATATTTTGAAGATCAAAATTTATAAACCGAGAAAAAATGCCCGTTATAATTATACCCCGCGTTATTATAAGGGTAAGGATACAGGGAATATTTATGATTTTGATTCAAAATTCAGTAAGTACAAAGAAGCTACTAACGCTATAGATTTTGGTTCTCAATGGGCTGAAGCGCGTAAATCAAGTAGAACTCGCGGCAACCGGGAGATTAATAAGCGCTTGCTTATTATAATTATGGTACTCGTTTTAATTTTCTTATGGATAATAGATTTTGATCTGTCCATCTTTTCCAATAATCCTTAAATGACAGATATAATTCAACTTTTACCAGACCATGTAGCGAATCAAATTGCTGCGGGGGAAGTGGTGCAAAGGCCTGCTTCAGTAATTAAAGAGCTAGTGGAGAATGCCATTGATGCAGGTTCTGGGAATATCCAGGTGGTTATAAAAGATGCAGGTAAAACCCTTATACAGGTTGTTGATGATGGGAAGGGGATGAGCCTAACCGATGCCAGAATGTGTTTTGAACGTCACGCTACTTCAAAAATTAAGGCAGCTGAGGATCTTTTTAGTTTGCAAACTAAAGGTTTTAGAGGAGAAGCACTTGCTTCTATCGCAGCGATTGCCCACGTAGAGCTAAAGACAAAGACCGAAGCCGATGAGGTAGGAACACAAATTAAAGTGGAAGGAAGTAAAGTGGCCGGGCAGGACGTTTGTGTATGCCCAAAAGGAACTTCGGTGAGTGTAAAGAACCTTTTTTATAATATTCCGGCCAGGAGAAATTTCCTGAAATCAGACGCGGTGGAAACCAGGCATATTATAGATGAATTTCAAAGGGTAGCTTTAGCACATCCGCAAATTGCTTTCTCTCTATTTCATAATGGAAGTGAACTTTTTCAGCTTCCGGGTACAAATTATAGGCAGCGAATTACCAACATTTTTGGTGGTAAGACCAACGAAAAACTGGTGCCGGTAACCGAGGAGACAGAAATTGTAGAAATTTCGGGGTTTGTGGGGAAACCTGAGTTTGCTAAAAAATCCCGGGGAGAACAATTCTTTTTTGTAAATAATCGCTTTATAAAAAGTCCTTATTTGAATCATGCTGTAGTAGCTGCTTTCGAAGGACTTTTAAAAGATAAATCTTATCCCAGCTATTTTCTTTTCTTAAATGTTGATCCTAAAAGTATTGATATTAACATTCATCCTACTAAAACTGAAATTAAGTTTGACGATGAACATGCGCTTTATGCTATATTAAGAAGTGCTATTAAACATAGCCTGGGACAATTTAATGTAGCTCCTATTTTAGATTTCGATAGGGATGCAAACCTGGATACACCTTACGATTATAAAAATAAATCGGCCGAGGTGCCACAGGTAGAAGTAGATCGTAACTTTAATCCTTTTCAGGAAGAAAATGCAAGGACCCATAAAACAAGCTCTAATTCTTATTCCTCAAATTTTAAAAAAGAACGTAGAGAAAGTTGGGAGAGCTTATATGCTGGCTTGCAAACTGAAGAAATTCCTAAACAGGATACTAATTTTAGGGAGATAGAGTTTGAGAGTGAAGAAGTAACCGGGAATTTATTCCAGCCTTCTGAAGATACAGAGGAAAAGTCTACCTTTCAGCTACACAAAAAATATATTGTAAGTACGCTTAAGAGCGGAATCTTAGTTATAGATCAACACCGGGCGCATACCAGGATTTTGTATGAAGAAATGCTAAAGAATATAACCGTTTCAGCTGCGGTAAGCCAGCAATTATTGTTTCCGCTTAAGCTTCAGTTTAATACGCACGAAGTTGAGATAATAAAACAATTAAAAGATTCTCTGGAGCAAACCGGATTTGTATTTTCTGAGGTAAAAACCGATTCCGTAGAAATTGTAGGTATTCCTACTTTAATTTCAGAAAGTGAAGTAGAAATTTTACTGGAGCAGCTTATTGCCGATTTTGAAAATGATGTACCCGATAATGGTTTTTCTCAAACCGATTTGCTAGCAAAATCGCTGGCAAAAGGGATGGCGGTAAAATCTGGAACACTTTTAAACAATACCGAGCAGCAACATATCGTTAACAGGTTGTTTGCTTGTAAAGAACCAGGGTTAAGCCCGTCTAACAGATCGGTTTTCGTTACTTTAACGGTAGACGAGCTGGATAAAAAATTTATGTAAATGGGAAGAATTACCGAGACTGTAAAAGTACTTTTAATCATCAACATTATTTTCTTTGTTGGAAGCCAGTTTCTGGGCGACTATGCCTATCAATTATTCGCACTCTGGTTTTTTGAGAACGGGAATTTTATGCCCTGGCAATTTGTAACCCATATGTTTATGCACGGGAGCCTGATGCATATTATTTTTAATATGTATGCATTATGGGCTTTTGGAGGTCCTATTGAACAAATGTTGGGACAAAAGCGATTTATATTCTTTTATTTTTCGGCAGGATTGGGTGCTGCATTTTTGCATACACTGGTGAATTATATAGAGTTTAAAACCGGTTATAATGCTTTGTTAGATGCTGGAATGAGTATGGGGAGCGTAGAGCAACTACTTAAAACAGGAGAGTATTCTACTGCTATCCTGGATTCGGTACCTAAAGAAACATTGCAAAGTCTTTATCAAAGTGTTAATACTCCGGCTGTTGGAGCTTCGGGGGCTATTTATGGTATTCTGGTCGCTTTTGGAATGATGTTTCCCAATGTTGAATTATTTTTGTTATTTGTACCGGTACCTGTTAAAGCAAAATACTTTATTCCTGTACTTATTTTAATCGATTTGTTTTCAGGATTTACGGGCTATTCTTTATTTGGTGGAGGTATAGCTCACTTTGCCCACGTAGGAGGTGCTTTATTTGGATTTATAATGATGTGGTACTGGAAGAAAAACCAGTTTAATCAAAACCGCTGGGATTAAATGAAAGGCTCTGATAAAATAAGATACAAGTTGCAAACCGCTACGGTTGTTGAAAAACTAATCGCTATTAATGTATTGGTTTTCTTCTTGTTCTTCTTGTTTAGAACTATCGCTTTCTTGTTTCAGTTGCCTTCAGACTTTTTATTGGAGTGGTTTGTTTTTCCGAAGGAACCGGGAGAATTCATTTTTAAACCCTGGTCTATTATTACCTATGCTTTTTTGCATGGTGGGATTTGGCACATTCTCTCTAACATGCTAATCTTATACTTTTCAGGAATATATTTTCTTAACTATTTTTCGCCTAAACGCCTGCTTAATTATTTTTTTCTAGGTGTTATTATGGGGGCTTTGGTATATATGTTAAGCTATAACTTATTCCCTGCTTTTCAATCTATGGGGCGCTCTTATTTAATAGGTGCTTCGGCCGGGGTAATGGCAGTCCTGGTAGGGATAGCAACTTATATTCCTAATATGAGGGTGAGGCTTCTTTTAATAGGAAGTATAAAGTTTTGGTATATCGCTGCTTTTTTAGTGCTTTTGGATATTATTCAAATTCCAATGAGCAATGCCGGGGGGCATTTGGCACACCTGGGGGGTGCGGCATTGGGGTATGTGTACACTAAACAGTTACAAAAGGGCAATGATATTGGTTCCTGGTTTGAAAAAATAATGGATAGTTTAGTGTCTTTGTTTAAACCAAGTGAACGCAAAGCCAAAATGAAAACGGTATATAGGAAAAATACCAATAGAAAAACGGCTACCAAACAACATAAAGCTACTTCCTCCCAAAAATTGGATAAAGATGAGAAGCAGAAACAGATTGATGCCATTCTAGATAAAATAAGTAAAAGTGGTTATGACAGCTTAAGTAAAAGCGAAAAAGATTTTTTGTTTAAAGCGGGTAAAGAAGATTAAATGAGAAAGCTTGGGTTTCTGGATAAGATTATTTTTATCTGTAATGCTTTAGCCGGGACTGCTTTATTGCTTTCTTATCTCCTGGCATTTATTCCTCCGAAATCTTTTCCGTTGCTCTCGGTATTAAGCCTGGGAGTTCCTGTTTTAATTCTGGTGAACCTCGTTTTTTTAATTTACTGGGTTATTCGGTTAAAAAGACAATTTTTATTGTCTTTTATCGTGTTGCTTGTTGGTTATAACTATGTTTCCAGTCTTTATCAGTTTAGTAGCAATACTCAATCTTCAGAAGAAGAAATAAGTATTATGAGCTATAATGTTAGGCTATTTAATAATTATGGCTGGACCGAAGAAAAAGATATTCCTGAAAAAATAACAGGGTTTATTAAAGAAAACGACCCTGATATTCTTCTTACCCAGGAACATACCGTAGACGAGACTAATTTAAAGGAAATCTATCCATATCATTTTGTGCATAGAAAAGGGGAGAATTCTGAATTTGGTTCTGCGATTTTTTCAAAATTCCCAATCCTTAAGCGGGAATCAATTGGTTTTCCACACGATGGAAATAATAATGCCATTTATACCGATCTTCTTGTAAAAGCAGATACGCTGCGTATTTATAATGTGCATTTTCAATCTTTAAATGTGAAGCCTGAAATTGACGACCTTCGGAAAGAAGATTCAAAAAAGTTGTTGGGTAGAATAGGACATGGCTTTAGTTTGCAACAGGAGCAGGCCGAAATGATGTTGGAGAGTGTAAAGGAATCTTCGTATAAAACAATTATTGCCGGCGACTTTAATAATACGGCTTTTTCTTATATCTATGATATAATTAATGACGAGGAGAGGTTTACAGATGCTTTCCTGGAAGCCGGCGAAGGTTTTGGACAAACCTTTAAATTAAGTTATTTTCCGTTGCGTATAGACTTTATGTTTATTGATACCGAAATTCAAATTAATGCTTACAAGCGTTTTAAAAATGAATTCTCAGACCATTATCCTATAATGACGCGTATTAAAATGTAATTTCTTGTGCCTCGAGAAAATTTAAGCTGTTTGGCCCTTCGTTAAAAATTAGGTCTAAAATGCTAAGATTTGGTAAAAAACCATGCTTTTCCTGAAAAACCTGGGTGTAATGTTCGTGCTCGAACTTAGGTTTTACTTTGGCGTTAATCAGGTTTCTTAGGTCTTCTTTATCTTTAGGATTAAAAATGTACTCTGAAGTTTTATTGATATCAAAATCCAGTTGAAGTGCTTCCGTGGCAAATTCTAAACAGGCATAATTAAAGTCAAGCAAGTAATTGAACTTCTTGTGATAAAGAGGGTAAATTTCATCTTCGTAAAATTCGAAAAAAGGGGAAGTTTGATAAGAAGCTTTTAGGGCTCGCCAATGTTGTTTCTGCCAATCAAAATCGTTCTCAATTCGTACTTCTTTATATAACTGGTGCTTTCCGGCTTCCTTGGGCTGCCCTGTTAAAGCAGAACGGTGTTTAATTGGAATATTAAGCAGCAATTTCCCATTAGAGTCATAGATATACATTCTGTTTCTATAGGTTTGCTTCTGGTAATTGTCTTCGTTTTCAAAACAAACCTTATCGGCTTTTGCCAGGGCTATAAATTGACAAACCGGCCCAAAGTAGGCCGGATGTAATAATATTTCTTTCATCTAACTTTAAAATTCTTATGCCAGTATTGAATATAAGTAAAATATCCAATTTATAATGCCAGATATTATTGATTTAAATTAAGCGTTTTTCCGGCGTTTTTTAAAATAATTAAAGGCAATAATAATAACTACAAAAATAAGAAAGTATGGTAAATAAGAAGTAGGGGTGGCATCACCTTTTACAGTGGTGAAAACACGATCCCATCTAATTTTATTAAAGAAGCCCTGTGCATTGGCATCCCAACTCATCCACACAAAAACAGGTTTTCCTACTACATGATTTTCGGGTACAAAGCCCCAGGTGCGGCTATCTTCACTGTTATGGCGGTTATCACCCATCATCCAGTAATAATTTTGTTTAAATGTGTAAGAATCTAGCGGCTGCCCATTTAATAATACCTGTGTGCCGTTAAGGCTTAGCGTGTTATTAATACCCATTTCGCTCCCTTCATAGGTTTCTATAATACGTTTGTAAAACGGCATAGATTCGGAAGTAATATCTACTGTTACACCCTCTTTTGGGATATAGATTGGTCCCATATGGTCGTTATTCCAGCTTAACTTTCCATCATTAGGAAATATACTCGGATTTTTAGCACCCAGGGAATCTGAATATTTTTGAATGCTGGTAACGTTGGGGTGATTTTTAATTCGGTTATAGGCTGCTTCGGTTAAAGCCGCTATATAGAATTGATTGGTATTGGAATCGTGATAATAACCATCGGTCACGTCATATTCTTCATATAAATATCTGGGATTAAAGCCCTGGCCGTTGGTAGTACCGTAATAAGTATATTGAGGTTTTGCACGGCCGGGAAGTTGTAATGGCTTGTTATTTATAAATACTTTGCCTTCACTTACCTGTAAAGAATCTCCCGGAAGTCCAACCGCACGTTTTACATAATTAGATTTCTTATCTATGGGTTTGTAATAATATTTGCCATCACCATATTGCTGAAAAGCGTTTACCGTATCTACCGGCCAGTTGAAGACAACAATATCATTACGTTCTATATCTTCAAAGCCTGGTAATCTTAAATATGGAATTTGAGGTTTTGTTAAGTAAGATTTTACTCCTAAAACGGGAATAGTATCGTGTACCATGGGGAAAGCCACCGCGGTTTTGGGTAGTCTTGCACCGTAATGAAACTTACTTACAAACAAAAAGTCTCCAACCAATAAGGTTTTCTCTAAAGAAGAAGTTGGGATAGTAAAAGGTTGCATTACATAGGTATGCACAATAGTAGCCGCAATTACTGCAAAGAGTATAGAACTTATCCATTCCCCGGCAGCTGTTCTGGGTTTTAGGCTGCGGTCTTCAATATAAGTTGCATCGGTAGCGTAATTTATATAATAGATGTAAAAACCGAGGGTAAAAACAGCCAGTAGGGTGTCGGTAGTACTATGGCGGCCAAAACTTCTAATGGTTTCAACCCAAACTACCGGAAACATGATTAGGTTTACAATAGGGATAAAAAGAAGGATAACCCACCACCAGGGTCGGTTAATGATTTTCATAAGCACTACGGCATTATAAACGGGGATAGCGGCCTCCCAGGCTTGTCTTCCGGCTTTTTTATAAAGTTTCCAGGTACCTGCAAAGTGAATAACCTGCACTAGCAGAAAAAACAGAAACCATTGTGTAAACGTCATATTTTTATTCTTTGCTATATTAGTAACATTACTTGGAAATTGTTACTAAGAAATGAACATTTTATATTTTCCTGTATTGGGAATATTGTTTTTGTTAAGGTATTTTAATGCTTAGAGCCTATTTAAGTTGATCTGAAAGAACGTCTTTCATAGAGAAAACACCTTTTTTTCCTTTAATCCACTCGGCGGCGACTACGGCGCCAAGGGCAAAACCCTGGCGGGATTTAGCAGTGTGCATAATTTCTATGGTATCTATTTCAGATGCGTAAGATACCGTATGTGTACCTGGAACATTTTCAATTCTTTTGGCTTTAATAGGTATTTCATCAGCTTCAGCGTGGTCTAGCTGCCAATTATTCTTTTGGTCGTTTTCAGCTATAATTTGCTGGGCCAGGCTAATGGCTGTTCCGCTGGGGGCATCTTGTTTTTCGGTATGGTGAATTTCTTCAATTTCAACCGCATAATCGCTCATACCGTTCATTATTTTAGCCAACTTTCTATTAAGCTCAAAGAAGAGGTTCACACCTACACTAAAGTTAGAAGCATATATAAATGCAGAATTTTCCTTTTTACAAAGCTCTACCGCTTTTTCGTAATCGTCTAGCCAGCCCGTTGTACCGCAAACTACCGGAATATTATTTTTAAAACAAGTCGTAATATTTTTAAAGGCGGCTTTAGGAATACTAAAATCTATAGCAACATCTATATCCATTTTATCCAGCTCAAAATTGTCGATATCATCTTCCAGCTTTAAAACAATCTCGTGATCACGATTTACTGCTATTTCTTCTATGGTCTTACCCATTTTTCCGTATCCTAATAGTGCTATTTTCATTTGTATTTTTTAAAGCTATTTATTTAAAATTTAAAATTTAAGGAGATTCCGTATTTAGACTTTCCTGTAAAGTTATCGTATTGCATGTTGGGTTTTAGACTTAAATCTTCACTAACATTAAATTGTTGTAAGTGTGCATCTACATTGGCATCTATTATGTTTAAAACATACACTCCTGCAATTACCAATAATGAAATTTCTTTATTCCGCCTATAGAATTCCTGGGCCCTAACAAGAGCTTCGGTACTAATTCTATCTCCAAATTCATCCTCTCTTCCGGCAAGTCGATCCTTGTAGGCATCGCGGTAACGGTTCCATTCCTTATCGTTGTTAATGTAAAAATAAACACCAACTCCAAGTCCCGCATAGGCAATAGGTATTTTCCAGTAACGACCATTGTAGGCTTGCCCTAATCCGGGTAAAATCGCGGAATAAAATGCTGCTTTGGCCGGTGCCAGGGCATTATAAGGTTTATAGTCTTTTTCTTTTGAAATACTATCCTTTATTTCAGTATTTTCAAGGCTTAAAGAGTCTTTTTGTGCTGCAAGTTTACAAACGAACAACAAGAAAAATAGAACTGATAAAACCCGATTAGTCTTCACCCTGAATAAGTTTTTTTAAGCGAATAAAATCTTCTTCGGAAGAAAAAGGAATACTGAGTTTTCCCGAACCTTTTTTAGTCACTTTTACATCTACTTTTGTACCTAAATACTCTGAAAACTCTTTGATTCCTTTTTTGTAGGAAGTAGGAACTGCAGCTGTTTTCCTGGCAGTTTTTGAAGCTTTTGAACCTTCGTTTACTTCTCGTACCAATTGCTCAGTTTCCCTAACCGATAAGGATTTTTGAAGAATTTTTTCGTAAATCTCTAATTGTTTTTGCGGATCACTAACATTAATAAGTGCGCGGCCGTGCCCCATACTCATAAAACCATCTCGCATGCCCGTTTGAATAATTGGGTCTAACTTTAAAAGCCGTAAGTAGTTGGCAATAGTAGACCTATTTTTCCCAATGCGTTCACTTAATTGCTCTTGAGTAAGGTTTATTTCGTCTATTAATCGTTGGTAGGATAGCGAAATTTCAATGGGATCCAGGTCCTGGCGCTGAATATTTTCAACCAGGGCCATTTCTAAAGATTCCTGGTCGTTGGCAATTCTTATATAGGCAGGAATAGTTTTTAGCCCTACCAATTTTGAAGCCCTGTAACGTCTTTCTCCCGAAACTAGCTGGTATTTGTCGAAATCCAGTTTTCTTACGGTAATTGGTTGAATTACACCAAGTTCGTTTATAGAAGTAGCCAATTCTTTAAGGCTATCTTCGTTAAAACTGGTTCTGGGTTGAAATGGATTTACTTCTATAGATTTTAAATCCAATTCTACAATATGCCCTACCAGTTTATCGGCGTTTTTGTCTTCTGCCGATTGTATATCGTTTTGCGGATCTTTCAGTAAAGCCGAAAGTCCACGTCCTAAAGCTTGTTTTTTGGTCGCCTTCGCCATCTTCTACGAGTTTTTCTTTATAATTTCATGTGCCAGGCTTAAATAATTGCTGGCTCCTTTGCTGCCCGCATCATAATTAATAATGCTTTCACCATAACTTGGGGCTTCACTTAAACGCACATTTCTTTGAATGATTGTATCAAAAACCATCTCGCCAAAATGCTTCTGTACTTCTTCTACTACCTGGTTGGATAATCTTAAACGAGAATCGTACATAGTGAGTAGCAGGCCTTCAATGTCTAATTTATTGTTATGGATTTTTTGAACACTTTTAATCGTGTTTAGTAATTTTCCTAAACCTTCTAAGGCAAAATACTCACATTGTATTGGGATAACCACAGCATCTGAAGCGGTTAAGGCATTTAGGGTTAATAGGCCCAGGGAAGGGGCACAATCAATGAGTATAAAATCGTAAAGCTCTTTTAATGGAGTAATCGCCTCTTTTAGCATAGATTCCCTTGCATCCTGATCTACCAATTCAATTTCAATGGCAACAAGGTCTATATGTGCAGGGATAATATCCAGGTTTGGAGAGCTTGTTTTTTGAATACATTCTTTAGGAGCTATTGAATTTTCGAAAAGCTGATAGGTACCCAACTGAACCTCTTCCACGTCAATTCCCAATCCGGAAGTTGCATTGGCCTGTGGGTCTGCATCTATTAACAATACTTTCTTTTCAAGTACTCCAAGCGCAGCGGCCAGGTTTACCGAGGTAGTGGTTTTGCCCACTCCTCCCTTTTGGTTTGCAATAGCAATGATTTTACCCATTAAGTCTTTATGATTTTTGAAGGGTAAAAATACAATTTATTACAGGTTTATAAAATGATTTTGTTAACAGCTTATACATAAAAAACCGATTATTGCCATAAAAGCTTAACAATCGGTTTTAAATTATATATGTTTAGTTGAAGTAAGGGTTGTAACAACAAGGTTTAGCTTCCCTTTTTAGCCTTTATCATTGCCTCTAATTGGTCCCACATTTCCTCCGGAATTGCTTCCAGTAAATTAAACTGGCCGGCACCTTTAAGCCATTCGCCTCCGTCTATGGTAATTACCTCGCCATTTACATAAGCTGAAAAATCTGAAACCAAATAAGCAGCAAGGTTGGCCAACTCCTGGTGTTCTCCCACACGTTTTAGTGGTACTTTTTTAGAGAGATCAAACTTATCTTTTAAATCACCGGGCAGTAATCTGTCCCAGGCGCCTTTGGTAGGGAAGGGGCCGGGGGCAATGGCATTAAACCTAATCCCATATTTTGCCCATTCTACGGCCAAAGAACGCGTCATGGCCAATACTCCGGCTTTTGCCGTGGCACTTGGTACAACATAGGCAGAACCGGTCCAGGCATAGGTGGTAACAATATTAAGTACCGTTTTGTCTTTTTGCTTTGCATCTATCCAATGTTTTCCAAGGGCCATAGTACAATTTTTACTTCCTTTAAGTACAATATCGATAATTGTATCAAAAGCGTTGGCACTTAACCTTTCGGTTGGGGAAATAAAATTCCCTGCCGCATTGTTTAGCAACACATCTACGCTTCCAAATTCTTTTAAAACTTCGTCGCGCATATTCTCCACCTGCTCATAATGCCTAACATCGCATTGCACAGCAAGGCATTTGCCACCTGTTTCCTCTTCAAGTTGTTTGGCGGTATTTTGAAGTTTTTCAAGGTTTCTTGAGGTAATGGCAACACTTGCGCCAAGTTCCATAAAGTATTTGGTCATTGCTTTTCCAAGACCACTACCTCCCCCGGTTACAATTATAGTTTTACCTTTTAAAGCATCGTCCCTGAGCATTTTTTTATTAAAATCCATAATTTTTTTAGTTATCGGTTATCGGTTTTCAGTTGTCGGTTTTACTTATTTTACTCTTCAATTAAAATTTCTAAAAGTTGAATAGCCGCATCACTAATCTTTGTTCCAGGTCCGAAAACGGCCACGGCACCGGCATCAAATAAATATTTATAATCCTGAGACGGAATTACTCCACCTACAATTACCATAATATCTTCTCTCCCCAGGTTTTTTAGTTCTTCCAAAACCTGTGGCACCAGGGTTTTATGCCCGGCTGCCAGAGAGGAAACTCCAAGTATATGCACATCGTTCTCCACAGCTTGTTTAGCTGCTTCTTTTGGGGTTTGAAACAGTGGCCCAATATCTACATCAAAGCCAAGATCGGCATAACCGGTGGCTACTACTTTTGCACCACGGTCGTGACCATCCTGACCCATTTTTGCGATTAAAATTCTGGGTCTTCTCCCGTCCTGTTCCGCAAATTTATTGGCCAGTTCCCTGGCCTTTTTAAACGAAGTGTTTTCTTTCATCTCTTTAGAATATACACCGCTAAAGGTTTGTACTTTCGCTTTATGCCTGCCATACACCTCTTCTAGCGCATCGCTAATCTCGCCTAAAGTAGCTCGATGTCTTGCCGCTTCTACTGCTAAGCTAAGCAAATTTTCATTTTCTTTTTTGGCGCATTCAGTTAGGTCATTTAGTGCATCAGTACACCTTTTGTTATCTCTTTCTTTTTTTATTTTTTCAAGGCGTGCTATCTGTTGTTTTCTTACGGTTTGGTTATCTACCTCTAAAGTAACCAGTTCATCTTCTTTGTCAAGACGGTATTTATTGGTGCCAACAATAATATCTGTTTCGCTGTCTATCCTGGCTTGCTTTTTAGCCGCAGCTTCTTCAATACGCATTTTCGGAATTCCTGCTTCAATGGCTTTGGTCATTCCGCCCAATTCTTCAACTTCTTCTATTAATTTCCAGGCTTTTTCAGCGATTTCATCAGTAAGTTTTTCAACATAATAACTACCCGCCCAGGGATCTACTGTTTTGGTAATTTTTGTTTCCTGTTGAAGGTGTAACTGCGTATTTCTGGCTATTCTAGCAGAAAAATCGGTTGGTAGGGCAATGGCTTCATCTAAAGCATTGGTGTGTAAACTTTGGGTTCCTCCAAAAGCTGCTGCTGCGGCTTCAATGCAAGTTCTAGCAACATTATTAAAAGGATCCTGTTCGGTTAAACTCCAGCCGCTGGTTTGAGAATGCGTTCTAAGTGAAAGCGATTTAGGGTTTTTAGGATTGAATTGCTTTACAAGTTTTGCCCAAAGCATTCTTGCCGCGCGCATTTTGGCGATTTCCATAAAGTGGTTCATTCCAATTCCCCAAAAAAAGGAAAGTCGGGGGGCAAAACTATCTATATCCATACCTGCTTCCAGGCCTTTTCGAATATATTCCAATCCGTCGGCCAACGTATAGGCGAGTTCAATATCACAAGTAGCACCGGCCTCCTGCATATGGTAGCCAGAAATACTAATACTATTGAATTTCGGCATATTTTGAGAAGTGTATTCAAAAATATCTGAAATAATCTTCATAGAAGGAGTAGGAGGGTAGATATAAGTATTTCTAACCATAAACTCCTTTAAAATATCATTTTGTATGGTTCCTGAAAGCTGTTCTGGTTTTACGCCCTGTTCTTCGGCAGCTACAATATAAAAGGCTAAAATGGGTAAAACTGCGCCGTTCATAGTCATGGAGACCGACATTTTGTCTAGTGGAATTTGATTAAAAAGTATCTTCATATCCTCAACAGAGTCTATGGCTACCCCGGCTTTACCAACATCGCCAACCACACGTTCGTGATCGCTATCATAACCGCGGTGGGTGGGCAAATCAAAAGCCACCGATAATCCTTTTTGTCCCGCAGCAAGGTTTCTTCGGTAAAAAGCATTGCTTTCCTCGGCAGTAGAAAATCCGGCATATTGGCGAATAGTCCAGGGCCGGCTCACATACATTGTACTGTATGGTCCTCGTAAATAGGGTGGAATACCTGCTGCAAAATTTAAATGGTTTAAGTCTTTAATATCTTCTTTTGAATAAGAAGGCTGCAAATTTATTTCTTCCGGGGTTTTATAGGTGTTGTTTTTATCTTCCTTTTGCTCATTTCCAGGTGCTGGCACTCTAAGTTTTATATGTTGAAGCTCTTTTCTTTGCATTGCTCTTTTTTTAATTATTCGGCCTTTTCCTTGTTTATTCTTTCCTGCTCAATTTGCTCACTTAATCTTCTTTCCAGGATAGGTTCAATTAAAGTTTTACGCGGATTTTGCTTTAAAAAAGGATATAATTCCAGTTCATCTTTCATACTGTCCTGGGTATTTTCAAATTTATTGGTACCTATTAAGACCAATTCTCCCTTATCAAATTGTTCCTGTTCTTTTTTAGCACTTTCTTTAATTTTTCGCTGAATAATGCCTTCTTTTAATTGTTTTAAAAATCCACCGTTCTTTTCAATTTCCTTAAAAATGTCCAGTGCCATTTCTGCAAACTGTTTGGTGAGGCTTTCTATATAGTAAGCCCCTTCGGCAGCATTGGCAACTTTATTGAGATAGGCCTCATGTTTCATTACCAATAATTGATTTCGGGCTATTCGGTCTCCAAACTCATTATTTTTATGATAAATGGCATCATAAGGAATATTATAAATCGCATTGGCACCTCCTAGCACTGCACTCATACTTTCGGTAGTGGTTCTAAGAAGATTTACATTAAAGTCGTACAGCGTTTTATTTCTTTTGGTGGGTTGTGCCAGGATATGACAGTTTTCCGGAATTTTATATTCGGAAGCTAAAGTGGCATAAAGCCATCTTAAAGCTTTTAGTTTAGCGATTTCAAAAAAATAATTTGGGCCTGAAGCCGTTAAAAATTGCGGTTGAAATCCTTTTAAATTTAGATTTTCCTGAAAAGGGTTCAAATATTCGTTTACGTGGGAAAGGGCATAGGCCAATTGCTGCGGAATAGTAGCACCGGCATTTTGATATAAGGTAGTATCTATACTTATTACCGATTTAAAATCTTTTGAATAGCTGAAGATGTGCTCCAAACTTTCGTAATCTTTTTGAAAACTTTGATGCCAATTTCCGGAACGGGCCAGGTTTCCTACAATATCTAGCTGAAGAAAAACCTGATTCTTTTTGTTTTTTAAAAAGGTTCGCAAACGTTTGAAATATGCTTCAGAAAAAAAGTTGAAGCTAAAATAAATAGGTGTATTTTCAAGGCTAATTTCCTTTAGTAAAACCTCAATAGCAATTTCTTCATTCGGAATAATAAACCAAAGACTTTCGGTACCTTTTGTTAAGATTTCCCGGGCCCGGTTGTTGCTTTTTTCTGCAGAAACTACATAAAGGCGTTCGCAAATATTCCAGTTTTTGGGTGAAGGTGTTTTTACACTTTCCTGAATATCTTCAGCGCAATAAAAAGGTTTGATATGAATTCCATCAAGTGATTTATATACGAGTTTCTCGTGATAATCGGCCCCCTTTAAATCAAACTGTATTTTTTGCTTCCATTCTTTTGCAGAAACTTCATTAAATTCCTGAAATAGAGATTCTTTCATGCTGTGGTTTTTCTGAAAATTAAATCTGTTTTACTGGCACCGCCAAAGGCTGTAATACCCCGAGGCTTGCCTCGAAATTAAAAAATTGTTTGCAACGAATGCCTCGTGGGTTTGCCCCGAGGTAGTTTACTCCTGAATAGTGTCGTATTCAATTATAAATATTTCTTCATTTGGACGTTTCATATAGTACTGCTGCCTGGCAAATTTTTCCATTTCAACTGAATCCTGAAGTTGTTCTATGGTTGCTTTATCTTTAGCAATTTCATTTTTATAATACTGCCTGTTTTCTTCAAGTTCGTTTATTTCCTGGTTGAGTTCATTGTGAACTAACCAGGAGTTGCTATCTAAAAAAAGCATCCAGCCTCCAAAAATGAGTATAAGCAAAACATACTTATTGCTCATAATTTTGAACCATTTTTTGTTTTTTAAAGCTTTTAAATTCAAATCTTTTAAATTCAGTAACTAATTAAGATTATGCCTTTACCTGGCAAGTTGTAAGGTTTTCCAGCTTTCTGGAATAAAGATACAAAATTAGGTTAAGCGTTCCTTGATTATGGTTTGTACAATATTAACGGCAACGCTATTATATTTATTGGTAGGAATAATAAGATCGGCAAATTCTTTGGTAGGCTCTATAAATTGCTGATGCATGGGTTTTAGTGTAGTTTGATAACGCCATAAAACTTCATCTAAGTCGCGCCCACGTTCAGAAATATCTCGTTTCAGTCGGCGAATTAACCGCTCATCACTATCGGCGTGAACATAGATTTTAATATCGAACATCTCTCTAATATCGGGATGAGCAAAAATTAAAATACCTTCAACAATTACTACTTTTCTAGGTTGGGTTTCCAGGGTCTCTTTGGTGCGGTTATGCTCTTTAAACGAATAAACAGGTTGCTGAATGGTGTTACCCGCTTTTAGTTCTTTTAGGTGTTCTACCAGGAGGTCAAAATCTATAGATTTGGGATGATCAAAATTGGTTTTTACCCTTTCCTCTTTGGCTAAATGGCTAAGATCTTTATAGTAGGAATCTTGAGAAATAACATCTACTTCTTCATTTTTTAATTCGTCTATAATTTGCCTTACTACCGTAGTTTTTCCGCTGCCGGTTCCACCTGTAATCCCTATAATGAGCATCTAAAAAAGTTTGGGGCAAATTTAAACATTTGCCCCAAACTAAAAATAAATATGGTTTTTTAATTCTAAGCCCGGTCTTAGGATTTTTTTGAGTAAAAGAACCTGGATTAATGTGAGCTTGGGCTAGTCACGAAACAACTTATTCTGTTTCTTCAAGAGGTAGCATTTTCACTATCCCTGTTCCTTCGGCTGCAACATAGATAAACCCATCAGGACCCTGTTGAACATCGCGTATTCTTCCAAGACCTTCCAGTAATTTCTCTCTTTTAACTACTTTTTGATTTTCTAAAGCCATGTGTTCCAGGTATTGAAATTTAAGAGAGCCTATTAAGAGGTTTCCTTTTAGCTCTGGATATTTATCTGAAGTAACTTTTTCAAATCCGCTGGGTGCAATAGAGGGAATCCAGTAAGTAAGCGGATTTTGGAATTTAGGCCCTGTTCTTTCTTCGGTAATAGTGGTGCCATCATAATTTTCACCATAGGTAACTACAGGCCAGCCATAGTTTTTTCCAGCTTTTATTACGTTTATTTCATCGCCGCCTTTTGGGCCGTGCTCGTTTACCCATACTTCTCCGGTTTCTTTGTTAAAGATCATTCCCTGCGGATTTCTATGTCCATACGAGTAAATCGCTTCTTTGGCATTTTCTTCTCCCACAAAAGGATTGTCTGAAGGAATGCTTCCGTCTAAATTAAGTCGGTATACTTTTCCACCATCTCTGGTAATATCCTGCGGATTTACATCTCTGTTTCCTCTATCTCCAATGGTAAAAAATAAGTGACCTTCATTGTCAAAGACTATCCTTGAGCCAAAGTGCTGTCCTTTGGTAGAATTGGGTTTTCCTTTATAAAGATCTTCGCCATTGGTTAATTGATTATTTTCCAGCTTAGCACGAATTAAGGCTGTGTTTCCGCCTTCACCATCGCCTGACTCAGACGAATAGCTGATATATACCCACTTATTACTTTCAAAATCGGGGTGAAGGGCAATATCCAATAAGCCGCCCTGTCCCTGGTTGTATATTTCGGGAACTCCGGAAATTGCTGTTTTTTCTCCGTTTTTAAAATGGTATAAATCTCCACCTTTTTCGGTAACAAGGATGCTCCCATCTGGCAGGAAGTCGAAGCCCCAGGGAATGGACATATCTCCAATTACTACCTCATGCTCATATTCTTTATCGGGAGAAACTGCTTCAGGCTGTTTTTCAGGAACCGGATTGCTCTCTTGTGTGGGGTTTTCTGTTTCTTCTTCTACCACAGCTTTTTCTTCTGATTTTTGATTTTCTCCGCAGGCGAAAAATGCAAAGGTTAAACCTGCTAATAATAAAGTTCGTTTCATCATAGTTTTTATGTTTGGCTTAGCTTGCTTTACAGGCAAGTTTTTAACTAAGATATAAAAAATCTAAACTTTTTCTTGTAGAGTGATAAGTTTTCTTATATTTGCACCCGCTTTGCAGGATAATAAACACTGCAAGTTGAAATTTTGAAGTTTAGGATAGCAATAGCTATTGTATTTCGGGGTATAGTCTTTCGATTTCGCTCGAGATAAACTACACTACAACTTTACACCATTCGGGGTGTAGCGTAGCCCGGTTATCGCGCCTGCTTTGGGAGCAGGAGGCCGCAGGTTCGAATCCTGCCACCCCGACGAACCTTCTTTAAAAAGATATAAAAACGCTGTTAATCTATTGATTTTCAGTGTTTTTTTGTTTTTATGACATCATTTGATATGGTTTGATATCGGATCAAAAACATTTTCTGGGTTTTGAAAATAATTTCTTCAATCTCTATTAAAATATATTAATAATCAGTAAATAGGCTTAAAAAAATGAGTATTTTTAATGTTTTTGAATTTACTTTACGAATTGTAGGTTTTTATTTAAATTTGACATAAATATTTAATAAATTTTATATGATAAAAAAGTTACTTTTAATAGTTGCTATATCCACAGGTATGGCATCTTATGGACAGGAAGTTGATTTTGGGGTTCAAGCTGGGTACACAAATGTTGAAGGTAAATCTTCCAACTCTTCAGAAAATATTTCTTCATCGGGTAATTCATCTGGATTCTATATAGGTGCTTTAGCGGATTTTACTTTATCGGAAAACTTTCATTTACAACCTTCTGTGAACTATGGAAGTGCTGATGAATTAAATTTTCTTGTAATACCGGTTCTTGCTCAGTACCATATTGATAACTCTGGTTTTTATTTTCACGCAGGACCACAAGCTACTTTTATACTGGATGATGTTTCTATTGCAGGTGTAGATATTCTAAACACTTTTGGTTTAGACCTGGCATTTGGTGCTGGTTATGAGATTAATTCCAATTTTTTCGTAGAAGCTAAATATAGCCTTGAACTTACTAATAGATTTTCTAAAGATATAAGAGATGCTGCCGGAGCACAAAACACTGATATTAAATCGCAATTTAATGCACTAAGTATCGGGTTGGGCTACAAGTTTTAAATCTTAATCTTTTTAATAGTTGAGAAGGAAGTTAAAAGCTTCCTTTTTTTATGCACAAAAAGTTTTTGTCTTTCTAAATTGATTTTTTTGGGTTTGTTAAACTGGATCAAGAACATTTTCTGGTTTTTTGAGTTTTACAGCAAATAGTTTTTCAAGTCGGAATAAGAAGAATTCGGTGTTTCTTACCTCTCTTCATTGCGCTCTAAAGCCTTTTATTTTGGTATTAAAAGCATTGTTGCTTCGGTTTGTAAATTAGTTTAATATGGGATGATAGCTTGCGTAAATGCTATTGGCTACCGTATTGAAACTTTTAAAATCAGATTCTTCTACTTCTTTATACCAGTGAGCTAATTTTGTAAAGGCTATACCTTTGTCTTTTTTTGATTGATGATATTCCTGAGGTTATTTACTAGCTTGTAAGCTTTTTCTATTTCAGGATATTCGGTAAATAAGATAGCTGCCCTTTCTTTTTGATTATTAGTCCACTTCTCTGTTGATTTGTAGAGTAAATACCTAATTTTTGTCAGAAGTTTCTTTTGGCTATCTCAGTTGGGAAGTAGTTTTGGAGGAAAGTTTTAGTGGTCTTCTTTACTCGTCTTGATTATAATTATTGTGAATTCATATTATTGTTTAAAATAATATTTTTGGATAATTAAGTGGTTTTCACCTGGGGAGGTCTACCGTAAAAAAAGTTTAATTTTAATATTTTATTATAGATGAAAATGAATAAAGGATTAGTAATACTCATAATAATGGCAGGTTTACTTTTTTCTTGTAAGGGAAATAAGACCAACTCATCTAAAAAAGGAGAATCAGTTAGTGATAACCTCAATTTTATGGAATTGATACAAGCTGTTCCAGAAAAATCTAAACTAGAAGATGATAATTGGTTTACCTGGGGAGCGAGTGTACAGAAAGGAGACGATGGGAAATACCATATGATATACTGCCGTTGGCCAAAAAAATATGCTTTTAGTGATGGTTGGTTAATGGATGCTGAGTTGTGCTATGCAACCGCCGAAAATCCTTTGGGACCGTTTACTTATGAGAAGACGATTCTTAAAGGTAGAAAGTCTGAAGGTTTGTTTCATGCTTGGGATGGTGCGTCTGTTTACAATCCTCATTTAAAGAAATTTGAAGGTAAGTATTATTTGTATTACACAGGTACTTCTGATCCTTTTACTAAAGAGCAAAGTGTTAATCGAGGGGTTTTGGTTCGTCACCAACGTATTGGAGTTGTAGTGTTTAATTCATTTGAAGACTTGAAGAATGGAAAATTTAAACGCAGTAAGACGCCATTATTAAAGCCACTTTCTAATTTTGGGTATAATGTTCCTAAAGAAGAGGAGTTTGGTGATAGCCTAAATATTTCTGTAGCCAATATTGTTGTGGTTAATCCTTCTGTAGAAAAACGTCCGGATGGAAAATATATAATGGTTTTTAAAAGTTGGCAGGATAAAAAAAGCTTTGCCCCAATACACGGTGTAGCTATTTCTAACCACCCCGATGGTGGGTTTAAGGTACAAAAGGAACCTATATTAAAAGTGCTAAAAGATGATGGAAATGTAGCTATGGCAGAAGATCCTTTTATATGGTATAATAATACAAGGAATTTGTTTTATGCGCTGGTTAGGGATTTTAATGGAGATATAACAGGTAAAGGCCATTCTATGGCGCTTTTTAAGTCGGTAGATGGTACAGAATGGTCACCGGCAAAAAATGTCCTGGCATCCGATTTAAAAGTGCGTTGGGAGAATGGAAGTTCAGAAACTGTTGCAAGGTTAGAACGACCACAATTGTTGATGGATGAACAGGGCGAGCCCTTGGTATTATTTTCAGCATGCGCAATTCAATCACCTTCAAATGAAAATGGGCATTCTTTCAATATCCATATTCCTTTGAAATCAAAGTAATTTATATTTAAAATGCCTAAGAAAAGGAAGGCAGGAAAGATTATTTGAATATAAAGAAAGGCTCATAATTATAGTATAGAGAAATAAAGCAATATCACGACTTCCTTTTTAATTTAAAAGGTCTTGTGAATGAATAATAAAAGAGCTGTTATATTATATCAAATCAACAAATTATCTCGAATCAAACCCACGAGGCATTCGTTGGAGGCAAATTTTTAATTTTGAGGCAATTTTTGGGGTACGATATATCTTTTTGCAGTAAAAATAAAGAGGAATAGTAAAAATTCTTATCGAATAAATTCCTTATTTGGCTAGGAGCAGGAGCTTTTTTGTTTTTGCTCCTATAGTTGTTGGGATCCTGAAGCTTTTCCACTAGTTAAATTACTAGTAGATTTGGCAATGCCGGTAGATGAACTATTGCGATAAAACCTAAAATCTTTCCTTTTTTATGAGAGTTTTTATATGGAGAAACCGTAAAAAAGTCTCTTTTAGATCTACAAATACTCTTCTTTCTTATTAAAACAACAAAAGGAGCCTCTGAAGAAAGCTCCTTTTGTTGTTATAAATTAAATGCGAAAAGAAAAAGTGATTATTTCTCGTCATCATCATCGCTTTTTTCCGGAATTTCCACAATGGGTTCATTGTAATCTGAATCGTCATAATCGTCTTCATCAAACTTGGCCATCGTATTTTCCAGGCGTGTACTTACTTTCACCAGGTAAATAGAGTCTTCGGTTTTCACTTCAACCGCTTCAATAGTTTCATTTTTTGCATTTTTAAATGAAATTATATGATCGTCGTCATAACCATCGGGGTACTTTTCTACTAGAAGTCCAAGTATTTCTGGAGTTAGTTTTTTGTAATCAACAATAATTCGTTTCATAAATAAGTGTTTATGAGGATGTAGTTAGTATATTAAAAATAACATTTTTAAGTAATAAATCAAGCTTTTTGGTAATATTCAAAAGCATTCCAAATTAACTCATTTGGTACTTTACAGTCTATAACTGTGTTTCCAATATCTTTTAGAAGGACAAAATTTATATTTCCATGAGAATTCTTTTTATCATATTTCATTAAATCTATTATCTTTTGAATGTCTTCTTTAGAAAATTCAACTTTATCATAAATGTCTAAAATCTTAAGGCTAACTTCTTTTAATTTATCTTCCGGGAATTCCTGAAGTTCTTTAGATAGGTAGGTGGCTAAAATCATTCCAATGGCAATGGCTTCACCATGAAGCAATGTTGTTTTTTCAGGATGGGTTAAAAAGTAAGACTCTATAGCGTGCCCCAGGGTATGCCCATAATTTAGTGTTTTACGTAGGCCATTCTCTTCGGGGTCTTCAGTAACTACTTTTGCTTTAATTTCTACCGATTCTTTAATTATGCCATCGAGATCCTCTAGCGTAAGCCCACTTAGATTAGTCACTTTATTCCAATAATCTTCGCTACTAATTAAAGCGTGTTTTAAAATTTCTGCCAGTCCGCTTCGCATTTCCGTTTGTGGCAGGGTACCTAGAAATGTAGGATCAATTAGCACCATTTCAGCATGATTAATTACGCCAATTTGATTTTTAAGATTACCCAAATCAACCCCGGTTTTACCCCCTACAGAAGCGTCTACCATAGCCAGTAGGCTGGTGGGAACATTTATATAGCTTATGCCTCTTTTAAAGGTAGAAGCCACAAAACCACCTAAATCGGTTACCACGCCACCGCCAAGGTTAATCATAAGGCTTTTACGATCGGCATCTAAATCAGACAATGCATTCCATAGTCCCGTACAGGTTTCCAGATTTTTATTTATTTCTCCCGCTTCAATTTCTAAAATTTCAATAGCTTCCTGAAATTCTATTTTTTCTGAAAAAACGGGCAGGCAATCCCGGTGTGTATTATTATCTACCAAAAGAAAAATTTTTGAAGGGTTTTCTTCTTTTAAAAAAGTATTTAATTTAATAAAACCATCTTCCTGGAAGTATACCGGACCTTTATTTGCTGCACTATGGGACATAGTTTTTAATGTTTTTAGTATTTAAAATATGGCTTCGAAAATAAGCAGAAATATTCATAATAAAATCAAACTTCAATAATTATATTTGCTACCATTAAGATACGCCCATGATCAAGAGAAAAATCTTTAACGATACAAAAACAGCTTTTAAGTTGAAATCTGATTTAGAGCTGGACCGTGCTATATTTTTGTTTAGCATGATGAATAGGAAAACGTTGGTAGATGCGGGTTCCTGGTTAACTAAGTTTTCATTGAAACTACATTTGCCGGTAGAAGGTATAATTAAAAAAACCATTTTTGAACAGTTTTGTGGGGGAATTACCGAAGAAGATTGTAAGCCGCTTACCAAAGAGATGTATTCTAAAAAGTTGCATAGTATTTTGGATTATTCGGTAGAGGGAAAAGAAACCGATGAACAGTTTGATGCCGCGTTAAACAAAAAGATGAAACTAATAAAGTTTGCGGCTAAAAGTGAAGAATTGCCTTTTTCTTTATTTAAACCAACCGGGATTGGAAGGTTTGCTATCTGGGAGAAAATTACCGAGCGCGTTAATTTAAGCGAAGATGAAAAGCAAGAATGGGAACGGGTGAAGGAAAGAGTGGATACATTATGCAAATGTGCTTACGAAAATAATGTACGATTATACGCTGATGCCGAGGAAAGTTGGATGCAACTTGCTGCCGACGAACTGATGGAAGACATGATGAAGAAATATAATAAGGATAAGATTCTTATTTATAACACCTTCCAGTGTTACCGTTGGGACAGATTAGAGTATGTGAAAAACCTACATGAAAAGGCCAAAAAAGAGGGCTTTAAAATTGGGGCAAAAATTGTGCGGGGTGCTTATATGGAAAAAGAGAATGCACGCGCGAAGAAATATGGATATACTTCACCAATTTGCGAAAATAAAGAGGCTACCGATGTTAACTTTAACAGTGTCATGTCTTATTGTTTAGCTAATCTTGATGATATCCACTTGTTTATTGGAACCCATAACGAGGTTAGTAACTATTTGGCTTTGCAGAGTATGGAAGATAAAGGCCTGCCCTTTAACGATAAGCGTATTTGGTTTAGTCAGTTGTATGGTATGAGTGATCATATTAGTTATAACCTGGCTAAAAAGGGCTATAATTCTGCAAAACTATTACCTTTTGGCCCTGTTAGGGATGTAGTACCTTATTTATTAAGAAGAGCGCAGGAAAATACTTCTGTGAAAGGCCAAACGGGTCGTGAGCTTTCACTTTTACAAGAAGAAAAGAAACGAAGAAAAGGCGAACCTACCAAACACGATAGGGGAGAGCATTAAAATAAAAAGCTGTTTAGAAGTTTTAATTATTATACTCGTCACCCTGAACTTGTTTCAGGGTCTAACATATTTTAATTATCCACATATTAGATTCTGAAATAAATTCAGAATGACGGTTTTAGAAATTTATTGGCACCGCCAAAGGGTGTAATACCCCGAGGCTTGCCTCGAAATTAAAAAATTGTTTCTAACGAATGCCTCGTGGGCTTGCCCCGAGGTAGTTTACTTCCAAACAGCTTTTTTATATCTATTGGTTGAAGCGATTAAGCTTCGGTTTCTTCCATGGTGTGATATACATTTTGTACATCATCATCTTCTTCCAGTTTTTCCAATAGTTTCTCTACATCGGCAGCTTCTTCCGGGGAAAGCGGTTTTGTAACCTGTGGAATTCTTTCAAATCCTGAAGAAAGAATTTCTATATCCCGGTTTTCCAATTCTTTCTGAATGGCCCCGAAATATTCGAAAGGGGCATAAATATGTATGCCGTCTTCATCTTTAAAAACTTCTTCGGCCCCAAAATCTATAAATTCCAGCTCCAGTTCTTCCACATCCAAACCTTCTGGGTTTAATCTGAAATTGCAGGTGTGATCAAACATAAATTCAACCGATCCTGAAGTTCCCAGGTTTCCGTCACATTTATTAAAATGCGATCTAACATTGGCTACGGTACGATTGTTATTATCTGTGGCAGTTTCCACCAATACAGCGATTCCGTGCGGTGCATAACCTTCAAAAAGTACTATTTTATAATCCCCCTGGTTTTTATCACTTGCCCTTTTAATGGCACGTTCAATATTATCCTTGGGCATATTTACACTTTTCGCGTTTTGGATAACTGCCCTTAGTTTAGCATTGGTATCAGGATCAGGGCCGCCTTCTTTAACGGCCATCACAATATCTTTTCCAATGCGGGTAAAGGCTTTGGCCATTGCAGACCAACGTTTCATTTTACGTGCCTTTCTAAATTCAAATGCTCTTCCCATTTATTCTGAATAAAAAATTGAGACAAAAATAAAAAAAAAGCTTCCAATTCAATTTAAAATTGAAAGCTTTAAATTTTAATATACTTTTTTTGTGTTTAGGCTGATGCTTCTACGATTTCTTCAATAGCTTTTGCCAGTTTAAAATCTTTCTCGGTAACACCGTTGGCATCATGGGATGTGAGCGAAATTTCTAATTCGTTATACACATTGCCCCAATTAGGATGGTGTTGTTGTGCTTCAGCTTCAAAGGCTATTCGCGTCATTACCGTAAATGCCTCTTTAAAATTTGCAAACTGAAAAGAGGTATGAATTGCGTTATTATTGTAAACCCAACCCTCAAGATTTTTCAGTTTTTTGTTGATTTCTTCTTCACTTAGTTTAGTCATGAGAGTTATTTTTATGATTCATCTTTAAATTTAAGCAACTAAAGCCTGAATTTTTAATCTAAATTATTTTTAGTACAAGATTAACACACCTATTGCTTTACAGAAGCTTTAGCAACCTGATGTACCGAAACCTGTAAATTTTCAGGAAGTAAATTCTCTTTAGGTAAAACGGCTAAAAATCTATCGAAATTAGAGTTGTAAATGTTTTTGAAAACTAAATTTTTATACCCCAATACCTCGCAAACCTCTTCGATAAAATCTTTTTGATGTACTAAATCTGAACTGCCCAAATGAAAAACACCCTGTCTTTTTCTATTGATGATATAGTGTATTTGCTGGGTTAGTTTTTCAATTTCGGTAACATTAATAACAACATTTGGGAAAACCTCCAGGGCCTGCCCAAATTCAATTTGCGACTTAATTAATTTTAAACGTGGGGAATTATGCCCAAACACCATAGGGAGGCGTAAAATATTGTATTTATGGTTAGGCAATCTTAATAAGGCATTTTCAATCTTAATTTTAAACCTACCATAGACACTTTGCGAAAGGGTTTTATCATATTCGTAAGATGGGAAGTTGGTAAATGCATCAAATACGTTTGCCGACGAGATAAATAAGAGTTTACAATGATGGGTTAAGATGTAATTTATAATCTCGAAATGTGCATTAATTTGAGCATCGAAACTCCCCCGAATGGCAGAAATTATTACCGTAGGTTTTACATTTTGCAGAAGGATTTCAATGTTTTCAGTTTCCATATCGTATTGATGAAACTGATGGTTTTCTTCAAATCCTGTGTTGGGTGTATGGTAGGTGCCGTGTGTATCAAAAAAGGAGCATAGCTCTTTATATAAGGCATTGCCTATAAAGCCGCTTGCTCCTAAAATTAATATTCGTTCCAAAAAAATTAGCCTTTATAAAAGGGTAATTTCACCTGTACGGCAGGAATGGATTTTTTTCTGACTTTTATAAAAATCTTGTTGCCAAATTTAGCAAGTTCGGTAGTTACATAACCTAAACCAATTCCTTTTTCCAGTGAAGGTGACATTGTCCCAGATGTTACTTTGCCAATAACCTTGCCATTTTCATCTTCAATTTCGTAACCCTGGCGTGGTATTCCGCGTTCTTCCAATTCAAAAGCTATTAGCTTGCGTTTTGGCCCTTCTTCCTTTTCTTTTTTTAAGATTTCAGCACTAATAAAGTCTTTGGTAAATTTAGTGACCCATCCTAATTTTGCCTCAATAGGGGAGGTAGTTTCATCTATATCGTTTCCATAAAGACAAAAGCCCATCTCTAACCTTAAAGTATCACGCGCGGCAAGTCCAATTGGTTTTATTCCAAAATCTTTTCCGGCTTCCATTACGCGATCCCAAATTTGCTCGGCATCTTCGTTTTTAAAATAAATTTCAAATCCGCCGCTACCGGTATAGCCCGTAGCCGAAATAATTACCTTGTCAATTCCGGCAAACTCGGCAACTTCAAAAGTGTAGAACTTCATATTGCTAAGATCTACATCAGTGAGTTTTTGCATGGCTTCGGCGGCTTTTGGGCCCTGGATAGCCAGTAGGGAAAACTCGTCTGAAATATCACGCATAGTAGCATCCATCGTGTTATGTTGCGCAATCCAGTTCCAGTCTTTATCTATATTTGAAGCGTTTACTACCAGTAAATACTTTTCGGCATTAATTCTATAAATAATTAAATCGTCTACAATGCCGCCTTTTTCGTTGGGCATTACAGTGTATTGTGCTTTCCCATCTACCAATTTTGATGCATCATTAGTAGTTACTTTTTGAATAAGCTCTAAAGCGTGCTCGCCGGTAATGAGAAATTCTCCCATGTGTGACACATCAAAAACACCTAAATTTTCCCGAACATTTTGATGTTCAATATTCACACCTTCATAAGAAACCGGCATATTGTAACCGGCAAAAGGTATCATCTTGGCATTAAGTTCTTTATGCCTTGCGGCTAGGGCAATCTCTTTCATTTTCTTTAAAATTTGCGCTAATTTATTGATTTCGGTTTGAATATAATATTAAAATGGGGTTTTTGTGAAGAATCATTAAATACAAATTAAACTAACGATTGTACTATAAATTAGTAGCTTTTATAAGCATCTATTGCAACTAAAAATAAATGCTGGTATACTTACAATGAATGGTGAAAAATTTGTTTCCAATTTCTTGAAATTAAATGTGTTAGTTTATAGTGTCTGAAGTTTGGTTCTTTAAGAAGTAGCTTTCTATGTTTAATTTGTAATTTTATAATAGTAAGTAAGCCCGTGGCAAGCCCAAAAAATCATTAAGTCAAAAGATTCTTTATCCATAGGCAGTCCTGATAACTAACTGTTGAAATAAATCTAAAGTAAAATTCAAGCAATCTAATTATGAAAATATTATCTGCAGCACAATTAAATGAAGCCGATAAAATTACTATGGAAACCGAAGGGATTTCCAGTACGCGTTTAATGGAGCGAGCGGCAAGTATGGTTTTTGGTGAAATTCATGAGAGGCTGGAGGGTGCGGATATTGCTATTAAAATTTTCTGCGGAATAGGAAACAATGGTGGCGACGGACTTGTAGTTGCGCGTTTGCTGCATAAATATGGCTATAAAGTGAGCGTGTATGTGGTGAATTATAGCGATAAACGCTCTGATGATTTTCTGGTGAATTATGATAGATATAAAAAGGAAAGCAATACCTGGCCGGATCTTATAAAAAGAGCCGAAGACTTCCCTGAAGTTGCCCCGGGCGATTTTGTAGTGGATGCCATTTTTGGAATTGGCTTAAACCGCCCTGCCGAAGGTTGGCTTGAAGAATTACTGAGACATATTAATCAGTCTGGTGCTTTTTGTTTGGCGGTTGATATGCCTTCGGGCTTGTTTCCGGATAAAGCTCCCGCTAAAGATGCTGCAGTTATTAAAGCGAATTATACGCTTACTTTTCAAACTCCGAAGCTCGTTTTTTATTTACCGCAAACAATGCATTTTGCAGGCGAAGTGCAGGTTTTGGATATTGGATTGGACCGCACTTTTTTAAAAGCAGTTAAACCTCTTGCCCAGTTAATAGGTAAACGTGAAGCAAGACAACTTTATAAAGCACGCCCTAAAAATACCCATAAAGGAGACTATGGGCATTGTCTTGTGGTAGGTGGAAGTTATGGTAAAATAGGGAGCATTTCGCTTTCGGCCAGAGCAAGCTTAAGAGCCGGAGCAGGCTTGTGCAGTATTTTTTCACCTAAATGCGGCTATACCATTTTGCAAACCACGCTGCCGGAAGCGATGGTAATTACCGATAAAAGTGAGCACGAACTCACCAATATTGAAACAGATTTTGAGCCAGATGTTATTTGTTTTGGAATGGGGGCAGGAAAATCGGCCAATACGGTGAAAGCTTTTAAAACTTTGTTGGGGCAAATCAAAAGCGTTATGCTAATTGACGCTGACGGTTTAAATATGCTTTCTGAAAATAAAGAATTACTGGCATTGCTTCCTAAAAACTCGGTTTTAACGCCGCATCCAAAAGAACTTAAGCGCTTAATAGGTGAGTGGGAAGATGATTTTGATAAGATGAAAAAGATCGAAACTTTTACAAAAAAGTATAAAGTGATCCTGGTTTTAAAAGGCGCCCATAGCTTTGTTTTTAGCGGCAAGCATATTTATATCAATAACTCAGGAAACCCTGGTATGGCTACCGCCGGAAGTGGCGATGTACTGTCGGGAATTATTGCGGGTTTAATGTCACAAAAATATGAGCCACTTGTGGCGGCTATTTTAGGCGTTTATTTACACGGGCTTTCAGGGGATATTTGTGCTGAAAAACTTGGCTACGAAGCTATGCTTTCCGGTGATATTAGTGACAATTTGGGAAAGGCTTTTTTGGCTTTAATGAAAGATGAAAAAAGAGGCTAGTTATACTTATAAATGTTTAGGTCTTTTATTTTTAAAAATTCTTAAATATTCTGCTTTAAATTTGGATTGCATTGGTTTAAATAAGAATTTTGGCAGAGATCTTAGAGAATTGTAAGAAGTTAAAAACTTTTATACACTTTCTATTTTTATAATTAAATAAACAATCCTTATAAAACCGGGTTTAGCCAGCTATTATTGCTACTGTAATGGCTTAAGGTTAAGTCATGGTGTTTAAAACCATAATTTATGCAATCCCATCATTATATCAGTTCAGCCATTTTAGACTTAGAAATAATTGAAGATATTTTGGTGAATAGAAAAAAATTGGCACTTAGTGAAGAAGCCGAATCTAACATTAAAAAGTCTCGAACGTACTTAAACAAAAAAATTACCGAGAGTGACACTCCTGTGTATGGAATAAATACCGGTTTTGGTGCTTTGTGTAACGTAAAAATAAGTTCGGGTAAATTAACCGAGCTCCAGGAAAATTTGGTTAAATCTCACGCTTGCGGTACAGGTGATAAAGTGAATAAAGATATTGTGAGATTAATGCTTTTGCTTAAAATTCAATCTTTAAGTTATGGGAATTCGGGTGTTGCATTGGAAACCGTGTTAAGGCTAATAGATTTTTACAATCTTGATATTTTACCGGTAGTTTATGAACAAGGCTCTTTAGGAGCCTCGGGAGACCTTGCACCCTTAGCACATTTGGCTTTGCCTTTAATTGGTGAGGGAGAGGTTTACTTTGAAGATAAAATAATAAGCGGGTCGGAATTATTAAAAATTCAAAATTGGGAAGCTTTAAAGTTACAATCTAAGGAGGGCTTAGCTTTGCTTAACGGTACACAGTTTATGAGTGCCCATGGGGTATATGCACTGCTTAAATCTTTTAAGCTATCTTATCTGGCCGATCTAATTGGTTCTATATCTATAGATGCTTTTGATTGTAATTTATCACCATTTGATGAATTGGTGCATCTGGCCAGACCGCATAGAGGGCAAATTAAAACGGCTGAACGGATTCGAAAATTTTTAGACGATAGCCAAATTGCCAAAAGCGAAAAAGATAATGTACAGGATCCTTACAGTTTTAGATGTATACCACAAGTTCACGGGGCAAGTAAGGATACCTTAAGTTTTGTAAGGAAAACTATTAAAACCGAGATTAATTCGGTTACCGATAACCCCAATATATTTATTGAAGAAGATAAGATTATATCAGGAGGAAACTTTCACGGTCAACCATTGGCACTTGCGTTAGATTACCTGGCAATTGCGATGGCAGAACTTGCTAATATTTCAGAAAGAAGAACTTATCAACTAGTTTCGGGACTTCGGGGCTTACCGGCATTTTTAGTAGAAAATCCGGGTTTGAATAGCGGATTTATGATTCCGCAGTATACGGCTGCGAGTATAGTAAGCCAAAATAAGCAACTTGCTGTTCCTGCCAGTGTAGATTCTATTGTTTCATCAAATGGGCAGGAAGATCACGTAAGTATGGGGGCTAATAGCGCTACAAAACTTCTAAAAGTGGTGGAGAACCTAAACAGTGTTTTGGCTATAGAACTTTTTAATGCTTCCCAGGCGATGCACTTTAGAGAACCGGCAAAAACCTCAGTGATTTTGAGTGAAGTTTTGGCCGGATTTAGAAAGGTGGTGCCCGTATTACATACAGATGTAACTATGGCACCACATATACAAGCTTCCAGGCGATATCTTAACAATTTTAATTTTACCGAAAATATTTTTGATTAGATTCTAAACTGTATCCAGTTGATGGCCTGGTCTAAACTATCGAATACCGCAAAAGAATCAGGATCGTTGTAGAATTGGCGTTCTACATTGTGTGCATTCAGTTTAATAAGCTCATTTTCACTCACCACTGCAATAGCTTTTAAATTTTTATCAAGGGCAGAGTGCCTATAGACGAGTGGGTCTACTGCATAGGAGTTCTTTCTTAGTGAGATATAACCATAAGGTTTGTTTTTAAAAACTTCTTTGCCAATTTCTAATAATTTGGCGTTGTTTTCGGCATTAAAAAGAACGCCTTCTTTTAATTCGGCGATTAGAATATTTGACAGGATATGAACCTGCCCAAACTCTAATTCCAGAGTTTCTGTAATCATTAATGTAGGGATTAATAGAGTGCGAATTTAATATTTTTCAATGAATTTGATAAAAAAAGGTTATCTGAAAACAAATATTCAGATAACCTCTGTAAAAAGTATTAATCTTCAAAAAAACCTATGACTCCGGCTCTTCAATTTTTTTGTCAATTTTTATGGTCAATTCATTTTTATCTTCATCGAGATCCATAAAAATACTGTCTCCTTCTTTCAATTTAGAAGTAATTATTTCTTCGGCCAGTGCATCTTCAATATATTTTTGAATAGCTCTGTTTAAAGGTCTTGCGCCATACTGTTTGTCAAATCCTTTTTCAGCGATAAAATCTTTGGCTTTATCACTTAAGCTGAGGTTATATCCAAGACTTCCTATCCTGCTGAATAATTTAACTAATTCAATATCAATAATTTTATGGATATCTTCTCGTTCAAGACTGTTAAAGATTACTACATCATCAATTCGGTTCAAAAATTCTGGAGCAAAAGCTTTCTTTAGCGCGTTTTCAATTACGCCTTTGGCATTTTCATCAGCTTGCGAACGCTGGGAAGCAGTACCAAATCCTACTCCCTGTCCAAAATCTTTTAATTTTCTTGCCCCAATATTAGAGGTCATGATAATAATAGTATTTCGGAAATCTATTTTTCTTCCAAGGCTATCGGTTAAATACCCATCATCCAACACCTGAAGCAGCATGTTAAATACATCTGGGTGTGCTTTTTCAACTTCATCTAGCAAAATTACTGCGTAAGGCTTTCTGCGCACCTTTTCTGTTAGTTGTCCACCTTCTTCATAACCAACGTATCCTGGAGGTGCACCAATTAACCTGGAGATAGCAAATTTCTCCATATACTCACTCATATCTATTCGTATAAGAGAATCGTCATTATCAAATAATTCTCGTGCTAAAACCTTTGCTAATTGCGTTTTACCTACCCCTGTTTGGCCTAAAAATATGAATGAACCAATGGGTTTATTAGGATCTTTGAGTCCGGCGCGGTTTCTCTGAATAGCTTTTACAACTTTACCAACTGCATCATCCTGCCCAATAACCTTACCTTTAATTTTATGGGGAAGTTCCACCAATTTATTGCTTTCAGTTTGGGCAATACGGTTTACAGGCACTCCGGTCATCATAGAAACCACATCCGCAACGCTGTCTTCATCTACCGTTTCTTTATGCTTTTTAGATTCCTCTTCCCATTTCTCCTGTGCTACCTGAAGTTCTTTTTCGATATTTTTCTCATCGTCCCTAAGCTTGGCAGCTTCTTCATATTTCTGCTTTTTAACAACTGAGTTTTTATTAGCGCGAACCTCTTCAAGTTTCCGCTCCAGGTCTAAAATTTGCTTGGGAACATCTATATTTGTGATATGCACGCGAGATCCGGCTTCATCTAAAGCATCTATAGCTTTATCTGGTAAGAATCTATCGGTCAAATACCTGTTAGTTAGTTTAACACAGGCTTCAATAGCCTCGTCGGTATACGAAACGTTATGGTGCTCTTCGTATTTGTCTTTAATATTATTTAAAATTTCGATGGTTTCTTCTACCGAAGTAGGTTCTATAATTACTTTTTGAAACCTTCTTTCAAGCGCACCATCTTTTTCTATATACTGGCGATACTCATCTAAAGTAGTGGCACCAATGCATTGTATTTCGCCCCTAGCCAGCGCAGGTTTAAACATATTGCTCGCATCTAAGCTGCCTGTGGCACCACCGGCACCTACAATGGTATGAATTTCATCTACAAAAAGAATAATGTCATCATTTTTTTCAAGCTCGTTCATCACGGCTTTCATGCGTTCTTCAAACTGGCCACGGTACTTTGTTCCCGCTACTAAACTGGCAAGATCTAAAGTTACCACGCGTTTGTCAAAAAGTATTCTGGAAACTTTTCGCTGTACGATTCTAAGTGCCAGTCCTTCGGCAATAGCCGATTTACCTACCCCGGGTTCACCGATTAATAACGGGTTATTTTTCTTTCTTCTACTTAAAATTTGTGAAACCCTTTCAATCTCTTTTTCCCTTCCAACAACAGGGTCGAGCTTATCATTTTCGGCCATGGCGGTTAAATCCCTTCCGAAGTTATCTAAAACAGGAGTTTTTGATTTTTTAGAAGTTTTTCCCGGGCCACTGCCACCACCGCTAAACGGATTGTCTTTTGTTGCATCACCTGTATTGCTGTCATCATCTGAAAACGATTCGGCTGTTGGGCTGTCTTGAAAATCATTTTCATCGCTTGCGGTCATATATTTAAACTGATCTTTAACGCCATCATAATCTACTTTTAGTTTATTTAGTAGTTTAGTGGTAGGGTCGTTTTCGTTTCTTAATATGCAAAGCAATAAATGCGCTGTATTGATATTTGAGCTTTGAAAAAGCTTAGCTTCTAAAAATGTTGTTTTTAAGGCTCTTTCTGCCTGGCGGGTAAGGTGTAAATTCCTTTTCTCGTTAGAAATCACGGTAGATTCAGGATTAGCCGGGCTAAGAATTTCTACTTTACGCCTTAAATGACTTAAGTCTATGTCTAAGGCATTTAAAATATCTATTGCCTTGCCATCTCCGTCTCTAAGCAAGCCAAGCATAAGATGTTCAGTGCCAATAAAATCGTGGCCTAAACGCAATGCTTCTTCCTTGCTGTACGCGATTACATCTTTTACTCTTGGTGAAAAATTGTCATCCATCTTTATCTTCCTTTCTCTCTATGATTTATTCAGTACAAATATTTCAAAAATTGTACCTAATCCAATGATATTAGCTAATTGACAAAATTACTTTCAATAATCAAAGGTTAAAATAAGGAACTTATTAACGATAGCGCACTAAATTTTTGTTAATAAAATCTGGTTAAACAATACGTCAAACAGGGGTTTAGCTGCTATAAAATATGTAAATTGGCACGTTAGATTTGTGAACTAAATTAAATTTTACAATATGGCTGAAGGAGAAAAGCTTATTCCTATAAATATTGAAGATGAAATGAAATCGGCCTACATTGATTATTCAATGTCGGTCATTGTGTCACGTGCTTTACCAGATGTTCGTGACGGCTTAAAACCGGTGCATCGCCGGGTTTTATATGGGATGTATGAACTGGGGGTACTTTCTAATCGTTCCTATAAAAAATCTGCCAGGATAGTTGGGGAAGTTTTAGGTAAGTTTCACCCTCATGGTGATTCTTCGGTTTACGATACCATGGTACGTATGGCGCAACACTGGAGTATGCGGTATATGCTGGTAGATGGGCAGGGTAACTTTGGATCTGTAGATGGTGACAGCCCTGCAGCAATGCGTTATACCGAGGCCAGGATGCGTAAGATTAGCGAGGATATGCTGGCCGATATAGATAAAGAAACGGTAGATACGCAACTGAACTTTGATGATTCTATAAACGAACCGGTTGTACTACCAACTCGTATTCCTAATTTGCTTGTAAATGGTGCCAGTGGTATTGCCGTTGGGATGGCAACCAATATGGCTCCCCATAATATTTCGGAAGTAATAGACGGTACAGTTGCTTATATAGATAATCACGATATAGAGGTAGAGGGGCTTATGGAGCATATTAAAGCTCCCGATTTTCCTACCGGAGGAATAATTTATGGTTACGATGGGGTTCGGGAAGCTTTTAAAACAGGAAGAGGCCGTATTGTAATGCGAGCCAAGTCTAGCCTGGAGGAGATTAATGGTAAAGAATTTATTGTTGTTACCGAAATTCCTTATCAGGTAAACAAGGCAGATATGATTAAAAAGACTGCCGACCTTGTTAATGAAAAGAAAATTGAAGGAATTAGTCTTATCAGGGACGAGTCTGATAGGAATGGAATGCGAATCGTATATCAATTAAAAAGAGACGCCATTCCTAATATTGTTTTAAATACTCTTTATAAACATACTGCTTTACAAACTTCTTTTAGTGTAAATAATATTGCGCTTGTAAACGGTAGACCAGAGATGCTTAATCTTAAAGATATTATTTATCATTTTGTAGAGCATAGGCATGAAGTGGTTGTAAGAAGAACCGAGTTTGAACTTAAAAAAGCCGAAGATCGTGCCCATATCCTGGAGGGGTTAATTATTGCTTCAGATAATATAGATGAAGTTATTGCTCTAATACGTTCTTCTAACAATGCAGAAGAAGCAAGAAATAAATTAATAGAACGTTTTGAGCTTACTGAGGTACAGGCAAAAGCAATTGTTGAAATGCGTTTGCGCCAGCTTACCGGCCTGGAGCAGGATAAACTGCGTGCCGAGTATGATGAAATTATGAAAACCATTGAAGACCTTAAAGACATTCTGGCGCGAAAGGAACGCAGAATGCAATTAATTAAGGACGAACTTCTGGAAATTAAGGAAAAATATGGGGACGAAAGACGCTCTACTATAGAATATTCAGGTGGCGATTTAAGTATCGAAGATATGATTCCAGATGAGCGTGTTGTAATTACTATTTCCCACGCCGGATATATTAAAAGGACTTCATTAAACGAATACAAAACCCAAAATAGGGGTGGAGTTGGTCAAAAAGGCTCTAATACAAGAAATGAAGACTTCCTGGAATACCTTTTCTCTGGAACAAATCATCAGTATATGCTGTTCTTTACCCAAAAAGGAAAATGTTTCTGGATGAGGGTTTATGAAATTCCTGAAGGAAGTAAAGCATCTAAGGGTAGAGCTATTCAAAACCTTATTAATATAGACCCCGATGATCGTGTAAAAGCATTTATATGTACACAAGACCTTAAAGATGAAGATTACATCAATAAGCATTATGTAATTATGGCCACTAAGAAAGGCCAGGTAAAGAAAACCTCTTTAGAACAATATTCAAGGCCTAGAACCAATGGTATTAATGCAATTACCATTAAGGAAGATGATGAATTGCTAGAAGCAAAATTAACCAATGGTGATAGCCAGGTAATGCTTGCCGTAAGGAGTGGTAAGGCTATTAGGTTTGAAGAAGGAAAAACCAGACCAATGGGAAGAAACGCTTCAGGAGTAAGAGGTATTACTCTTGCCGATGATAAGGATGAAGTGGTAGGAATGGTTTCTGTTGAAGATTTCGATTCTGATATTCTTGTAGTTTCTGAAAATGGATACGGAAAAAGATCCAGTCTGGAAGATTATAGAATAACCAACCGTGGCGGAAAAGGTGTGAAAACAATATCTATTACCGAAAAAACCGGAAACCTGGTTGCTATTAAAAATGTTTCGGATAAAGAGGATATTATGATTATCAACAAATCTGGCATTGTAATAAGAATGGAAGTTGCTAATCTTAGAGTTATGGGGCGTGCAACCCAGGGTGTTAGATTAATTAACCTTAAAGGAAATGACGCCATAGCTGCTGTTGCAAAAGTAATGCATGATGAAGATGATGTAGACTTAATGGATGATGCAGAAAAGACTGTAGATACTGAAGAAAATTCGAATGGCACAACTATTGTAAACGATAGTGAAGAATAACTAAAATAAAAACCAAAACAAGATGAAAAGTAATATTTTTACTGTAGCCTTGTCACTTTTATCAGTGGCTGCGGTTGCTCAAAAAAGTGAAATTAAAGATGCTGGTGATGCCATAGATGATGGTAAATATGCCGAAGCTAAAACTCAATTAAAAACCGCTGAATCATTGCTTTCTGAAGCTAATGAGAAGTGGACAGAAAGGTTCTATCTCTATAAAGGTCAGGCTTATTTAGGAAGCGGGGAAAACGCTTCCCTTGAAGATTTGGAAATCGCCGCCGAAGCCTTTAAACAGGCTCAGGATTTAGGAAATAGTGATGAAGCTGTTCAGGGATTTGATCAGGTAAGAAATGCTTTGGTGCAAAGTGCTATTAACGATCAAAATACAGAGAACTATAAGAATGCAGCAGACAAGCTACATTATAGTTATCAGTTAAATAAGCAGGATACTCTTTATTTATATTACGCAGCAGCCAATTCTTTAAATGCGCAAGATTATACTACGGCATTAGAGTATTATGAAACATTAAAAGAGTTAGGTTTTGATGGTTCTGGTGTAGAATATCTTGCCACTAATGTAGAAACTGGTGAGGAAGAGGTAATGAATAAAGAACAGAGAGAGTTAATGCTTAAGACAGGTGAATATAAAGATCCTAGAGATCAAAAAATTCCATCTAAAAAGGGAGAGATAGCCAAGAACATTGCTCTAATTTACATTCAGGAAGGTGAAGACGAAAAAGCAATTGCTGCCATTAAGGATGCTAAAGAAGAAAATCCTGACAATGTTGCACTATTGCAAGCTGAAGCCGACGTTTATTACCGAATGGGGGATAAAGAAAAGTATAATGAGCTGATGCAGGAAATGGTTAAGAAAAACCCTAATGATCCAAATATATACTACAACCTTGGTGTAACTGCTGCTGAATTGGGAGATAACGAAAAAGCCATTGAGTATTATAAAAAAGCACTTGAGATAGATCCTGATATGACCAATGCCAGGATGAATATTGTAGTTGCTATCCTTGCTAAGGAGCGTAGTATTATTGATGAAATGAACGGTCTGGGAATGAGTAAGGAAGATAATAAACGTTATGAGGAGCTTGAAGAAGAACGAAATAAAATATATAAACAAGCCGTTCCTTACCTTGAAAAGGTGATTGAAGCCGACCCGGAAAATACTAATGTTATAAGAACCGCCATAAACATCTACAACCAATTAGGAGAAGATGAGAAAGCTAAAGCACTTAAAGCTAGATTGCAGTAATTAAACTTTAAATATACTATAAAAACCACCGGATATCCGGTGGTTTTTTTTTGGTCCATTATTAAAGTCTAATGTTTAGAAATTCATCTCAAAATCTTTTAAAAACTCATCAATATTTTTGGATTTTGTTTTTTATAGTCAATTATTCTTCATCTTTATTGCTTAAAAAAATTGTCTCATTACTATTTTTAGAAAAACCTTCGTTTCTTTAGGTTATTTGTTCTTTAATTTATTTTCTAAAATAAATTTGCATTATACTGTGTTTCAGTTTGTTGTTATTTACCCTTTATATGTTGCTTTAACTGTTGGTAAATTGTAGTTGTTTAGTTGTAGAACTTACTTTATATTCAAGCGCTAATACCCCAAACCCTACATGTTTTATGAGTACAGATATTTTGTTTAATCACGATCCCCAACGTGTTAAAGAAGTAAACCGGTATGATTTATCTACCAATATTGATGAAGAGGACTTAAAGTTTCTAAGTAGCATGGCAGCTGAAATATGCAAAACCCAAAGTGCCCTTGTTTCACTAATAGCAGAAGATACACAATGGATTAAAGCTACGCATGGGATGGACTTAGATGTAAGGCAATTTCCACGGGAGTTTACTTTCTGCAATTATACCATAGCGAATTTAGAGGAAGTTACTATTGTAGAAGATGCCAGAAAAGATGAACGATTTAAAGATAATGTTTTTGTAACTGGAGAGAATCCGGTAATTTTTTACTCTGGAGTTCCGCTTATCAATGAGCGGGGTTTTGCTGTTGGGACTTTATGTGCTATAGATAGCAAACCCGGAAAACTAAGTGCTTTACAACAAGAGCGGCTTAAAAAGCTCTCTAACCAGGTGATGAAATCTTTAGAACTAAAGCGAAAAACAGTAGAGCTAGAACGCTTAAATGATAGCCTAATACAAGAGAGAAAAAAGTATCAGTATGTTACTAAAGGTACAGAGACAGCTACTTTTGAATGGAGCATTAAAAAAGATAAACTTGAGTTCAACAATGTTTGGCAAAAACTATCAGGCTATCAGCAAGATTATTTTAAAGGTAAGGGAATAAAATTTTGGAAGAGCCTGGTACATCCAGACGATGTAGAAACGGTACAACAACGGCTTAACGATCATTTTAATGGAGATGAAAAGATATTTAGTTGTGAATTTCGTTTTAAGCATCAAACAGGTAAATGGATATGGATTTCCAGCCAGGGAAAGGTTTTTACCTGGGGAGCAAGAAACAGGCCTATTAAAATGTATGGCTTACATCAGGATGTTACCGCAAAAAAGGATAAAGAATTTGAGACTCTTTATCGCCAAAATTTATTAGATGCACTATACCAGCTTTCTCCTCTAGGAATTGCGCTGAACGATTATGAAACCGGAAATTTCCTGGAGGTTAATTCAAAATTAGTGGCACCTACGGGCTATACTAAAAAAGAATTTATAAATTTAAGCTATTGGGATCTCACTCCTGAGGAATATGCAAATTCTGAAAAAGAACAAATACAACAACTAGATAAAGTTGGGTTTTATGGTCCCTATGAGAAGGAATATATTAAAAAAGACGGAACCAGGTATCCTGTATTGTTAAAGGGAGTGCTTACGTATGATGCAACCGGAAAAAAGAGAATATGGAGCTTTGTAGAAGATATTTCAGAAAGAAAGCATGATGAAAAAATAAAGGAAGAGAGACTTGCTCGTATTGAAAATCTTTTTAATATTACAGAAAGTCAAAATGAAAGGCTCAAGAATTTTGCCCATATTGTTTCACACAACTTAAGATCACATTCCAGTGGTATTACTTTGTTGTTAGAATTTCTGCTTGATTCACATAAGTTTCTTGATGAAGATGAATCGTTTACCCATTTAAAAAATGCTTCTCGAAATTTAGATACTACTATACAGGATTTAAATGAGATAGTTGAGGTTAATATATCCGGGCAGCAAAACTTTCAGTTTGTAAACTTAAAAACCACAGTTTCGAGAATGATTGAGAGTGTTTATGCACAATTAGAGTCAGAAAATGTAAGTATTCAGGCAAATATCCCCGAAGATATTGAGATTTATGGTTTAAGATCTTATCTTGAGAGTATTGTTATTAATTTTATAACCAACGGAATAAAATATAAATCATCTAATAGAGAAAGCTTTATTCATATAGACGCCAAGAAAGATCATATTGCGCAAACCATTAATATCACTTTTGAGGATAATGGTTTGGGTATAGATTTGAATTTACACGGAGAACGACTCTTTAAAATGTACAAAACTTTTCACGATCATAAAGACGCACGCGGAATTGGCTTATTCCTTACCAAAACTCAAGTTGAAACTATGAACGGGAAAATTGAGGTTGAAAGTAAAGTTGACGTAGGAACAAAATTTATAGTAAAACTACCTTATGAAAAAAATTAACTTAGCTTGCTTAATTGAAGACGATCCAATTCATATTTTCCTTTCTAAGAAATACCTGGAAATGACCGGAAGAATTGAAAATATAATGATTTGCCAAAACGGGAAAGAAGCTTATGATAAGCTTCAAGCTATCTTTACTTCGGGAGAGATACTTCCCGAGTTGATTCTTCTGGATTTAAATATGCCCATTTGGGATGGTTGGCAGTTTCTAGAAAAATTTAAAGACATTCCTATTCAATCTAAAATAACTATTTATATACTTACCAGCAGCATTAATGAAGCCGATAGAGAGAAAGCAAGGCATTTTAATAATGTGAACAATTATGTGGTAAAACCTATAAAACTGGAAACATTAATAGACTTGCTGGATGAAATGGATAAAGAGATAGTTAATAATCAAGACTAGTTTTAGCTTATCTATGTATAGAGTTTTAGAGATAAGGATGCTAATTTGTTAAAAATTTCTTATAAATCGCTTTTATAAGGCTTTAATAAGTAGGAGGAAAGCTTGGTAGTAGGTTTTATAATTTCTTTTTCGTATGTTACCCAATTATAAAATTATGAGATTATTTTTTTATTCTAAAAATTGATAAAAGCTTTAATAAGGAGATTTTGCCTTTCACTATAGGTTGGTGAAACTAATAAAATTAAGAAAAATGACCTCCTGATTTATCTTATTGTTTTGGATAAAAAAGCAGTTTTAAGATTAAATACTATAGTATATTTAAACGTTAATTATGGGAAGACCTTCTACGAAACCTAAAGATTTAAGAGATGGATATTATATTGAAGTCCGCAATAAAAACCAACGAACCGGAATAAAAATTCGAAGGGACACCAGGGAGCAATTGTTATTAGCAATTGAGGAGTACAAAGAAAGTAAAGAGGTTGTTGTATTGGGAAAATCTGAAAATGGGAAGATGAAAGATATCCCGGGCCTTTAAGAGAAATATTTAATTAGCTTGGATTCTACGGAACCATCCAAGTTTTATCCCGATAGTATAGGATCTTCCGGGGCTTGACTCGAAATACAAAAAAAATCCATTTAATGCCTCGTTGGTTTGCAACGAGGTATTTTAGTTTATCGTGTTTCGGATGTAATTGTTGTTTTGGATTCAATAAGGCATTGTACTAAAAAATAAACTACGTAAAGCAACTCCAAAAAAAGAAAGCATTATTCTTTTAATTTGGCTAATGGCTATAATTAATTTTTGGCACAAAAAACAGGTTATAGAAATGGCCAAGGTATAAAGAAGGCTTCCTCAATGATTTCACTTTAGGATTGCTGAATACTTCTTTAATAATTTTCTATTTTAGCACTTCATTAACATTCTATCTAATTTAAATTATGGCAGACGCAGTTAATTCTCCTAAAAAGGGCATGTTAAATAAGGCTCTTGACTTAGTTGAAAAGATGGGGAATAAATTACCAGATCCCGCAATTTTATTTTTTTATTTACTCATTTTTATATGGGTTTTATCGGCTTTTCTATCTCCTTTTGATTTTGGGGAAACTCATCCAATGACCGGTGATAGCCTTAATGTTCAAAATTTACTTACCGGAAATCAATTAGCCGAATTTCTTGCCAATATGGTAGATACTTTTGTGCTTTTTGCTCCTCTGGGAATAGTCTTGGTAGCTATGCTGGGTGTAGGGGTGGCAGAACATTCGGGCTGGATTGATGCTGGCCTTAAAAAGCTACTAAATTTCACACCCAAGAAATTACTAACTCCAATGCTTATTTTAATAGCCATTGTGAGTCATACCGCTGCAGATGCCGGTTATGTGTTGGTAATTCCATTGGGAGGTGTTATTTTTTACGCAGCCGGTCGCCATCCTTTAGCTGGTATTGCCGCTGCCTTTGCAGGGGTGTCTGGAGGTTTCTCTGCAAATTTTATCCCTTCGGCTATAGACCCGCTTATTATGAGCTTTACTTTGGAAGCCGCCAGAATTATGGATCCTAATATTAATTTAAATCCATTAAATAATTGGTATTTTACCTCTGCTTCAACTTTGTTAATAGTACTTGTGGGATGGTGGATAACCGATAAAATAGTAGAACCAAGGCTTGCCAAAGTGAAAATAGATGGAGATGAAGATCAAATGCCAAAAATGGAAAAGGTCTCGGCTAAGGAAAGTAAAGCTTTTTGGTTGGGATTCCTGGCAATGGTTCTCGGGTTGGTTGGTTTGTTTCTATGGGCATATCCTGAAGATTCAGCTTTAAGAGGTCCCGGAATGGTTGATCCCGAGACTAAATCTCTTACTTCATTCCATGCACCTTTAATGAAAGCAATAGTTCCCTTAATATTTGTGTTACTATTGATTCCCGGATTGGTTTTTGGCTTTGTATCTGGAAAGTATAAATCTTCAGGAGATTTAATAAAGAGTATGACAAAATCTATGGAAAGCATGGGCTATTATATTGTTATGGCCTTTTTTGTGGCACTTTTTATAGATGCTTTTTCTCGTTCTAATATTGGACTTTTAATAGCTATAAAAGGAGCTAATTTTCTTCAGGCATTAGATTTGCCGGGGCAGGTAACTATAGTTGGTATTGTAATTTTAAGTGCGTTTGTAAATTTAATGGTGGGTTCTGCATCGGCCAAATGGGCACTTATAGCACCTATTTTTGTACCTATGCTCATGCAATTGGGGATTTCGCCCGACCTTACTCAGGCGGCTTATAGAGTAGGGGATTCGGTGTCTAATATTATTACTCCTCTTTTACCTTATTTTCCATTAGTGGTTGTCTTTGGCCAGCGCTATGTTAAGGGTATGGGAATAGGAACCCTTATATCTATGATGCTACCTTTTTCGGCTATCTTTTTAGTGGCCTGGACTATTTTTCTTTTAGTTTATTGGTGGCTGGGAATTCCATTGAGTTTTGAAGCGAATTATCTTTATCCGGCATCATAAAATTGGATGAATTTTTATATACAAAAAAAGATGCTCAGCATAAGAGCATCTTTTTTCAAGTAATTAGTTAATACATACCAAATAGAAACAGAATTCTTTGCTGATGTTTTACAGCAATTGAGAATCAAAAAGAGCTGTTGATTTTCAGAAGTTTTATAGTTCTAATTATCTTGATTTATACCTATTCTATAATATTTACCGCTATTGGCCGCTTCAAAAGCTTCATCAAGTTTTTTTAGAGGAAATTCTTTTCCAACTAATTTTCTAAAAGGGTATTTATGGTGGCAGTGTAACCTTCCTTAAAGAGAATACCATTTAAAATTTGAAATGACTATTTTTAAAAATTAAGTAACTCTTAGACCCAAAAAGAGATTTATAAATATCAGATCAAAATATCTTTAAATAGCACAAACCAGGTCGGCCACTTGGTGAAATTCCCGAGAATTGGCTGCCATTAATGGCAGTATCTATTGGTGACGCAAAAAGTATGTTACGTAAGAAAATTTTGGGCAAAAACGACTTATGGGACTAGAAGAGAAGAAAATCGTTAGTTCCCAAACTAATGTATTAATTTCAACTTTTATTCATACCTAAGTGACTCTATAGGATCTTGTTTTGCAGCTTTAGCTGCCGGGTAACTTCCGGCGAGAATAGCCACCAAAATAGTAATAGCGGTGGCCCAAAGAATAGCTACCCATGGAGTGGTGAAATCAAAATCGGCTGCTGCCGAAACCCCCATTCCAATTAATATACCCAAAATAATTCCAAGGATACCGCCTAATTGTCCAATAATAAGGGTTTCCATAAAAAATTGGGTTGCAATTGTCCGTCTTTTTGCTCCCAGGGCTTTTCGAACCCCAATTTCACGTGTTCTTTCGGTAACACTCACCAACATAATATTCATTAAGGCAATAGAAGAACCAAATATGGTGATGATAGAAATAATCCATGCAGCGTAATTTAGATAGCTGGTAATGGAAAAAATTCGATTAATGAGATCGTCACTTCGTTCCAGCCCAAAATTATTTTCTTCTATAGGGTTGAGTTTCCTGATATTTCTAAAGGTTAAAATCGCCTCATCTTGCGCACCTTCTAATAACTCTTTATCATCAACTTTTACGCTTACCGCATAGTTAATTTGAGGTTGGGTAAACATAGAGCGTGCTACCTGTATAGGCATTAAAACCCGTAGATCTTGATTATTCCCGAAAGTAGAACCTTTAGATTCAAGTATTCCAATAACCCTAAATTTCGCCCCTCTAATGCTAATTACTTTGTCTATAGGATCTTCTCCTTTAAAAAGGCCTTCGGGTTTAGCAAAATCAGAGCCCAGAATTACTACATTATTATTGTTTTGAATATCAAAAATATTAAATTCACGTCCGGTTTCCAGGTTTAGCCCAGAGTTCTCAAGAAAGTTCTCATTTACGCCAAGCACTCTTACCTCGGGATCGGTTTTTTCGTTAAGATATTTTACTTCGGCAACTGTAGTTCCGGTAAATGATACTGCAGTTTGTGCTTTTGGATATTGATAATTCTCTTCAAACTTTCTAACTTCCCGATAGCTTATTATTGGATTTACTTTTTCTATCTCACCACCGCCACGACGTTGGGAATTAAATTCATAACGTTGTATATTGAAGGTGTTGGCTCCCATAGAAGCAAAATCACTACTAATGGTATTTTCTAAAGCAGTTACCGCACTTAAAATCCCTACCAAGGCAGTGATGCCAATAGCGATAATTAATACGGTAAGTATGGTTCGTAATAGTTGACTTTTAATTGAATTAAAAGCGATACTTACATTTTCCTTAAATAACCCAAACATAGAAATTGTTTTCAGTGCTATTTAGTTAGACTTCATAAGTGGGAGAATGTTACTTAAAATCTGAAATTTGTTTGGGTTCATTTAAAATTTAAGATATTTGCAGCGCTGTTTAAAGCGCATTGTAGCGTTCAAATTAAACTAAAAAAGTACTTATACCTTACATATTTTATGGCACAAAAACCTTCTATCCCAAAGGGAACTCGAGATTTTAACCCGGCCGAAGTTGCTAAAAGAAATTTTATTTTCGATAAAATTAAAACCGAATTTAAAAAATTTGGTTTTCAACCAATAGAAACCCCAAGTTTTGAGAACTCTGATACCCTTATGGGAAAATATGGGGAAGAAGGAGATCGATTAATTTTTAAAATTTTGAATTCGGGCGATTTTCTAAAGAAGGCTAATGCTGAAGCTTATCAGGCTAAAGACAGTTTAAAGATTACTTCTTCCATTAGTGAAAAAGCCTTACGATATGATCTTACCGTACCTTTTGCCCGCTATGTGGTACAACATCAAAATGAAATAGATTTTCCTTTTAAACGCTACCAAATTCAACCGGTATGGCGTGCCGATAGGCCACAAAAAGGACGTTTTAGAGAGTTTTTTCAATGTGATGCAGATGTAGTTGGCAGTAAAAGCCTTTGGCAGGAAGTGGAGTTCGTACAATTATACGATGCCGTTTTTTCAGCTTTAAAATTAAAAGGGGTTACTATTAAAATTAATAATAGAAAGGTACTTTCTGGCTTTGCTGAAGTTATTGGCGAAAAGGATAAACTTATCGATTTTACAGTAGCGCTGGATAAACTGGATAAAATAGGCGAAGAAGGCGTAAAGAAAGAAATGTTGCAAAAAGGAATTTCTGAAAACGCCATTGAAAAAATTCAGCCAATCTTTAGTCTAAAAGGTTCTTTTACTGAAAAAATTGTTGGAATTAAAGAAATATTGGCTGATTCTGAAACTGGAAAAGAAGGTATTAAGGAATTGGAATTTATTGAAAAAGCGATTGCTGAAATGCCATTACAAACGGCGAAACTTGATCTTGATGTCACTTTGGCGCGTGGGCTTAATTATTACACGGGAGCTATTTTTGAAGTTTCTGCACCTGAAAATGTAAAAATGGGTTCTATTGGTGGTGGCGGTAGATACGATGACTTAACCGGAATTTTTGGTCTAAAAGATATGAGTGGTATTGGAATTTCATTTGGCCTGGATCGTATTTATCTTGTTCTGGAGGAGCTTGATCTTTTTCCCAAAGCAGTAACCCAAAACACCAGGACTCTTTTTATAAACTTTGGTGATGACGAGGCGCTATATGCATTAAAGGCTGTAAATAAACTAAGAAGTGAAAGTATTACTGCCGAGTTGTTTCCGGATGCGGCGAAGATGAAAAAGCAAATGAATTACGCCAATAAGCGCGAAATACCTTTTGTGATTCTGGCAGGGGCAGAAGAAATAGAATCAAAGAAGTTTACCCTTAAAAATATGAAAACAGGCGAGCAACAAAAAGTAGATTTTGCCGAACTGGTTTCGGCTTTAGCCTAAGCGTTTATTGGCACCGCCAAAGGGTGTAATATCCCGAGGTAGTTAATTATAGTTTAAGAAACTGCTTTCCAGAATCAATAGCTAAGATTAGAAGTTTTTCTTATTCTAAATACTTTCAGGCGGTTTCAATACAACTGAATTTAGTTTTCAATAAAAACAGTCCCGGGGGAACTATTTCTTCGGGACTATTTTTTTATATCAATTTATAGGTGGATATTAATCCTGGGTTTCACTCGCTTTATTTAAAACCTGCATATCTTCTTGAGATAGGTTTACTTCAATAGCCTCAATAAAGGACTTAAGGTGAGAAGATTTGGTAGCACTGGCAATTGGTGCGCTCACCCCGGGTCTTTTCATTAACCAGGCAAGCGCAATACCGGCTTGAGTAACCTGATGTTTTTCAGAAATTTGGTCCAGGCTTTTTAGGATTTTTTCTCCGCGTGGGTTTAAAAACTTTTCTGTAAATATTTTCCTGTCTTTTCCTTCAAAATCTTCTTTTTTACGATATTTTCCAGTAAGAAATCCGCTGGCGAGAGAAAAATAAGGAACGACTCCTAATTGGTTTTTAGAACAAATTTCTTCTATTTCTCCTTCAAATTTGTCGCGTACCATTAAATTATATTCCGGTTGAAAAACCTCATAAGGGGGCAGGTCTTTTTCTGTAGCGATGCTAAGGGATTTTTGTAATCTTTCCGCAGAAAAATTTGAAGCCCCAATATGCTTTATTTCGCCACTTGATATAAAACTCTGGTAAGCTTCCAATGCCTCTTCCACAGGGGTTTCTTTATCATCATAATGAGTAAAATAAAGATCAATATAATCGGTTTGAAGTCTTAAAAGGGAATCTTTTGCCGCACCGGTAAGATAATCTCTGGAATTATTTTTTGGTCCGCCGGGCTGCAAACAAGAGCCACCTTTGGTAATAAGCGTGACTTTATCCCTTATTTTACGGGTTTTTATCCATTTACCAATAATTCTCTCTGAAGTCCCGTGAGGTATGCCATCTGCCCAACGAGAATAAACATCGGCAGTATCAATGGTGGTAAAACCCAGTTCAAAAAGTTCATCGAGCATTTTAAATGACTCTTTTTCATCTAATGTCCAACCAAACACATTTCCACCAAAAATAATTGGTGCAGATTTTATTCCTGAATTTCCTAAATTAACTTTCTCCATCTTTCTTTTTTCCTAAAAATAAACATCCCAAAGAAGAAAGAAGAATTATCCTATTATTTTTAAATGGATTTAACGTTACAGGAAGTATTTGATACGTACTTGAGTTTTGCTAGATAAAGACGGGAAAACTATAGTTCAGGATCTCCTAATCTCTCTAGAGTTTTAACCTCTATAAGTTTTGTGAAATTTTATCAATCCCGTTAAGTCTTAGATCCGGTTTATCCGCTAATTGATAAAAAATTTCTCCCGGTCTTTCTATAAAACAAGTTTTAAGGCCAGCCCGTTTTGCTCCGAGAATATCCCAGGGATGAGCAGCGACCATTAATGCTTTTTGGGCTGTAACGCGATACTTATTTAAAATATATTGATAGCTGCGAGGGTGTGGCTTATATTTTTTTACTTCTTCAACACTATGAATTCCATCAAAAATAGAATTTAGTTCAGCAAATTTCAGTTGAGATTGTAAAACATCGTGTTTACCATTACTGAAAGCAATAAGCCTGTAACCAGAGTTTTTTAATTCCTCAAGTCCCGGTTTTACATCTGGGAAGGGAGGGAGTTTAGTGATTTCTGAAATTATATTCGCTGCTTCTGAATTGGTAAAGGATTTATCAAATTTATCTGAAATCATTCTAAAGGTCTCCAGAGCTATTTCGGTAAAATTCCTGTAATTTTTGGTTGTGGTTTCTACCAAAGAATAATGCAATAACTTAGGAAACCAAATCTCAAAGCCCATTTCATTTTCCAGGGCAGCATTTACCTCTTCTTTTAAAGTAAACATATTTAAAAGGCTATGATTTACGTCAAAAATTATGATTCTAGGCTTCATATAAAACAGGTTTAAACAAAGAAAGATAGGTTTTATTTAAATATGCTTACTAAAGAATCCATATGAAATAATAGAATTTCTATGCTGTAGAGTTTTAAAACTACTTTTAAACTATAATTGTATACCGAGCAATTAACCGGATATATTTACTCAAAAATAAGGGTGTGTTGCCGAAGGCTTGCCATAAGATGGTTTACTAAAAGTAGAAATTGTTACCGGTTTTAAGGTGATTTCGCAATAGTTATATTCAGATTTTTGAATAAATTGACTTGGCCAATTCTAAAAACCAGACTAGGTGTTACAACAAAATTTTACTTGACCCTTTTGGGAGAAGCTCAATAATTTTTTTAAATAATAATTTTTCACTAAATTTAGTATAGAATTTTCTCCCCAGATTATCCCCAACATATAATATTACAGTTCTTAAATTTTGTATGCTTTTTATTGAGTGGTACAATGTTTTGTTTGCAATCCCCAAATAATTTTTTGTCTTAAAATTTACAGTTATAAAGCTTCTTGTAATTAGTAAGACTTAATATTAAGTAACCCACATACATCTGCCCCTTAGTAATGACCATTTAGCACCTATCGTGATTTATTGGAATCAATTTTTTGACTAAATATATAAAGGGATGAAAAATAATAACTTTCTAAGGGGATGTACCTTTATTTTATTCGCAATATCCTGGGCAGGTTTTTTTAACCTTAGTCTATATGCGCAAAGCTTTTCCCAAAGCAACCTAGACTTTAATGGAAATGGCTCTATATCTAATGGAACTTCATTGATGTTTGGACCAGATGGGCGACTATATGTGGCTGAATATACAGGTGCTATCAAAATTTTAACTATTGAGCGCATATCGGTAACAGATTATAAAGTACTTGATATGGAGACCCTTTTGGGGATATCAACTATTCAGGATCATAATGACGATGCTAGTCTTTATAGCTCAAGTTTTAGGGAAACAACCGGGCTTACAGTAGGAGGTACCGCAGCAAATCCTGTAATTTATGTAGCCTCTAGCGATTTTAGAATTGGTGGAGGCGGTGGAGGCGGAAGTGGAGATACAAATCTAGATACCAATTCAGGTATTATTACCCGGTTTAGTTGGAACGGAAATTCCTGGGACGTAGTTGATCTTGTTCGTGGTCTTCCGCGTTCAGAAGAAAATCATGCTACCAATGGGATGGAAATGGCAAATATAAATGGTGTAAATTATCTTATTGTAGCGCAGGGTGGCCATACAAATGCGGGTGCACCTTCAGTCAATTTCGCATACACTACAGAATATGCCCTATCTGCGGCTATCCTGGCGGTTAATTTAGATATGATAAATAGTATGCCGGTAAAAACTGATAATGGTAGAAAATATATATACGATCTTCCTACTGTAGATGACCCAACAAGGCCAAATATAAATGGTATCTCTAATCCCGATGCAGCCGGTTATGATGGGATAGATGTTAATGATCCGTTTGGAGGAAATGATGGATTAAATCAGGCTAAAATAGTGCCCGGCGGACCGGTACAAATTTTTTCTCCCGGCTATAGAAATTCTTATGACCTTGTCTTAACTGAAACCGGAGCTTTATATGTTACAGAAAATGGCTCGAACGGAGGTTGGGGAGGTTTTCCGGTAAATGAAGGAGGAGGAGCAGTAACCAATGATTATGATCCGAATGAGCCTGGAAGCACGGTTTCCTCTGGAGGGGAAAAGATAAATAATGAAGATCATTTGCACTTAGTAACCACAGATATTCAAAATTATAACTTCGGAAGCTTTTATGGAGGGCATCCCACGCCAATTAGGGCTAACCCGCTAGGAGCAGGATTATATACAAATCCTTCTAAAAATGGCACTACCGGTGCTGTTTTTAGAACTAAAAAATACCATCCATTGAAGAATTCCGGCGACTTTACAAATAATCCTAATGTTGCGCTTCCGGCCGACTGGCCCCCGGTTACGGTTGCCAATCCTATTGAAGGTGATTGGAGAGGACCCGGCCTGGCAAACCCTGACGGGCCTGTAGATGATCTAGTAACTATTTGGGGAACCAATACAAACGGCATAGATGAATACACCGCCAGCAATTTTAACGGTACGATGAAGGGGAATCTTATAGCTGGTGTAAATACTGGCGAATTAAGAAGAGTAGAACTTAATCCCGATGGCAGTCTTAACAAACTTACTCCATCTTTTGTATCAGGATTAGGTGGGGACCCTTTGGGTGTTACCTGTAATAGCGATAATGAAATATTTCCGGGCACCATATGGGTAGTTACCTTGAACGGTAAACTTATAGTTTTGGAACCTCAGGATTTTGGAGAGTGTAAATTACCCGGAGATCCCGGTTATGATGCGAATGCCGACTATGATTTTGACGGTTATACGAATCAGGACGAAGAAGATAATGGTACCGACCCCTGTAATGGTGGCTCACAGCCAAACGATTTTGATAAGTCTGATACCGGAGATAATGTATCAGATTTAAATGATTTGGATGATGACGCAGACGGTATACCCGATGAAAGCGATGTATTTCAATTAGGAAACCCCAAGCAATCGGGAAGCGATGCTTTTTTGCTCCCGGTATTTAATGAACTTTTTACCAGTAACACCCAATTGGGAGGGTATAAGGGACTTGGTTTAACCGGTTTGATGAATAATGGAGACCCTAACCCTAATTGGTTAAATTGGTTGGATAGACGTGATGACCCCAACGACCCTAATGAGAATGATATTCTTGGAGGTGCAATTGGAGCAATGACTATGCACATGACTTCCGGTACAGCATTGGGTTCAAGTAATAATCAGGAAAAAGCATTTCAATATGGCATTCAGGTTCATACTAAGGCTGGTAATTTTACGGTAGAAGGCGGTATTGCCAATTTTAATGGACCTGTGCAGCTTTATGGAACTAATTCTCCCACAAATGGAGAACTCGGATTTTTTATAGGAGATGGTACCCAAAGCAATTATATAAAATTTGTTATTAGCCCTACAGGGTTTATAGCGCTTCAGGAAATTAACGATATTCCCCAATCCCCATTAAATATCAATATTCCTGAGATTGAAAGACCAAGCAGTAGTGTGTCATTCTATTTTGTTGTAAATCCTGTAAATGGAGAGGTAAATTTAAAATATTCTTTAGATGCAGGTGCCCAGGTTAGCATAGGTAGTATTATTGCCGAAGGATCAATTTTACAGGCTATGCAAAATACTGAAATTGATTTGGCCGTGGGCATGATAGGTACTTCCAATACTCCCGGTGTAGAGTTAGAAGGCACCTGGGATTTTCTAAATGTAACTTCTGAAGGACCTACCATCGCCTCAGAGCTCCCTGATATTGAACGTAATGTAGGAGCGGTTACAGAAACTATTAGTCTGTTACCATATTTTGACGATGATGCCGGTGTAGGGAACCTGACTTACAGTGTTTCGGGAAATACCAATTCAGCTGTCGGTGCTGTCATATCGG